>NZ_JBITDM010000017.1:0-193521 GCF_044454195.1 Streptomyces sp. NPDC051561 | reverse complement strand
GCCGCCGGCGAGGAGATGCGAAACCTTGCCACCGAGTTTCATGCATTTCTCACGAGTACGGTCGAGTAGCTGAAGCACCACGTGAGACAGCCTCTAAAAGGGAATGCTGAATTCAGGAATGACGTAGTTCGTGGAACTTACGATAAATGGGCTCTCGAAATGTCACGAACATTCCCAGCCGATGCTGGTGATATTCAAGGAACTCCGACTTTGCTATTGGATGGAAGGAAAATTACTGGCCCTGATGGAAGGGCGGCGCCCGTGACTATCGAACAGTTTGACCTGGCCATCAAGGGTAAGTACCGGTAGTCCGTTAGACCAAGGTGGGGGTGCGGGCAGGTGCTCCGGTGAGGGATTCCCTCGTGAGAGAAGTGCCGGTAATGACCAAGCCGCAGCCGTGCCTGCCCGCGCCGGAACCGTTGGAGGCGTACGCCGCGTCGTTTGACGGCCTCTTCGCGCATGTCGCCCAGCGGCATGGTTTCCGTGAGTACCTCACCGGGCTGCTGGCTCCGCGCGACCGCAATAAGACGCTGACCTGCCTGGCCGGCGCGGAGCCGGTCGTCGGATCGAAGGACGCGGCCGTGCAGCGGCTACAGTTCTTCCTCTCGAAGTCCTCCTGGAACGCCGAGGAGATCAACGACCGGCGGCTTGTGCTGCTGCGCCGATCCAACCACTGCCCCGCACAAGGAGGGCATGCTGGTCATCGACGACTCCAGGGACCGCAAGTCATCCGCTGCCGCGTCACCCGACGGGCGGGCACCGGGTCTGCTGAAGATTCTGCGTACGAACGATCCGGACTACGTCCTGCTTGACGGCGCCCTCGCGGAGTGCGACCGCGTCGGCGACAGCAGGGCCGATTATTCCCACAAGCACCGCCGTCACGGCGTGAACGTGCAGGTCGTCACCGACCCGACGGGGAAGGTGCTGTGGATCTCGCTGGCGCTGCCCGGCCGGTGCCACGACCTGACCGTGGCCCGCACCCACCACATCTTCCGGATCTGCACCCGGCAGGGGTTCCCGTACTCGCTGACCGCGCCTACCAAGGTGCCGGACCGTGGGTGACCACCGGGAAGAAGCGTCCGCCCGGTGGGGAACTGACCGCAACCGAGCGCACCGTCAATCGCACTCTCGCCCAGGCCAGGGCACCGGTCGAACGGGGCGCGGCCCGGCTCAAGTCCTGGCGCATCTTCCGCAGAGCCCGCTGCAGCCCGAATCGAATGACGTCAATCGCCAAGGCCGTCCTCACCCTGGAGCAGCAACGCTGAAAACGCTCTGTGAAGGACTGTCAGTTAAGGATTGTCCCGTAACTGATCCCTAATCTCACGGCAAACGACTTCTTATCATGCCGAACAATGCAGTCAGCTCTTCTACACGCAAACGCTTAGCTGCGAGGACAAACGTAAGAAGAAACGCCGTCAACCCGATGGTCAGAGCAGCAAGGGATCCCAGCGCGCCGTTACCGGTAGATCTGAAGAACCAGAAGGCGGCGCTCCCCCCAGCAATTGCAGCGGGCACGCAAGCCATTGTTAGCCGCACATAGGTTCGCGTGACTCGGGCACCTTCCAGATTCCCGCCCAAGCGTGACTTCAAGCGCGCCCAGGCAACACGTACGCCGACTGCGTAAGCCACACCGTATCCGGCAGCCATACCGGAAACTACCCATCGGGATGGGAGAAAGGCGAAGCAGAGCGCCGCCGACAACGCATTAACCAGTGCGACGATCACAGTGTTATAGAAGGGCGTGCGAGTATCCTCGTAAGCATAGAAACCCCTGAGTACCACATATTGCATGGAATATGGAATAAGCCCCAACCCAAAGGCCATCAAGGTAATTCCGATGTTCCGTGCACCTGGACCGGAGCCAGCATACAAAAGTGTTGCTATAGGGATGCCGAGGGTGAGGAAAATGAAAGCCGATGGGACAATTGCGACTGCCGACGTACGCAATCCGTAAGTGATATCACCCCGAACAGCGGAATCGTCGCCATCATGGGCGGAGCGAGATATTCTTGGAAGGATTGCCGCCATCAAAGAGACAGTGATGATCGCCTGTGGCATCTGCCAAAGCAACAATGCGTAGTTATAGGCGGTGATACCGGTTCCGGCTTCACCTGCTAGTTCTGCTTCGGCCCCTGCGCGCGTAGCCAGTTGGGTGACAATGATCATCCCGACCTGGTTGGCAAGGACGAAGAGGAAGGTCCATTTTGCCAATCCGGCCGCTTTGCCGAGACCATGACCCTTCCAATCAAACCGAGGGCGGATCCGGAAACCGGCTTCACGCAAGTATGGAAACATTGAAAGAGCTTGCACTGCAAGACCAAGGAGGGTCCCAATCCCAAGAAGCCGCACTCCTTCCACGGTGATTGAGTTGGATTGAGTTCCATCGTAGGAGCCGAATGCCCAAATGAAGCCGACAAAAGTTGCGATGACGATGATATTATTAAGGACTGGCGTCCACATCATGGCGCCGAATTTACCTCGGGCGTTCAGGATTTGCCCAAGAACCACATGTAGCCCCATAAAGAACATTGTTGGAATGCAGTAACGCGCAAAGGCGACCGTAAGCTCAAGCTTACGCTCATCCGAGGCAAGCTCGGTAGACATCAAGCGAATCAAATATGGCGCGGCGATTACGCAGATGACTGTCACCAACGCCAATAGGGAAGCCACAATGGTTAGGAGCCGGTTAGCGTACGATTCTCCGCCGTCTTCGTCATTTTTCATAGCTCTGACGAGCTGCGGGATAAATACTGCATTAAGTGCGCCACCGCCGATCAAAACATAGATCATTGTCGGCAATACGTTCGCTACCTGGTAAGAGTCGTTGAGCGTTCCAACTCCGATTGCGGTTGCCATGACTAGCGTTCGAAGGAATCCGGTGAGCCGGGACACCATGGTGCCGGCCGCCATAAGTGCGCTAGACCTGAGCAATTTGCTCACCGGGTTGCCTTTACTCGCCCTACCTGAAGCCTCCTTGTAGCTAGCGTTCTCCGCATCGGCTACAACCGCTGAGAGCCTCATGGTGTCGTCATCTGCCAGATGTATGGGCTGCGTGCCCCCTCGCTCACCCTGTTGGTCTGTTCCTGTCCAGCGCGCCAGACCAGCCTTGTCTTCCGGCAGATCTGACCCACGGCTTGCCGAGGCAGGCCCATCGGCCCAGCCGCCATTCAGTTGGTTCATGCTTCCTCTTCTCACGCCCAGTTCACGGGCTGACCCCAGCTTCTCATCCGCTGGGGCAATCCCTCTCTTCTGGCCCAGGGTGCCCAGCCACCCGGATGTACCTCAAGTTGCGCACCCCTCATGGCAGATGGTGCAGCCTCCCCCTCCCGCACGGGTCCGGGGGAGGCTCGAGATCGACGGCGTTCCGCGACTTCTGGCGGAGGGGCACGAAGCGGTGCCCCTCCAGCGTCAGGATGTGATGGAGACGGCATCTGCTCGGCATGCGCCTCCTGCATGAGCCGCACGTCAGCGTGCTCGCGCATGCCGAGGCGAGGCTCCCGTAGGAAGTCCAAGGGCTCAATGGGTGTGGATCTGAAGCTGCGCAAAACAGATCTTCCGAACATCGCTGTGGCGCCAAGTTACCCAAGGCCGGTCAGAGATGCCTGATGGCCGGATGCTATCTCAGGAAGGCAGTTTTCAGCCTCGGAATGTCCAGTTCCAATGTTCCCAACCAGCCATCCCGCGTCGCCGAGTAAACGGCTCACAATTTCACGCCCGCCGCGCGTGAACTTAGCAATAGTGACGGGGTTCACTCGACATGGCTCCCATATCGCTTTTACCGCCCCAGTCAAAAGAGGTCAATCGCACAATGTCCGACTTTTATAGAAAGCTGGCCTTATGGTGTAGATTCCTTAATTTTCGAGATTCTTATTTCTGAGAATTTAGGCCAAGGTGCGCACTGAATCACTCAAGGCCGGATATCCCTTTCATGAGATCAACTTGCTGGCTAGGTTCGAATGCGTCGACAGTGGAGACTCAGGACCCCTCCGGATTGTCGAGCAAGTTCCACGTCTATTGCATTGGGGGAATAATGCTGAATCGCACTTCCATGACCCGAGGCGCGCTTGTCCTGCTTGCCACGTCAGCCCTTACGGCCAGCATGGCCTCGCCGGCTTCCGCCGCGGGGACAACTGCTCGTAAGAACGTAGCCACTGGGAAATGCCTGATAACCACTTCGTCAGGTGTCAGCGCGGGAAAATGCGGACCCTCCAGCGATTTTGGTGCGGATCGCTGGCGACTCACGGGTACCCAGGGAGGCACCCGTTCCTTCGTCAAGGCGGAAACAGACAACCTCTGCCTGGACTCCAATGCTGCTGGCAAGGTTTACTACCTGAGGTGCAACTGGGGGAAGTACCAGCAGTGGCGTGAGCAGTACTCGAGCGCGGGGTGGCGCTACCAGAACGTAGCGACCGGCCGCTACCTGGACTCGAACAGCGCCGGGGCCGTCTATACCAGTCCAAGCAACGGTGGGAATTACCAGCAATGGAAGATCGTCGGATAGCAAGAATTTACTCGACTCCGTAATGCTCCAAACTTGGGTTGCGTGTATGCAGCACCCGATTGAGCTTCTTTACGGAATAGGGATGCAATAACGCAGTGGGTGGAATGTCCAATTGTGCTCCGCCCGCTGCGTTTCTGTTGCTGAGGTTGAAATCGTGCTGCCGTGCTTTTGATTAGGGGAATGATGGTCAGGTGGGCCGCGGGTTCTTCCTGCGGCGAGGCTGCCTCTGTAACGTCGCCTTCAGTACCCCCGAACACCTCGTCTATCGCATCCAACACGACCTATGGCACATCCGGTGACGCGGCTCCCTCGGTACGGCTGCCTCACCAGGCCGCCTTGAGCCGTAACTCCTCGCGAAGCCGCTGGCGTTCGGCACTCGGTCAGCCCCCTTGTGGGGACTGCATTCCTTAGAAGACATTCCGGTTAAAAACCGGATAGTTCATGAGTTGTGCCAGTTTATGGGTGTTTCACCGGTTGCTCGTTTCGCGAGGTTCGAGATCATCGCGAGGCGGATCATGCTCTCGGAGTGCGCGGGTTTGGTCTCGTAGTCGCGGGCGAGTCGGCGGTGCATCATGATCCATCCGAAACTCCGCTCGACGACCCAGTGCCTGGGGATCACCGAGAAGCCTTTGACCTGCTCGTTCCGTGGGGCTACGTCGACATCGATACCGAGGGCGGCGCCGTGCTCGATGGCCTTGGTCTTGTAGCCGGTGTCGACCCATGCCTTGGTGATCGTGGGGTGGTCGGCGGCGAGCTGGGTGAGAAGTCGCTTGCTGGCCTCGTTGTCCGAGGCGCTGGCGGCGGTCACGATGACCACCAATAACAGACCGAGCGTGTCAACGACGATGCTGCGCTTGCGGCCCACGATCTTCTTCCCGGCGTCCGTGCCCCGGGTATCGGTGGGATGCCCTTCACGAGAGGGACCAGGGCCTGGTTGTCGTGCAGGTTGGCCCCGGAGATGCCGACGGATATGGGCAGACCCGTCCGATCAGTGAGCATTTTCAGGGTGGCCACTGATTGAGTGACGGTGGAGGTGCCCGCAACGCACGAGGCTCCCGTACCGTTGAGGGAGGTGTTCGACGTCTCAACTCGCTGGCTCAGGAGCCCCGTTGGTTCCCTATCCTGCCGTACTCGACCTGCCTCATGCTCTGGTCGAGTGGGTCACCATGCTCATCGTCACCCGTGAGGGTGAGCGTCGTTGCAAGCTCCCTCCGCACCAGCGTGCGCTGGTCGCCCTGGTGTACCTGCGCAAGCATGACACCCTTGTGTGCAAGGGACTTGGTGGGTCACTTGCTTCAACGGAGCTTTAGCCCCGTTCGGTCACACCTCACCTGACCAGCAGCGATACAAGATCGACTCGACCTTGCAAGAGCCCTGGCGTTCGTGCAGTCGGGATTCCTCAGCGGCCATCCACACACCGGTCAACTCGATGATGAGTTTGCCGAGTCGTCTCGGCTGGAGCCCGGTGAAGACACGCTTGGACAAGGCCGTGCGGCCCAGGTAACGCGTCACAACATCACCCAACCGCACGGCCTGCTTCATTTCCGGCCAGAGGCCCGATCGTTACCGCGCACCAAGCCGTTAGCCCTTGAGCGCCTTTTCCATGGCTACGCCGAAGTCTGCTGGAGCTATCGGAGCGTTCTCCGAACCTTCCTTGACGACTGGCTTGCCATCCATCTTCATGGTCGGGGTGCCACGGACCTCGCTCTTGGCGAACTTTCGGGACATCTCCAGGGCCCAGCTATCGAAAGTGCCCTTCTCGACTGCGTCCTGGAACTTCTTGTTGTCCTTGAGTGACGGGACCTTGTTGCCGATCTTGATGAGGTACTGGTCGTCCGCGAACTTGTCCACTGCCTCGTCGGGGTGGTTCTCCTTGGCGTACAGCGCCGTCTTGAAATCAAGGAATGCATCCGGGCTGACGTTCAGTGCGGCACCCAGCGCGGATAGGGCGTTCTTCGAGCCGCTGCCGCGCGCGCCGATAGTGCCTTGGCTCATATCGTCCCCGTCGAGGAAGGTTGCCCCGATGAACTGGACCTTGTACTTGCCAGCTTCCATGTCCTTCCTGATCTGCTCGCCGTTGGCTTGCTCGAAAGTCGAGCAGATCGGGCAGCGCGGGTCCTCGTACAGCTCCAGGGTCTTCTTGGCGCCGGCCTTGCCGACGACGACCGTGGTGCCGTTGTCGCCCGTGGTGTTCGCGGGCTTGGTGACCGAGGCGGTCTCCGCGGCCTCCCAGGCCTTGGGCTTGTTGGCCTGGACGACGAAGTAGCCGACGCCGCCGGCTATCGCGAGCACGCCCACGACGGAACCCGCGACGATCAGCTGCCGCTTGCTCCTGTCCTTCTTCGCCTGCCGCTCGCGCTCGGCGCGCAGCCGCTCGCGGGCCGCCTGCTTGTTCGCCTGGTTGTTGCGTGCGCTCATGATCGTTCCAACTCCGTGGGTACTGAAAAAAGTGGTGGGACCTGTCGGCCCGACAGGGCCTCAGGAGGCGAGTACGAGCCCGGCGGCGGGCGGCCCACGCCGTCCCACGGAGTGCACGAGATGCCGGGTGCGCAGGGCCTCGGCGGTGTGGCGCGGCGCGGTGGGCCGGTGGCCGGGGCCGCGTACCGCACGGAAACCCGCCGTCGAGGCCACCGCGAGCAGCAGCGGCCGGAAGGCGGACAGGGCCGCCGTACGCAGCAGACCCGCCAGGGCCGCCTCGCCGCGCCGCAGCCAGGCGGCGGCCAGCAGCCCGACCGACAGATGCGCCCCGAGCAGCAGCCACGGGAGCGCGGGGTCCGGCGAGGCGAGCAGCCCGGTGAGACGGTCACCGGTGTGGACGAAGGGGGCGCCGACCGGGGGCCCGCCGCAGAGCACGTCCACCCCGAAGAAGCGGAGCGCACCGGCGACGGGCCCGCCGGACGGGCCGTAACAGACATGCTGTCCGGTGGTGAAGAGGGTGTCCGCCGCCAGTTCCAGCGGCACCAGCAGGGTGGCGATGCGGCCGAAGCCGCGCTCCCGTCCCGCCAGTGCGTAGGCCAGCAGGAACACGGCGGCGCCGAGGGCGAGGACCGTGACCGGTGGCAGCGGGGCTCCGGACAGCAGCACGTGCGAACCCACGGACAGCGTCACGACGAGGGTCGTGAAGAGTGCTGCCCGCAGGGTTCTCAGCGGAGTCCTGGATATGCCCATCGGGTCGAGTGTGTCACGGGGCCTTGTCGGGGCCTGATAAGAGCCCTTGTCCACACCCGGAACGGATGGGGAGCTGTGATTTTTCCCCCGTGGGCCCCGTGGGGTCAGAGCCCCGGGATCCGGCCGTTGCGGAAGAGGTCCACGAAGATCTGGTGGTCCTGGCGGGCCCGTGCACCGTACTCGTGCGCGAACTCGACGAGGATCCGGGCGAAGCCGTCCTCGTCGGCGGCGATGGCCGCGTCGATGGCGCGCTCGGTGGAGAAGGGGACCAGCGAGTGGCCGCTCTCGTCGTCGGCGGCCGCGTGCATGGTGGCGGTCGCCCGGCCGAGGTCCGCGATCACCGCCGCGAACTCCTCCGGCTCGTCGATGTCCGACCAGTCCAGGTCCACGGCGTACGGCGAGACCTCGGCGACCAGCTGCCCCTGCCCGTCCAGTTCGGTCCAGCCGAGCCACGGGTCGGCGTTCACCTGGAGGGCGCGCTGGGAGATCACCGTGCGGTGGCCCTCGTGCTGGAAGTAGTCGCGGACGGCGCGGTCGGTGATGTGCCGGGAGACCGCCGGGGTCTGGCCCTGCTTCATGTAGATGATCACGTCGTTCTCAAGGGCGTCGCTGTTGCCTTCGAGCAGGATGTTGTACGAGGGCAGGCCGGCCGAGCCGATGCCGATGCCGCGCCGCCCGACGACGTCCTTCACCCGGTACGAGTCGGGGCGGGTCAGCGAGGACTCGGGCAGCGTCTCCAGGTAGCCGTCGAAGGCGGCGAGCACCTTGTAGCGGGTGGCCGCGTCCAGGTCGATGGAGCCGCCACCGGAGGTGAAGCGGCGCTCGAAGTCACGGATCTCGGTCATCGAGTCGAGCAGCGAGAACCGGGTCAGCGAGCGGGCCGAGCGCAGCGCTTCGAGCAGCGGGCCCTCGGCGGTGTCCAGGGTGAAGGGCGGCACCTCGTCGTTCTTGGCGCCGGTGGCGAGCTGGTGGATGCGCTCGCGGTAGGCGGCGGCGTACACCCCGACCAGTTCGCCGATCTGCTCGTCGCCGAGCGCCTTCTGGTAGCCGATCAGCGCGACCGAGGCGGCGAAGCGCTTGAGGTCCCAGAGGAACGGGCCGACGTACGCCTCGTCGAAGTCGTTGACGTTGAAGATCAGGCGGCCCTCGGCGTCCATGTACGTGCCGAAGTTCTCGGCGTGCAGGTCGCCGTGGATCCACACCCGGCTGGTCCGCTCGTCCAGGTAGGGGCCCGCGTGCTGCTCACGCTCCTGGTCGGCGTAGAACAGGGAGGCCGTGCCCCGGTAGAAGGCGAACGCGGAGGCGGCCATCTTCCGGAACTTGACCCGGAACGCGGCCGGGTCGGCGGCGAGCAGCTGCCCGAAAGCGGTGTCGAACACGGCGAGAATCTGCTCGCCGCGCTGGGCGGCATCTGTCTGCGGAACCGACATTGCCGGGGCCTCCTGGTGCATGACGTGACTGCGCGTACTGGGCATGTGGGACGGGTGGGGGAAGGGTCCCGCGACCTGTCCAACGCATGACCGTACCCCTGAGTGCCCGGGGTCCGGGTGCTCCTCGGGAGCCCCGGGTTTGTCAGTGGTGCGAAGTAGACTTCGGACCTGCTTCACCGAGCCGCCCGATCCTGTTCCACCGAGCCGCCCGATCCCGTTCCACCGGGCCGACCGATCCTGCCGCACCCACCTGCTGGATCCTGTTCGGCCCACCCGTCAGACGCCCCGCCACCTACCTGCCGCACCGGAGGCCCCCGCCGTGACCAAGCCGCCCTTTACGCACCTCCACGTCCACACGCAGTACTCCATGCTGGACGGTGCCGCGCGGCTGAAAGACATGTTCGACGCGTGCAACGAGATGGGGATGTCGCACATCGCGATGTCCGACCACGGCAACCTGCACGGGGCGTACGACTTCTTCCACACGGCGCAGAAGGCGGGCGTCACGCCGATCATCGGCATCGAGGCGTACGTCGCCCCTGAGTCCCGGCGCAACAAGCGGAAGATCAAGTGGGGTCAGCCGCACCAGAAGCGCGACGACATCTCCGGTTCCGGCGGTTACACCCACAAGACGATGTGGGCGGCGAACAGCACCGGTCTGCACAACCTCTTCAAGCTGTCCTCCGACGCGTACTCCGAGGGCTGGCTGCAGAAGTGGCCGCGCATGGACCGCGAGACCATCTCCCAGTGGTCCGAGGGCCTGATCGCCTCCACCGGCTGCCCCTCCGGCGAGCTGCAGACCCGGCTGCGCCTGGGCCAGTACGACGAGGCCAAGCAGGCCGCCTCCGACTACAAGGACATCTTCGGCGAGGGCCGGTACTTCCTGGAGCTGATGGACCACGGCATCGAGATCGAGCGCCGGGTCCGCGACGACCTCGTCAAGATCGGCAAGGAACTCGGCATTCCGCCGCTGGTCACCAACGACTCGCACTACACCTACGCCCACGAGGCGAGCGCGCACGACGCCCTGCTCTGCATCCAGACCGGCAAGAACCTCTCCGACCCGGACCGCTTCCGCTTCGACGGCACCGGCTACTACCTCAAGACCACCGACGAGATGTACGCCATCGACTCCTCGGACGCCTGGCAGGAGGGCTGCCGCAACACCCTGCTGGTCGCCGAGCAGATCGACACCACCGGGATGTTCGAGAAGCGCGACCTGATGCCGAAGTTCGACATCCCGGACGGCTTCACCGAGATCACCTGGTTCCAGGAAGAAGTCCGGGTCGGCATGGAGCGCCGCTACCCGGGCGGCGTCCCCGAGGACCGTCAGAAGCAGGCCGAGTACGAGATGGACACCATCATCTCGATGGGCTTCCCCGGATACTTCCTGGTGGTCGCCGACTTCATCATGTGGGCCAAGAACCAGGGCATCGCGGTGGGCCCCGGCCGTGGTTCGGCGGCCGGTTCGATCGTCGCGTACGCCATGGGCATCACCGACCTCGACCCGATCACCCACGGCCTGATCTTCGAGCGCTTCCTCAACCCCGAGCGCATCTCCATGCCCGACGTCGACATCGACTTCGACGAGCGCAGGCGCGTCGAAGTGATCCGGTACGTGACGGAGAAGTACGGCTCGGACAAGGTCGCCATGATCGGCACCTACGGCAAGATCAAGGCGAAGAACGCCATCAAGGACTCCGCCCGGGTCCTCGGCTACCCGTACGCCATGGGCGACCGCCTCACCAAGGCGATGCCCGCCGACGTCCTCGGCAAGGGCATCGACCTCTCCGGCATCACCGACCCCAAGCACCCCCGCTACGGCGAGGCGGGCGAGATCCGGGGGATGTACGAGAACGAGCCCGACGTCCAGAAGGTCATCGACACCGCCAAGGGCGTCGAGGGCCTGGTCCGGCAGATGGGTGTGCACGCGGCCGGCGTCATCATGTCCAGCGAGCCGATCGTCGACCACGCCCCGCTCTGGACGCGGCACACCGACGGCGTCACCATCACGCAGTGGGACTACCCGCAGTGCGAGTCGCTCGGCCTGCTCAAGATGGACTTCCTGGGCCTTCGCAACCTGACCATCATGGACGACGCCGTCAAGATGGTCCGGGCGGGCAAGGGCATCGACCTGGAGATGCTGTCCCTCCCGCTGGACGACGCCAAGACCTTCGAACTGCTCTGCCGCGGTGACACGCTCGGCGTCTTCCAGTTCGACGGCGGCCCGATGCGCTCGCTGCTCCGCCAGATGCAGCCCGACAACTTCGAGGACATTTCCGCGGTATCGGCCCTCTACCGGCCGGGCCCGATGGGCATGAACTCGCACACCAACTACGCGGAGCGCAAGAACGCCCGCCAGGAGATCACGCCGATCCACCCGGAGCTCGAAGAGCCCCTGAAGGAGACGCTGGGTCTGACCTACGGCCTCATCGTGTACCAGGAGCAGGTACAGAAGGCCGCCCAGATCATCGCCGGGTACTCGCTCGGCGAGGCCGACATCCTGCGCCGGGTGATGGGCAAGAAGAAGCCCGAGGAGCTGGCGAAGAACTTCGTCCTCTTCCAGGCCGGCGCCAAGAAGAACGGCTTCTCCGACGCGGCCATCCAGGCCCTGTGGGACGTGCTGGTCCCGTTCGCCGGATACGCGTTCAACAAGGCGCACTCCTCCGCGTACGGCCTGGTCACCTACTGGACGGCGTACCTCAAGGCCAACTACCCGGCCGAGTACATGGCCGCCCTGCTGACCTCGGTCAAGGACGACAAGGACAAGTCGGCGGTCTACCTCAACGAGTGCCGCCGGATGGGCATCAAGGTCCTCCCGCCGAACGTGAACGAGTCCGAGTCCAACTTCGCCGCCCAGGGCGACGACGTGATCCTCTTCGGCCTCACCGCCATCCGCAACGTCGGCCAGAACGTCGTGGACTCGATCATCCGGATGCGCAAGGCGAAGGGGAAGTACAGCTCCTTCCCCGACTTCCTCGACAAGGTCGAGGCCGTCGTCTGCAACAAGCGCACCGTCGAGTCCCTGATCAAGGCCGGCGCCTTCGACGAGATGGGCCACACCCGCAAGGGCCTGGTCGCGCACCACGAGCCGATGATCGACAACGTGGTGCAGGTCAAGCGCAAGGAGGCGGAGGGCCAGTTCGACCTCTTCGGCGGCGGCGAGGAGGACAGCGACGAGCCGGGCTTCGGTCTGGACATCGAGTTCTCCGACATCGAGTGGGAGAAGTCCTACCTGCTCGCCCAGGAGCGGGAGATGCTCGGGCTGTACGTCTCCGACCACCCGCTCTTCGGTCTGGAGCACGTCCTCTCGGACAAGGCGGACGCGGCGATCGCCCAGCTCACCGGCGGCGAGCACTCGGACGGCGCGGTCGTCACGGTCGGCGGCATCATCTCCGGCCTCCAGCGCAAGATGACCAAGCAGGGCAACGCCTGGGCGATCGCCACCGTGGAGGACCTCGCGGGCTCCATCGAGTGCATGTTCTTCCCGGCGACCTACCAGCTGGTCTCCACCCAGCTCGTCGAGGACACGGTGGTCTTCGTCAAGGGCCGCCTGGACAAGCGTGAGGACGTGCCGCGTCTGGTCGCCATGGAACTCCAGGTCCCCGACGTCTCCAACGCCGGGACCAACGCCCCCGTCGTCCTGACCATCCCGACCGTCAAGGTCACCCCGCCGATGATCACCAAGCTCGGGGAGATCCTGCAGAGCCACCGGGGCAACACCGAGGTCCGCATCAAGCTGCTCGGCGCCCGCAAGACCACCGTGCTGCGCCTCGACCGGCACCGGGTGACCGCCGACCCGGCGCTCTTCGGCGACCTGAAGGTGCTGCTCGGCCCCAGCTGCCTGGCGGGCTGAGTGCCGCAGCAGAAGCGGTAGCAGAAGCAGAAGCAGAAGCAGAAGCAGAAGCAGTAGCTGAGCAGCGGAGCAGCGGCTGAGCAGCGAAGCGAAGGAAGAGGCGCGTCCCCTGTGCACGGGGGACGCGCCTCTCGCTCTTTAACGGGCTATCAGTTGTGACCGAAGCGTCGCTGATGCTTGCGGGCCACGTCCGCCGGGCTGCCCTGCGCCGGGTTCTGTACCTGCGACTGCGCCTCGAAGGAACTGCTCTTCTCGGCCTGCTGCGAAGAGCGGTCCTGTTCCGAGGGCTGCTTCCGGTTGTTCTTGTTCTTGGCCATGGGATGCCTCCTGAAAGGTCTAGGTGCCAGGGCCGCGACCAGAGTCACACAGCGGGAGGTAGCTCGCATTTTGGATCATTACGGTACGAAGTCGGGCCCGAGTGGAGGTATCAGGGCGCCATCGGGAGTAACTTCGGCGGCAACTTCGCTCCCCGCCGCGCCGATGATCGAGTTCCGGCCGTTAAGCCTCGCGAGGTCGGGCAGACTCGTGAGAAACCCGTACGGCTGTCGAGCCTTGTCTCTTGTTTTCGAGTAATTCGAACCCAAATGATTTTTCCAAGGTGCCAGAAAGAGGGTGGAACGCGTGGACCGCTGCGTCGTCCTGGTGGACGCCGGCTACTTGCTGGGCGCCGCCGCGAGTCTGCTGGCCGGGGAGCCGGCCCGCTCGCGCATCACCGTCGATCATGCCGCCCTCATCCAGGGCCTGAGGGAACGCGCCGAGGCCGATACACAGCAACCGCTGCTGCGCATCTACTGGTTCGACGGCGCCCCCGACCGGGTTCCGCAGCCCGAGCACCGCAGGCTGCGGGTGATGCCCCGGGTCACCGTCCGGCTGGGCGCCCTGACCCGCAGCGACGGCCGCTGGGCCCAGAAGGGCGTGGACGCGGCCATGCACGCGGAACTCACCGAACTGGCCAGAAATCGCGCCTGTTCCGACATTGTCCTGGTCACCGGTGACGGTGATCTGCTACCCGGTCTGATGTCCGCCAAGGAGCACGGCGTCGCGGTCCACCTGTGGGCGGTGCAGGCAGCCGACGGCGACTACAACCAGTCGGAGGACCTGGTCGCCGAGGCCGACGAGCGCCGCGTGCTGGACCGGGTGTGGATCACCAGGGCGGTACGGGCCAAGGAGTACGGCGGCATCTGCGCCCCGCCGCCCGTCCCGCGCCCCGAGATCGCCGCCATCCTCTCCGCCCCGCTGCCCGAGTCCGCGCTGGCCGCCCAGGCGGAGGCCCAGGCCCGGGTGGAGGCGCAGGCCAGGGCCGACGCCGCGGCCGTCGCGCGCAACGGAACCAGCCCCGCCGAGGCGCCCGCGGCGCACACCGCCGAGACCCCCGCCGCGGGCAGCGCCAGGGGTGTCCCCACCCCCAAGGACCTGGCCGGACTGCGCGGCCCCGGCACCCAGCCCGCCCAGCACCCGCAGCACCCCCCGACCGGACCGCCCCCCAACGCCACCTTGCGCTGGTCCTCCGACAGGGGCTGGGTCGAACGCTCCGGCAACGGCTCCTCCCTGGGCGAGCCCCCCGAGACCGCCTCCCTGCCCACCCTCGCCCAGCTCACCAGCGCCGAGCAGCGCTGGGCGGACCGCGAGGAGGACATCACCACCGTCGGCGGCGACCCCTTCGAGGTGGGCCAGGTCTTCGCCCGCCGCTGGATGGAACGCCTCCCCGAACCCGGCCACACCCAGAAACTCTCCACTATGTACCCGCGCATCCCGCACCGCATCGACGGCGAACTGCTGCGCTACGCCGCCAGGTTCGGCCTGCTCGCCCACAAGGACGACCAGATCGACGAGCACGACAGGTATGCGATCCGGGCGGGATTCTGGCGCGAGATCGATGTCCGCGCGGCCGCTGAGCACGTGGTCGCCGCCGACTAGGCGACGGCCGGGGCGCGGGGCCGGTGAGAGGCCGCGGGGCGGGCACGTGCCGGGCGCCCGGAGGCACTCCCGGGACCGGGGGCAATCCGGGCGTTCGGGACCGCGTAGGCTCATGGCTCGTGAGTACGGGCGTAGCAGGGGTGACGGCGGGATCTGTGACAGCTCAGTCGCAGGGGACCTCGCGCGAGCGTGCTGTGGTGTGCGCGGTCGAGGACCTGGTGAAGGTCTATCCCGCTGCCCGGGCCCGGCGCGGTGCCCCCGCGGTGCCCGAGGTCAGGGCCAGTGACGGCATCTCCCTCACCGTGCGGCGCGGCGAGATCTTCGGCCTGCTCGGCCCCAACGGCGCCGGCAAGACCACCCTGGTGCGGCAGCTCACCGGGCTGATGCGCCCGGACTCCGGCCGGGTCGACGTCCTCGGCCACGACCTCGTGCGCCACCCCGAACGGGCCGCCAGGCTGCTCGCCTACCTCGGCCAGGAGAGCACCGCACTCGACGAGCTGACCGTGTCGCTGGCCGTGGAGACGACCGCCCGGCTGCGCGGACTGACCCTGAGGGCGGCGCGGGCCGAGCGTGACGACGTACTCGAAGAGCTGGCCCTGACCGCGATCGCCGGGAAACCCCTGAAGAAGCTGTCCGGCGGTCAGCGGCGGCTGGCCTGCTTCGCCACGGTGCTGGTGGGGGAACGGCCGGTGCTGGTCCTGGACGAGCCGACCACCGGAATGGACCCGGTCGCCCGGCGCGCGGTGTGGGCGGCCGTCGACCGGCGGCGCGCCGAGCGCGGCGCGACCGTCCTGCTGGTCACCCACAACGTCATCGAGGCCGAGACCGTCCTCGACCGGGTCGCCGTCCTGGACCACGGGCGGGTCATCGCCTGCGACACCCCCACCGGGCTCAAGGCGCAGGTCGCCGACGAGGTGCGGGTGGAGCTGGTGTGGCGGGAGCGGGCCCCGGTCGAAGTGCCCGAGGTGGCCGCGCTGCGCGGGCTCGGGGAGGACAGGGTCCAGGAATCGGGGCGCCGCTGGGTGCTCCGGCTGGCGCCCGACGAGGCACGGGCCGCGGTCGCCGCGGTCACCGGGGGTGCCGCCTTCGCCGCCCTCGACGACTTCACCCTGGCCACCCCGAGCCTGGAGGACGTCTACCTCGCGCTCGGCGGCGGGCGCACGGAAGGGCTGGTCAAGGCGTGAGTACGGTGTCGGGCGTGCGGATCGCGGTACCGGGGGCCCGGGCTCAGGAGGACGAGGCGGCCGAGCTGGCGCCCCGGGCGCGGTTCCTGCCTTCGTTGGCCGCCGTGTACCGGGCGCAGCTATCCCGGGCGCGGGTGGCGCGGATCCCGCTGCTGTTCGTGGCGACCTTCCAGTCCGTCGGGATCATGATCCTGATGCGCGGGGTGGTGGACGGCGGCGGCGAGGCGCGGGCCGTGGTGGCCGGGTCGAGTGTGCTGGTGGTCGCCTTCGTCGCGCTGAATCTGCTCGCGCAGTACTTCGGGCAGCTGCGGGCGAGCGGCGGGCTCGACCACTACGCGACGCTGCCGGTGCCGCCCGCCGCCGTGGTGCTGGGGGCGGCCGGGGCGTACGCCTCCTTCACCGTGCCGGGGACGCTGGTCACGGCCGGCGTGGGGTGTGCGCTCTTCGGGCTGCCGGTGGGCAATGTGTGGGTGCTGGCAGCGGTGATTCCGCTTGCCGGGGCGGCGCTGGCGGGGCTCGGGGCGGCGCTGGGGCTGCTGGCGCCCAGGCCCGAACTGGCCACGCTGCTCGGGCAGCTGGGCATGTCGGCGGCGCTGCTGCTCGGGGTGCTGCCCGCCGAACGGATGCCGGCGCTGATCTCGTACGCGCGCGATCTGCTGCCTTCCACGTACGGGGTCGAGGCGTTCGCCCGTACCTTCGACGCGCACCCCGACTGGGCGGCGGTCGCGCTGGACCTCTCGGTGTGCGCGGGCGTCGGCGTGGTGTCGCTGGCGGTCGCCACCTGGGCGTACCGGCGGGCCTCCGTCCGCTGAGCGCCTGCGCCCGGCCCCCGGCCGCTCGCCCCCGGGCGGGCAGCGGGCGGGGTGGTTTCCCTATGGGGCGTCCGGTGAGGCGGGCTCCGGGGGTGCCTGGCACGATGTCAGGGTGACCGCACCTCTGACACCGCCTCACCAGCCCTCGCCCCACGACCCCTGGCAGACACCTGCCGCGCACGGGGACGGGGCGACGTACGACAAGGCCTCTTCCGGGGGCGGCAGCGATATCGGGGACCCCGATCTGCTGACCGAGATCCGGCGCGGTGCCGTGGTGATGCTGGTCCTGGCGGCGGCCGGGCTGCTGCTGGGGCTGCTGTGGGCCTGGCTGGCGCCGAAGGTGGGGCTGGTGTCGACCGACAAGGCGGTCTTCCTCAAGGACACCGAGGGCGAGGAGGCGGCCGGGGCGGACAGCGTCTTCGTGCTGCTGGGCATCGGCTTCGGGCTGATCAGCGGGGCCGTCGTCTTCTGGCTGTACCGGCGGGGCGGGATCCCGCTGGTGATCGCTCTGCTGCTGGGCGGACTGCTGGGTTCCGTGGCGGGGTGGCTGACCGGGGCGTGGTGGTTCGGGCCGTCCTCGGACGTGGTCGCGCAGGCGAAGTCGGTGGGGGTGGGGGTCACCTTTGACGCGCCGTTGAAGCTGCAGGCGCTGGGGGCGTTGCTGGCTTGGCCGTTCGTGGCGGTGTTGGTGCATCTGGGGCTTACGGCGGTGTGGGGAGTCCGGGACCCGGAGCCGGAGTGGGGGTACTTCGGGGTGGAGCCGGGGGCCTATGCGGATTTGCCGGCCGGGCCGGGAGTACAGGGGGCGCAGCGGGACGAGGAGCCGGGTGGGCGTGTTGACCCTGGTCAGGGGGGCGGGTCGGGGGCCTCTTCGCGGTAGGCGCGCGGCAGGCGGGAGTGCGGTGGCCGAGGGGGCGCGGTGGCCGTGGTGTGCGCGGTGGCCGTGGTGTGCGCGGTGACCGCACCGGCAAGTGCGGTCACCGCGTGCCTTCGGCGGGTTTGCCCCTCCCCGCCCCTTCCCTGAACTGCTGGCCGCAGGGCTGTCGGGTTGGTGCTTGGGGGTGGGGAGGGAGGCGGGTGGGGGGGGTGGTTGCTCGCGCAGTTCCTCGCACCCCTGGAGGGGGCTGCCTCCTCAGGCGGGGCGTTTGCCGTGGTTGGCTTTGGACTTTTTGACGCGCCATTTGCGCTTGCGGGTCTTCTTGGACATGCGTCGCACCCCTCACGGTAGGACCGTGGAACCTTTCCTTGGGTCCTAGTCGAGAGAGGGGCGTCCGTCGAGGGGCTAGGTGCGGCCGATCGGGGCCAGTACCGCCGAGGTGAGCGTGGCGAGGTCGGCGGGGGAGAGCTCGACCTCCAGGCCGCGGCGGCCCGCCGAGATGCAGATGGTGGGGTGGGCGGCGGCCGACTCGTCGAGGACGGTGCGGAGTTTTCTGCGCTGGCCGAGGGGGGAGATGCCGCCGAGGACGTAACCCGTGGTGCGTTCGGCGGCGGCCGGGTCGGCCATGGTGGCGCGCTTGCCGTGGACGGCCGAGGCGAGGGCTTTCAGGTCGAGGGAGCCGGCGACCGGGACGACCGCGACCGTGAGGGTGCCGTCGACGTCGGCCACGAGGGTCTTGAAGACGCGGTCGGGGGTGACACCGAGGGCCTCGGCGGCTTCCTCGCCGTAGGAGGGCGCGGCCGGGTCGTGGGCGTAGGAGTGCAGGGTGTACGCCGTGCCCGCCGCGGCCAGTGCCACCGTGGCCGGGGTGCCGCCTGCCGCCTGGGACTGCTTCTTCTTCGACAACTGGGGCGACCCTTCGGTCAGTTGGGGCAGGTGGGGGCGCGGGTCAGGGCCTCGGCCGGAATGGAGGGGAGGTGGCGGACGATCGCCGTCTCGCTGCGCAGGATGGTCAGTTCCTCGCGGAGCCGGGTGGCCGTGTCCGGGGCCTGGAGGAGCCGCTGGCGGGTGGGGGTGTCCAGCATGGTCGCCGCCGCCACCAGGTAGGAGACGACGGACGGCTCGTCGGGGAGGTCCGCGGAGGTGGTGAGAGTCGCCTCGCGGGCGCCCGCCAGGCGCTTCTGGTACGCCCGGAAGGCTCGCAGTACGCCCTCGGCGAGGGCACCGGCCTCGTCACCCTGGTCCTCCTCCAGCTCTTCGAGCTCGGCGACCAGATAGGGGCCGGTCGCGTCGACGGACAGCAGCTTGACGCGCTGGGTGCCGGTGGCGAGCACCTCGAAGCTGCCGTCCTCGCGCTCGCGGATGGTCGCCGCGTCGGCGACGCAGCCCACCCGGTGGAACGCCTGGATGGGGTCCTTGCCGAAGCCCGCCGCGGGACCGGCCTCGGTGATCGCCGTCGGGTCGTCGGGCATCCCGGTGGCGGTCCTGGCGGTCTCCCGGCCGTCACGGATCGCGACGACGGCGAAGCGGCGCGCCTCGTCGTCCCCCGACCCGTCGGGAAGGGAACCGTCACCGGCCCCCTCACCCTCGGGAGCCGACTTCAGCAGGTCGCGCATCATGGCGCGATAACGCTCCTCGAAGACGTTCAGCGGCAGCACGAGGCCCGGGAACAGAACCGAGTTCAGCGGAAAGAGCGGAAGACGAACGGTGGTCACAACGCTCAAGCGTAATGGCCGTTCGACCGGCTACGTCCGGTGGACCATCTGCGGACGCCCACGGGTTTCGTACGATCCGCCGCGAGCGGCACCTCGTCGGCCGCCCGGGACCGCGCCGCGTCCCGCACTTCGAGGAAACGGCCCAGCGGATCGTCGGTCAGCGACGCCCACGGGAAGGACGTGGCACAGGGGCCGATCAGCCGGAACTCCTCCAGCGCCTGGGTCCACCGCTCCCTGCTGACCAGCACGTACGCCAGCAGATTGCGCATCTCCGCCGCCCACGGGTCGCCGCACTCGTACTCCGCCGACAGTGCGATGGCCAGATCGGCGGCCTTGTCGATCCTCGCGGCCAGGTCGTGGGCGAGCGGGGTGGCTTCGGGAGAGGTGGCCGGGGCCAGGCCGTCGGACAGCAGGATGAAAGCGGCGCGCACCGGCAGCGCCTGGATCAGCGAACCGGGCAGCGCGTCCTCGGCGGCCTGCTCGGCGAAGTCGAAGCACTCGCGGTACGAGGACCCCTGGGCGGCCAGATAGCGCAGGGCCGCCACATGGCAGCCGTAGTGGTGCGAGGAGCGGCGGATGGCCTGGCCCCAGAGCGCTTCGAAGGTGTCGTGGGCGGCCTGGGTGCCGCGTGCGTGGTCCAGGGCGATGCGCCAGGGCACCGGGTCGGACGGGGCGCCGGCCGCCGCCGCGTCGATCAGCACGCCCGCCGGACGCAGCCGGTCGGCGGGGGAGGGGGACTCCAGTGCCCGGCGCACCTCCAGCTCGGCCTTGACCAGCAGGGCGTCCGGATCGTGCGGGGCGGCGAGCAGCCAGTCGGTGAGCCAGTCCTGGCGGTGGTGGGCGAAGGCGGCCAGCCGCAGGGTGTACCGGTCGCGGTTCTCCCACTCGGCCCGCTCGCGGGTCGCCGCGAGCAGCGCCGAGGCCTGCGTGAAGCTGCCCTGGGCGGCGGCGACGAGGGCCGGGGCGATGTGTGCGTCGGGGGCGTCGAGCAGCAGATCGTCGTCCGTCGCCGGCCTGCTGGCGGCACGCGGCGCGGGGCGGCGGACCAGGCGGGCGGAGCTCATCAGCGCGCGAAGGAATGACATGGTTGAACCATTGAAAACCGCAGGTGAACGGGGTGCCAGGGGCTGGCTGTGAAGCTTTGGTAGCGGCCGGAAGGTTGTACGGGACATGGTCAAGGGACGGTAAAGAAAGGGGGCGGGAGGAGAGGGGGGTGTGGGGTGGATGGGAGGGCGCGGTGAATGTGGCGAGGGGGCGGGCGCGGGGGCACGGGGGCAAAGGGAACGCGGGGGCCCGAGGTCACCCCCGTCGCAGGAGCCGGGACGCTCCTGCCGCGACCGTGGTGGCCAGGATCCAGCCGAGCAGGATCAGGCAGGCGGCCGCCCACTGCCAGCCGCCCTCCAGGCGCCAGTAGCCGTCCTGGCCGAGGTTGATGACGGGGACCAGGAGGTCGAGGGCGTAGAGCGGGGCGCTCCACTGCGGATGCTCCTCCGCCTTGATCGGATCGGGGTCGTACCGGGAGAAGGCCAGTGCCCCCGCCGCCCAGAGGACCGCCATCCAGAGGGCCGCACGGCCGGGGCGGTAGCCGTAGGCGACCACCCAGTCCTGGATGATGCCCCACGCCTTCCCGGCCAGCGGGAGGGTCTCCCGGCGGCGCCGCTGCTTGGCCAGGAGGACCTCGCGGGCCTCGGAGTCCTCGCCGCCCGCCCGCTTCACGGCCGCCAGGCGTTCGTACGGCTCCGGGGCGTACTCGGGGGTCGCCGCCGTCACCCACTCCAGCCGCCGGGCCAGCGGGAAGTGGCCGAGCGGGACCAGGTTCTCGTACACGAAGCCGCCCATCGAGAGGCCGCCCGGGCCCGGCCAGCTGGTGGACTTGTCGACCAGGGTGACGATCCGCGCCCCGGACAGCACGACCTTCCCCCGCTCCGGCCGCTCGCAGAGGAAGCGCAGTTCGGGGGTCTGGATGCGGCGCAGGGAGAGCTGCTGGTCGTTCTCCAGGGTGAAGCGGGCGTCCTGGAGGTCGATCGCGTCGCCGAACCGGCCGTCGTCCAGCCGCAGCCCGCTCTCGCACTCGAAGCGCTGTACGCGCAGGCCGCGGGCGGGGGTGTGCCCGATGCCGCGGCCGATGCCGTAGGGCGGGGTGGCGTTGCCGTAGGTGGAGGAGGACAGACCGGCCGGCGTCAGATAGAGCGTGCGCTCCACCGTGAGCTGGGGGGCGTTCAGAGCCAGCTTGCCGTACGGGTTGCGCAGCCGGCTGCCGCGCAGGCTCAGCGAGACACCGATCTTCGCGCCGCGCAGGCTGACCTCCCCGTACGTCTCGATCAGTTCCGCCTGGAGGTCCTGGCCGACGGACAGGCCGTCGGCCGCGATGGCCCGGTTGCGGCGATCGCGGTGCACGACGGCCTGGTTGATGAGCAGGTCGGTGCCGATCTGGGCGTCGGTCAGCCGCATGCCGTTCTCGATCCGGCAGCGCGGGAGGTGCAGATCCCCCTCGGTGTGCAGCCGGGCTGCCTCCAGCCGGGGGATGGCGCAGCCGATCAGGCGAAGGGTGATGAACCGGCACTCCGAGAGCAGCAGCTCGTTCCCGAAACGGCAGCCCGTCAGCTCGACGAACGGCACGACCGTCCCCCCGGACAGATCCAGCGCCCCGATGATCTGCACCCCCCGCATCTTCAGCGCCGCCACCCGCCCCGGCAGCGCGTCGGGCCCGCTGAGCAGCAGCAGCGCCACCACCCTGGCCCGCACCGTCCGCTCCGGTACCCAGGGCCGGTCCACCATCGGGTCGTCGGCCAGCGGGTCGTGCACCCGCAGGTCGTAGGTGCTGCCGTTGCGGAACGCCTGCCACATTCCCAGCTCCGCGGCGGTGAGCCAGTGCGGCGCCTCCGGGTCCCGTTGCGCCTCGGACACTGCTTGCCTCCCCATCAATCCCCTACGTAACCAGGTGCACGCTAGTGGTCACCGGTGACAACCGGTACGCCTGCCTCCTGCTGTGGCCTGTATCAGCCATTGATACGGGCGACCGTCGGCCGGAACCGGTCTGAGAGAATTGACCGCGTGATCTCACGAATCGATCTGCGCGGTGACGCCCTCCCCGAGGGTGGAGCCCTGCGCGACCTGCTGCCCCGAGCCGACTTCGACGTCACGGCCGCCCTGGAGAAGGTGCGGCCGATCTGCGAGGACGTGCATCATCGTGGCGACGCGGCACTGATCGACCTCGCGGAGAGGTTCGACGGTGTGCGGCTGACCGAGGTCCGGGTTCCGGCCCGGGCGCTCGCGGATGCGCTCACCGGGCTCGACCCCCAGGTCAGGGCCGCGCTCGAAGAGTCGATCCGGCGGGCCAGGCTGGTCCACCGCGCACAGCGCCGCACCACCCACGTCACCCAGGTCGTCCCCGGCGGCACCGTGGCCGAGAAGTGGGTGCCGGTCGACCGCGTCGGGCTCTACGCACCCGGCGGGCTCTCCGTCTATCCGTCGTCCGTGATCATGAACGTGGTTCCGGCGCAGGAGGCGGGCGTCAAGTCGATCGCGCTGGCCTCCCCGCCGCAGCGCGAGTTCGGCGGCCTGCCGCACCCCACCATCCTGGCCGCCTGCGCGCTGCTGGGCATCGACGAGGTGTACGCCGCCGGAGGCGCCCAGGCCGTGGCGATGTTCGCGTACGGCACCGAGTCCTGCCCGAGCGCCAACATGGTGACCGGACCCGGCAACATCTGGGTCGCCGCCGCCAAGCGCTACTTCACCGGCCGCATCGGCATCGACACCGAGGCAGGCCCCACCGAGATCGCCGTACTCGCGGACGACACCGCCGACCCGGTGCACGTCGCCGCCGACCTGATCTCCCAGGCCGAGCACGACCCGCTGGCCGCCGCCGTCCTGGTCACCGACTCGGCCGAACTGGCCGACGCGGTCGTGAAGGAACTGGCCCCGCAGGTCGAGGCCAGCAAGCACGGCGCGGACCGGATCATTCCGGCGCTCGCCGGACGCCAGTCCGCGATCGTGCTGGTGGAGTCCCTGGAGGACGGGCTCAAGGTGGTCGACGCGTACGGCGCCGAGCACCTGGAGATCCAGACCCGCGACGCCGCCGCCGTGGCCGGCCGGGTGCGCAACGCGGGCGCGATCTTCGTCGGCGCGTACGCCCCGGTCTCGCTGGGCGACTACTGCGCGGGCTCCAACCACGTCCTGCCGACCGGTGGCTGCGCCTGCCACTCCTCCGGCCTCTCCGTGCAGTCCTTCCTGCGCGGCATCCACATCGTGGACTACACGCGAGAAGCCCTGGCGGACGTCGCGCACCACGTGGTGACGCTCGCGGAGGCGGAGGATCTGCCGGCCCACGGCGCGGCCGTCAAGGCACGTTTCCCCGGGGGCGGACAGGACGAGCACGGTGGCTGGAAGGTCCCGCAGGCATGACGCACATCGACGATCTCCCCATCCGCGACGAGCTGCGCGGCAAGTCCCCCTACGGCGCGCCCCAGTTGGACGTCCCGGTCCGCCTCAACACCAACGAGAACCCGTACCCGCTCCCCGAGGCGCTGGTCGACCGGATCGCCGAGCGCGTCCGCGAGGCCGCCCGCGACCTCAACCGCTACCCCGACCGGGACGCGGTCGAGCTGCGTACCGAACTGGCCAAGTACCTGACGAAGACCGCGGGCCACCAGGTCTCCACGGCGAACGTCTGGGCCGCCAACGGCTCCAACGAGGTGCTCCAGCAGCTCCTCCAGGCCTTCGGCGGCCCCGGCCGCTGTGCGATCGGCTTCGAGCCCTCGTACTCCATGCACGCGCTCATCTCGCGCGGCACCGGCACGCACTGGCTCTCCGGGCCCCGCAACGACGACTTCACCATCGACGTCGAAGCCGCCCGGAAGGCCATCGCCGAGCACCGGCCCGACGTCGTCTTCATCACCTCCCCCAACAACCCCACCGGCACCGCGGTCGAGGCCGACACCGTCCTGGCCCTGTACGAAGCGGCTCAGGAGGCCAAGCCCTCCCTGGTGGTCGTCGACGAGGCGTACGGCGAATTCAGCCATCACGCCTCGCTGCTGCCGCTCATCGAGGGCCGCCCGAACCTGGTGCTCTCGCGCACCATGTCCAAGGCCTTCGGCGCGGCGGGGCTCCGGCTCGGCTATCTCGCCGCCGACCCGGCGGTCGTCGACGCCGTACAGCTGGTGCGTCTTCCGTACCACCTCTCCTCGGTCACCCAGGCGACCGCGCTGGCCGCCCTGGAGCACACCGACACGCTGCTCGGATACGTGGAGCAGCTGAAGTCCGAGCGGGACCGGCTGGTCACCGAACTGCGCGCGGCCGGCTGCGAGGTGACCGACTCCGACGCCAATTTCGTGCAGTTCGGGCGCTTCGACGACTCCCACGCCGTCTGGCAGCAGATCCTCGACCGGGGCGTCCTGGTCAGGGACAACGGCGTACCCGGCTGGCTGCGTGTGTCGGCCGGCACCCCCGACGAGAACGACGCGTTCCTGCAAGCGGTACGCGACCTTATGAAGGAGCAGAGCTCATGAGCCGCGTTGGACGCGTCGAGCGCACCACCAAGGAGACCTCCGTCGTCGTCGAGATCGACCTCGACGGCACCGGCAAGGTCGATGTCGCGACCGGTGTCGGCTTCTACGACCACATGCTCGACCAGCTCGGCCGCCACGGCCTCTTCGACCTCACGGTCAAGACGGACGGCGACCTGCACATCGACACCCACCACACCATCGAGGACACCGCCCTCGCGCTGGGCGCCGCCTTCAAGCAGGCCCTCGGCGACAAGGTCGGCATCTACCGCTTCGGCAACTGCACCGTCCCGCTGGACGAGTCGCTCGCCCAGGTCACCGTCGACCTCTCCGGCCGCCCGTACCTGGTGCACACCGAGCCCGAGAACATGGCGCCCATGATCGGCGCGTACGACACCACGATGACCCGGCACATCTTCGAGTCCTTCGTCGCGCAGGCCCAGATCGCGCTGCACATCCACGTGCCCTACGGGCGCAACGCCCACCACATCGTGGAGTGCCAGTTCAAGGCCCTCGCCAGGGCACTGCGATACGCCGCCGAGCGCGACCCGCGCGCGGCCGGAATCCTCCCGTCGACCAAGGGCGCCCTGTAAACCCATGAACGGCCTCAACACCATCCTCATCGTCGTCGGGCTGTTCCTGATCGGCGGCGTCATCTCCTTCTCCAAGCAGAAGATGCCCAAGGGCGTCATCGTGCTGCTCGGCCTCGCCGCGGTGATGTGCCTCGCCGCCGGAATCATGCGTATTCAGGGAATCTGGGAATGAGCGATCAGAAGAAGGTCGTCGTCTTCGACTACGGCTTCGGCAATGTGCGTTCGGCCGAGCGGGCACTGGCCCGGGTCGGCGCGGACGTCGAGATCACCCGCGACTACGACACCGCGATGAACGCCGACGGGCTGCTCGTCCCCGGCGTCGGCGCGTTCGCCGCCTGCATGAAGGGCCTGCGCGAGGCGCGCGGTGACTGGATCATCGGCCGCCGGCTGTCCGGCGGGCGCCCCGTGATGGGCATCTGCGTCGGTATGCAGATCCTCTTCGAACGCGGCATCGAGCACGGCGTGGAGAGCGAGGGCCTGGACGAGTGGCCCGGCGAGGTCGGGCCGCTCAAGGCCGACGTCGTACCGCACATGGGGTGGAACACCGTCGACGCGCCCGCGGACTCGCGGCTGTTCGCCGGTCTGGACGCCGAGGCGCGCTACTACTTCGTGCACTCCTACGCCGTCCACGACTGGACCCTCGAAGTCACCAACGCCCGCATCGCCTCCCCGCGCGTCAGCTGGGCCACCCACGGTGAGCCCTTCGTCGCCGCCGTGGAGAACGGGGCACTGTGGGCCACCCAGTTCCACCCCGAGAAGTCCGGCGACGCCGGAGCCCAGCTGCTGACCAACTGGATCGGAACCCTCTGATGCCCAAGCTCGAACTCCTCCCCGCCGTCGACGTCCGCGACGGACAGGCCGTCCGGCTGGTGCACGGCGAGTCCGGCTCCGAGACCTCGTACGGCTCCCCGCTGGAAGCCGCCCTCGCCTGGCAGCGCTCCGGCGCCGAGTGGCTGCACCTGGTCGACCTGGACGCCGCCTTCGGTACCGGCGACAACCGCAAGGTGATCGCCGAGGTCGCCGCCGCCATGGACATCAAGGTCGAACTCTCCGGAGGCATTCGCGACGACGCCTCGCTGGAGGCGGCCCTCGCCACCGGCTGCAAGCGCGTCAACCTCGGTACGGCGGCGCTGGAGACCCCGGAGTGGGTCGCCAAGGTCATCGCGCAGTACGGCGACAAGATCGCGGTCGGCCTGGACGTGCGCGGCACCACCCTGCGGGGCCGTGGCTGGACCCGCGACGGCGGTGACCTCTACGAGACGCTCGCCCGCCTCGACGCCGAGGGCTGCGCCCGCTACGTCGTCACCGACATCGCCAAGGACGGCACCCTCCAGGGCCCCAATCTGGAGCTGCTCCGAGACGTCTGCGCCGCCACCGACAAGCCCGTCGTCGCCTCGGGCGGCGTCTCCTCGCTCGACGACCTGCGCGCGATCTCCTCCCTGGTGCCGGACGGCGTCGAGGGTGCGATCGTGGGCAAGGCGCTGTACGCGAAGGCGTTCACCCTGGAAGAAGCCCTGGAGGCGGTCGCACGATGAGTGAGTCCGTACGCAAGGTGCAGACCGGCGCTCCCTGGGAGGAGCGGTTCGGTTACTCGCGTGCCGTCGAGCTGCCCGGCGGCCTCGTACTGGTCGCCGGATGTACGTCCGTGGTGGACGGCGTGATAGACGCCGGGACCCCGTACGAGCAGGCGACGACCGCCTTCGGGGTCGCCTTCAAGGCACTGGAGGAACTGGGCCTGGGACCCGCCGATGTGGTCCGCACCCGGATGTACCTCACCCACGCCCGGGACGTCGACGAGGTGGGCCGCGCCCACAAGGAACTCTTCGACTCCGTCCGCCCGGTCGCCACCATGCTGATCGTCTCCGGCTTCGTCGACCCCTCGCTGGTCGTCGAGGTCGAGGTCGAGGCCTACCGGGGAGGGGCCGCGTGAGCCTCGCCGTACGGGTCATCCCCTGCCTTGACGTGGACAGGGGCCGGGTCGTCAAGGGCGTCAACTTCCAGAACCTGCGGGACGCGGGCGACCCCGTCGAGATGGCCAAGCTCTACGACGCCGAGGGCGCCGACGAGCTGACCTTCCTCGACATCACCGCTTCCTCCGGCGACCGGGAGACCACCTACGACGTGGTGCGCCGCACCGCCGAGCAGGTCTTCATCCCGCTCACCGTCGGCGGCGGCGTACGCACCGCGGACGACGTCGACAGGCTGCTGCGGGCAGGGGCGGACAAGGTGGGCGTGAACACGGCCGCGATCGCCCGCCCCGAGCTGATCCGCGAGATCGCCGAGCGGTTCGGACGGCAGGTGCTGGTGCTGTCCGTCGACGCGCGGCGCACCGAGTCGGGTTCCTTCGAGGTCACCACGCACGGTGGCCGCAAGTCCGCCGGTATCGACGCCGTCGAATGGGCGCACCGGGCCGCCGAGTTGGGCGCGGGCGAGATCCTGCTCAACTCGATGGACGCCGACGGGACCAAGGACGGCTACGACACCGAGATGATCGCCGCGGTGCGCGAGCACGTCACGGTGCCGGTGATCGCCTCCGGCGGTGCGGGCAGGCTGGAGCACTTCGCCCCGGCCGTCGACGCGGGTGCCAACGCCGTACTGGCCGCCTCCGTCTTCCACTTCGGCGACCTGAAGATCTCCGAGGTCAAGGCAGTACTGGGGCAGTCCGGGCATCCGGTGCGCTGAGCTCCCGCGTTGCGTGCAGCTGTCGCAAAACGGCTGTGGTGGAGATCGTCAATGGCCAGCGTTTCCCCCTCGGAAGAGTCTTTTCGAGGGGGAACAGTCATGTCGCCGTCCGTGTCCGGAACGCCACCTGTGGAACTGCTGAGCCTCAGCCCCGACTTCGTCGCCGACCCCTAGCCCGTCTATGCCCGGCTCCGTGAACAGGGCCCCGTCCACCGGGTGGTGACCTCCAACGGTGAAGACCTCTGGCTGATCGTCGGCCACGAGGCGTGCCGCGCCGCCTTCACCGACCCCCGCTTCAGCCGCGACTGGCGTACGTACGGGCACCTCGCCCCGCAACTGCCCGCCTACGCCTACGGACCCGGCAACGCCCACGTCCTGCTGAGCGACCCGCCGGACCACACCCGGATGCGCCGGCTGGTGGCCCGTGAATTCACCTCACGCCGCATCGAGGCGCTCGCGCCCCGCGTCCAGCGGATCACCGATGAGCTGATCGACGCGATGGAGGCGGCGGGGGCCGCGGACGGGGCGCGCGCCGCCGACGTGATCGACGCGCTCGCCTTCCCGCTCCCGATGACCGTCATCTGTGACCTGCTCGGCGTGCCCGACCTGGACCGGGACGCCTTCCGGGCCTGGTCCAACGAGGCGGTGGCGCCCACCAGTGAGGAGGCCGAGCAGGCCGCGTACGGCGCGGCCATGCCGTATCTCACCGGGCTCATCCAGGCCAAGCGCAAGGCCCCGGGCGAGGACCTGCTCAGCGCGCTGATCCACACCGCCGACGAGGAGGGTGACCGGCTCAGCGAGGACGAACTCCTCTCCATGGCCTTCCTGTTGATCGTCGCGGGCCACGAGACCACGGTGAACCTGATCGGCAACGGGCTGCGCGCACTCTTCCACCACCCCGACCAGCTCGCCCTGCTCCGCTCCGACCTGGACGGGCTGATCGACGGGGCGATCGAGGAGGCGCTGCGGTACGACGGTCCCGTGGAGGGCTCCACGCCGCGGATCGCCCGCGAGGACATCGAGTTCGGCGGGGCGCACATCCCGGCGGGCTCCTCGGTGGTGATCGTGATGGCCGACGCCGACCGCGACGGGACGCGTTTCGACGACCCGGACCGCTTCGACATCCGCCGCGACGCCCGCGGCCACATCGCCTTCGGGCACGGCATCCACTTCTGCCTGGGCGCCCCGCTGGCCCGCGTGGAGGGCCGGGTCGCTCTGCGTACGCTGCTCGAACGCTTCCCGGAGCTGGCCGCCGACGGGTCGCCGGACGCGGGCCCCTGGATCCCCGGCGAGCTGATCAGGGGGGTGCGCAAGCTGCCCGTGCGCTGGTAACTGGCCGCTGGGGCGGATGAGTTGGGAAGGTAAAGTTGCGCAAAGGATATTGCGCAACTTTTCCTTCCCTCTTTAGGGTGCGCACATGGCACCGGAACCCGAACATCCGCCCGAACCCCGGCGCATTACGGATCTCGATGCCCTCAAGGTGTTCGCCCACCCCCTGCGGATCGACCTCTACCGCGCGCTCTTCACCGGCGGCGCGGCCACCGCGTCGCACCTCTCCGACCAGGTCGACGAGGCCGTCTCGCTGATCAGTTACCACCTGCGCAAGATGGCCGCCCACGGCTTCATCGTGGAGGCCCCCGAGCAGGGCACCGACGGCCGCGAGCGCTGGTGGAAGGTGGCCACCGAGCAGGGGTTCACCTTCCGGCACTCCGACTTCGGCGACGCGCCGGAGAGCGTGGCCGTCGTCGGGCAGGTCACCCGGCAACTTCTCCAGGCCCGCCGGGACCGTCACTCCCTCTACCTGGACCACAGCGGGAGTTGGGGCAGTGAGTGGCGGGACGCGGCGTTCAACTGGGAGTACATGCCCCGGCTGACCGCCCCGGAGGTGCAGCGGATGTCCGCGGAGCTCCGCGAGGTGATCCTCGCCTGGCGGGAGCGCGGGCGGGACGCGGAGGCGGCCGGGGACACGGAGGGGCGGGAGCGCGTCTCCGTCCAGATGTTCGGCTTTCCGTTCCGTCCGTGAGCGGCCCGGCCGGTGAGTGGTGTGAGAGCCCCGTGACGGTCACCCGTGAAGGTCACCAAGAATTCCTGAGATCCGTCCCTGAGAGGGCAGCACTGCGATGACTGAACCACGCGTGGAACCGGTGGCGCCGGGCAAGGCCGCCCACCGCGATCCCAATGTCCTGCGCTGGCTCGGCGCGTACGCCGCCTCCCTCGTCGGCGACACCATCTACTTCCTGGCCCTCGGCTGGGCCGCGTCGCAGGCCGGCCGGCCCGCCGAGGTCGGCATGATCATGGCGATGGGGGCGATACCCCGGGCCGTCCTGATGCTCGGCGGCGGTGTGATCGCCGACCGCATCGGCCCCCGCCGGATCGTCATCGGCTCCGACCTGGTGCGCTGCGCGGTGATCATCGGGATCGCGGTGACCCTGATGGTGACCGGGCCCGCTGTGTGGCTGCTGGTGGTGGTGGCGCTGGTCTTCGGCGCGGTCGACGCGCTGTTCCTGCCCGCGGTGGGTGCGCTGCCGCCCCGGATCACCGGACCCGGCCAACTCGTCCGGGTCCAGGGGATGAAGGCGCTGACCAGCCGGTTCGGCGGGATCGTCGGGGCACCGGTGGCCGGGCTCGCGATGGGCCTGGGCGGACCCGCGGCGGCCTTCGCGGTGGCGGGCGGGCTGTTCGCGGTGTCGCTGGTGCTGCTCCTCGCGCTCCGGGTGGCACCGCTGCCGGAGGAGGCGGAGGCGGGGGGAACGGTCGCGAAGCAGCCCCGCTCCGTCTGGGGGGACCTGACCGGCGGACTCGGCTACATCCGCCGCCACCGGCTGATCGGCCCCCTGGTCCTGTCCAACGTCCTCTTCGAACTGGGCGGCATCCCGCTGCTCAACGTCGGCCTCGTGCTGCTGTCGATGGAGCGGGGCTGGGGTGCGCCGGGCGTGGCGTGGATGCTGGGCGCGTTCAGCGTGGGCGCGGCGAGCAGCGCGATGCTGCTGACGGTACGGGGGCGGGTCGCAAGGGCCGGGACGGTACGGCTGGTCGCCCTGATGGGGGGATCGGTGCTGGTCGGTGTGCTGGGAGCGGTCCCGGCGCTGGGGTGGGCGGTGGCGGTCGCCGCGCCGATGGGGTTCCTGGTGGCACTCAGCGGAGGTCTGACGGCGGGCCTGATCCAGACGTCGGCGGACCCCGCCTACCTGGGGCGGGTCACCTCGGTGACGTCACTGGTCAGCCTGGGGTTCGCACCGCTGATGTATCCGGTGATGGGGCTGGCGGTCGACCTGTGGGGGGCGGGGGCGGTCTTCGCGGGATGTGCGGTGGTGTGCGGGAGCGCGGCGGTGGTCGGCGTCACCTACGGGGAGGTTCGGGGGGCGGAGCTGCCGGTGGGGTAGCGGGCCTGCCCGGGCGGCACGGGCCGCATCCGCGCGAAGTGGTCGCGCAGTGACACGGCGCGTGCCCCCTGCGAGCGAGGCGCCTCGGCGCCCCGCTCGACTCGCCCTGCTCAGAGCCCCAGCCTGGCCTCGTGGGCGCGGGTCACCGCCTCCTTCTCACCCTCCAGCTCCACCCTGGCCGCGTCCTGCCGGCCGAAGCCGAAGAGGATCAGTTCGCCGGGTTCGCCGGTGACCGTCACCACCGGCGTCCCCCGGTGCGCGACCGCGGTCTGTCCGTCGGGGCGGCGCAGGACCAGGCCGACGGGGGAGCGGCGGCCCAGCACCCGGGACATCTTCTCCACCCGGGACCACAGCGCGTCAGCGAAGACCGGGTCCAGCTCGCGCGGGGTCCAGTCCGGCTGGGCGCGGCGCACATCCTCGGCGTGGACGTAGAACTCGACCGTGTTCGCCGCCTCGTCCACCTGCTTCAGGGAGTACGGGGAGCGCCGCGGCGGACCCGTACGGATGAGCTGGATCAGTTCCTCGTACGGCTTCGCGGCGAACTCCGACTGCACACGGTCCAGCCGGTTCTTCAGGGCGGACACCAAAATGCCCGCCGCCGCGTCCGGACGTCGCTCGCGCACCACCACATGGGCCGCGAGATCACGGGTGCTCCACCCCTCGCACAGGGTCGGCGCGTCGGGGCCCGCGGCCTCCAACAGGTCGGCGAGGAGGAGCCGTTCACGCTTCGCATGGGTCGACATGTCGGCCAGCGTACGACCGCCCGGGGCCGTCCGCACAGTGGACATCCGGTCGGCACCCGCCCGCGTACCGGCACAATTGCCCTATGAGTACGCCCACGCCCCACAGCTCCCTCGACCCGGCCGTCGCCGCCCGGCTCAAGCGCACCTCCGACGGGCTGGTCCCCGCGATCGCCCAGCAGTACGACACCGGCGAGGTGCTGATGCTCGGCTGGATGGACGACGAGGCCCTGCACCGCACCCTCACCACCGGCCGCTGCACCTACTGGTCGCGCAGCCGGGGCGAGTACTGGGTCAAGGGGGACACGTCCGGGCACGTCCAGCGGGTGAAGTCGGTCGCGCTGGACTGCGACGGCGACACGCTGCTGGTCAAGGTCGACCAGACGGGCGCGGCGTGCCACACCGGCGAGCGGACCTGCTTCGACGCCGACGTCCTCCCGGTCGACGCCCCCCGGGGCGACGTCCCCCCGGTCGACGTCCCTCCGCTCTCCGACGGCAAGTAGGGTCAACGCGCATGGATCTGGAGACCTTCCGCAAGCTGGCGGCCGACCGCCGCGTCATCCCCGTCAGCCGCCGGCTCCTCGCGGACGGCGACACCCCCGTCGGGCTCTACCGCAAACTCGCGGCCGAACGCCCCGGCACCTTCCTCCTGGAGTCCGCCGAGAACGGCCGCTCCTGGTCCCGCTACTCCTTCGTCGGCGTCCGCTCCGCCGCCACCCTCACCGCCCGCGACGGGCAGGCCCACTGGCTGGGGACGCCTCCCGTCGGCGTACCGCAGGACGGTGATCCGCTGGACGCGCTCCGGGCGACCGTCGAAACCCTGCACACCCCGCGCGACCTGGCCGGGGACCTGCCGCCGTTCACGGGAGGGATGGTCGGCTACCTCGGGTACGACATCGTGCGCCGCCTGGAGCGGATCGGCGACCACGGCACCGACGATCTCCGGCTCCCCGAGCTGACCATGCTGCTCACCTCGGACCTCGCGGTACTCGACCACCGGTACGGCACCGTCCTGCTGATCGCCAACGCGATCAACCACAACGACCTCGACACCGGCGTCGACGAGGCCTACGCGGACGCCGTCGCCCGGCTGGACGCGATGGAGGCCGACCTCTCGCGGGCCGTGCCCACCGCGCCCGCCGTGCTCCCGCCCTCCGAGGTGCCGGTGTACACCGAGGGCTGGGGCGGGGAGAAGTACCAGGCCGCCGTCGACGACATCAAGGAGCGCATCCGGGCGGGCGAGGCCTTCCAGGTCGTCCCCTCCCAGCGCTTCGAAACTCCTTGCCACGCAAGCGCGTTGGACGTCTACCGGGTGCTCAGGGCCACCAACCCGTCCCCGTACATGTACCTTTTCCGCCTTGACGGGTTCGATGTCGTCGGGTCCAGCCCGGAGGCGCTGGTCAAGGTCGAGGACGGGCGCGCGATGGTCCACCCGATCGCCGGCACCCGGCACCGCGGCGCCACCCCGCAGCAGGACCAGGCACTCGCCGACGAACTGCTGGCCGACCCCAAGGAACGCGCCGAGCACCTGATGCTCGTCGACCTCGGCCGCAACGACCTCGGCAGGGTCTGCGAACCGGGGTCGGTGGAGGTCGTCGACTTCATGTCGATCGAGCGGTACTCGCACGTGATGCACATCGTCTCCACGGTGACGGGACGCGTCGCCGCCGGACGGACCGCCTTCGACGTCCTCACGGCGTGCTTCCCGGCGGGCACCCTCTCCGGCGCCCCCAAGCCGCGCGCCATGCAGATCATCGAGGAGCTGGAGCCGACCCGGCGCGGACTGTACGGCGGCTGCGTCGGCTACCTCGACTTCGCCGGGGACTCCGACACCGCGATCGCCATCCGCACCGCGCTGCTGCGCGACGGAACCGCATATGTGCAGGCCGGAGCCGGTGTGGTCGCCGATTCCGACCCGGTGGCCGAGGACACCGAGTGCCGCAACAAGGCCGCCGCAGTACTGCGCGCGGTCCACACGGCCAACCGGCTCGGTGGCGGCGCACGGGCGTGAGGGATAGTGGGGGGTGTGAGCGCCGTACCCCCCACACCCCAGACCCCCGCAGAGCCCGCCCCGAGCCGGGGCGGCGGCAGGCGCAGTCTCGCCGCCGCCCTGCTGCTCGGCGCGCTCGGCGCGACCGTCGTCCTGATCGCCTCCGGGCAGATCTGGGCCTCCGGCACCGCGACCGTCGCGGGCATCGGAGCCAAGACCCTGGACGCCGACGGCCAGTCGATCACCGGCGCGCCCGCCGCCCTCGCCATCGTCGGCCTGGCCGCCCTGGTGGCGATCTTCGCCGTCCGCCGGGCCGGCCGCGTCCTGGTCTCCGCACTGCTCGCGCTGAGCGGCGCCGGAGCCGTCGCCGCCGCCCTGATCGGCGCCGGTGACCACGCGGCACTCGACGAGCAGGCCGCCAAGCTCTCCGGCGACCTGGCCGCCACCGTCACCGACATCACCCGAACGGGCTGGCCGTACGTGACCGCGTTCGGCGGCCTGCTCCTCCTGGTCGCCGGACTTCTCGCCCTGCGGTTCGGCGGCAAGTGGCCGGGCATGGGCGGCCGGTACGAGCGCGAGGGCGGACCCCGCGCCCGTACCCGCAGGCCCGCCGACCCCGAACGGCCCGAGGAACTCTGGAAGGCCCTCGACCGCGGCGAGGACCCGACCGCCCCCGACGGCGGACGGGCGCCGACGCGCGAAGGGTGACCCGAAGTCACGCGCGGTGCCCGGGTGGGGAACAATGAGCCCGAGCATCTCGAAGCTCTCGAAGCTGAAGTGTTTGAAGACAACAAGGAGCACCTCATGCCCAGCCGCGGACACCACGGACACACCCCGGCCGCCTGGACCGGCGTAGTCATCGCCTTCATCGGCATCTGCGTCTCCAGCGCCTACATGGTGATGGCCAACTCGGTCGGTTTCTGGGTCGGCATCGGCGTCTCGCTGGTCGGCGGCGTGATCGGCCTGGCCATGCGCAAGGCCGGTATGGGCATGCCGAAGGAGTCGCAGTCGCTGGTCGACGCGCGGGCGGCAGCCGGCCGGGCCCAGCTTCAGTAGTCCTTGCCGGACGGCACGACGTACGGCGCCCGCCTCAGGGCAGGACGGCGGCCCGCCTCAGGGCCCGACGTACGTACGACGCACCAGGCGCAGCCCAGCGGGGCTGCGCCTTTTCGCGTCCCACCGGGCCCTGACGCGTGCGCCGAGGGGACGCAGCGGAGACAATCGCCGGGTGGACGCCACCTCGCCGAACACCGCATCGGTTCCCCCGCACCCCGGCCCGCCCGGACACGTCCCGCACCCCGCCCCGCCGGGGCCGCCCCCGCCCCGCTCCCTGGCGCGCCGCCTGGCGGCCCCTCTCGGGACGCTCGCCGGGGTCGTCGCCGCCTTCGTGTACGTCGGGACCGTCGACCCCAACCAGCCGGGCCACTACCCCGTCTGCCCGCTGCTGGCCACCACCGGCATCTACTGTCCCGGCTGCGGCGGGCTGCGCAGCGCGCACGCGGTGGCGAACGGAGACCTGGTGACTGCGCTGGGGGCCAATGCGATGGCCGTCGCCGGGTACGCCGTTTTCGCCGTACTGATGGTGGCGTGGATCACACGAGCAGTGCGCGGCAGGAGCATGCGGATCGCGCTGACATCCGTCCAATGGTGGGTCGTGGGAAGTCTTTTCGCGGTCTTCAGCATTGTCCGGAACCTGCCGTTCGGTTCCGCCCTCGCGCCCTGAATGCCCAGGTAGTGGGACAGACGTCAACCGGATGCGGGTCCTTCGCCCGGGTGCGGATACCATCGACCATGGCCGATCCTGGTCCTCCACCACCGTCCCGGAAGGGGGCAGCTCGCGTGAGTGTGCTCGACGAGATCATCGAAGGCGTACGCGCCGACCTCGCAGAGCGGCAGGCACGTGTCAGCCTGGAGGAGCTCAAGGAGCGGGCTGCCAAGGCGCCCGTCGCCAAGGACGGCGTCGCGGCCCTGCGCGGCGACAGCGTCAAGGTCATCTGTGAGGTCAAGCGGTCCAGCCCCTCCAAGGGGGCGCTCGCCGCCATCGCCGACCCCGCCGCCCTGGCCGCCGACTACGAGGCCGGTGGCGCCGCCGTCATCTCCGTGCTCACCGAGGAGCGCCGCTTCGGCGGTTCGCTGGCCGACCTGGAAGCCGTCCGGGCCAAGGTCGACATCCCGGTGCTGCGCAAGGACTTCATCGTCACCGCCTACCAGCTCTGGGAAGCCCGTGCCTACGGCGCCGACCTGGTGCTGCTGATCGTCGCAGCCCTGGAGCAGGACGCGCTGGTCTCCCTCATCGAGCGGGCCGAGTCCATCGGTCTCACCCCGCTGGTCGAGGTGCACGACGAGGACGAGGTGGACCGGGCCGTCGCCGCCGGAGCCAGGATCATCGGCGTGAACGCCCGCAACCTCAAGACCCTCAAGGTCGACCGCGGCACCTTCGAGCGCGTCGCCCCGGAGATCCCCGACCACATCGTGAAGATCGCCGAGTCCGGTGTGCGCGGACCGCACGACCTGATCGCGTACGCCAACGCGGGCGCGGACGCCGTGCTCGTCGGCGAATCGCTGGTCACCGGCCGTGACCCCCGGTCGGCCGTCGCCGACCTGGTCGCCGCGGGCGCCCACCCGGCGCTGCGCCACGGACGGGGCTGACCCGCACCATGACCCCGCACGCCCGTCTCGCCCGCGGTTGCCTCCCTCGCGGCTGTCGCGCGCCCGCGCGGCGGGTGCGGGGCCGGCGGGTCAGGTACCACATCGGCTCCGAGCCGGGTCAGATCAACGGCATGCGATGGCGTCCCTGAAACGTCGGTTCCGACGTTTCACTCGGTGACACCACTTCCGGGACCTTCCCTTCCCGGAGCTTCCTCCCGATTCACGCATCGCGTACGAGGAGTTTCCGCATGCCCAGTGAGTTCTTCATTCCCGACCCGCAGGGTCAGGTCCCCACCCCCGAGGGCTACTTCGGTGAGTTCGGTGGCAAGTTCATTCCCGAGGCGCTGGTCGCCGCGGTCGACGAGGTCGCCGTCGAGTACGAGAAGGCGAAGGCGGACCCGGCGTTCGCCGCCGAGCTGGACGACCTGATGGTCCACTACACCGGCCGCCCCAGCTCCCTCACCGAGGTGCCGCGCTTCGCCGAACACGCGGGCGGCGCCCGCGTGTTCCTCAAGCGCGAGGACCTCAACCACACCGGCTCGCACAAGATCAACAATGTGCTCGGCCAGGCGCTGCTGACGAAGCGGATGGGCAAGACCCGCGTCATCGCGGAGACCGGAGCGGGCCAGCACGGCGTCGCCACCGCCACCGCCTGCGCCCTCTTCGGCCTCGAATGCACCATCTACATGGGCGAGATCGACACCGAGCGCCAGGCGCTGAACGTCGCACGGATGCGGATGCTCGGCGCCGAGGTGGTCGCCGTGAAGTCCGGCAGCCGGACGCTGAAGGACGCCATCAACGAGGCGTTCCGCGACTGGGTCGCCAACGTCGACCGCACCCACTACCTCTTCGGCACGGTCGCGGGCCCGCACCCCTTCCCGGCGATGGTCCGCGACTTCCACCGGGTGATCGGTGTGGAGGCGCGCCGCCAGATCCTGGAGCGGACGGGCCGGCTGCCGGACGCCGCGGTGGCGTGCGTGGGCGGCGGGTCGAACGCGATCGGCCTGTTCCACGCGTTCATCCCCGACACGCAGGTACGTCTGGTGGGCTGCGAGCCCGCCGGGCACGGCATCGGGACCGGCGAGCACGCGGCCACCCTCAGCGCCGGTGAGCCGGGCATCCTGCACGGCTCGCGGTCGTACGTCCTCCAGGACGAGGAGGGCCAGATCACCGAGCCGTACTCCATCTCGGCCGGCCTCGACTACCCGGGCATCGGCCCCGAGCACTCGTACCTCAAGGACATCGGCCGCGGCGAGTACCGCGCGGTCACCGACGACGCCGCCATGCAGGCGCTGCGGCTGCTCTCCCGCACCGAGGGCATCATCCCGGCCATCGAGAGCGCCCACGCGCTCGCCGGCGCGCTGGAACTCGGCAGGGAACTGGGCACGGACGGGCTGATCCTGATCAACCTGTCCGGGCGCGGCGACAAGGACATGGACACGGCGGCCCGTTACTTCGGGCTGTACGACACGGACGCCGAGGTCGCGTCCACCGGGCCCACGGACAGTGCGGCCGCGGTCGCGGAGATCACGGGGGACGCCAAGTGAGCGGCAACGTAAGGCTGTTGGACGAGACCCTGGCCGCCACCAAGGCCGCCGGCCGGGCCGCGCTGATCGCGTATCTGCCCGCCGGATTCCCCACGGTCGACGGCGGTATCGAGGCCGTCAAGGCGGTCGTCGCGGGCGGTGCGGACATCGTCGAGGTCGGGCTGCCGCACAGTGACCCGGTGCTGGACGGTCCGGTCATCCAGACCGCGGACGACATCGCCCTGCGCGGCGGCGTCAAGATCGCCGACGTGATGCGCACGGTCCGCGAGGCACACGCCGCGACCGGGGTGCCGGTGCTGGTCATGACGTACTGGAACCCCATCGACCGCTACGGCGTCGAGCGTTTCACCGCCGAACTGGCCGAGGCGGGCGGCGCGGGCTGCATCCTGCCCGACCTGCCCGTCCAGGAGTCCGCGCTGTGGCGCGAGCACGCCGAGAAGCACGGCCTGGCCACGGTGTTCGTCGTCGCGCCGAGCAGCAAGGACGAACGGCTGGCGACCATCACGGCCGCCGGCTCGGGCTTCGTCTACGCGGCGTCGCTGATGGGCGTGACCGGTACCCGGGAGTCCGTGGGCGAGCAGGCGCAGGACCTGGTACGCCGGACGAAGGCGACCACCTCGATCCCGGTGTGCGTGGGGCTCGGTGTCTCGAATGCCGTGCAGGCCAAGGAAGTTGCGGCCTTCGCGGACGGCGTCATCGTCGGTTCGGCCTTCGTGAAGCGGATGCTGGACGCCGCGGACGAGGCGTCCGGACTGGCTGCCGTAAGGGAGTTGGCCGCGGAGCTGGCAGCGGGCGTACGGCGGATGAGCTGATCACGCGTTCGGATGCGTAACTTTAAGGTTCCGTAGTCCATTTGAGGGAATCACGGCCGGGGTGGCACATCGGTGCCGCCCCGGTTCGTTGCTGCGGGTGTGAGCGAGAAGAACACTGCAGGCAAGCGAACCGCCCGAGAGCGGCTCATCCAGGAACGCGAAGCACAGAAGTCGCGCGACAAACGACGGCGCACGCTGATCGTCGCCAGCGCCGTGGTCGGGGTACTCGGCCTGGCCGCCGTGGCCGGTGTGGTCGCCGCCGGCAGCGGCAAGGACAAGGCCCCCGACCCGGCGGCCTCCGGCCCCGTGGTGTCTCCGGCCGGAACGGTCGGGGAGGGCAAGGTCACCATCCCCGTCGGCATGACCGACGCCCCCTCGGTACTGACGGTGTACGAGGACATGCGCTGCCCCGCGTGCGGGGCCTTCGAGAAGAGCATGCGCGCCACCATCAACAAGCTGGAGAAGGAGGGGAAGATCCGGGCCGAGTACCACCTGGTGTCGTTCATCGACAACGCGGTCAAGGGCAACGGATCGAAGTACGCGGCGAACGCGCTGGGCTGCTCGCAGGACGCGGGGAAGTTCCACGCGTACCACGACGTCCTCTTCGAGAACCAGCCCGGGGAGCAGGACGACGCCTTCGGCCAGAAGAGCAACCTGCTGGCACTGGCCGGCAAGGTGCCGGGGCTGCGCGGCGCGGGCTTCGACACCTGCGTGCAGAAGGAGAAGTACGCGGGGTGGGTGAGCCGCGTCCAGGCGGATTTCGACAAGTCGGAGTACAAGGCGACGCCGACGGTGCTGCTGAACGGGACTCCGGTGTTCCCGCAGAAGGGGAGCGAGCAGATCTCGCCTCAGAACCTGACGAAGTGGGTGGATGAGGCGAACAAGGGGAAGAGCGTGGGGACGGTGGCGCCGGCGGCGCCCGGGGCGGGGAGTCCGGTGGGGCGCTAGCAACCCGGGGGCGGGGCCGGTGCCCGCTCGCGGTTGCGCGGCGGGCCGGGCCCAGCTCCTCGTTACCCATACGTTGCCGGGTGGGTTGTCCCGCCCCCCGCCCGGCAAGGTAGCGTCGACCCCGCCATGAACCTTGCCTACATTCCCAGCCCGGCGGCCGGTGAGATCCACCTCGGTCCCATCCCGCTGCGCGGCTACGCCCTCTGCATCATCATCGGTGTCTTCGTAGCCGTCTGGTACGGCAACAAGCGCTGGATCGCCCGCGGCGGTAAGCCGGGAACGGTTGCGGACATCGCCGTCTGGGCAGTGCCCTTCGGCCTCGTCGGCGGACGGCTCTACCACGTCATCACCGACTACCAGCTCTACTTCTCCGAAGGCAAGAACTGGGTCAACGCCTTCAAGATCTGGGAAGGCGGCCTCGGTATCTGGGGCGCCGTCGCCCTCGGCGCGGTCGGCGCCTGGATCGGCTGCCGCCGTCGTGGCATCCCGCTCCCGGCCTGGGCCGACGCCATGGCCCCCGCGCTGGTCATCGCGCAGGCCATCGGACGCTGGGGCAACTGGTTCAACCAGGAGCTGTACGGCCGGGCCACCGACCTCCCCTGGGCGCTGAAGATCACCAAGGGTGACGAGCCGGGTCTCTACCACCCGACCTTCCTCTACGAGTCGTTGTGGTGCCTCGGCGTCGCCGCCGTCCTGATCTGGGCCGACCGCCGCTTCAAGCTCGGACACGGCCGGGTCTTCGGGCTGTACGTCGCCCTGTACTGCCTCGGACGTGGCTGGGTCGAGTACCTGCGCGTCGACGACGCCCACCACATCCTCGGCCTGCGCCTCAACGTGTGGACCGCGATCATCGGCTTCGTCCTGGCGGTCGTCTTCCTGGTCATCTCGGCGCGACTGCGCCCGGGCCGCGAGGACGTCGTGGAGCCGGACCGCGACGCGGACGGCCCGGACGGTGCCAAGGGGGCCGAGGGACCTGAGGGTTCGGACGGCTCCGGGGCCGACGGGGCGGACAAGGGCAGTACCGAGGTTGCGGCGGCCAGGACGGCCAAGGGTGCTGCTGCGGACCTGAAGAAGGACGCGAAGAACACGCCGGAGAAGAGCGCGCCGGAGAAGAGCGCGCCGGAGAAGAGCGCGCCGGAGAAGAACGCGGAAGTGAAGGACGCGGACACCGAGGACGCGGCCAAGAAGGGCTGAACCCTCGTGGCGTGAGCGCTGCGAGAAGGGCCGCCCGGACCGAACTGGTCCGGGCGGCCCTTTCGTCCGCCGTGCCGCTCCCGCCCCGCCCTCGCCCCGCTGGTTCCTCACACCGCCCCGTCGATCTCCTTCCGGTACGGCATCGAGGTCGACGCCCCGTGCCGCTGGACGGACAGGGCCGCTGCCGCCGAGGCCCACGCCATGGCGTCCGGCATGGGTCTGCCCTCGCCGAGGGCGACGGCGAGGGCGCCGACGAAGGTGTCCCCGGCGGCGGTGGTGTCCACGGGTCTGGCGGGGACGGCCGGGACGAAGACCGGGTCCGGGGCGCTGCGGGCGACGTAGGCGCTGCCCGCGGCGCCGAGGGTGACGACCACCTCGGGGACGTGGTCGAGGAGGGTGCGGGCGGCCAGCAGCGGGTCGTGCAGGCCGGTGAGGGCGGCGGCCTCGTGCTCGTTGGGGACCAACAGGTCGGTGGCGGCGAGCAGTTCGGCCGGCATCGGACCTGCGGGGGCCGGGGTGAGGATGGTGCGGACGCCGTGCCGGCGGGCGGCCAGGGCACCCGCGGTGACGGCGGAGAGGGGGAGCTCGAACTGGAGGAGAAGGGCGTAGGCGCCGGTGATCACGGCCTCGTCGCCCGGGGTGAGGCCGGTGACGAGGTCATTGGCGCCGGGGACGACCACGATGGAGTTGCCGCCGCGGTCGTCCACGACGATGTGGGCGGTGCCGGAGGGGCCCTCGGCGGAACGCAGGAAGTCGGTGCCGACACCGGAGTGTTCGAGGGCGGTGCGCAGGCGGGGGCCGAAGTCGTCGGTGCCGACCGCGCCGATGATCGTCACGTCCCCGCCCGCGCGGGCGGCCGCGACCGCCTGGTTGGCGCCTTTGCCGCCGGGGACGGTTCGAAACGCCCGGCCCGCGACGGTCTCGCCGACGGCGGGGGCCTTGGGGGCGTACGCGACGAGGTCCATATTGGTGCTGCCGAGGACGGTGAGGCGGATCGGGTGCATGGGGGATGTGTGCCACGAGGGGCCCGCCACGACCCGTACCGGGACGGGAGTCACCCGGTCGGGGCCGGTGTCTGTCGGCCGGAGAAAGGTAAGGCTTTGATTAGTTGGTCGAGAGGTGCTCTGACCAGGTAAGTATGGCCTTCCTTGCTGGCGCACCCTTCGAATCGTACGTATCTTCAGGGGGTGTCGGGGCGTCCCCCGGCCGCAAGTGGCAAGAGGGGCACGGGGATTCACGCATGGCCATCATTGAGACCGAAGCGACGCTGCACGAGGCGCACCGCGACAACCACACCCACCGCGATGTGAACGGCGGCTGGCTGCGCCCCGCCGTGTTCGGGGCGATGGACGGACTGGTGTCGAACCTGGCGCTGATGACGGGTGTGGCTGGTGGGGCGGTGTCCCAGCAGACCATCGTCATCACCGGTCTGGCCGGGCTGGCGGCCGGCGCGTTCTCGATGGCGGCGGGGGAGTACACCTCGGTGGCCTCCCAGCGGGAGCTGGTGGAGGCCGAACTCGACGTCGAGAGGCGGGAGTTGAGGAAGCACCCGCAGGACGAGATGGAGGAGCTGGCCGCGCTCTACGAGTCGCGCGGCGTCGAGCCCCACCTCGCCCGGCAGGTCGCCGAGCAGTTGTCGCGCGACCCCGAGCAGGCCCTGGAGATCCACGCCCGGGAGGAGTTGGGGATCGACCCCGACGACCTGCCCTCCCCGCTGGTGGCCGCCGTCTCCTCGTTCGGCGCGTTCGCCCTCGGCGCGCTGCTGCCGCTGCTGCCCTACCTGCTCGGGGCGACCTCGCTGCTGCCCGCCGTCCTGCTCGCGCTGCTCGGGCTCTTCGGGTGCGGTGCGGTGGTGGCCCGGGTGACCGCGCGGACGTGGTGGTTCAGCGGGCTGCGGCAGCTGGCGCTCGGCGGGGCGGCCGCGGCGGTGACGTACGGACTCGGAACGCTCTTCGGCGCGGCGGTCTGACTTCTGCCGGGAGGCCGGTCGGGAGGTCCGTCGGGAGTTCCGCCGGGAGATCAGCCGAAATGTGCCGGAAACCCCTGGCGGGCCTCCCGCCAGGGGTTTCGTCGTGCGCCCGCCGTGGCCGGCTGTCAGAGTGTGACGTACGCCCCGGCACGGATCCCGGGCACGCCCCGTAGGATGTGGCTATATGCAAGGTGTCGCATAAGTAGTCGTTACCCATCGGTTTCGTCTAGTTGACGGCAGGGCATGAGCCGTAAGCGCCGCTGGCAACGATGCCCGCTCCGCTACGGTCCGGTGTACGGCGATATGCCTGCATCCGCACCACATCCACCGCTCTGGGCGGTGTCCGCATTGTGGAATGGGCTTTCCGCTTTCTGAGAAGCCAGCCATCATGTAACCTGCACGAAATTTCGCGGAGGGCCAGTGTCGTCCCTCGGTAGTTCCATATGCCACGACGACGACGGGAGTGCCGATGCGTACCCACGCCTGGTCGCCCATGGAGGGTCGCCCCGCCCCGCAGGGCCTGTACGACCCCCGCAATGAGCACGACGCCTGCGGCGTCGGCTTTGTGGCCACCCTTACCGGTGTGGCCAGCCATGACATGGTCGAGCAGGCGCTGACCGTATTGCGCAACCTCGAACACCGTGGCGCCACCGGCTCCGAGCCGGACTCCGGCGACGGCGCCGGCATCCTGCTCCAGGTTCCGGACGCCTTCTTCCGCGAGGTCACGGAATTCGACCTGCCGGCGGCCGGTGCGTATGCGGTGGGCATCGCGTTTCTGCCTGCCGAAGAGGCCGCGGGCGCCGATGCCCTCTCGCAGCTCGAAACCCTCGCGGACCAGGAAGGCCTCACCGTCCTCGGGTGGCGTGACGTGCCCGTCACCCCGGGTCTGCTGGGCAACGGCGCGCGCGCCACGATGCCCGCCTTCAAGCAGCTCTTCGTCGCCAACGGCGGCGCCAGCACCGGAATCGCGCTGGACCGCAAGGCCTTCGTGCTGCGCAAGCGCGCCGAGCGGGAGGCCGGTGTCTACTTCCCGTCGCTCTCCGCGCGCACCCTGGTCTACAAGGGCATGCTCACCACCGGACAGCTGGAGCCGTTCTTCCCGGACCTCTCCGACCGCCGGCTGGCCACCGCCGTCGCGCTCGTGCACTCCCGGTTCTCGACGAACACCTTCCCGTCCTGGCCGCTGGCCCACCCGTACCGTTTCGTCGCGCACAACGGTGAGATCAACACCGTCAAGGGCAACCGGAACTGGATGAAGGCGCGCGAGTCCCAGCTCGCCTCGGACCTCTTCGGGGCCGAGAAGCTGGACCGGATCTTCCCCGTCTGCACGCCGGACGCCTCCGACTCCGCGTCCTTCGACGAGGTGCTGGAGCTGCTGCACCTGGGCGGGCGCTCGCTGCCGCACTCGGTGCTGATGATGGTTCCCGAGGCGTGGGAGAACCACGAGTCGATGGACCCGGCCCGGCGCGCGTTCTACCAGTACCACTCCACGATGATGGAGCCCTGGGACGGCCCGGCCTGTGTCACCTTCACCGACGGCATCCAGGTCGGCGCGGTGCTCGACCGCAACGGTCTGCGCCCCGGCCGCTACTGGGTCACCGACGACGGCCTCGTGGTGCTCTCCTCCGAGGTCGGCGTCCTGGACATCGACCCCGCGAAGGTGGTCCGCAAGGGCCGGCTCCAGCCCGGCAAGATGTTCCTGGTCGACACCGCCGAGCACCGCATCGTCGAGGACGACGAGATCAAGGCGTCGCTGGCTGCGGAGAACCCGTACCAGCAGTGGCTGGAAATCGGTGAGATCGAGCTGGAGGATCTCCCCGAGCGCGAGCACATCGTGCACACCCACGCCTCCGTCACCCGCCGCCAGCAGACCTTCGGGTACACCGAGGAAGAGCTGCGGGTGATCCTCGCGCCGATGGCGCGGACCGGAGGCGAGCCGCTCGGCTCGATGGGGACGGACTCGCCGATCGCGGCGCTCTCCGAGCGTCCCCGGCTGCTCTTCGACTACTTCACCCAGCTGTTCGCGCAGGTCACCAACCCGCCGCTGGACGCCATCCGCGAGGAGCTCGTCACCTCGCTGCGCTCCTCGCTCGGCCCGGCGGGCAACCTGCTGGAGCCCACCGCCGCGTCCTGTCGCTCGGTCACCCTGCCCTTCCCGGTGATCGACAACGACGAGCTGGCCAAGCTCATCCACATCAACGCCGACGGCGACATGCCGGGCATGAAGGCGGCGACGCTTTCCGGCCTGTACCGGGTCTCCGGCGGCGGCGACGCGCTCGCCGCCCGTATCGAGGAGATCTGCACCGAGGCGGACGCCGCGATAGAGGCCGGTGCCCGGCTGATCGTGCTCTCCGACCGGCACTCCGACGCCGAGCACGCCCCGATCCCCTCGCTGCTGCTCACCTCCGCGGTGCACCACCACCTCATCCGCACCAAGCAGCGCACCCAGGTGGGCCTGCTGGTCGAGGCCGGTGACGTCCGCGAGGTGCACCACGTCGCACTGCTCATCGGCTACGGGGCCGCGGCCGTCAACCCGTACCTCGCGATGGAGTCCGTCGAGGACCTGGTCCGCGCGGGCACCTTCATGGAGACGGACGACGCCGAACAGGCCATCCGGCACCTGATCTACGCCCTCGGCAAGGGTGTCCTGAAGGTCATGTCCAAGATGGGCATCTCGACGGTCGCCTCCTACCGCGGCGCCCAGGTCTTCGAAGCGGTCGGCCTGGACGAGGAGTTCGTCGCCAAGTACTTCAACGGTACGGCGACCAAGATCGGCGGCGCCGGTCTGGACGTCATCGCCAAGGAGGTCGCCGCCCGGCACGCCAAGGGCTACCCGGCCTCCGGCATCGCCGCCTCGCACCGCCGCCTGGAGATCGGCGGCGAGTACCAGTGGCGCCGTGAGGGCGAGCCGCACCTGTTCGACCCGGAGACGGTCTTCCGCCTCCAGCACGCGACCCGCAACAACCGGTACGACATCTTCAAGAAGTACACGGACCGGGTGAACGAGCAGTCCGAGCGGCTGATGACGCTGCGCGGCCTCTTCGGCTTCAAGTCCGAGGACCGGGCGCCGATCTCCGTCGACGAGGTCGAGTCGGTCGAGGACATCGTCAAGCGCTTCTCCACGGGCGCCATGTCGTACGGCTCCATCTCGCAGGAGGCGCACGAGACCCTCGCCATCGCGATGAACCAGCTGGGCGGCAAGTCCAACACCGGTGAGGGCGGTGAGGACCCGGAGCGTCTCTACGACCCGGCACGCCGCTCCTCCATCAAGCAGGTCGCCTCCGGCCGCTTCGGTGTGACCAGCGAATACCTGGTCAACGCGGACGACATCCAGATCAAGATGGCGCAGGGCGCCAAGCCCGGTGAGGGCGGCCAGCTGCCCGGCCACAAGGTGTACCCGTGGGTCGCCAAGACGCGTCACTCGACGCCCGGCGTCGGCCTCATCTCGCCGCCGCCGCACCACGACATCTACTCCATCGAGGACCTGGCTCAGCTGATCCACGACCTCAAGAACGCCAACCCGGCGGCCCGCATCCACGTGAAGCTGGTCTCCGAGGTCGGCGTCGGTACGGTCGCGGCCGGTGTCTCCAAGGCCCACGCGGACGTCGTCCTGATCTCCGGCCACGACGGCGGAACGGGCGCCTCCCCGCTCACCTCGCTGAAGCACGCCGGTGGCCCCTGGGAGCTCGGCCTCGCCGAGACCCAGCAGACGCTGCTGCTCAACGGCCTGCGCGACCGCATCGTCGTGCAGACCGACGGCCAGCTCAAGACCGGCCGCGATGTGGTCATCGCGGCGCTGCTCGGCGCCGAGGAGTTCGGTTTCGCGACCGCGCCGCTCGTCGTCTCCGGCTGCGTCATGATGCGCGTCTGCCACCTGGACACCTGCCCGGTCGGCATCGCCACCCAGAACCCGGTGCTGCGCGAGAGGTTCGCGGGCAAGGCCGAGTACATCGTCAACTTCTTCCGCTTCATCGCCGAAGAGGTCCGCGAGATCCTGGCCGGGCTGGGCTTCCGTACCATCGAAGAGGCGGTCGGCCACGCCGAACTCCTCGACACCGACCGCGCGGTCACCCACTGGAAGGCCCAGGGCCTCGACCTGGAGCCGCTCTTCCACGTGCCCGCGCTGCCGGACGGTGCGGTCCGCCACCAGATCGTCACCCAGGACCACGCCTTGGAGAAGGCCCTCGACAACGAGCTGATCAAGCTCTCCGTCGACGCCCTCACCGCCGACACCGCCGAGGACGCCCGCCCGGTCCGCGCGCAGGTCGCCATCCGCAACATCAACCGCACCGTCGGCACCATGCTCGGCCACGAGGTGACCAAGAAGTTCGGCGGTGCGGGCCTGCCCGACGACACCATCGACATCACCTTCACCGGCTCGGCGGGCCAGTCCTTCGGCGCCTTCGTGCCGAGCGGCATCACGCTGCGGCTGGAGGGCGACGCCAACGACTACGTCGGCAAGGGCCTCTCCGGCGGCCGGGTCGTCGTCCGCCCGGACCGTGGCGCCGACCACCTCGCCGAGTACTCCACCATCGCCGGCAACACCATCGGCTACGGCGCGACCGGCGGCGAGATCTTCCTCCGCGGCCGTACCGGCGAACGCTTCTGCGTCCGCAACTCCGGTGCCACCGTGGTCTCCGAGGGCGTGGGCGACCACGGCTGCGAGTACATGACCGGCGGCCACGCCGTCGTCCTGGGCGAGACCGGACGCAACTTCGCGGCCGGCATGTCCGGCGGCATCGCGTACGTCATCGACCTCGACCGGGACAACGTCAACCCGGGCAACCTGGACGCCGTCGAAACCCTGTCCACCTCCGAACAGCAGTGGCTGCACGACGTGGTGCGCCGCCACCAGGAGGAGACCGGATCGACCGTCGCGGCGAAGCTGCTGGCCGACTGGCCCGCCGCCGCCGCACGATTCAGCAGGATCATCCCGTCCACGTACAAGGCAGTGCTCGCCGCCAAGGACGCCGCTGAGACAGCCGGGCTCTCCGAGCAGGAGACCACCGAGAAGATGATGGAGGCGGCGACCAATGGCTGACCCCAAGGGCTTTCTGACCACCGGACGCGAAGTCGCCAAGACCCGCCCGGCCGCGGAGCGCGTGAAGGACTGGAACGAGGTCTACGTTCCCAAGTCCCTCCTCCCCATCATCAGCAAGCAGGCCGGCCGCTGCATGGACTGCGGCATCCCGTTCTGCCACAACGGCTGCCCGCTCGGAAACCTCATCCCCGAGTGGAACGACTACGCCTACCGCGAGGACTGGACCGCCGCCTCCGAGCGGCTGCACGCCACCAACAACTTCCCGGAGTTCACCGGGCGGCTGTGCCCGGCCCCCTGCGAGTCGGCGTGCGTGCTCGGCATCAACCAGCCCGCCGTCACCATCAAGAACGTCGAAGTCACCATCATCGACAAGGCGTGGGACAGCGGCGACGTCACCCCGCAGCCGCCGGAGCGCCTGTCCGGCAAGACCGTCGCGGTCATCGGCTCGGGCCCGGCCGGCCTCGCCGCCGCGCAGCAGCTCACCCGGGCGGGCCACACCGTCGCCGTGTACGAGCGCGCCGACCGCATCGGTGGACTGCTGCGCTACGGCATCCCCGAGTTCAAGATGGAGAAGTCCCACATCAACCGGCGCATCGAGCAGATGCGTGCCGAGGGCACCAAGTTCCGCACCGAGGTGGAGATCGGCCGTGACGTCGACGCGGCCAAGCTGCGCCGCCGGTACGACGCGGTGGTCGTCGCCGCCGGAGCCACCGTCTCCCGCGACCTTCCCGTCCCGGGCCGGGACCTGAACGGCATCCACTTCGCCATGGAGTACCTGCCGCTGGCCAACAAGGTGCAGGAGGGCGACCTCACGGTGGCCCCGATCAGCGCCGAGGGCAAGCACGTCGTCGTCATCGGCGGCGGCGACACCGGTGCCGACTGCGTCGGCACCGCACACCGGCAGGGTGCCGCCTCGGTCACCCAGCTGGAGATCATGCCCAAGCCGGGCGAGGAGCGGAACCCGGGCCAGCCCTGGCCCACCTTCCCCATGCTCTACAAGGTCACCTCCGCGCACGAGGAGGGCGGCGAGCGGGTCTACTCCGTCTCCACCACCCACTTCGAGGGTGACGAGGACGGCAACGTCCAGTCCCTGCACCTCATCGAGGTGGAGTTCAAGGACGGCAAGCTGAACCAGAAGGCGGGCACCGAGCGCGTCATTCCCGCCCAGCTGGTCACCCTCGCCATGGGCTTCACGGGCACCGACCAGGCGAACGGCCTGGTCCAGCAGTTCGGCCTGGACCTCGACGAGCGCGGCAACATCGCCCGCGACGGCGACTACGCGACCAACGTCGACGGCGTCTTCGTCGCCGGTGACGCCGGCCGCGGCCAGTCGCTCATCGTCTGGGCCATCGCCGAGGGCCGCTCCGCCGCCCGCGGCGTGGACCGCTACCTCACCGGTGTGAGCGCCCTCCCCGCCCCGGTCAAGCCCACCGACCGTGCGCTGATGGCCTGACCTGGCGTACGGTGGTACCCACGTTGTTCCCCTCGGCCGAACCGGCCGGGAGCAACCCCCCAGATGTCCCGTACAGCGTCGTGCGGAACTGATCGCAGCGCCTGCCCCACCTCGTCCCCGACCGGACAAGGGGCGGGCGCTGCGGCGCGTCCGGGGCCTGTGGGGGGTGGCCCGGCAGTTCACGCCCGGGGAGCCGGGCCGGACGCTGCCTGGAGGGCCGGGGGAGTGGCCTCGGTGACGGTGGTGGAGTCGGGGGCCGTGGTGTCCTGATCCGTCCCGGAGGCGGGGGTCGAGGACCCCGGGCGCAGCATCCGCCACACCAGGACCGTTGCCGCGATCATGATGAGCGCTACTGCGGCTACCGCGATCTTCCATACGTCCGTGAACTCGCTTGCCAGGGACGCGTGTTGGGGGCCGGTCAGCTTGCCCGCCGCCACGTCCGCGGCCAGGGCGGGATCGCCGAGGCGGGACTGGAGCAGGGCGATCAGGGCGGCGCCGAAGACGGCGAGCATCAGGGAGTTGGAGCCGGCCCGGACGGTGTTGAGGAGTCCGGAGGCCATGCCCACTCGGGACGGGTCGACCAGGCTCATGGCCTGGCCGTCGACGAGGCCCATGGCGAGGCCGTTGGCGACGCCGATCAGGGCGAGCGGGGCTGCCAGGCCGACGGGGCCGATGCCCGGGTGGAGGAGGACGGCGAGGAGCGTGTTGCCGGTGGCGGAGAGGGCCAGGGCGGTGACGATCAGATGGCGGGGGCGGACGCCCCGGTTGATCAACCGGGCGGTGATCTGTGGGACGACGAACACCGGTGCCGTCATCAGGAGCATCACCAGTCCCGCTGCGCTCGCGCTCAGGCTGTTGGCGCCCTGGAGGTAGGTCGGGAAGAAGATCATGACGCCGGAGGAGCCGACCGCGATCGTCGTGCCGCCGACGATCCAGCCCATGAAGCCGCGGTTGCGGATCAGTCCCAGGTCCAGCATGGGGTGGTCGCTGCGGCGCTCGATGCGGACGAAGAGGGCGAGCAGGGCGGCTCCGGCCGCGAGTCCGGCCCAGCGGGAGGTGCCGCTCTGGGTGATCGAGAACATGATCAGGCCGAGGGCCCCGATGAAGGTGACGGCGCCCGGCCGGTCCAGCTTCGGGCGGGTGGCGGCCTTCGACTCCTGCATGAAGAAGGTCGCGGAGATGATCACGATCCCGGCGACGGCGAACACCAGGAACGTCGTACGCCAGCCGAACGAGCCCACCAGCAGCCCGGAGAGGGAGGGTCCCACCGCGATGCCGATGCCGGCCACCGTGCCGACCGCCGCGAACACCTTGGTCCTGGCCGCCCCTTCGAAGGTCGCGGCGAGGATCGCACCGCCGCCCGCCATTACTCCGGCCGCCCCGATGCCGGCCAGGGTGCGGGCCAGGTCGAGCAGCAGGATGTCCTGCGAGGACGCGGCGGCGAAGGTCCCCGCCGTGTAGAGGGCGGCGCCCGCGGCGTACACCTTCCGCCGTCCGAACAGGTCGCCCAGTGAGCCTGCGACGAGCATCACGGCGGACGCGGTCAGGAAGTATCCGGTGACCACCCACTGGAGGGCCGGGCCCGAGGCGTCGAGATCGCGGCCGATTTCGGGGAGGGCGATGGTGGTGCCGGACATGGACATGGGGAGGGTGAGGTATCCGAGCAGGACGATCAGCAAGGTGAGGGCGGGGCGGGATACGTGTATCGGCTTCATGAGGTCGAGCTTTGTACCTGAAGCGTGCTTTAGGTCAAGGGGTTTGGGTGTGGGAGCTGTTGGGGGTGGGAGCGGGTGGGGATGTGCGGGGGGTGTTGTGGTTGCTCGCGCAGTTCCCCGCGCCCCTGGGAGGCGGCCTGCGGCCGCTCCAGGGGCGGTTAGCCCCGGCGGGGCAAGTTGGTGAGCCATTCTGTTGTCGCGTTTACCGCTGCTTCCGCCTCCGGCAAGTAGCCCAGGCCGCCGAGGAAGCCGTGGAACATTCCGGGGTAGAGGTTCACCTGGACCGGGATTCCGTTGCGGGCCAGTGCGCGGCCGTAGGCGAGGGCCTCGTCGCGGAGGAGGTCGCAGTCCGCGAGGAGGAGGAAGGCGGGGGGCATGTCTGACAGATCCGGGGCGAGGCCCGGTGAGGCGTACGGGGTGGAGGGGTCGGCGTCCGGGCCCAGGTACTGCTCCCAGTACCAGCGCATGTGCGCGGCGGTGTGGAAGAAGCCCTCCGCGTACTCCGTTGCCGAGGGGCTCTCCAGTCGGTGGTCGAGTACCGGGTAGAGGAGCAGTTGTGCGGCGATGCAGGGCAGTTGCTGGTCTCGGGCGCGCAGTGCGGCCGCCGCTGCCAGGTTGCCGCCGCTGGAGTCCCCGGCGACCACCACAGGACGGCCCCATTTCCCGTACGCCCACCTCACCGCCGTGAAGAAGTCGTCGGCCGCCGCCGGGAAGCGGTGTTCGGGGGCCCGGCGGTAGTCCACCGAGACGACCGTTGCACCGGACCGGGTGGCGAGCTCGCGGCAGAGGGCCTCGTGGGTATCGAGGTCGCACATGACCCAGCCGCCCCCGTGGGCGAAGACGACGACGGGGGTGGTGGGGGTGGGGGAGTCGGGCCCGTAGATGCGGACCGGGATGCCGTCGGCCAACTCGTTGCGCAGGGACGATTCTTGGGGGCCGGCCGGGTGGACCCCCGCCTTCGACGCCAGCCGCAGCGCCGCCACGTCCCCCGGTCCCGGGAACCCCTTCGCCATGGCGTCGCACAGCTTCCGGGCCCTCGGGGTCAGGGGGTCGGCCGCTGTCATCCGGCCGTCGACCCGCCGTCGACCGTGAACTCCGTACCCGTGATGTACGAGGACGCGTCCGACACCAGGAAGCGCACCAGCTCCCCGACCTCCTCCGGTCTGCCCATCCGGCCCAGCGGAAGGTGCGACCAGTCCCGGCCCGCCGTGCTCGCGATCATCGGTGTGTCGATCGCGCCGGGATGAACGGAGTTGACGCGGATCCTGTACTTGGCGAGGTCGAGCGCGGAGGAGCGGGTCAGCCCGCGCAGGCCGAACTTGGTGGAGCCGTAGGCGGCGTGGCCCTTGATGCCGACCAGTCCGGCGGTGGAGGAGACGTTGACGATGGAGCCGCCGCCCGCCTCCTTGAGCGCGGGGAGCACGGCCTGGATGCCGAGGAAGGGGCCCAGCAGGTTGACCCGGAAGAGGGCCTCGAAGTTCTCCGGGGTCTCGTTCTCGACGGAGGCGGTGCGCCACAGGGCGGCGTTGTTGACGAGGGCGTCGATGCGGCCGAAGGAGGACAGTGCGGCTGCCGTCACCTCCGCCCAGCTCGCCGCGTCCGACACGTCGTGCCGTACGAACAGCCCTTGCGTGCCGAGGGACGTGGCGACCGCGCGGCCCGCCTCCTGGGCGATGTCCGTGACCACGACCCGGGCGCCCGCCTCGGCGAAGAGTGCGGCCTCCGCCGCGCCCTGGCCCCGTCCGGCACCCGTGACGACGACGACTTTCCCGTCCAGGCTGATGCTCACTCGCCCTCCTGCGCCGGGGTGGTGCCGGTGGACCGGAAGTGGGGAATCACCGTCTCGCCCCACTGGCGAATGGTCTCCATGCACGCCTCCTGCGGCACCGTGCCCATCTGGATCAGGCACATCACCTCGTCGACGCCGATCTCGCGCAGCTGCTCCACGTAGGAGATCGCGGTCTGCGCGTCGCCGTAGGCGTGCTCGGCGTTGTAGGTGCCGGTGTCGACCGGGCGGGCCGGGATCCTGGCGTCGTGCAGTCTGGCGACCAGCGTCTCGCGGTCCTTCGCCAGGGCGGCGATGTGGTCGGCGGCGGTGTCGGAGTCCTCGTAGCCGGACGGCGCGGGGGCGTTGCCGTACCAGTGCGCGATCGACTCGGCGAAGAAGCGCTGACCGCGCGTGCCGATGCGCAGGGCCTGTTCGGCGTCGTCCAGGACGATGGTCGGGCAGAGGGCGGAGAGGTGGTTGTTGACCTCGGTGGAGACGAAGCGGTCGCCGCTGCGGGTCGCGATGGCCTCGTCGTACACCTTGCGCATCTCGCGTACGTCGTCCGCGCCGGCGAAGCCCATCACCAGTGCGCCGATGCCGAGTTCGGCGGCCAGCTTGAGGGTGTCGTGCTTGGAACAGGCCATGAAGAGGGGCGGGTGCGGGTCCTGGACGGGGCGCGGGAGGACGGCCCCCGGGCCGATGTCGAGGGAGCCGTGCCACTCGAACCGCTCCTCGCGCCAGGCGCTGGAGAAGATCCGCAGGGCTTCTTCCATCTGGGGGTACGTGTCCTCGGGCTCGACCCCGTACATGGACATCTCCTGGCGGGTCGCGCCCCGGCCCGCACCGATGTCGACCCGGCCGCCGGAGAGGACGTCGAGCATGGCCGCGCGCTCGGCGACGCGCACCGGGTGCTGGTAGCCGAACGGCATGGTGACGACGCCGTGGCCGATGCGGATCTTCTTCGTCCGGGCGGCGACCCAGGTCAGGAAGATCTCGGAGGCGGACATGTGCGCGTACTGGGTGAGCGAGTGGTGCTCCACGGCCCAGATGCGGTCGAAGCCCATCTCCTCGGCGAACACGGCCTGCTCGACACAGTCGTTGATCACCTGGCGCTCGCGCTCGGGGGTCGGGTTGGCGAGCTGGGCCTCGAAGATCATCGAGAACTTCACGGTGCGGTCCTCCCGGGGTCGTTCCAGACTGAGTTATTTCTAATAGAAATACTTCTAGCAGGCATACGGGAACGGGGGAAGGGGGTGCGAGGTGTTCGCGCATAGACTTCCCGGCGTGGCGAAGAAGGAAGCGGTAGCGGCGGACGACGCGGTGCGCGACGGTGGTGCGGGGGAGACCGGCGGGGCGGGGGAGTCCGCTGAGGCGCTCCCAGCGCTGCCGGCCACGAGCTGGGCGGTGCTCGGACTGCTCTCCTTCGGGGAGGAGCTGTCCGGTTACGACCTGAAGAAGTGGTCCGACTGGTCGTTGCGCTTCTTCTACTGGAGCCCCTCGTTCAGCCAGATCTACAGCGAGCTGAAGCGGCTGGAGAAGGCCGGTTTCGCCACGTCCAGGATGGTCGCGCAGGAGACCGGGAGCCGCGACAAGCGGGTCTACCGGATCACGGATCCGGGGATGGACGCGGTGCGCAGGTGGGCGCGCGAGGCGCCCGTCGATCCGCCGGTGCTCAAGCACGGGCCGATGCTGCGGCTGTGGCTCGGTCACCTGCTGGAACCGGAGCAGATGCGTGAAGTGCTGGTCCAGCACCGGGAGTTCGCGGAGAAGATGCGCCGGCGCGCGGTCGCGGACGTCGAGGGTGCGCAGGGCGAGGCGGCCTGGGCGTACCCGACGCTGACCCTCAAGTGGGCCGAGCGATACTACGCCTCCGAGCGGGACCTGGCGAGCGAGATGCTGGCCGACATCGAGGAAGTGGAGCGGCGGGGGAAGTAGGCGGTACGGGGGCTGGATGGCCCCCCTTTTTTGCGCGTGCGGGGCGGTTGGGGCGTGAGGTCCTGCTCGGAGGTGGGTTCTCAGCACGCCACCCGGCCGTAGCTCCGCCGGAAGTACACCAGCGGCTCTCCCTCGCGGTGGGCCGTCAGGTCCGTGACGCGGCCGAGCGCGATCGCGTGGTCGCCGCCGTCCAAGACGTCCTCCAGGTCGCACTCGATGGTGGCGAGCACCCCGTCGAGCAGTGGCGCCCCGTACCTTCCGGGCGTCCAGTGGGTCCCGGCGAACTTGTCCGCGCCGGTCACCGCGAACCGGCGGCACAGCTCCTGCTGGTCGGCGCCCAGGATGTTCACCGCGAACCGGCCCGCCTCCCGGATCCGGGGCCAGGTCGACGAAGTGTGCGCGGGGCAGAAGCAGACCAGCGGCGGGTCCAGGGAGACCGAGGAGAAGGACTGCACGGCCATGCCGGCCGGGCGGCCGTCGGTGCCGAGTGCGGTGATGATCGCGACCCCGGTACAGAAGGAACTCATCGCGGTCCGCATGTCGATCCCCTCGACTGTGCAGTGCGGGTCGGCAAGGGTGGGGGTAAGGGTGGCTCGTGTCGTTGCCGTTGCGGCGGTCATGGTGTGGGTCCTCTCGGCGGTAGTGGCGGTAGTGGCGGTAGTCGTGGCTGTGGCGGTCGTGGCGGCGGTGCCTGTGCGTGTGAGGGCGGTGATGGCCTCGCTCGGGGCCGTGGTGGCGGGGTCGTACGGGCCCTGGGTTCCTGGGGCCGGGGGGCCGTGGGTGACGGTCGTACGGCTCCGGCGGTGACGAGGGTGCGCTGTTCGCGGCCGCGTCCCGGTCACGGATTGTTTCTACTAGGTATATGCCTAACCGAAACACCTGTGATTGGATACCGGCCACGCTCGCACGTCAAGTAGGCATGTAGGAGGGTTCCTTGAGCAGCTCCCCGCACCAGCCACCTCCGTCACCCACGCCACCCCTGTCCCCCCGGACACCCCCCGCGACCCTCGCCGCCCTCCCGCAGTACGCGGCCGACGCGTACGGGCAGCGGGAGGCGCTTGCCGACGGAGAGGTCCGCTGGACCTTCACCCGGCTGAACGAGGAGATCGCCGCCGCCACCCGGGCCGCCCTCGCGCACGGGGTCCGGCGCGGCGACCGGGTCGCCGTCTGGGCGCCGAACAGCCGCCAATGGATCACCGCCGCCCTCGGTGCGGTCTGCGCGGGCGGGGTACTGGTCCCGGTCAACACCCGCTACAAGGCTGCCGAAGCGGCCGACATCATCCGCCGCAGCGGCGCCTCCGTGCTGCTCACCGAGCGCGGTTTCCTGGGCACGGACTACGTCGCCGCCCTCCACGCATCCGGCGAGGACCTGGGCGCCCTGCGCTCCACCGTCGTCCTGCGCGGCGAGCCGGGCTCGCAGGCCACCGGCTGGGACGGCTATCTCGCGGCGGGCGCCCGCGTCGGCGATACGGAGCGCCTCGCCCGTATCGCCGAAGTCGCCCCCGAGAACCTCTCCGACATCCTCTACACCTCGGGAACCACCGGCCGCCCCAAGGGAGTCACCACCACCCACTCCCAGACCGTCCGCCTCTTCGGGGACTGGTCGCGGCTGGTCACCCTCCGCGAGGGCGACCGCTATCTCCTGGTCAACCCGTTCTTCCACACCTTCGGCTACAAGGCGGGCATCATCGCCTGTCTGCTGCGCGGCGCCACCATGCTCCCCGAGTCGGTGTACGACGCGGACCGCATCCTGAAGCGCATGGCCGCCGAACAGGTCACCACCCTGATGGGCCCGCCGACCGTCTTCCACGGCCTGCTCCACCACCCCGAGCGCGCCGCCCACGATCTCTCCGCGCTGCGCCTGGCCGGAACCGGCGCCGCCGCCGTTCCCACCGAACTCGTCGAGCAGATCAGGAACTCGCTCGGCGCACCGGACGTTTTCACCGCATACGGACTCACGGAGTCGGGCGGCGTCGTCTCGGTCTGCCCCACGGACGCCGACGCCTGGACCGTGGCCCACACCGTCGGGCTCCCGCTGCCCGGCACCGAGGTGCGGATCGCCGACCCCCTGGGCGATGCGCTGCCCCCGGGGGACCACGGCGAGGTGCAGGTCCGTGGGTACCACGTCATGCGCGGTTACCTGGACGACGCGGCGGCCACGGCCGAGGCGGTGCTGCCCGACGGCTGGCTGCGCACGGGCGACATCGGTTTCCTCGACGCGCGCGGATTCCTCGTCATCACCGACCGCCTCAAGGACATGTACGTGGTCGGCGGCTTCAACGCCTACCCCGCCGAGGTGGAGAACGTCCTCCTCGGTCACGAGGCGATCGCCGATGTCGCGGTGGTCGGCGCCCCCGACGCACGCCTCGGCGAGGTGGGAGTCGCCTTCTTCGTCACCAACACGAACGCGGCCACGACCACGGCGGCCAACGCGACCAGGAACTCGGCGGCCAACGCGACCACGAGCACCGCTGACAACGCATCGATGAACGCCTCCCCGGGTACGCCCACGGCCGGGGCCCACGACGTCTCCCCCGAAGCACTCACCGCCTGGACCCGAGAACGGCTCGCCAACTTCAAGGTTCCGCGCCGCTTCGTCCCCGTCGAGTCCCTGCCGCGCAACGCCGGCGGCAAGCTCCTCAAGGGCGAACTGCGGCGCGCCGCAAGAGGAGAGGACACCCCAGGAACATGAACCCCACCGAGGAGCAGGAAGAGCTGAGGGTCGCCGTCCGGTCGGTCCTCGCCCGCCACGAGGGAATGGCCGCCTGGCGCCCCCTCACCCAAGACATCGGCATCGCCGCACTGACCGTCCCCGAGGAGTACGGCGGCGTGGGCTGCCCCGGACGGGGTGAAGTGCACGTCGTGATGGAGGAGTTGGGCCGCGCCCTGAGCCCCGTTCCGTATCTGGGCTCGGCCGTCCTCGCCACGGAGGCGCTGCTCGTCGCCGCCAACGAGGAGGTCTGCGCCCGCCTGCTCCCGCCCCTCGCCGAAGGCAGAGCCACCGCCGCCCTCGCCTGGGCCGAGGCCGGTGACGGACGGGGCACCTGGGAGGCGGGCGAACTCGCCACCCGGGCCGAGGAGTCGAGGACGAGCGGCGACTGGCTGCTGACGGGGGAGAAGGAGTACGTCCTGGGCGGTCCGGTCCGGGACCCGCTGGGGGCGGAGGCGGCCAAAGCTCCCGTAACGTCCGCGAACGAACCGGCAGCCCTCGCAGTGGAGTCCGCGAACGCCCGGCGCGCCCCCGCGGCGGAGTCCGCGAACGCCCCCGCGGCCCCCGGTGTCCTGCTCGCCCTGGCCCGTACGCCCGCCGGGCTCGCTCTCTTCGAAGTGGCCCAGGATTCATGGCGGTTCGAGCCACTCCCCGCCATGGACCGCACCCGCCCGCTGGGCCGGGTGACCCTGGACCGTACGCCCGCCCGGCTGATCAGCACCGAGGGCGCCCGGGTGCTCGCCCGGGTCCGCGACCTGGCCTGCACCGCGCTCGCCGCCGAGCAGGTCGGGGCGGCGGCGCGGGCCCTGGAGATCACCGTCCAGTACGCCAAGGACCGGGTCCAGTTCGGCCGCCCCATCGGCTCCTTCCAGGCCGTCAAGCACCGGCTCGCGGATCTCCACGTACTGGTCGAGGGCGCACGCTCACTCGCCCTCGCCGCCTCCGACGCGGGCGCCGCACCCGAGGCGGCGGCGGCTGCCAAGGCGGCCTGCTCCGAGGCGTACGAGAAGGTCGCGGGCGAAATGATCCAACTGCACGGCGGCATCGGCATCACCTGGGAGCATCCCGCCCACGACTTCTTCAAACGCGCCCACGGAAGCGCCCAGTTCCTCGGCGCCCCCGCCTCGCACCGCCGCCGGCTCGCCAGACTGCTCGGGTACGAGGCAGGGCGCCCGGACGGGTCCGCGGCCGGGGACCGGTCCGCCGTGATCGCGTAACCTCGGCGGGCGGGGGACGGCCACGGGGCGTACGTGAGGTACGCGACGTACGAGACGACGGAAAGCGGGTCCGCGCATGCCCATCGACCTCCGCAAGGTGGAGGAGAGCGCGCCCGCGCTCGTCAGCCTCTACAAGAGCGCCGGCGTCTCGCTCACCAAGCACGGTCTGCACGGGCAGCGCGCCGCCGTCTATCTCGTCATCGACTACTCCGGCTCGATGAAGCCGTACTACAAGGACGGCAGCGTGCAGGCCCTGGCCGACCGCGTCCTCGGTCTGTCCGCCCACTTCGATGACGACGGCACCGTCCCCGTCGTCTTCTTCTCCACGGACGTCGACGCGGTCACCGACATCGGACTCGTCAACCACCGCGGCCGCATCGAGACGATCGTCGCCTCCCTCGGCCACATGGGGAAGACCAGCTACCACCTGGCCATGGACGCGGTCATCGACCACTACCTGGACAGCGGATCCACCGATCCGGCCCTGGTGATCTTCCAGACCGATGGCGGGCCGATCAACAAGCTCGCGGCCGAAAAGTACGTCTGCAAGGCCGCCCGCCTGCCGCTCTTCTGGCAGTTCGTGGGCTTCGGGAACACCCGCAGTACCCAGTTCGACTTCCTGCGCAAACTGGACGAACTCGCCGTACCGGCACAGCGAGTGGTGGACAACGCGGGGTACTTCCACGCCGGCGAGGACCCCCGCCAGGTGCCGGACGCGCAGCTCTACGACCATCTGGTCGGCGAGTTCCCGGTCTGGCTGGCGGCGGCCCGCGCCGAGGGGATCGTCCGATGAAGCTGCTGCGCGCCGCCGACCGCACCGCCGTCGCCTGGAAGAACGGCGGCGGAGTCACCCGCGAGATCGCCGGCGGGCCCGAGGGCGCGGGCATGACCGACTTCCTCTGGCGGGTCAGCCTGGCGAACGTCGCCGCCGACGGCCCGTTCTCGGTGTTCCCCGGCGTCGACCGGATCCTGACGATGGTCGAGGGCATGGGCATGGACCTCACCCTGGAGGACCCCGGCACGGGCGACGTCCCCGGCCCCGGCACCCGCCTGGTCGACACCCGGTACGTCCCGCAGCACTTCCCCGGCGACGTCCCCACCCACTGCCGTCTCCTCAACGGAACCGTGGTCAACCTCAATGTCATGCACCGCAGGGGCCGGGCCTCCGCGCAGGTCGAGGTGGTGCGCGGTGATGTGACGATCACCGCCCCCGAGCAGGGCACCCGGATCGCCCTCCCGCTGGACGGCCGGGTCGTCCTCTACCGCCATGTGGCGTCAACCCTGGAGAGGTACGACGCCGTGCTCTTCGCCGGTGTCGACCCCGCGTCGTACGACCCGCCGGGCACGTTCCTGACCACCGGCCGTACGGCGGTCATCACACTGCACCACGACTGAGGGCCCGGCATGACCGTGCCCCCGTTCCGTGCGGAACACGGAACGGGGGCACGGACGCGGGCGGCCGGGTTACTTCGCGGCGGCCGGGCCCGACCCGACACCGTTGGCCGTGGTCTGCGCGGTGTTGGTGACGTTGCCGGCGACGGTGTCGGTCGCGGTACCGGTCACCTCGTCGAGCAGTTCACCCGAGACGGGCAGCGAACCGAGCTGGTCCGCGGGCTCGGCGGCGTGTGCTCCGGGGGCGGGCGAGACCAGGGCGGCGAGGAACCCGGCGGCGAGGGAGGCTGCGGCGGCCATGCTTCGTTTCTTCATACCCTGCCCAACGCGCCAAGGCGCGATGGGTCACGCAGTAGCCGGACTTCCGTGCCCGACCAGGCAGAACGGGTGGCCCGCCGGATCGGCGTACACGTTCCATCCGCGGGTGGTCCCGGCGTGGTCCAGGACGCGGGCGCCGATGGCCAGCACCTCGGTGTGTGCGGCGGCCAGGTCCGGGACCGTGAAGTCCAGGTGGAACTGCTGCGGATGTTCGGGATCCGGCCACCGCGGCGGGTGGAAGTCCGTGGCGCGCTGGAAGGCGAGGACCTGCCCCTGCGGGGTGTGGACCGTCGCCCAGCTCTCGTCCACGGCCCACTGCCGGTCCGGACGGTTGACCGCTCCGCCCGTCAACTCCCCGTAGAAGGCGGCGAGGTGAAGCGGGTCGGGGCAGTCGATGACGGTGCACTGAAGGGTAGCGATCATGGGCGGAGCCTAGAGGGATTGAGGTGACGCCGCCCTGGCGGCCTTCTCCTTCGCCAGCAGGGGAGCGAACGCCCACCACACCAGCAGCGTGGCACCCGCGCCCGCGACCGCTCCGGCCGCCGTGTCGGAGAGCCAGTGGGCGTGCAGCCAGGTGCGGCTCCACATCATGGCCAGTACGAGCAGCGTGGCCACCGGCCACCACCAGCGGCGCCGGGCCGCGCCCGGGACGCACAGCACGCCGATCACGATGACCACCATCGCCATCGTCGCGACGTGGCCGGACGGGAACGAGCCGTGGTCGACGGTGATCAGGGGATTGGCCGGGCGGGGCCGGTCGACGACGTTCTTCAGCCCCTGGATGACCAGTTGGCCGAAGAACACGGCCGCGAGCACGAAGAGGGCGGAGCGCCGGCGCCTCAGGGCGAGGAGCACGATGACCGCGAGGAGCTGGACGGGGGCGCCGAAGGGTCCGCCGAACCAGTTGAGGGCCATCGCGAGGGCTTCCGGGATGCCGTCGTGGGGGCCGCCCATCCAGCGGAGCCAGGTGCTGTCGATGTCCTGGAAGGGCGGGTTCCTGAGGTCGCCGCGCATGAGGAGGCCGGCGAGCACGGGCAGCGCGATGAGGGCTGCGGCGAGGGAGAGGAGGGTGCGGGACCGGCGGGGTGGGGCGGGTGGGGCCGGTGGGCCGGCGGCGGGGGTGGCGGGTGCGGCGGTGGCCATGAGGGTGCCTCCGGGGGAGGGGCGGGAGCGTGCGGGCGTCCGCCCGGGGGTGGGGTGAATCCGGTCATGCGGGGTTCATGCGGGATGGTGACACGTGTAAGCGGGCGTGGCAAGGGGGTGGGGGCCGGGGGGGAGCGGGGACGGGGTGGGCCGGGGTGCGGTGGATGCGACTCCGTGGGGCCCCGCCGCCCCAGGGAGCGGCGGCATGGCGAGGGGGCAAGGCCCGCCGCAGGCGCAAAGCGTCCGGGTGGGCCCGTGAGGGGGGTGGTCTCCAGCCGTGGCGGGTGGCCGGCGTCAGTCCTCCATCACCCGCCCCCGGCACACCCCCGGCGCCCCCCACGCGTCCCGCAACGGCCTCGCCTTGCGTAGCCAGAGCGACAGATCCAGCTCCTGCGTATACCCCACCGCCCCGTGCAACTGCAGTGCCGCCCGCGCTGCCGCGTACGCCGCCTCCCCCGCCCCCACCTTCGCCGCCGCGATATCCCCCGGCCGCATGCTCAACGCCGCCCCGAACAACAGCGGACGCGCGAATTCGAGCCCCACCAGCGTGTCCGCCAACCGGTGCTTGACCGCCTGGAACGCCCCGATCGGGCTGCCGAACTGCGTGCGCTGCTTGGCATACGACACCGTCTCCGCGAGCAGCGCTTCACCGACCCCGAGCGCCTGCGCGGCCGTCAGCAACCGCGCCAGATCCCGCGCCGCCGCGACCCGCTCGGCCCCGACCGCGATCGATTCCCCGGCCAACGGCCGGTAGAGCCGCCGCGCCGTGTCCGCCGAGACCCGCAGCTCACCGCCCGACGGCGCGACCGCAACAGCCGGCGCCAGCAGGAAGACCGCCTCGGCCGCGTCCGCGTCCAACGCGTACCCCCCATCGGACAGCGTCACCACCGCCTCGCCCGCCGCGATCCTCGGCAGCCACTCCTTGGCGAGCGGTGTCCCGTTCAGCAGCGCAGCGACGGCGGCTGTCTCCACATACGGCCCCGGGGCCGCGTGGCGCCCCAACTCCAGGAAGGCCAGAGCCAGTTCGACCGGCAGCACCCCCGCCCCTTCGTGCTCCTGAGGCACCGCGAGCGCGAACACGCCCGCCTCCGCGACCCGCTGCCACAGCGCCCGCCCGGGGGAGTGGTCGCCACGTTCCCAGGCCCGTACCACCGCGGGCACCTCGGCGGCGGACAGCATCGCGCGCAGCGAGCGGGCGAAGTCCTGCTGCTCTTCGGTGAGGAGGAAACGCATCAGCGCCGGCCCTTCGGGAGGCCGAGCAGCCGCTCGGCGATGATGTCGCGCTGGATCTCGTTGGTGCCGGCGTAGAGGGGCCCGGCGAGTGAGAAGACATACCCCTGCGCCCACTCGCCCTCCGCCAGCTCCCCGTCCGCGCCCAGGAGTTCCAGCGCGGTCTCGTGCAGCTCGATGTCGTACTCGGACCAGAAGACCTTGTTCAGGCTGGACTCGGCGCCGATGGTCTGCCCGGCGGCGAAGCGCGACGCGTTGCCCCAGGTGAACAGCTGGTACGCGCGGGCGCCGATCACCGCGTCGGCGATCCGGTCCCGCATCGCGGTGTCCGCCGGGTCGCCGTGCGTGTGCCAGTCGGCGGCGAGGCGGTCCGCGGCGGCCAGGAAGCGGCCGGGGGATCGGAGCATCAGTCCGCGCTCGTTGCCGGTGGTGGACATGGCGATCCGCCAGCCCTGGCCGGGCTCGCCGATGATGTCGGCGTCCGGGACGAAGACCTCGTCGAGAAAGAGTTCCGCGAAGGCGGGCTTGCCGTCGAGGCGGCCGATGGGGCGGACCGTGACGCCGGGGGCGTGCAGGTCGAACATCAGATACGTCAGCCCCCGGTGCGGCTTGTCCGCGTGCGGGTCGGTGCGGAAGATGCCGAACGCCCGGTCCGCGAAGGCGGCCCGCGACGACCAGGTCTTCTGCCCCGAGAGCAGCCAGCCACCCTCCGTGCGTACGGCGGTTGAGCGCAGGGACGCGAGGTCGGAGCCGGCCTCGGGCTCGGACCAGGCCTGCGCCCAGATGGTCTCCCCGGTCGCCATCGACGGCAGCACGCGTGCCCGCTGCTCCTCGGTGGCGTGGTCGAAGAGGGTGGGGGCGAGGAGGTTGATGCCGTTCTGGGAGACCCGGCCGGGCGCGCCCGCCGCGAAGTACTCCTCCTCGAAGATCAGCCACTGGAGGATGTCGGCGCCCCGGCCGCCGTACTCCTCGGGCCACGAGACCACCGACCAGCGGTCGGCCGCGAGCCGTGCCTCCCACTCGCGGTGGGCGGCGAAGCCCTCCTCGGTCTCCAGGGAGGGCAGGGGGGTGGCGGGGACGTGGGCGGCGAGCCAGGCGCGTGCCTCGGCGCGGAAGGCGTCCTGCTCGGGAGTGAAGTCAAGGTCCATGCGCGGATCAACTCCCCGACTTCTGCTGACAGCGAGACTGCTCCTGCGTCCCGGGCTGCTCCTGCGCCCCGGGTTGCTCCTGCGTCCGGGACTGTCCCTGCGTCCGGGACTTCTCACGCACCTCAGCCCCCTCCCGGGCCCCGGGCTCCCCCCGAGCCGACTTCTTCATGGCCGCCACATCCATCCCTCCCAGCGAGTCCTTCGCCGTCTCCGCGTTGTGCGCGTGTGCCAGGTGGTGCAGGCCGAAGACCGAGTCCATGCCGGTGTGCAGGCCCTGGAGGTCCTCCGCCTGGTTGACGGCGCGCTTGGTGAGGGCGAGGCCCAGGCGCGGCATCTCGGCGATACGTTCCGCCAACTCCCTTGTCCTGTCAGCGAGTTCGGCCCGCTGTACCACCCGGTTCACCATTCCGACCTCGTACGCGCGCCGGGCGCTCATCCGGTCGCCGGTGAAGAGGAACTCCTTGGCGATGCGTGGCGGCATCACCCACGGGTGCGCGAAGTACTCCACGCCGGGTATCCCCATCCGTACGACCGGATCGGCGAAGAACGCGTCGTCGGAGGCGACGATCAGGTCGCACACCCAGGCGAGCATCAGCCCGCCCGCCACGCACGCCCCCTGCACCGAGGCCACCACCGGCTTCGGCAGTTCGCGCCAGCGCCGGCACATCCCCAGATACACCTCGGACTCACGGGCGAACCGGCTCTCCGCGCCCGCCTTGTCCGAGTGGTCCCACCACAGGCCCGCCCTCCGCTCGAAGGGGAGGTGGGCGTCGCGCTCGGGGGTGCCGATGTCGTGCCCGGCGGAGAAGTGCTCGCCCGCGCCGGCCAGCACGATCACCTTGACCTCGTTGTCCTCCGAGGCTTGGTAGAGGGCGGCGTCGAGGGCGTAGGTCATCGCGGAGTTCTGGGCGTTGCGGTAGCGGGGGCGGTTGAGGGTCACATACGCGACCGGGCCCCGGCGCGCGTACAGAACGGGCTCACCGGCAGCGGTCTCGGGCGTCACGGCTGTGTCGGCCGTCATGGCGGAACCATCCTTCCCTAACAAGTGTTTGGTAGGTTAACGTACGGCCATGAGCAGCGTCGAGGAGTTCCGCACCGAGGTTCGGACCTGGTTGCAGGCCAACCTCCGCGGTGAGTTCGCGGATCTGGTGGGCCGCGGCGGTCCGGGCCGGGAGCACGAGGTTTTCGCCGAACGCCTCGCCTGGGAACGGCACATGGCCGCCCACGGCTGGACCTGCATCGGCTGGCCCAAGGAGTACGGAGGCCGCGGCGCGAGCATCGGGGAACAGATCGCCTTCCACGAGGAGTACGCCCTCGCCAACGCCCCCGCCCGGGTCAATCACATCGGTGAGCAGCTGCTCGGGCCGACCCTGATCGCGTACGGGACCCAGCGGCAGAAGGACCGCTTCCTGCCCCCGATCGTCGCGGTCGAGGAACTGTGGTGCCAGGGGTACAGCGAGCCGGACGCGGGATCCGACCTCGCCAACGTACGTACCAGGGCTTCCCCTTCGCAGGACGGCTGGGTGGTGAACGGCCAGAAGATCTGGACCTCGCTCGCCCACGAATCCCAGTGGTGCTTCGTGGTCGCCCGCACCGAACCCGGCAGCAGCCGCCACTCGGGTCTCTCCTACCTCCTGGTCCCCATGGATCAGCCGGGTGTCGAGGTCAGGCCCATCGTCCAGCTCACCGGCACCAGCGAGTTCAACGAGGTCTTCTTCGACGACGCGCGCGCCGACGCCGCCCATGTCGTCGGCGAGGCAGGCGACGGCTGGCGCATCGCGATGGCCACTCTCGGCTTCGAGCGCGGTGTCTCGACCCTCGGCCAGCAGGTGGGATTCACACGAGAGCTGGACGCTCTGGTGGAGGTGGCCCGGCGCAACGGCGCCCTGTCCGACCCCCTCGTCCAGGACCGCCTCGTCCGCGCCTGGACCGGCCTGGAGGTCATGCGTGCGCACTTCCAGCGCGGCGACGTGTCCCCCTCGGTGGCCAAGCTCTACTGGGCGACCTGGCACCGTGACCTCGGCGAACTGGCCATGGAGGTGCGCGGCGCCGCCTCACTGGTGGCCGAGTCCGCGCCGTACGAACTCGACGACTGGCAACGGCTGTTCCTCTTCTCGCGCGCCGACACCCTCTACGCGGGCTCGGACGAGATCCAGCGCAACATCATCGCCGAGCGCGAGCTCGGTCTGCCCAGGGAAGCGAAGGGGACCAGGACATGAGCGCCGCACCCGAGTACGTGTTGGGGCACGGCCTGCTGGACGGGCGTACCGCCGTCATCACCGCGGCGGCCGGCGCGGGTATCGGCGGGGCCACCGCGCGGAAGTTCCTCCAGGAGGGGGCGCGGATCGTCATCAGTGACGCACACGCCCGCCGCCTCAAGGAGTCGCAGGCCGCGCTCGCCGAGGAGTTCGGGGCGGACCGGGTCGCCTCCCTGCCCTGCGACGTCACCGACGAGACCCAGGTCCAGGCACTCTTCGCACTCGCCGAGCAGACCCACGGCGGACTCGACGTCGTCGTCAACAACGCCGGTCTCGGCGGCACCGCGCACCTCGTCGACATGACCGACGACCAGTGGTCCAAGGTCCTCGACGTCACCCTGAACGGCACCTTCCGCTGCACCCGCGCCGCCCTGCGCGCCATGCGGCCCGCGGGCCGGGGAGTCATCGTCAACAACGCCTCCGTCATCGGCTGGCGCGCCCAGGCCGGGCAGGCCCACTACGCCGCCGCCAAGGCGGGTGTCATGGCACTCACCCGGTGCGCGGCCGTCGAGGCGGCCGAGTTCGGCGTACGTGTCAACGCGGTCGCCCCCAGCCTCGCCATGCACCCGCACCTGGTGAAGGTCACCACCCCCGAACTCCTGGAAGAACTCACCGCACGCGAGGCCTTCGGCCGGTACGCCGAGCCGTGGGAGATCGCCAATGTCATCGTCTTCCTGGCCAGCGGCTACTCCTCCTACATGACCGGGGAAACGGTCCCGGTCAGCAGCCAGCATGCGTGAGGCCCCTTTCGGGCCCTGCCGGACAATGGGCGCGTGCCTCCCACCAAGAAGAAGCCCCAGGTGACCGCGTCCCCCCAGCGCCGCCGCGAACTCCTCGACACCGCAGCCGAGGTCTTCGCCGCGCAGGGGTACAACGCCACCACCGTCCGCAAGATCGCCGACGCGGCCGGCATGCTCGCCGGCAGCCTCTACTACCACTTCGACTCCAAGGAATCGATGCTCGACGAGATCCTCTCGTCCTTCCTGACCGAGCTGTGGGAGGGGTACGACGCCGTACTCGCCTCCTCGCTCGACCCCAGGGAGACCATCGAGGCCCTGGTCACCGAGTCCTTCCGGGAGATCGACCGGCACCGCGCCGCGGTCGCCATCTACCAGAAGGAGTCCCGCCACCTCTCCGCCCAGCCCCGCTTCCACTACCTCGCCGACTCGCAGACCAAGTTCGAGAAGGCCTGGCTCGGCACGCTGGAGCGCGGGGTCGCCGACGGGGCCTTCCGGGACGACCTCGACATCCGGCTCACCTACCGCTTCGTGCGCGACACGGTGTGGGTCGCGGCGTCCTGGTACCGGCCCGGCGGGCAGCACAGCCCCGAGGAGATCGCCCGTCAGTACCTGTCGATGGTGCTGGACGGCATTGCCGTACGTACCGAGTAAGTCCCTTATGGAATAAGAGGAGTTCGTCATGGCCGAGGCCTACATAGTCGATGCGGTACGCACCCCGGTCGGCCGGCGGAAGGGCGGCCTCGGCGCCGTCCACCCGGCCGACCTCGGCGCCCACGTCCTGAAGGCGCTCGTCGAGCGCTCCGGAATCGACCCCGGCGCGGTCGAGGACGTCGTCTTCGGCTGCCTGGACACGGTCGGACCCCAGGCCGGAGACATCGCCCGTACGTCGTGGCTGGCGGCCGGACTCCCCGAGGAGGTGCCCGGCGTGACCATCGACCGCCAGTGCGGCTCCTCCCAGCAGGCTGTCCACTTCGCCGCCCAGGGCGTCCTGTCCGGCACCCAGGACCTGGTCGTCGCCGGCGGCACCCAGAACATGACGATGATCCCCATCGCCTTCGCCTCCCGCCAGGCCGCCGAACCCCTCGGCCTCACCGACGGCCCCTACCTCGGCTCCGAAGGCTGGCGCGCCCGCTACAAGGACGCCCCGGTCAACCAGTTCCACGGCGCCCAGCTGATCGCCGAGAAGTGGGGAATCTCCCGCCGCGACATGGAGGAGTTCGCCCTGCGCTCTCACCAGCGGGCGCTGCGGGCCATCGACGAGGGCCGCTTCGCCCGCGAGACGGCCGCCTACGGCGACGTGACGGTGGACGAGGGGCCGCGCCGCGACACCACCCTGGAGAAGATGGCCGGCCTCAAGCCGGTCATGGAGGGCGGCACCATCACTGCCGCCTGCTCCTCGCAGGTCTCCGACGGCGCGGCGGCCATGCTGATCGCCTCCGAGCGCGCGGTCCGCGAGCACGGGCTGACCCCGCGCGCCCGCATCCACCACCTGTCGGTCCGCGGCGAGGACCCGATCCGGATGCTGTCCGCGCCCATCCCCGCGACCGCCCATGCCCTCAAGAAGACCGGCATGTCGATTCACGACATCGACCTGGTGGAGATCAACGAGGCCTTCGCCCCGGTCGCCCTGGCCTGGCTGAAGGAGACCGGCGCCGACCCCGACCGGGTCAACGTCAACGGCGGCGCCATCGCCCTCGGCCACCCGCTGGGCGCCACCGGCGTCAAGCTGATGACCACCCTCCTGCACGAACTGGAGCGCACGGGCGGCCGCTACGGCCTCCAGACCATGTGCGAGGGCGGCGGCCAGGCGAACGTGACGATCATCGAGCGTCTGTAGGGGCGGGCGCGGTGGGGGCGGGCCCGCCGTGGGCGCGTCCAGCGGCCGGCGCCTCACCGGCGACCGCCACGGCCCCGCGCACCGGAGCTCCGTCCCGGCCCCGGCCCCCGGGCGGTGGCATTCGCCTACCTCCCCACCGCGAATCCCAGCACCACGCCCGCCTGCACCTCCACCATCCCCGGAGCCAGGTCCGACTCCGTACCCGCGCCCGTCGCGCTTCCGTGGCCCCGGTAGCTGCTGAATTCGTAGGCCTCCGGATCCACGTCCTGGATGTGGATCACGGGGCCCAGCGAGACGCCCGCGGCCTGTGCGTACACCTCTGCCTTGCGACGGGCCGCCTCCACCGCCTTGCGGCGTGCCTCGTCACGGATCGCCTGCTTGTCCCGTACGTCGAAGGCGACGTCGTCGACCCGGTTCGCGCCCGCGTCCACCGTGTCCACCAGCAGTTCCTGGAGGCGGTCGATCTCCGTCGTCTCCACGATGTACGCCGCCTCGCAGCGGTACCCCAGGAACTTGCGGGTGTGATCGTGTTCCGAGCGCAGCACCAGATGCGACCCGGACACCGACGCGTCCGGTATCCCGTAGCGCCGCAGGGTCTCGCGCAGCAGGCTCACCGCCGTGTTCGCCTCCGTGAACGCCTTGCCGGCGGTCGGTTCCAGTACGTCGATCGCCAGCCTGATCCGTACCAGTTGCGGCGCGACCTTGATGCTGCCCGCACCGAACACGCTGAGGCCCCAGGGCTCTTTGATCTCTCGGCTCATCCCCGGATTGAACCACCGGCAGGCGGTCTTCAACAGGCAGGAACTGAACATGAGTTGGGGCGCAGTGACGGACGCCCCGGTCATCGGCTCCGGCGGTGGCGCGACCGCCATCGGTGGCGGCATGAAAGGGGTGACGGGCCATACGGCGTCCGGCCGGGAACGTTCCCCCGCGCGCCTCCCGCGGGGGCGTGCTACGGTAGCCGAGTTGCAGTTTTGGTACCCATGAACTTTATGTGCGCCTGACGAGAACTTCGGCAGGTGCACATTTGTTTTTTTCCGGTCTTTGCCGTTTACCGGCTCTCCGGATGGGGTCATTGCGGCGACGAGGAATTCGTAAAGTGCGGATTTCCGGCTCTGCCCCTGTTTTAGGAGATACAAAATGGCTACTGGCACCGTGAAGTGGTTCAACTCGGAAAAGGGCTTCGGCTTCATTGAGCAGGACGGCGGCGGCGCCGACGTCTTCGCCCACTACTCCAACATCGCCACCTCGGGCTTCCGTGAGCTCCAGGAAGGCCAGAAGGTTTCCTTCGACGTCACGCAGGGCCAGAAGGGCCCGCAGGCGGAGAACATCGTCCCGGCCTAATCGCCCGGACGCGAACCTCCCTGCCGGGGCCCGCACCGTGAAGGTGCGGGCCCCGGCTTGTGTTGTGTTCGCAAGCTGTGCCGGGGCCGCCTCATGGCCCTCCCCCAGGAAGAAGGCAATTACTGCATGACCCGTTTCGAACGATCCTCCTCCGAGCGCACCGGCCGTCCGGCGCGCAACCGACCGTCGAGTGCCGCCCCGTCCCGGGGCCGCGGCAAGGCTTCGACGAAGAATTCCGGCAAGGGCCCCGCCCGCCGGTCCACGCCGCCCACGGGTGAATTCGCTCTGCCGGAGACCATCACCCCCGCGCTGCCGTCGGTCGAGGCTTTCGAAGCGCTGGACATGCCTGCCGCTCTCCTGAAGACGCTCACCGCGCAGGGGGTGACGGAGCCGTTCCCGATCCAGGGTGCGACGCTCCCCAACTCGCTCGCCGGTCGCGACATCCTCGGCCGCGGCCGTACGGGTTCGGGCAAGACGCTCGCCTTCGGTCTGGCGATGCTGGCCCGTACCGCGGGCCGCCGCTCCGAGCCGCACGCGCCGCTCGCGCTGGTCCTGGTCCCGACGCGTGAGCTCGCGCAGCAGGTCACGGACGCGCTGACGCCGTACGCCACGGCCGTCAATCTGCGTCTGACCACGGTCGTCGGCGGCATGTCGATCACCAAGCAGTCCAACGCGCTGCGCCGTGGCGCCGAGATCCTGGTGGCCACCCCCGGCCGGCTGAAGGACCTCATCGAGCGGGGTGACGCGCGCCTGGACCAGGTCGCCATCACCGTTCTCGACGAGGCCGACCAGATGGCCGACATGGGCTTCATGCCGCAGGTCGTCGGGCTGCTCAAGCAGGTCGAGCCGGGCGGGCAGCGGATGCTGTTCTCCGCCACGCTGGACAAGAACATCGACAAGCTCGTCAAGATGTTCCTGACCGACCCGGTCGTGCACTCGGTGGACCCGTCCGCGGGCGCCGTCACGACGATGGAGCACCACGTGCTCTACGTCATGGACGAGACCGAGAAGAAGGCCGTCGCGGCCCGGATCGCCGCCCGCGAGGGTCGCGTGATCATGTTCGTGGACACCAAGCGCGCGGCCGACCGCTTCGCCAAGCGGCTGCTCGCCGCCGGTGTGTACGCGGCCGCGCTGCACGGCGGCCGTTCGCAGCCGCAGCGCAACCGCACCCTGGAGCAGTTCAAGAACGGGCAGGTCACCGCGCTGGTGGCGACCAATGTCGCGGCCCGTGGCATCCACGTGGACGACCTGGACCTGGTCGTGAACGTGGACCCGCCGACCGACCACAAGGACTACCTGCACCGCGGTGGCCGTACCGCGCGCGCCGGTGAGTCCGGCAGCGTCGTCACGCTGGTGCTCCCCGAGGAGAAGCGGGAGATGACCCGGCTGATGAGCGACGCCGGCATCGCTCCGCGCACCGCCCGGGTGAAGTCCACCGACGAGGAACTGTCCTCGATCACCGGCGCGCGCGAGCCGTCCGGTGTCGCGGTCGTCGTCGAGGTGCCGGTGGCGGTCCAGCAGCAGCCCGCGAAGCGGCGTCCCTCCGGCGGCAGCCGCGGTGGGGCGGGTTCCGCCTCCTCCGACGGCCGCAGCCGGACGCGCGGCCGCCGTGGTGGCAGTGGCGGCGGCGCTCCCGCCGGTGGCGGTTCCGGTACGGGCACGGGCGGGCGTCCCGCGCGCGCCGGTGGCGGCGCCGGGGCCGGTGGCGGCCAGGGCCAGTCCCGCGGTGGCGGCCAGTCGCGTGCCGGGGGCGGGCAGTCCCGTGCCGGTGGCGGCCAGTCCCGAGCGGGTGCGGGCCAGGGGCAGGGCCAGCGCCGGCAGGGCGGTGGCCAGGGAGGCCGCCGTACCGCTGCCTGAGCAGTAGCACCCAAGCAGTGAAGCGGCCGGGCCCGAGAAGATCGGGCCCGGCCGCTTTTCGCTGTGCCCGGGAAGGTCGGCCGCTCCCGGGCAGGTCAGCCGTCATCGGGCAGGTCGGCCGGCCCCCGGCACGTCAGTCGACCAGGCGGTCCTGGAGCTTGGCCAGGGTGCGGGCGTCCACGCCCAGGCCCTTCTTCAGGTACCCGTTCAGGGAGCCGTAGCGCTTCTTCACCTCCGCGAGGGCCGTGTCCAGGTACTCGTCACGCACCTCCTGGAGGGGGATGAGGAGGTCCGGGTTCTGCATCATCCCGGCCTGCTTCAGACCGTCACGGACCCTCTTGTCGGCGGCCGCCCTGATCGTGTTCGACGCCAGGTAGTCGCGGCGGGCCGTCTGCTCGGGGACGCCGAGCGCGCGCAGCAGCACATAGCTCGTCCAGCCGGTGCGGTCCTTTCCCGAGGTGCAGTGGAAGAGGACCGCGGAGCGTGTGGAGCTGCGGGCGATGTCCTGGAAGGTCGCCGCGAACTGCGCCGTGTTCGCCGGGTCGCTGATCAGCGTCCCGTACACCTTCTTCATCAGGTCGGCGCCCTTCGTCCCGCCGAGCGCCGCATCCTGCTGCACCGGGTCCCTGGTGGCGATGGCCGCCATCATCTGCCCGTACAGGCCGCTGTCGTTGACCGGGCGGGCGGTGACGGAGAGTCCGGCGGGCAGCCTGTCCTGGCCGTCGTACTGGATCTCGACCGGCACCCGGTAGTCGACGACCTTGCCCAGCCGCAGTCCCGCGAGGGTCCCCAGGTCGGCGTCGGTGAGCTTGCCGAGGGCGTCCGCCCGGTAGACCGCGCCGTACTTGACGGTGTCGCCGCCGTACGTGCGGTAGCCGCCCAGGTCGCGGACGTTGACCGCGCCCTGGAGGGGAATCTGCCGGATCGTGCTGCCGTGTTGGTGGCCGTGGCCGTGGCCGTGTCCGTTCCCGGGGCGGTGCGCGGAGACGGCGGCGCTGTGCGAGGGTGCCTCGGCGACGGCCGTGCCGGGCAGCGCGCCGAGCGCCAGGGCGCTCACGGCCGCGCCTGCGGCCAGTCGTACTCGGTTGCGGCTCATGGAGGTCAACTCCCTTTGGTGTGAGCGGATGTCACCCTGGTGTGGGCAGGGTGTGGAGCGCGTGCAGCTCTCCGAGTGCGGCTTCGGCCTCAGCCATGACACGTGCCACTAGTTCGGCGCAGCTCGGCAGATCCTCGATCAGACCCGCCACCTGCCCCGACGCCATGACGCCGAGGTCGGTGCGGCCGTCGACCATCGAAGCCTTCAGCAACATGGGGGTGTTGGCGGCCAACAGGACCTGACTCCAGGACAAACTCTTGCCGTGCTTCATGGCGAGCCCGTCGCGGACCATCTGCGACCAGCCGAGCCCGGAGATCTTCTTGAAGGACGCCGCGCGCACCACCGCCTGCGCCAGCGCCCTCGCCCGCCCGGACCGCTCCAGGGCCTCCACCAGCTCCGAGCGGAGCATCCGGTGCGGGAGTCCGTCGACGGCGGTCGTGACGGTGACGTCCTTCACCGTCGCCGCCAGGTACTTCGCCTTCACCGCGTCCGGCACCGTCGAGTCGGAGGTGAGCAGGAAGCGGGTGCCCATGGCGATCCCGGCCGCGCCGTACGCGAGGGCGGCGATCAGACCGCGTCCGTCGTGGAAGCCGCCGGCCGCGATCACCGGGATGTCGACCGAGTCGACAACCTGGGGGAGCAGCACGGTGGTTGCCACCTCACCGGTGTGGCCGCCGCCCTCGCCGCCCTGCACGATCACCGCGTCCGCACCCCAGGCCGCGACCTTCTCGGCGTGCCGCCGCGCCCCGATGGACGGGACCACGACCACCCCGGCGTCCTTGAGCTCGGCGATCAGCTCGCGGGACGGGGCCAGCGCGAAGGAGGCCACCTTCACACCCTCGTCAATGATGATCCGTACCCGGTCACGGGCGTCCCCGGCGTCCGCCCGCAGATTGACCCCGAAGGGCTTGTCGGTACGGGACCTGACCTCGCGCACCGCGAGGCGCAGCTGCTCGACGGTCATCGTCGCGGAGGCGAGGATGCCCAGCGCGCCCGCGTTGGCGGTCGCGGAGACCAGCCGGGGGCCCGCCACCCAGCCCATCCCGGTCTGGACCACGGGGTGCTGGATGCCGACCAGCCTGGTCAGGGCCGTCTCCATCCGGGGCGCGGCGGCGGGTTCGCTCACGGCCCGGGGCGCGGCGGCGGGTTCGCTCACGGCTTCACCTCGCGGTCGCGGGTGCCCGTGGGGTCCACGACCTCGCGGATCAGATGCAGCTCCTCGGCGGTCGGCTCGCGGGTGTACGGCACGTCGTCGGCGATCGCGAGGGTGAAGCCGGTGGCCTCGCGGACCTCGTCCACGGTGACGCCCGGGTGCAGGGACGCCAGCCGCATCGAGTGGTCGGGGGTCTCGAAGTCGAAGGCCCCGAGGTTGCTGACCACCCGGGGAAGCCGGTGGTAGCGGGTGGCCGCGGGGCCGGCCGCTGCGGCGCTGTCGTAACCCACCCCGCAGATCATGTCGACCTTGTCGACGAAGACCCGGGTGGAGTGCTTGGGGACCCAGTAACTGGTGGGATTGTTCAGGGAGTTGACCGGGGCGCCGCGGACGCCGAGCAGCTGGCGGGTGGGCTGCTGCCAGTCGCCGATGCAGGAGATGTTCTGGTTGCCGAACCGGTCGATCTGGCTGGCGCCCATCATCACGTGCCGCTTGCCGCCGGTCACCATGGTCAGGTGCCGGCGGTACGGAAGCCAGCCCTCCGTCGTGCCGTCCAGGCCGACGATCAGCGCCTCGCCGTCGGTGAGCAGCAGGTCGGGGGCGAAGGTGCGCTTGGCGAGCCGGGCGCCGATGCCGGGGATCAGGCCCATCGGGCTGGCCAGCACCTCGCCGTTGTCGCGCCAAGCCTCGGCGCAGGCGATCACGCAGTACTCGGCGCGGGTGACGGTGCTTGCCGCGGGGGTGGTGGAGGTACTCAACTCTGCTCCTCGTGCCAGGTCTTCACGGCGCTCTGGTACGCCGCCTCGTCGTCGCCGTTCAGGAAGCGCGCGGCGAACTCGGGCCAGGGGGTGCTCGCGTAGAGCTTCTGGAAGGCCTCGTCGCGCCCGTAGTCGGGGGTGCAGGTGGTGAAGTGGGCGCCGTTGGGCGTCTCGACGACGCCGGTGACGGAGGTCCGGTTGAGCAGCAGGGACTGCGGCGCCGCCTCCTTGGTCAGCTCGGCGGTGTCGACGATCCGTTCGCAGGAGACGTAGGCCTCGTCGGCGGCCTCGCAGAAGAGGTCGTCGAAGTACGGGTCGGGGCCCAGGTACTGGCCGTTGCCGAGCCGGTCGCAGCGGTTCATGTGGACCAGGGCCGCGTCCAGCCGCAGGGCGGGCATCGCGACGAAGGTCTCGCCGTCCTCGTACGGCGAAGTGACCGTCCGCAGACCCGGGTTGACCCGCATCACGTCGGAGCCGATGCCCGCGCGCACCGGGAGGAAGGGAAGGCGGTTCGCGGCGGCGTGCAGCCCCCACATGAACATCGCCTCGTCCACCTCGGTCAGTTCGAGGGCGCCGGACTGGCGGGCGGTGCGGAAGTGCGGCTCCAGGGCGATGGTGTCCAGCGTGGCGAACGCGGTGACCACCTTGCGGACCTTCCCGGCAGCGGCGAGCAGGCCGACGTCGGGGCCGCCGTACGAGACGACGGTCAGATCGGTCAGCTCGCTCCGCAGGATCGCCCTGACCAGGGCCATCGGCTTGCGGCGTGAGCCCCAGCCGCCGATGCCGATCGTCATGCCGCTGCGCAGCCGCTGGACGACGTCTTGCGGGGTCATCGTCTTGTCGGTCATGCCGGGTTCTCCTTGCTCTTCGCGCTGGCGCTTTTCCCGGTGGTGCTCTTCCCGGTGGCGCTCTCCTCGCCGCCGGCTGTGCGGCCGAAGGCGGAGCGGACCCGGTCGGCGGTGCCGCTGAGGTTGGCCTCGAAGGTGAAGCCCTGCTCGAAGCGGTAGCTGCGCCGTACGTCCACGGGGTCGATGCCGTTGATGGCGGCCTTGGCGAGGCGGATCAGATGGGGATCCTTCCGGGCGATCTCGTGCGCCAACTCCATCGCGGCGTCCAGGAGTTCGGTGCGCGGGACGACCTTCCAGACCGAGCCGTGGTGGTGCAGCTCCTGGGCGGTGGCGGTCCGCGAGGTGTAGTACAGCGCACGCATCAGGTGCTGCGGGACCAGCCGCGAGAGGTGGGTGGCGGCGCCGAGGGCGCCCCGGTCCAGCTCGGGGAGGCCGAAGGTGGCGTCGTCGGAGGCGACGATGGCGTCCGCGTTGCCGACCAGGCCGATGCCGCCGCCCAGACAGAATCCGGCGACCGCGGCGACGACCGGGACCTCGCACTCGTACACGGCCGCGAAGGCCTCGGCGCAGCCGCTGTTGGCACCGATCAGGGCCTGGTGACCGCCGCCGGAAGCGGTCTCGCGCTGCATCTCCTTGATGTCCACGCCCGCGTTGAAGCCGCGCGAGCCGGCGGGGGTGGTGAGGACGACGCAGCGTACGTCCGGGTCGCGGCCCGCGGCGCGGACCGCGTCGGCCAGGTCGTACCAGCCCTGCACGGGCAGCGCGTTGACCGGCGGAAAGTCGACGGTGACGACGGCGATGCCCTTGTGGGAACCGGAGGGGTTGGAGGTGGAGACACCCATGAGCGGATCAGCTACCTTTCCACCAAACATTTGTTAGGTGCGTGTTGTGTCAGGAAGGTAGCAGCGAATGGAACTCGACGGGAGGGTAGTCGTCGTCACGGGTGGCACCCGGGGGGTCGGCGCGGGCATCGCGCGGGCCTTTCTCGCGGCGGGCGCGCAGGTCGTCGTCTGCGCGCGCAGGCCACCGGAGGAACCGGTCGAACTGGACGGCCGCACGGCCGGGTTCAGGGCCGTCGACCTGCGCGACGCCGAGGCGGTGGAGGAGTTCTTCGCCCGGGTGGTGGCCGATCTCGGGCGGCTGGACGTCCTGGTCAACAACGCGGGCGGCACGCCGTACCGGCTCCTCGGTGAGGGTGCGGCCGCGCAGCACGCGCGGGTGGTGGCGCTGAACCTGGTGGCACCGATGACCGCCTCGCTGGCCGCGCTGAGGCATCTGCGGGAGTCGCGCGGATCGATCGTGATGATCGGCAGTGTGAGCGGTGCCCGGCCCTCGCCCGGAACGGCGGCCTACGGGGCGGCCAAGGCGGGGCTGGAGAACCTGGCCCGCTCGATGGCGGTGGAATGGGCCCCGGAGGTACGGATCAACACCCTCGTCCTGGGCATGGTGCGGACCGAACTCTCCCCTCTGCACTACGGCGACCAGGACGGCATCGCGGCGGTCGGCCGCACCGTCCCGGCCGGACGGCTGGCCGAGCCCTCCGACATCGGCGACGCGGCGGTCTTCCTGGCCTCGCCAAAGGCCGCGTACATCACCGGAGCCTCGCTCCTGGTCCACGGCGGCGGCGAGCGCCCCGCCTTTCTCGATGCGGCAAATGTCAACAAGGAGGTCTGAGATGAGCGAGCAACTGCTCTGTGCGGGACGGGTCGTGGCGATCACCGGCGCCGGCCGGGGGCTGGGCCGCGCCCATGCGCTGGCCTTCGCGGCCGAGGGCGCGAAGATCGTGGTCAACGACCTCGGGGTGAGCGCGCAGGGGGCGGGCGTGTCGGGCGGGCCCGCCCAGGAGGTGGCCGAGGAGATCCGCGCGCGGGGCGGCGAGGCGGTCGCGCACGGCGGCGACATCGCCACCAGCGAGGGTGCCGCCTCGCTGGTGGCCACGGCGGTCGCGACCTTCGGCGCCCTGGACACCCTGGTCAACAACGCCGGGTTCCTCCGCGACCGGATGCTCGTCAACCTCGACGAGGACGACTGGGACGCCGTCATGCGTGTCCACCTCAAGGGCCACTTCCTCCCGCTGAAGCACGCGGCGGCGTACTGGCGCGCCGAGGCCAAGGCGGGCCGCCCGCGCGCCGCCCGCATCATCAACACCAGCTCCGGAGCAGGCCTGTTGGGCAGCGTCGGCCAGGGCAACTACTCGGCTGCCAAGGCGGGCATCATCGGTCTGACGCTGGTCGCCGCCGCCGAGATGGGCCGTTACGGCGTCCAGGTCAACGCCCTCGCCCCGGCCGCCCGCACCCGTATGACCGAGCAGACCTTCGCCGAGACGATGGCCGCACCGGGCGAGGGAGCCTTCGACGCGATGGCCCCCGAGAACGTCTCGCCCCTGGTCGTCTGGCTGGGCTCGGCCGCCTCCGAGGGCGTGACGGGTCGCGTCTTCGAGGCCGAGGCGGGCCGGATCACGGTCATGGAGGGCTGGCGCCCGGGCCCGACGGCCGACAAGGGCTCCCGCTGGACCCCGGCGGAGGCGGGCGAATCCGCCCGCAAGCTCCTGGGCGAGGCATTGCCGCCGCAGCCGGTGTACGGGGCGGCGGGGTAGCCGCCCGCGCCGGGCGGGCGGCTCGCTGGGTCCCGGTGCTGTCCGGTGCCGGGGTGAGGACGGTGAACGCTTCGTCCGTAGGGGCCGTGGGGCAAGCGGCCGGAGGCGTGGGCGGTGGGTGTCGTGCCGTTTCCCACTCAGCGGGAAGTGGCTCTCCCCGGGTGCTCCCGCAGGGATTTAGCCTCGGGCACCGTCCACCCCGAGTCCCCGCCCCTGGAGGAGCCCGATGCTCACCGCACGCCGGAGGCAGGAGGCGGCGGAGCTGCTGCGCTCCGCCGAGCACGGGCGCACGCCCGTCGCGCCGCTGACCGAGACGTTCCCCGGCATCGACGCCGAGGACGCCTACGGGATCCAGCTCCTCAACATCGCCCACCGCACCACCGCCGGAGCCCTCGTCACCGGACACAAGGTCGGGCTCTCCTCGCGCGTCATGCAGCGCATGATGGGCGTCGACGAGCCCGACTACGGACATCTGCTCGACGACATGGAGCTGCACCCGGACCGGCCGGTGCCCGCCGCCAGGTACTGCGCGCCACGCGTCGAGGTCGAGATCGGCTTCGTACTCGGCGACGACCTGCCCGGTGCGGGCTGCACCGTCGCCGACGTACTGGACGCCACCGAACGCGTCGTCCCCGCACTGGAGTTGATCGACAGCCGGGTGCGCGACTGGCGGATCCGCATCGCCGACACCATCGCCGACAACGCCTCCTCCGCCGGTTACGTGACCGGGGAGGGCCGCGACCCGCGCGCACTCGACCTCTTGGGCGTCGAGGCCCGGCTGTCCAGCGGCGGCGAACTGCTCGCCGAGGGGCGCGGGGACGCCGTACTCGGTGATCCGGCCGAGGCCGTGGCCTGGCTGGCACGGACCGTCGCACGGTTCGGGGTGCCCCTGAAGAAGGGGCACCTGGTGCTGCCCGGATCCTGCACCCGGGCCGTGGACGTCACCGCCGGGCGGACGTACACCGCCGAGTTCGCCGGGCTCGGCTCCGTCTCTCTCTCCTTCTGCTGAGGTACGTATGACCGTCAAGGCTGTCAAGAAGGCGACCGCCGCCATCGTCGGCTCCGGCAACATCGGAACCGACCTCCTCTACAAGCTCCGGCGCTCCGCCCACATCGAGCCGCGCTGGATGATCGGTGTCGACCCGCGGAGCGAAGGGCTCGCACGCGCCCGGAAGCTGGGCGTCGAGGCCGGCCACGAAGGGGTGGACCGGCTGCTGGCGCAGCACGAGAAGCCGGACATCGTCTTCGAGGCGACCTCCGCCCACGTCCACCGGGCCAATGCCCCGCGCTACGCCGAACTCGGCATCAAGGCGGTCGACCTGACCCCCGCAGCCGTCGGCCCCGCCGTCGTCCCACCGGCGAATCTCAGCGCGCACCTCGACCAGGACAACGTCAACATGATCACCTGCGGTGGCCAGGCGACCATCCCGATGGTGTACGCCGTGTCGCGGGTCGTGCCGGTGGCCTACGCGGAGATCGTCGCGTCGGTCGCCTCCGTGTCCGCCGGACCCGGCACCCGCGCCAACATCGACGAGTTCACCCGCACCACCGCGCGCGGCATCGAGGAGATCGGCGGCGCCGCACGCGGCAAGGCGATCATCATCCTCAACCCGGCCGACCCGCCGGTCATCATGCGCGACACGGTGTTCTGCGCGATCCCCGAGGACGCCGACCGCGAGGCGATCATCGCGTCGGTCAAGCAGGTGGCCGCCGACGTCGCGACGTACGTACCGGGCTACCGGCTGCGCGCCGAGCCGCAGTTCGACCAGCCGTCCGCACGGTCGCGGCATCGCGCGGACAACGGGGGTCCCACGGCGACGCACGAGGGAATGGCCCGGGTGGCGATCTTCCTGGAGGTGGAGGGCGCGGGCGACTTCCTGCCGCCGTACGCCGGAAACCTCGACATCATGACCGCCGCCGCCACCAAGGTCGGCGAGGAGTTCGCGAAGGGGATGAAGGCGTGAGCCGCCAGACGTACTCGGACACCTGGGACATCAGGATCACCGACTCCTCCCTGCGGGACGGCTCGCACGCCAAGCGGCACCGGTTCACCGGTGCGGACGTGCGGAACATCGTCGGCGCGCTGGACGGCGCGGGTGTCCCCGTCATCGAGGTCGCGCACGGCGACGGGCTCGGCGGGTCCTCGTTCAACTACGGGTTCTCAGGGACGCCCGAGCAGGAACTCATCAAGATCGCCGTCGATACGGCACAGCGGGCGAAGATCGCCTTCCTGATGCTGCCGGGGCTGGGGGTGAAGGACGACATCCGAGAGGCGCACGGGAACGGGGCGCGTGTATGCCGGATCGCCACCCACTGCACCGAGGCCGACATCTCCGTCCAGCACTTCGGGCTGGCGCGGGAGAGGGGGCTGGAGACCGTCGGGTTCCTGATGATGGCCCACTCGACGACGCCCGAGACCCTCGCCGGGCAGGCGCGGATCATGGCCGATGCCGGCTGCCAGTGCGTGTACGTCGTCGACTCGGCCGGTGCGATGGTCATGGACGACGTCACCGGCCGGGTGGGCGCACTGGTCGCCGAGCTCGGCGAGGACGCCCAGGTCGGCTTCCACGGACACGAGAACCTCGGGCTCGGGGTGGGCAACTCGGTCGCCGCCGTGCGCGCCGGGGCGCTCCAGATCGACGGGTCGACGAGGAGGCTCGGCGCGGGGGCGGGGAACACCCCCGTCGAGGCGTTCGCCGCCGTCTGCCAGAAGATGGGCCTTCGCACCGGCATCGACGTACTCAAGATCATCGACGCGGCCGAGGACGTGGTCCGGCCCGTGATGGACGAGGAGTGCCTGCTCGACCGGATGAGCCTGCTGATGGGCCACGCCGGGGTCTACTCCAGCTTCCTCAAGCACGCCGACCGGCAGGCCGGGCGCTACGGCGTCTCCGGCGCCGAGATCCTCCTGCGCGCCGGGCAGCGGCGACTCGTCGGAGGCCAGGAGGACCAACTGATCGACATCGCGGTGGAACTCGCCGCGGAATCCGGTCGGCCGTATCCCGCCACGCGCACCGACCTGCCCACCGATTCACGCACCGACTCGCGCACCAACTAGGGGGAAGACCATGTCTGTTCAGCAGACCGGAGCGACCGCGCCGGCCGAGGAGGTCCGCGTCATCGAAGCGGCGGCGCCGCCCACCCGCTTCGCCCGCGGCTGGCACTGCGTGGGCCTCGCCGACACCTTCAAGGACGGCCGGCCGCACGAGATCCAGGCCTTCGGCACCAAGCTGGTCGTCTTCCAGGGCGAGGACGACGGCGCACTCCACGTCCTCAACGCCTACTGCCCGCACATGGGCGGCAACCTGGCCCACGGCACCGTCAAGGGCGACGCGGTGGCCTGCCCGTTCCACGACTGGCGCTGGGCCGGCGACGGCAGGTGCGCGGGCATCCCCTACGCCCGCCGGGTTCCCCCGCGCGCCAAGACCCGCGCCTGGGCCACTCTGGAGCGCAACAGGCAGCTCTACGTCTGGAACGACCCGGAGGGCAGCAAACCCACCGACGACGTCACCATCCCCGAGATCGAGGGCGTCCACGGCCCCGACGCCGGCGAGTGGAGCGACTGGTCCTGGAACCAGCTGCGCGTCGACAACTCCAACTGCCGCGAAATCGTGGACAACGTCGTCGACATGGCGCACTTCTACTATGTGCACTACGCGTTTCCCGAGTACTTCAAGAACGTCTTCGACGGGCACGTCGCCACCCAGTACATGGAGTCCTCGCCGCGCCCCGACATCGATCTGGGCACCCTCTCCGCCACCGGCGGGCTGCGCTCCGACGCCTCCTACCACGGCCCCTCCTACATGATCGACAAGCTGTGGGCCGACGTGGGCGGCGGCGTCGAAATGGAGTCCGTGCTGATCAACTGCCACTACCCGATCGACGAGAACAGCTTCATGCTGATGTACGGGGCGATCGTCAGGAAGCTCCCCGGCATGAGCGACGAGATGGCCGCCGCAGCCGCGCAGGCCACCTCCGAGGGCCTCGCGGTCGGCTTCGAGCAGGACGTCGAGATCTGGAAGAACAAGACCCGGATCGACAACCCGCTGCTCACCGAGGAGGATGGCCCGGTCTACCAACTGCGCCGCTGGTACGAGCAGTTCTACGTAAACGCCGCCGACGTCAAGGACGAGATGGTCCGGCGCTTCGAGTTCGAGATCGACACCACCCGCGCCAACGAGGCCTGGCGGGCGGAGGCCGGGGCGAACATCGCGGCAGCAGGTTCGTGAGGCGCGCGGTCGCGTGCGGGACCTGTGGGAATGAGGTCCTGTGCGAGAAGTTCAGCCCCGCCCACACCCAGATCCAGTGGACCGACGAGGCCGCCGAGGTCTGCCCGCGGATCCGGGCCGGGGTCGCCGCCGGTGAGCCGAGCGCCCGGGTGCGTTCCTGCGAGGCGCTGCGCGGCAGCATCGACGCGGCGGTCGCGAGCGGGCTGCTGGAAGTGGGTGGACCGTCGTGAGCGGTACGTCGGTGAAGGTGCGCGTCGCCGAGGTCCTACCGGAGACGGACGACGCGGTGTCGCTGGTGCTGGACGCCCAACTCCCTTACAAACCGGGGCAGTTCCTGACCCTGCGGGTGCCCGGCGGGGCCGCCCGCTGCTACTCGCTCGCCAGTTCCCCGCACACCGGGGAGCCCATGAAGGTCACGGTGAAGAGGGTGGCCGGCGGGCTCGGCTCCGGCTGGGTCTGCGGACAGGTGGCGGCCGGTGACGAGCTGGAGGTGCTCGTCCCGGCCGGCACCTTCACCCCACGCGACCTCGACCGCGATGTGGTCCTGGTGGCCGGTGGCAGCGGCATCACGCCGGTGCTGTCGATCCTCAAGTCGGTGCTCGCGGCCGGGCGGGGCAAGGTGGCGCTGCTGTACGCCAACCGCGACCAGGGGTCGGTGATCTTCCGCGACGAACTGTGGGGGCTCGCCGAGACGTACCCCGGGCGGCTCTCCGTCGTGCACTGGCTGGAAACCTTGCAGGGGCTGCCCACCGCGAAGATGCTGTGCGCGGTACTGGCCCCGTACGCCGGCCGGGACGCCTATCTGTGCGGGCCGGGGCCGCTGATGGACGCGGCGGAACAGGCCCTGCGTTCGGCCGGCGCGCGCACGGTGTCGCGGGAGAAGTACTTCTCGCTCGCCGACGACGTCTTCGACCGGGATCCGGTGGCGGTCGCCGCAGCCGGTGGTGCCCGGGCCGCGCACACGGCGGAGGTGACGCTCGACGGGGAGAGGCGGGAGGTCGGCTGGGCGGCGGAGGTCCCGCTGCTCGACACCCTGCTCGCGGCCGGTGTCGACGCGCCGTTCTCCTGCCGGGAGGGCGCGTGCAGCGCGTGCTGCTGCCGGGTGGTCTCCGGCGAGGTGAAGATGCTGCGCAACGACGTACTGGACGAGGAGGACATGGCCGACGGGTACGTCCTGGCCTGTCAGACGGTGCCGTTGAGCGCGCGGGTGGAGATCAGCTACGAGTAGTGGGGGAGTGGCGGAGGGGGTCTGCGAGGAGGCTGCGGAGGAGGTGAACGTACGGGGAATTCGCGGGAGTTGGCGTTGACCCCGACGCGTTCTACGCGCATCAATGGGGGCATGCGAATCCCCCCACGAATCGCCGTCATCGGCTCCGCCGCCACCCTCGCGACCGCACTCCTCGCCGGGGGCGCGGTCGCCGCCCCCGCCTCTGCTCCCGTGGCCCAGGTCGCGGTGAACCAGGTCGCGGTGGTCCAGATCGCCGCCGTCGGCGAGATCTGCCACTCCGAGCTGCCGCCCCAGGCGCACGACACCCTCGGCCTCATCGAGAAGGGCGGACCCTTCCCGTACGAACAGGACGGGACCGTCTTCAAGAACCGCGAGGGCATCCTGCCGAGCCAGACCAACGGCTACTACCACGAGTACACGGTCGTCACCCCGGGCGCGCCGACGCGCGGCGCCAGGCGCATCGTGACCGGCGACAAGGCGCAGGAGGACTACTACACCGGTGACCACTACAAGTCGTTCAGTCTGGTGAAGTACGGCTGCTGAGACAGTCTGGTGAAGTACGGCTGCTGAGGGGCCCGTTCAGGTCGCCTCGGACCGGACCGGTCACATCCACTCGCTGCGGCCCAGCCACCCCATCATGTTGTCCATCGCCTGCTCCGAGATCCGGGGCTGCTGAGCGACGGGCGCGGGCGGGGTGGCTGCCGCGTGACGGGTGCGGGCGCGGCCGGGACCGTACAGTTCGCGCCAGACCGCGCGCGAGCAGGAGAGCACCGCGGGGGCGAGCCTTTCGAGTTCGCGCCGGGCGGTGCCACCGCCCTTGCAGGACAGGGAGATCGCGGCGATCGCCCGGCCCGCGCCACGCAGCGGGGCCGCCACGCAGACGACGCCCCGGAAGCTCTCCTCGTGGTCGAAGGCGATGCCCCGGTCGCGCACCGCTGCCAGTTCCGAGCGCAGCGAGACCGGGCGGATGAGCGTGGAGGGGGTGCGCGGGCGCAGTCCCGCGGCGATGACCCGCTCGGCGGCGTCCGGTTCGCCGAAGGCCAGGACGGCCTTGCCGGCGCCGGTGCAGTAGGCGGGCATCCTGCCGCCGACGCGGGAGGGGACGCTGCGGTCGTCGAGGCCGCCGATCCGTTCCAGATAGACCACCTCGGTGCCGTCCGGGACGGCGAGGTGGACCAGGTGCCCGGTCTGCTCGTGCAGGGCGTGCAGCAACGGGAGGGCGGCGCGGCGCAGCCGGTTGTGGTGCGAGGCGAGCGCGCCCAGCTCCAGCATCCGCATGCCCATCCGGTAGTCGCGGCCCTCGCGGTCCAGCCAGCGCAGGCCGACCAGTTGGTCGAGGATGCGGTGCGCGGAGGAGCGGGGGATGCCGGAACGGCGTACCACCTCGGTCAGCGAGAGGCGTGGTTCCGCGCCGTCGAAGGCGCCGAGCACCTTGGCGGCCTTTTCGAGGAGTGACAGAGGGGCGTGACCGCCCGCCGCGGGCTCGCTGGTGGCACGTGCCATCATCTCCGCGAGCGTGATCTGTTCAGGCATGAGATCAGTCATGAGAAGAACCCCTGTGTGCGGTGCGCATCCGCGACATTGCGGACACAGCTGCGGCCTTGGGGTGACCTTGTCACGGGGGTCGGGGCGGGGGAAGGGGTCGTACTGAGGTATTTCGTTTCGGAATACGGTGGGGGGTCGCGGAGCCCCTTCCCGCTCAGTGGGAATCCGGTATTTCGCGGCCGAACAGCGCGGGCGTACGTTCCTGCCACCGCTCAGCCCGGAGCACGTACAGCCCTACCTCACAGCCGTAATCCCCGAGAGGCGACAACGCATGGGTGACGAAGAAGTCCTCGAAGTCCTCGCAGCGGTCCGCGCCCTGGCCCCCGCGCTGCGCGAACGCGCCCCCGAGGCCGAGGCGCAGCGCAAGGTCCCCGGGACCAGCATCAAGGAGCTGGAGGCGAGCGGGTTCTTCCGGCTGCTCCAGCCGAAGCGGTACGGGGGTCTGGCCGCGCACCCGGCCGCTTTCTACTCCGCCGTCAAGGAGATCGCCAAGGCGTGCGGCTCCACCGGCTGGGTCGCCTCGGTCGTCGGGGTCCACCCGTGGCACGTCGCCCTCTACGACGTACGCGCCCAGGACGAGGTGTGGGGCGAGGACCCGCACACCCGGATCTGCTCCTCGTATGCTCCGACCTGCGAGGTCACCCCGGTCGAGGGCGGCTTCCGGGTCACCGGCGCCTGGCACTTCTCGTCCGGCTGCGACCACGCGGACTGGGCGCTGCTCGGCGGCATGATCACCGACGCCGACGGCCGCCCGCTGGACATGCGCACCTTCCTGGTCCCGCGCACCGACTACACGATCAACGACGTCTGGGACACCGTCGGCCTGCGGGGCACCGGCTCCAACGACGTGGTCTGCGAGGACGTGTTCGTCCCCGAGCACCGTGCGCTCAGCTTCGGCCCGGTCACCGCGCTGAAGACGCCCGGCCAGGAGGTCAACCCGGAGCCGCTCTACAAGCTCCCCTACGCCGCGGTCTTCACCACCACCATCTCCACCCCCGTCGTCGGCATCGCCGAGGGTGCTTACGAGGCGTACGTCGCCGCCACCCGCGAGCGCTTCCGGATCTCCTACGGCCAGCAGGTCGCCGAGGACCCCTTCGCCCAGGTGCGGATCGCCCGCGCCGCCAGCGACATCGACGCCGCCTGGCTCCAACTGGAACGCAACATCAGTGACCTGTACGACCTCGCGGTCGCCGGCGAGGAACTGCCGATGCCGCTGCGCACCCGTACCCGCCGCGACCAGGTCCTCGCCACCGAGCGCGCGGTGGCCGCCGTCGACCTCCTGATGGAGAACGCGGGCGGCTCCGCCCTGCGCAACAAGGCCACCAACGCCGTCCAGCGCGCCTGGCGCGACGTCCACACCGGACGCGGCCACGCGGCCAACGACCCCGAACGGGCGCTCGTCCTCTTCGGCCAGGGCGCCCTCGGCCTCGACATCCAGGACACGATGCTGTGAGCGGCACGGTGAGTACTCCGATGACGTACGAGAGCACTTCGCGCACCACGAAGGCCGGCGGGCTGACCCTGCACTTCCACGAGGCGGGCCCGGCCGGCGCGACCGCCGGGACACCCGTCGTGATCATGCTGCACGGTGGCGGTCCGGGCGCCTCCGGCTGGTCCAACTTCGGTGCCAACCTGCCGGTCTTCGCTGAGCACTTCCGCACCCTCCTGGTCGACCAGCCCTGCTACGGCAAGTCCGAGAAGCCCGAGCTCGACAAGGACTTCTTCTCCTACGCCGCCGACGCGGTCGCCGGCCTGATGGACGAACTGGGCATCGCGCAGGCGCACTTCATCGGCAACTCGCTGGGCGGCGGCACCGCGACCCGGATGGCGCTCGACCACCCGGACAAGGTCGGCAAGCTGCTGCTGATGGGGCCGGGCGGGGTGTCGCTGAACCTCTTCCACGCGGACCCCACCGAGGGCATCAAGCGGCTCTTCGAGTTCAGTACGGCGGCGACGCCGACCCGGGAGCAGATGCGGACCTTCCTCACGACGCTGGCGTACGACCCGGCGATCGTCACCGAGGCACTCATCGACGAGCGGTTCGCGCAGGCCACCGACCCGGAGGCGGCCCTGGGCAACGCCCGGATGGCGGCTTCGTTCGCCAAGTGGCCGGCGGACACCATGCTGTGGCGCGAGGCCCACCGGATCACCCAGCCGACGCTGCTCACCTGGGGGCGCGAGGACCGGGTCAACCCGCTCGACGGCGCGTTCGTCGCCCTCAAGGCGATCGGGAACGCGCGGCTGCACGTCTTCCCGCACTGCGGTCACTGGGCGCAGCGGGAGAAGGCGGACGAGTTCAACCGCCTGGCGATCGACTTCTTCTCGCACTGACGGCTGACGGCTGACAGATATCAACCAGCAGATTTCAACTGACAGCTATCAGATATCAGATGACAGATTCTGAAATCTGTCATCTTCATTCCTCTGCCTTGAAGGGCCGCAACTCCCATGGACATTCGCGCTCTTGGCTATCTGCGCCTCGAAACCACCAAGCTCGACGAGTGGCGCACCTACACCCTGGACATTCTCGGCATGGTCGAGGCCGAAGGCTCCACCGAGCAGCAGCTGAACCTTCGGATCGACGACCGGATCCACCGCTTCCAGATCGTCACCGGTGACTCCGACCGGCTGCTCGCGGCCGGCTTCGAGGTCGCCAACGCGGCAGCCCTCGCCACCGCCGCGGCCCAGCTCGAAGCGGCCGGTGTGGTCGTCAAGCAGGGCGACGCCGCCACTCTCGCCGAGCGCCGGGTGCAGGGCCTGATCCACCTCCAGGACCCCAGTGGCAACCCTCTGGAGATCTTCTGGGGCCAGGCCCAGGACCACAGCCCGCTCGGCACCCCGTACGGCAACCGGTTCGTCACCTCGACCCCCGGGGCGGGCAACCTCGGCCTCGGCCATGTCGTCGTCCCCGCCCCGGACACCGAGAAGACCCTCGACTTCTACGAGAACGTCCTCGGCTTCCAGCTGCGCGACTCGATGAAGCTGCCGCCCGTCGCGGTGCCCACCGGCACGCCCGGCCAGGACTTCCACACGATGCACTTCCTCAGCCCCAACCGCCGCCACCACAGCCTGGGCCTGTATCCGGGCGCGCTGCCGCCCGGCATCGTGCACTTCATGGTCGAGCTGGAGTCCCTCGACGACGTCGGCTACTGCCTGGACCGGATGACCGGGGCCGGAGTGCCGATCGCCTCCACCCTGGGCCGCCACTCCAACGATCACATGGTGTCCTTCTACGCGCAGGCGCCCGGCGGCTTCCAGGTCGAGTACGGCTGGGACGGGCTGATCGTCGACCCGGCGGACTGGGTGGCGAAGGAAATGACCTCGGACAGCTTCTGGGGACACCAGTGGAACGGCTGACGGACCCGCCGACCGGCCCCCTGACGGACCCGCCGCCCGGCCCCCTGACGGGCCTGTCGGCCGACCCGCACAAGTTCCGGGACGTCCTCGGCCGGTTCGCCAGCGGCGTCACCGTCGTCGCTGCCCTCGACCAGGACGGCACCCCGGTCGGTCTGGCCTGCCAGTCCTTCGCCTCGCTCTCCCTGGACCCGCCGCTGGTGCTGCTCTGTGTCGGCAGGAGTTCCAGCAGCTGGCCCGGGGTGGAGCGGGCCGGCCGCTTCGGCGTCAGCATCCTCGCCGAGGATCAGGCGGACACCTGCGCCGCCCTCGGTCGTAAGGGCGCCGACAAATTCGTCGGAGTCGACTGGAAACGCACCGAAAACGACGCGGTTCTGATCAACAACGCGCTGGCCACGGTCGATTGTGAGCTGTACGCCGTGCACGAAGCGGGTGATCATTATGTGATCACCGCCCGCGTACTCGATCTGGCCGCGCGCGAAGACGGATCACCCCTGCTGTACTTCCGCAGCGACTACGTCACCGGAGTGTTCACATGACGGCACCGCAATCCGCGGCGGAGTCCCCGCGCTGGGACCACACCTACGACGTCGTCGTGGTCGGTTCCGGTGCCGCGGGAATGGCCGCGGCCCTCACCGCACGGCTGCGCGGGCTGAGCGCCCTGGTGGTGGAGAAGACCGACAAGTACGGCGGCTCCACCGCCCTTTCCGGCGGCGCGATATGGGTGCCCACCAACTTCCACCTGGACGACGCCGGTCTCGGCGACACCCGAGCCAAGGCCCGCGCCTATCTGGACGCCACCGTCGGCGACCGCGTCCCGGAGGCCCGCAAGGAGGCCTACCTCGACCACGGGCCACGCATGGTCAGGGAGTTCCACGACCGCACCGATGTGCGCTTCATGTACACCCCGGGCTACTCGGACTACTTCCCCGAGGCCATGGGCGGCATGGCGCAGGGCCGGTCCATCGAGCCCCGCATCGCCGACCTCAAGGACCTGGGCCCGCTCGCCAAGGACATGCGCCGGGCCGGCCTTCCGACGTACGGGCTCACCCTCACCTCGTACGACTTCCGCTACGTGAACATGATCGGCCGCACCTGGGCCGGCAGGAAGGCCTCGCTGCGGGTGGGCAGCCGGGCGGTCAGGGCCCTGGTCACGGGCAAGAAGCTGCTCTCGCTGGGAGAGGCGCTGATTGCCAGGCTGCGGCTCTCGCTGAAGAAGGAGGGCGCGGACATGTGGCTGTCCGCACCGCTCACCGGCTTCGTGCGGGAGGACGGCGGCCGGGTCACCGGAGTCACGGTCACCCGTGACGGCAGGGAGGTCACCGTCCGCGCCAAGGGCGGCGTCGTGCTCGCCTCGGGCGGCTTCTCGCACCACCAGGAGCTGCGCGAGAAGTACCTCCCCGGGCCGACCTCCACCGAGTGGACGCACGCCTCCGAGGGCCAGACCGGCGACGCGCTGCAACTCGGCGAGGAACTGGGCGCGGCCACCGACCTGCTGGACAAGGTGTGGGGTGCGCCGTCGGTCTGCCCGCCGGGGGAGAAGGGGTTCTTCCTGGTCGCGGACCGGGGAATCCCCGGCATGGTGATCGTGAACGCGGCGGGGACGCGGTACGCCAACGAGGCCGCGCCGTACCACCAGTTCGTCGACGCGATGTACGAGGCGGACAAGGAGGAGGCGACCACCGTTCCCTCCTGGCTGATCCTGGACGCCCGCTCCAAGTCCCGCTATCTCTTCGCGGGCCTCTTCCCCGGCCAGCCGTTCCCCAAGTCCTGGACCGAGAGCGGTTTCCTGAAGAAGGCCGCGACGGTCGAGCAGCTCGCCGCCCTGATCAGGGCGCCCGGACTGCCCGCCGCCGTACGCCGCTTCAACAAGCAGGCGGAGAACGGAAAGGACGAGGACTTCGGCCGCGGAGACAGTGTCTACGACCGCTACTACGGCGACCCGACCCTCCCCAATCCGAACCTCGCCCCGCTGGAGAAGGGCCCGTTCTACGCGATCCCGGTCCACCCGGGCGACATCGGCACCAAGGGTGGCCTGGTCACGGACGCGGACGCCCGCGTGCTGCGTGAGGACGGCTCGGTCATCGAGGGCCTGTACGCCTCGGGCAACTGCTCGGCCGCGGTGATGGGCGAGACGTACCCGGGTCCGGGCGCGACCATCGGGCCCGCCATGGCGTTCAGCTGGGCGGCGGTCAACGACATCGCGGAAAAGTCGACTGGAGCCGACGCCTGAGAGCGCCGTCCGTGAGATGGGTGAGCGCCTGTACGGCGACGGCCCGGCCCGGGCCCTCGGGCGGACCGTCGGCGAGCACCCGCAGCAGTGCCCCGGCGGCCCGGGGGTCCTGGCGGACGGCCAGGCCCCGGGCCGCTTCGGCGTATACGGAATCGAGCGGCGGCCCCTGCTCCAACTGTCGCGAGTGGGTGCCCACTTGCCGGGCCAGTGCGTCACGCACGGCAGGAGTGTCCGCCTGCGAGCGGGCCAGCGCGGCCACAGCCTCGTGCCGGACCGCGGAGTCGGGGTCCCGGGTGAGGGCGATGAGAGCCGCTGCCTCGTCCTGAGCCGCCCGTGCCTCCTGGGCTTGCGGCGCTCCCTGTGCCCCCGGCGCCCCGCACCCCGCCAGCCGCCCCAGTGCCTCGGCCACCCGTCGACGTACCTCCGCATCCTCGTGCGAGGCCTGCGCCAGCACCTCCGGCAGCGCCGACGGGTCGCGGTGCCGGCCCAGGGCACGTATCGCCGCACGGGTCAGGTGCGCGGGGCCGGGGCGGGCCGCGAGATCCCGCAGCAGGGGTACGGCGGCGGCTGCCGGAGCCGCCCGGGCGAGCACATCCGCTGCGAAGGTTCCGTGCAGGAAAGTGAAGCCATCCGCACACAGTGGGTCGTCGCACAGCGGATCGTCCGCACACCACTCCTGCGCCGCCCGCAGCGTCTCGGCGTCCGCGCGCTGCCACAGGACGGCCACCGACTCGCGCCAGTTGTTGCTCACGGGGGAGCCGGAACGCACCGCGCGGGCGGCGAGTTCGGCGGCCGGGGTGCTGATCCCCAGGACGCACTCCAGGCGTGTGACCACGGCCGCATGCCCCGTCTGCTGCTCGGCCGCCGCCACCGGAAGGCCGTCCCGCAGCAGCTCGGCGACGACCGTGGTGCCACCGTCCTCGGCTATCCGGCGCACCGCGAACTCATCGCCCCCCAGGCTCCCGTATGTGTGTTTCAGCCCCTCCCGCAACGAGTGCTCCAGGTCGCGTTCCAGCCACCGTTCGGCCTCCGCCAGCGCCTCCTCCAGCGTCGCCCTGTGCGCCGACGCCCGATGCCGCAGCAGCACCCGTACGGTCGCGGCCGAACCCCGCCGCGCCGCCAGCACCAGCGGCGGCTCACCGGAAGGCCCTGGCAGGTCGGGATCGGCGCCGTACTCCAGCAGCGCCTCGGCCACGGCGGCGTGACCCCGGCCCGCCGCCCACGCCAGCGCGGTGAAGCCGTACGCCTCCCGCAGATCGGGGCGCGCCCCCGCCGCGAGCAGCGCCCGCGTCACCTCGGTGTGCCCACCGACCGCCGCCGCGCACAGCGGCAGGTCCCCGTCGCCCGACCCGCTCGGCCGGTCCGGGTCCGCGCCCGCCGCGAGCAGCAGCCGGACCGCCCCCGCACGGTCGTCCACCACCGCCGCGTACAGCACGGTGGTGCCTTCCTCATCGGTGGCCTCGGCAGGGGCGCCCGCCCGAAGCAGCCGTACAACAGCGTCGTCCTCGTCACCGTGCACAGCCTCGAACAGGTCCCGCAGGCCCGCTGTCGGCTTGTTGTCCATCCTTCGACCCTACGCGGACCGCCGAGTGTTCCCGCAGGTCAGGGGCTGTGCGGGCAGGAGGGGCTGAGGGTATGGGAGGGGGCTGCCCAGGAGCGGGCAGAGGCACAGGGACAACAGATCCGGCGCTCAGCCGTCGCACTCCAGCACCGTGCGGCACAGGCCGCAGCGGGCCTTCAGCTCGCCGCGCACCGGCACCCGGATCCGCTGGTGGCAGGTCGGGCAGGGGAACGAGACCCGCAGCCCCGGGCCCTGGCCCGTGCGCCCCTCGAAGATGTACGAGGCGAGCGGGCCCACCAGCCCCGTGCCGCCGTGCTCCAGGGCCTGCCGGCGGTCCCTTCCGTACCGGTGCCTGGCCAGCCTGCCCGCACCGGCCAGCGGCGGCTGCTGCTCGTCGCGGCGGGCCTGCGCCATGCCCTTGGTGTACGCCGTGTACGCCTCCGCGCTGGTGAACCAGGGGGACGGATCCTCGCCGAGCAGCAGCGAGCGCTTGGCCAGTACGTATCCGAATTCCTCCGGGGTGAGGTAGCCGAGCTTCTGGCTGGACGCGCCGTCCTGCCGGTAGGCGTCCAGCAGCAGCCAGCCCGCGCCGAGATAGGTGGTCACCGTGTCGGTGAGGATCTCGTTGTCGCGGGTGCCGGGGAAGGAGAGGTCAAGGCGGTGCAGCAGCACATGGGTGATCTCGTGGGCGAGGGCGGCGCCGATGTCCTTGCGGTGCTGGCGGAAGCGGTCGTTCAGCTCGATGAAGTACTCCGGGCCCGCGGTCAGTTCGACACCGGCTGCGTGCTCCATTTCGCGGTAGCTGACGATCATCCGGGCGTCGGGCAGCCGGAAGTGCGAGACCAGTGCCCGCGCCACGTACTGCGCCCCCAGATGCGGGTCGTCGTCCTCGGAGAACGCCACGTCGACGGGGAAGACGCTGGGCGCGTACGACCGCACCCCGTCCTCGCCGATCCGCCGGTACAGGGCCGTCAGTGCGGCCCGGACGGTGTCCAGATGCGGAAAACCGTGTTCGACCTCGCTGCCGATGCCCACCGGCGTACCCCCTTCTCAAACCCACTTCGGCGCTGGCCGAAAAGGGACCCTTGTCGCACGGACGATCAACTCCACATAATCCAACAGCGCGTTGACGGGCTCATGCCAGCGTGAGGTCGGTGTGTGTCCTGTGACTTTGCTGTGCCGTTCCTGCCGTGCCCAGGTGTGTGCTCGTTGTCAGCGCGCGTCCCTCTTCACCCCCCACGAAAGGCACTCCGTTGAAGAACGTACTCCGTGCCCTCAAGAGATGCGCCGTGACCGGCGCCATCGCCCTCGCCGCCGTCAGCCTCCAGCCCGCCGGGGCCACCGCGGCGCCCACTCCCGGATCGGCCGGCACCCAGCCCGTCGTAGGAGGAACGCGCGCCGCCCAGGGTGAGTTCCCGTTCATGGTCCGGCTGTCCATGGGCTGTGGCGGTTCCCTCTACGCCAAGGACATCGTGCTGACCGCCGCGCACTGTGTGAGCGGCTCGGGCAACAACACGAGCATCACCGCCACCGCCGGTGTGGTGGACCTCCAGAGCTCCAGCGCCATCAAGGTCAAGTCCACCAAGGTGCTCCAGGCGCCGGGCTACAACGGCAGCGGCAAGGACTGGGCCCTCATCAAGCTCGCCAAGCCGATCAACCTGCCGACGCTGAAGATCGCCACCAGCACGGCGTACAACACCGGCACGTTCGACATCGCCGGATGGGGCGCGGCCAGGGAAGGCGGCGCCCAGCAGCGCTACCTCCTCAAGGCCAAGGTGCCGTTCGTCTCCGACGCCAGCTGCAAGACGTCGTACGCCGACCTCATCCCCGGCGAGGAGCTGTGTGCCGGACTCCCGCAGGGCGGGGTCGACACCTGCCAGGGTGACTCGGGCGGCCCGATGTTCCGCAAGGACAACGCGGGTGCGTGGGTCCAGGTCGGGATCGTGAGCTGGGGCAATGGCTGCGCCCGGCCGAACTACCCGGGCGTGTACACCGAGGTCTCGACGTTCGCCTCGGCGATCGCCCAGGCGGCAGCGGGTCTGTAACCCGGGGGCGGGGTGGGTGCGGCCTCCGGCGGGAACGCCCCACCCACCCTGCGTGCCCCACCCATCCCGTCTACCGCGTTTACCCCACCGACCCGGTCAGCTCGGCCCCGTTCCCGTCCCCGCACCCCTCCAGCTCCAGCACCCACACCTCGTTGCTCCCGGCCCTCAGCACCGGGCCCGGCACGTAGAGGGACGTCTGCGGGCCCGCCCCGGGCCAGTACCGCCCCAGGCAGAATCCGTTCACCCACACGAACCCCCGTATCACCCCGGAGAGTTCGAGCCCGGCGCCGTCGCAGGCCGCGTCCAGGTCGAAGGAGCCCCGGACAAGCCCGGCCGCCCCCTCGGGGATCGTACGGAACCCCAGCTTCCGTACGGCCGGGCCGTCGTCGAAGGCCTCCAGGGACAGGCCTTGCGAGCGCACCCCGTGCAGATACTGCCGCTCGTGCAGGATTCCGCCGGTGACGCCCTTGGGCTCGGCCAGCCGGGGACCGTAGTTGACGCGGCCGAGGGACTCCACCCACAGCTCCACGGCGGCGGGCCCGGCCACCGGATCCGGCAGGTAGGCGTCCTCCGCCGCGAGCACCCCGGCCCGCCGGCCGTCGACGTACACCACCGCCCGGTCCCGCAGCCCCCGCACCCCCAGCGGGTACGGCTGACGGGGACCCGGCACGTCCACCCGGTGACGGACGACGCCACGGCCGATCCCCAGCTCCTCGAAGGTGGCCGGAACACCCCGTTCCGTCTCCTCGCCCCCAAGAGCGTCCATCATCTCACCCAGCGGAACCCACCCGTCGAAGCCCACCGCCACCCGCGCGGCGGGAACGCCCGGAGGCGCCGGGACCTCCGGAAGCGGACCCTCCGCGTACTCGGACAGCACCTCCCTGAAGCGCCAGAACTTGTCCGTGGGGCGCCCGTACTCGTCGATCGGCGCGTCGTAGTCGTAGGAGGTGACGGTCGGCCTGAGCTCACCGCCGTGCAGGGTGCCGGAACGGTTCGCCCCGGCCCAGCCCGCGAAGTTCGTACCGCCGTGCGCCATATAGAGGTTGACCGACGCCCCGCACTCCAGGATCTCCCGAAGCGCCTCCGTCGCGTCCCCGGCGTCCCGTACCACCCGCTCGGACCCCCAGTGGTCGAACCAGCCGCACCAGAACTCCATGCACATGAGGGGCCCCGACGGCTGGTGCGTGCGCAGTACGTCGAAGGCCGCGCGCGCCCCCGAACCGAAGTTCGCGGTGGCGAGGACGCCAGGGACCGAGCCGCCGGTCAGCATGTGGTCCTCGGGGCCGTCCGAGGTGAAGAGCGGGACGCTCACGCCGGCTTCGCGGAGGAAACCGGCGAGGCGGCTCAGATAGGCCTGGTCGCTGCCGTACGACCCGTACTCGTTCTCCACCTGAACCATCAGCACCGGACCGCCCCGGGTGACCTGCCGCTGCACCACCTGCGGCAGCAACCGCCGGAACCACCGCTCCACCTGTCCGAAATAAGCCGCGTCGCGGGTACGGACGCGGTTGCCGAGCGGGCCGGTCAGCCAGTGGGGGAGTCCGCCGTTCTCCCATTCGGCGCAGATGTACGGGCCCGGGCGGACGATCGCCCACAGCCCGGCCTCCTGCGCCGCGTCCAGGAAGCGGCCGAGCGCGTCCACATCGTGGAAGCGGCCGGGGGAGGGCTCGTGGAGGTTCCAGGGGACGTACGTCTCCACGCAGTTGAGGCCCATCGCGCGGAGCATGGACAGCCGATGGCCCCAACTCTCCTCGTGCACCCGGAAGTAGTGCAGCGCGCCGGACAGCAGCCGCACCGGCCGCCCGTCCAGCAGAAAGTCCACGTCACCCACCGTGAAATCAGCCACGGTCCCCGCCCATCCCTCGTCGTCCGCTCAGCGATGCACCCCGTGAGCCTGTGTCCCCGCCCCGGCCGGGGCTCCGTCACAGGCTCGCCCCCTGGCGGCGGGCCCGTCCATGGACAAAGATCAACGGAAGTTGGACGGTTGGCGGGCACACCGCAGATCAGCGGCACGTCCGGAGCAGATCCGTACGGGAACACCGACAAGGAGGGACGCCGATGTACCACACCTGGATGCGCTACTTCACCCCCAGCCCCACCCACCACAAACTCGGGCTGGCCTGCCTCGGCGTCGGCCTCCAGCACGGCGCGCTGCCCACCGTCGGCCCCCGCACCCTCGACCACCATGTGGCCGTCGTGATCAGCGCGGGCTCCGGCTGGTACCGGGGCGCGGACGGACGCCGTACGACCGTGACCGCGCCCGCCCTGCTCTGGGTCACCCCCGGCATTCCGCACCACTACGGACCCGACCCGGAGACCGGCTGGGACGAGAGCTTCGTCGACTTCACCGGGCCCGCCACCGCGACGTACACCGAACTCGGCTACATAGAACCGGAGCGGCCGGTCGTGCCGCTCGCCGACGCGGCGGGGGCGCGGGCGGCCGTCGGCCGGATCGCACGGGCGGCACGGCGCGGGAATCCGCTGCTGGAGGTGGAGACGGGGGCCGCCGTCCACGAGCTGCTGGTCGCGCTGCGCCGCGCCAGGGCCGATCTCGGCGCGGACGGTGACCCCGTCCTCCAGGCGCTGGCCCGCGACGCCTTCCAGCCACTCTCGGTCGCCGAGCACGCCTCCCGGCACGGAATGACCCCCGCCGAACTCCGTACCGCTGTACGACGCGGAGCCGGCTGCAGCCCCAAGGACTACCTCCTCGGCATCCGCCTGGGCCGCGCCAAGGAACTCCTCGCCGCCACCGAACTGCCCGTCGCCGCCGTTGCCCGACGGGTCGGCTACGACGACCCCGCCTACTTCTCCCGCCTCTTCACCCGCCGCGTCGGCACCGCACCGGTGCGCTTCCGGGAGCAACAGGGCCGGACCGTCCCCGGCGGCTGGAGCAATCAGATCCCGGATCCCGAACACCCGCCGACGATCCCGCCGGGGGCGTCGTAAGCTCGTTGACCATGACGACCAGCGCCACCGGCCCTACGCCCCCCACCGACCCCACGGGCTCCGCCGCCCCCGTCGACCCGGCAGTCCGTGCCGAGCTCGGCCGGCTCCGCGACAGCATCGACAACATCGACGCGGCCGTCGTCCACATGCTGGCCGAACGCTTCAAGGCCACCATGCAGGTAGGACACCTCAAGGCCGAACACCACCTGCCTCCGGCCGACCCGGCCCGCGAAGCCCGCCAGATCGAGCGGCTGCGGGCGCTCGCCGAGAGCGCCAAGCTGGACCCCGCCTTCGCGGAGAAGCTGCTCAACTTCATCATCGCGGAGGTGATCCGCCACCACGAGCAGATCGCGGAGCATCCGACGGCCCCTGAAGCCTGACGGCCGGGGCGGGCCGCCGCCCTCCGTCGGGGCGCCCCCGCCCCGCAGCCCCTGCCGTCCACCCCCATCGGGCAGCATGTCCCCATGCCCGTACTGACGCGCGACGAAGCGCAGACCCGAGCCCGACTCATCGACGTACAGCGGTACACGGTCGACCTCGACCTGACCGGCGGCGCGGACGAAGCGGCCGAAGAGGGAGCCGGGGCCACCTTCGGCTCCCGCACCGTCATCCACTTCACGGTGCACGCGAGCAGCCCCGCGAACGAAGCCCCGGCCGGCACCCCCTCCGGCGCCCCCGCAGACACCTTCGTCGAGCTCAAGCCCGCCCTGCTGCGCTCCGTCACCCTCGACGGGCACCCCCTCGACGTCGCCGCCCTCCACGAGAACCGCTTCCCCCTCACCGGCCTCACCCCCGGCACCCACGAACTGCACGTCGACGCCGCCATGCACTACTCCCGCACCGGCGAGGGCATGCACCGTTTCACCGACCCCGCCGACGGCGAGACGTACGTCTACACCCAGCTCTTCCTCGACGACACCCAGCGCGTCTTCACCTCCTTCGACCAGCCCGACCTCAAGGCCGTCTTCGAGGTCACCGTCACCGCGCCCACCACCTGGACCGTCCTCGGCAACTCCGTCGCCACCCACCAGGGGGCCGGGAAGTGGACCCTCGCTCCCACCCCTCTCATCCCCACCTACCTGGTAGCCGTCGCCGCAGGCCCCTGGCACTCCGTCCGCACCCAGCACGCCGGCCTCCCCTTCGGCATCCACTGCCGCCGCTCGCTGGCCCCCCACCTGGACGCCGACGCCGATGAACTCCTCGGCATCACCCGCGCCTGCTTCGACCGCTTCCACGAGAAGTTCGACGAGCCGTACCCCTTCGACTCCTACGACCAGGCCTTCGTCCCGGAGTTCAACGCGGGCGCGATGGAGAACCCCGGACTGGTCACCCTCCGCGACACCTACGTCTTCCGCTCCGCCGTCACCGACACCCAGCGCCAGTCGCGCGGCGTCACCATCGCGCACGAGATGGCGCACATGTGGTTCGGCGACCTGGTCACCCTCCAGTGGTGGGACGACATCTGGCTCAACGAGTCCTTCGCCGAGTACATGGGCTACCAGATCCTCTCCGAGGCGACCCGCTTCACCGACACCTGGACCGGCTTCGCGGTCTCGCGCAAGGGCTGGGGGTACGACGCCGACCAGAGCCCCTCCACCCACCCGGTCGCCCCCGACCCCCAGGACGTCCCCGACACCGCCTCCGCACTCCTCAACTTCGACGGCATCTCCTACGCCAAGGGCGCCTCCGCCCTGCGCCAACTCGTCGCCTGGCTCGGCGAGAAGGACTTCCTGGCCGGAATCAACGTCCACTTCGCACGCCACAAGTTCGGCAACGCCCGCCTCGCCGACTTCATCGACAACCTGGCGTCGGTGACCGACCGCGACGTCCACGCGTGGGCCGACTCCTGGCTGCGCACCACCGGCGTCGACACCCTCACCCCCACCGTCACCGACACCGACGCGGGCTGGACCCTCGACATCGCCCACACCGGCGGCCGCCCGCACCGGATCACGGTCGGGGCGTACGACCAGGACCTGGTGGACGCGGACGCTCTGGTGCTGCGGGAGCAGTTCGAACTGGACCTACCGGCGGGGGAGCCGGGGCCCGGCACCGGTTCAGGAGCAGACGGCGTGACGTCGCCGGACGCGCCCTCCGCCCCCGGCGTCGCCACCACCCGCCCCGGACGCCGCCCCTCGCTGCTCCTCCTCAACGACGGCGACCACACCTTCGCCAAGGTCCGCCTCGACCGGGAGTCCTGGAACACGGCGCTGCGCTCCCTGTCCGGCATCCCCGACCTCTCCCCGAACTCTCCACTGCGTTCGAGCGGGGGCGGCCCGCTCACCCGGGCCGTCATCTGGAACGCCGCCCGCGACATGGTCCGCGACGGCCAACTCCCGCCCGCCTCGTACCTGGAGGCGGCCCGCGCCCACCTCCCGTACGAGAGCGACCTCGCCGTCGTCCAGGGCGTCCTCGCCTTCGCCACCGGCCCGATCGCCGACCGCTACCTCACCCCCACCCGGCGGCCGGCCGCGCTCGCCACCCTCGCCGACCTCTGCCGCGACCTGATGCGCCGCACCGAGGACGGCAACAACCCCGGGCTGCGCCTCGTCGCCGTACGCCACTTCATCGACGTCGCCACCCATCCGGACAGCATCCGTGACTGGTACGACTCGGGCAGCATCCCCGGCGGCCCCGCCCTCGACCCGGAACTCCGCTGGAGCATCCTGGGCCGCCTCGCGGTACTCGGCGCCACCGACCCCGCCGCCATCGACGCCGAACTCGCCCGAGACCCCAGCGCCACCGGCGAGCAGGGCGCCGCGCACTGCCGGGCCGCGCTGCCCACCCCGGAGGCCAAGTCGGCGGCCTGGACAGCCATGTTCGACTCCGACTCGCTCTCCAACTACCTCTTCACCGCCACCGCGACCGGCTTCTGGCAGCCGGAGCAGGCCGAACTCCTCCAGCCGTACGTCGCCCGCTACTACCCGGCTGCGGCAGCCCTGGCCACCCGCCGCAGCCCGGCCATCGCGGAGGCGGCGGGCCGCTACGCCTTCCCCGCCCACGAGATCGACGCAGCCGCCCTCGCCCTCGGCGAAGCCCACCTCCGCGAGGAGGACCTGACCCCGGCCCTCCGCCGCAAACTCATCGACCAACTCGCCGAACTCCGCCGAGCCCTCCACATCCGCACCACCACCTGACCAACCCCTCTCTCCCCAACGGCGGTGGCCGGCCAAGGACCCCCTTGCCGGCCACCGCCGTTTCCCATGCCCCTCCCCCTGGTAGCCCCCTTACCCCGCCCCATACCAGTCCCGCCCCGCCCAACTCCCCCCACCCACACGCCAGTACCACTTTCGGGTCGAGATCGTTGACCACCTCGGACACACACCCACACCCCGTGTACACCCTGGTGTGTCGCCCCGCGCCCGACGCACCCGAAGGACCCCGCATGAACACCCCGCCCCCCGTCCCGGGCCCCCACCCCACCCCACCCCGGACCACGGCCCCGGGCCACACCCAGACCCCACCCCACAACCAGTCCCAGCGCCCACCCCTTCCACCCCTCCCTCCCCTCGCCGGCGGCGAAGAAGGCCCCACCCACCTCCACCCCCTCCTCTCCACCACCCTCACCGCCCTCTCCACCGGCACCAAAGCCCGCAACGGCCCCCTCCCCGCCGGCGGCCCCACCTCCACCGCCGCCCAGCTCCGCACCGCCGCCCACCCCGTACTCCCCGACACCGGCACCGGCCCGCACGAAGCCCTCCGTACCCTCGTCACCGCACTCGCCGCAGGCGCCGCCGACCCCGCCCACCCGCACTGCGCCGCCCACCTGCACTGCCCGCCCCTCGCGATGGCCGTCGCCGCCGACCTCGCCGCCTCCGCGCTCAACCCCTCGATGGACTCCTGGGACCAGGCCCCCGCCGCCTCCGCCCTGGAAGAGTCCGTCACCAGCGCGCTGGCCGCCGAGTTCTACCCCGACCGGCCCGCACCCGACGCCCTCGTCACCACCGGGGGCACGGAGTCCAACCAGCTCGCCCTCCTCCTCGCCCGCGAGACCCACGCCCACCAGGGCCCCGTCCAACTCGTCGTCGGCGCCAACGCCCACCACTCCCTCGCCCGCGCCGCCTGGCTCCTCGGCCTGCCCGAACCCGTCGTGGTCCCCGCCTCTTCCGGCACCCTCGACCTCGCCGCACTCGACGAGGCCCTCACCCACCTCCACGGCCCTTCCCCAAGCTCTCGGCTTCGCTCGACCAGGGGATACCCCATCCTCGTCGCCGCCACCGCCGGCACCACCGACACCGGCCAGATCGACCCCCTCCCGGAGATCGCCGACCTCTGCGAACACCACGGCGCCGACCTGCACATCGACGCGGCGTACGGCGGACCACTCCTCTTCAGCCCCACCCGCCGCCCCTTACTCAGCGGCCTCGACCGGGCCCGGACCCTCACTGTCGACCTCCACAAACTCGGCTGGCAGCCCGTCGCGGCCGGCCTCCTCGTCGTCGCCGACACCACGGCCCTCGCCCCCCTCGACCACCGGGCCGACTACCTCAACGCCGACGACGACACCGAGGCGGGCCTCCCCGACCTGCTGGGCCGCTCACTCCGCACCACCCGGCGCCCCGACGTCCTCAAGACCGCCGTCACCCTCAAGGCCCTAGGACGCACCGGCCTCGCCGAACTCGTCGACCGCACCTGCGACGCCGCCCACCACCTCGCCGACCTGATCGCCAAACACCCCGGCCTTGAGCTCTACGACCGCCCCACCCTCTCCACCGTCCTCTTCCGCCCCACCCACGCCACCGACGACTCCGTGGCCACCACCCGCCGCCACCTGCTCACCCAGGGCCGTGCCGTCCTCGGCCGAGCCCACGCCGACGGCCACCTCTGGTTCAAAGCCACTCTGCTCAACCCTCACACCACCCTCCAGGACCTCACCTCCCTCCTCACCCTCGTCCTCGCGGAACACGCTGCCGCCACGCCCTGACACCTCGCTCTGCCGCGCCCCGGGGACGTCGCACCCCCGACCCCGGCCACCCCCGCAACCCCCTGCCGCACCCCCGAAAGGCCCCACCGATGACCGCCCCCCAGCCGCCCCACACCCCTCAGCCCCCCACCCCCGACACCCCCCACGACCTCGTCGGGATCGGCATCGGCCCCTTCAACCTCTCCGTCGCCGCCCTCGCCGACGGCGTCCACGGCGGCCTCAAGACCGCCTTCTACGAACAGCGACCCACCTTCCACTGGCACCCCGGCCTCCTCATCGAGGGCGCCACCCTCCAAGTCCCCTTCCTCGCCGACCTCGTCACCCTCGCGGACCCCTCCAGCCCCTGGACCTTCCTCAACTACCTGCGCGACCGCGAGCGCCTCTTCCCCTTCTACTTCGCCGAGCGCTTCCACATCCAGCGCGCCGAGTACGACGCCTACTGCCGCTGGGTCAGCGAGCGCCTCACCGGACTCCACTTCGGCCACCAGGTCGACGCCGTCCGCTGGAACCCCGAACGCATCGCCTTCGAAGTCGACTTCACCCAGCTCGACCCCGACGGGGAGGCCGAAGCCCTCGGCCGTACGTACACCCGCAACCTCGTCCTCGGCGTCGGCACCGCCCCGTACATCCCCGAGCCCCTCAAGCCCCTCGCCGAAGCCCCCACCGTCCCGGTGATCCACTCCGCCGAGTACCTCCACCACCGTGCGAACCTGCTCACCGCCGACCACGTCACCGTCATCGGGAGCGGCCAGTCCGGCGCCGAGATCTTCCTCGACCTGCTCCGCGCCCGCCCCACGGGCCGCGAGAAGATCACCTGGCTCGCCCGCACCGAGGCCCTCGCCCCCATGGAGTACTCCAAGCTCGGCCTGGAGCACTTCACCCCGGACTACACCCGCTACTTCCACGCCCTGCCCGAGGGCGTACGCGACGAACTCCTGCCCCGGCAGTGGCAGTTGCACAAGGGCATCGACGCCGACACCATCGCCGCCATTCACGACGAGCTCTACCGCCGCACCCTCGACGGTGGCTGGCCCGACGTCACCATCACCCCCGGAGTCCACGTCCGCACCGCCGGACGCGTCGCCACCACCAAGGTCGAACTCCACCTGGAACACACCCAGCAGGGCACCCGCTCCCGCCTCACCACCGACGCCGTCGTCCTTGCCACCGGCTACCGGGAACGCCCCGTCGACCGCATCCTCGCCGCCCTCGACCCGTACATGAAGCGCGACTCCTCCCAGCGCCCGCGCATCGACGAGAACCAGCGCCTGATCCTCGACCCCGTCGTCGAGGGCTCGGTGTACGTCCAGAACGCCGAACGGCACACCCACGGCGTCGGCGCCCCCGACCTCGGACTCGCCGCCTGGCGCAGCGCCGTCATCCTCAACTCGCTCACCGGCACCGACGCCTACCCGCTGCCCGCCCGTACCGCCTTCACCACCTTCGGCCTCGGCGCCCCCGCCCGCCCCACACTGCCCACCCAGCGTGAGGGCCTCATCAAGCTCAAGGTCTGAAACCCGGCGGACACGACGAAGGGCCGCACCCCGCCTCCGGGGTGCGGCCCTCCCTCACCTCCCGGCAGACCACCCGCCCGGACGGCCGTTCGAAAGGCCCGCCTAGAAGACCGGCGTACCGTCCCGCGTCAGCTTCCACTCCACCGACGCGAACACCTTCGGGTCGATGGTCCCCTTGGCCTTCACCCAGTTGATGATCGTGTTCCGGATCTCCTCCGAGTTCGCCCACAGCTGCTTGGATCCCGCGATGTGCGGGAACGCACCCCCGCCGGACGCCCGGTAGTTGTTCACCGCGAACACGAACTGCGCCTTCGGGTCCAGCGCCTTCCCGTCGAAGGTGAGGCCGACGATCCGCGAGCCCTTCGGCTTGGCGATGTCGATCTCGTACGTCAGACCCGACACCACGTCGTAGTTGTAGTCGGGGGTGCTCTCGGCGTTGGTCAGCTTCGCCGTGTCCACCGGAGTGCCCGCCGGGGTCTGCACGTAGTACTTCGCCGAGTACTCCAGGTACTCCTTGATCTGCGCACCGGTCAGCAGCCGCGCCTCAAGGGTGTTCTCGAACGGGTACAGGCCCGCCGCGTCCTTGATGGTGATCTGCCCGGCGGGCACCTTCGCCGTGCGCGAGAAGCAGGACGCCTGGGACAGCACCGGCAGCGCCGCGTACTCGCCGCCCGCGAGGGCCGCCTTCACCGTCTCCACCTGCACCAGGTTGATCAGGTCGATCAGCGGCTCGTCCTTCCACGCCGCCTCGGCCGTCGTCATCGCCGCCGTCGAGCTGCCGATGACCTGGTTGACGTACGCCACGACCTTCTTGTGCTCGTCCGCGAGCATCCCGGTGATCCGCGGGTCCTCCTGGACCGCGTTCGAATTCAGGACACTCGCCCCGACCTTCTCCACGGTCCAGCGGCCCCTGCCCCACACCAGCTCGAAGTCGAACCGGGTCAGCCGCTGGCCCCACTTCAGCGGCTCGGACAGCAGGACCTTCCTTCCGGTCTGCTTGTTCTCGACGAAGTACTCGGGGATCTCGGTGTGCGCGTGGCCCACCAGGATCGCGTCGATGCCCGGGACCTGCTCGGCCACCAGACCGGCCGCGTTCTCGACGTACGGAAGCTGGTCACCGTACGAAGAAGTGCCGCTGGAACCCGAGTGCGCGGAGACGATGACGACATCCGCGCCCATCGACCGCAGCTTCGGCACCCACTTCGCCGCCTGCTCCTCAAGCCCCGGGAACACCATCTTCCCCTGGACATTCATCTTGTCCCAGATGGCGATGCCCGGGTTCGTCAGACCGAGGACGGCCACCTTGACGTCCCGGCCGTGCGGGGTCCGCATGCGGTGGATGCTGTACGGGGCGAAGGCCGGCCGCAGCGTCCTGGCGTCCAGCGCGTTCGCACCGAGCAGCGGGAAGTCGCACTGCTCCTCGAACTTGCGCAGCACCGGAATGCCGTAGTTGAACTCGTGGTTGCCGAGCGCGGCCGCGTCATAACCGATCTTGTTCATCGCCTGCGCCATCGGGTGCACCGGGCCGCGCTTCGCCGTGATCGGGTCGACCTTGGCGTAGTAGTACGACAGCTGGGTGCCCTGGATGGTGTCGCCGGCGTCGATGAGCAGCGTATTGCGGCGGCCCTTCTCCTTGCGGATCGCCGTCACCAGCGTGGAGATCTTCGCCAGACCCACGTCATTGTGGTCCTTGTCGTCGAATTCCTTGTCAGTGAAATAGTCCCAGTTGAAGACATTGCCGTGCAGGTCGGTCGTCCCCATCACGGTGAACGAGTACCGCTTCGGCCGGTGCCCGTGGCCCTTCGCGGCGACGCCCTGCTCCACGGCCTCGGCCGGCCCCGCGACACCGCCGGCCAGTGCCACACCGGCACCCGTCGCAGCCGCATTGCCCAGGAACTTCCGCCGATTCAGCGGCATTTGCACTCCTTCATTCCCCGCGTTGCCCAGCACAACGCGCGTAGATTCTGACTCAGCGGCGGTTTCCGCGACACCCTTTACAGGTTTCGATCCGATGACTCCCCGGTGTCGGACCCGGATGCCACAGTGGTCCGTACGGATCCACCCGGATCCCCAGCACACCACCGCGCACCACCGCACCCGAGGGAGCCCCTTCATGAGCAGCCCCAGCGCACCCGCGCCTTTCGGCACCGCCGACGCCCCCCGCGTCGCCGTCCGCGGCGAGGCCCGCCTCGAAGTCGACCCCGAGATCGCCACCATCTCCATCAACGTCAGTGCCCGGGGCACCGACCGCCGCACCGCCCTCGAAGACCTCACCCGCCGCAACGCCGCCGCCCTCGAACTCGTCAAGTCCTACGGGGACGCCGTCGAGAAGCTCGAAACCGGCTCCTTCTCGATCAACCCCGAACTCACCCACAAAGGCCGAGGCGAACGCATCCGCGCCTACCACGGCCGTGTCCGGCTCACCGCGGACCTCGCCGACTTCACGGCCCTGGGCGAACTCACCACCCGCCTCTCCGACCTCGAACTCACCCGGGTCGACGGCCCCTGGTGGGCGCTGCGCCCCACCTCGCCCGTCTATGCGCAGGCCCGCACCCAGGCGGTCCGCGAGGCCGTCGTCCGCGCCCGCGAGTACGCCGAGGCCCTGGGCACCCGCCTGGTCGCCCTCCTCGAACTCGCCGACGACGGCAGCGAGACCTCCACCGCCGACTACCGCCCCATGAACGTCGGATACGGCGGCATGATGCGCGGCGCCGCCGCGGCAACCGAGGCGGCCCCCGCGCTCGACCTGGAACCCCAGCGCCAGACCGTCCACGCCCATGTCAACGCGCGCTTCACGATGGCCCCGCCCACCCTCTGACGCATCCCGGGCGCACTTCCGGCACACTCCGGAATTGCTCATCAGAGCACCCCCGCGCACAATTCAACAGTTGTCAATAACCTTTCATGCAAAGGTTGTTGAGTAGTCATGCAGAGCCAATTACCTACCCATCGGTAAGCCCTAGGCTCGAAGCATGCGCCGAGCAAAGATCGTTTGTACCCTGGGCCCCGCCACCGACACATACGACCAGATCAAGGCACTGGTCGAAGCCGGAATGGACATCGCCCGCTTCAACCTCAGCCACGGCACCTACGCCGAACACGAGGAGCGTTACAGCCACGTACGGAAAGCCTCCGAGGAGACCGGCCGCAGTGTGGGCATCCTCGCCGACCTTCAAGGCCCGAAGATCCGCCTCGGACGCTTCCGCGAAGGCCCCGTACTCCTTGAACGCGGCGACGAGTTCACCATCACCGTCGAACCCACGGAGGGCGACCGCCACACCTGCGGCACCACCTATGACGGCCTCAACACCGACGTCACCACCGGCGAGCGCATTCTCGTCGACGACGGCAAGGTCACCCTCGAAGTGACGGCGGTCGAAGGACCCCGCGTCCACACCACCGTCATCGAGGGCGGCATGGTCTCCGACCACAAGGGCCTCAACCTCCCGGGCGTCGCCGTCTCCGTCCCCGCCCTCTCGGAGAAGGACATCGACGACCTCCGCTGGGCCCTGCGCACCGGCGCCGACATCATCGCCCTCTCCTTCGTCCGCAGCGGCCGCGACATCGAGGACGTGCACCGCGTGATGGAGGAGGAGGGCCGCCGCCTCCCCGTCATCGCCAAGGTCGAGAAGCCCCAGGCCGTCGAGAACATCGACGACATCGTGGCCGCCTTCGACGGCATCATGGTGGCGCGCGGCGACCTGGGTGTCGAAATGCCGCTGGAGCAGGTCCCGATCGTCCAGAAACGCGCCATCAAACTCGCCAAGCGCAACGCCAAGCCGGTCATCGTCGCCACCCAGATGCTCGACTCGATGATCGAGAACTCCCGCCCCACCCGCGCCGAGGCCTCCGACGTCGCCAACGCCGTCATCGACGGCACCGACGCCGTGATGCTCTCCGGCGAAACCAGCGTCGGCAAGTACCCCATCGAGACGGTCCGCACGATGTCCCGCATCGTCGAAGCCGCCGAGGAGGACATCCTCGCCAAGGGCCTCCCGCCCCTCACCGACCGCAACAAGCCCCGCACCCAGGGCGGCGCGGTCGCCCGGGCAGCGGCCGAAATGGGCGACTTCCTCGGCGCCAAGTTCCTCGTCGCGTTCACCCAGTCCGGCGACACCGTCAAGCGCCTCTCCCGCTACCGCTCCCCGATCCCGCTGCTGGCCTTCACCCCCGAGCAGGCCACCCGCTCCCAGCTCAACCTCACCTGGGGCGTCGAGACCTTCCTCGGCCCCAAGGTCGACTCCACCGACGAGATGGTCGCCCAGGTCGACGAGGAACTGCTGCGCATCGGCCGCTGCCAGAAGGGGGATGTGGTGGTGATTACGGCCGGTTCCCCGCCGGGAGTCGCCGGCTCGACCAACCTGGTCCGCATCCACCACATCGGCGAGGACGACTCCCCGAAGTAGGCGGTGGGGGCTAGTACTTGGGCCCGACGTGGGCGTCCACGAGCGCTACGGACGCCCGTCGGGCCACGGAGATGTTGTATGCGTTTGACTGTTTCCACGCCACGCCGAGGACGTCCAGGGTGCTGGTGAGCATCCGCCTGATGTCCTCGGACTTGTTGGTGAAGAAGTATCGCGGATACTCGTAGCGCTTGCGCACGCCACCGATGAGGCGCGTGGTCCAGTTGGTGACGCGGCATCCGTCCGAGTGGATGAGCCCCCGGAGGAACTCCCAGGGGAAGTCGTCCACGATGTGCTGCTGCCACGGCTCAAGGGCAATGCGCCGATCGTGCTTCTTACCCGGCCCGTGCTGCGGAAACAGGTAGGGCCAACTGCGGCTGTAGCTCGTGACGTTGACGCAACCCTGCCGCTGGGCCAAGTAGACCTTGCTGCCTGGATGTGCGCCCGTGATCGCTGTCCGGCATTCCTCGATGAGGCCCGGCCAGGCGTCGGCGCACGCGATGCGCAGGTAATGGCCCGTGCGTCGAGGGTGCTCGCTGATGCAGCCGTCGCCCAGGTAGAGGCCCAGAAGGTAGGAGTACGCGGCCGGGTCTGCCGGAGCGTCCCGGATCGGCGTTCCCGTCATGCGGGGGAGGGGCTCGATGCGGGTCTGCCAGGAGCGAATGGCGTGGCGCGATATGCCGGTCTCTCTGCTCACGGAGTTCAGGCTGCGGCCCCCGTCGACGAGGGAAAGGGCTCGCTTGCGTGTTGCGATGTCGTACACGGGGGCGATCCTGCGGGTATTGCCGCCGCAGGGCATGAAAAAGGCGACACATTCACACGTACGCGTGGAGAGTCGCCAAAATCACGTGACCTTGGAATCCAAGGAAAAGTGCCCCGAGTCGGATTCGAACCGACACTGTATGGGTTTTGAATCCATTGCCTGCTGCCAGTTGGGCTACCGGGGCCTAACGAATCGAAGGTTTCCCCCGACCCGCTGCATGACCACCATACCGCAGCTAGGTACGCTCTTGGCAGCAGTATCTGCCCCGTATCAAGGAGCCCCGTGACCACCCCCGAGTCGCCCCAGCCGCCCGTCGCCGACGACGACAAGTCGCACGTTCCGCCGCTGACGACCCGCGTCGTCATCGCCGAGGACGAAGCCCTCATCCGGCTCGACCTCAAGGAGATGCTGGAGGAGGAGGGCTACTCGGTCGTCGGTGAGGCCGGAGACGGTCAGAAGGCCGTTGAGCTCGCCCGGGAGCACAAGCCGGACCTGGTGATCCTTGACGTGAAGATGCCGGTGCTCGACGGCATCTCCGCCGCTGAGCAGATCGCTGCCGAATCGATCGCCCCGGTCCTCATGCTCACCGCGTTCTCGCAGCGCGACCTGGTCGAGCGGGCGCGGGACGCCGGGGCCATGGCGTACCTCGTGAAGCCGTTCAGCAAGAGTGACGTCGTCCCGGCGATCGAGATGGCCGTCTCGCGCTTCGCCGAGCTGAAGACGCTGGAGAACGAGGTCGCGGACCTCACGCTGCGGCTGGAGACGCGCAAGCTGGTGGACCGCGCGAAGTCGATTTTGCAGACGCAGTACGGGCTGAGCGAGCCGGCCGCGTTCCGCTGGATCCAGAAGACGTCGATGGACCGCCGGCTGTCGATGCAGCAGGTGGCGGAGGCGGTCATCGAGGACGCCGAGGAGAAGAAGGCGGCCAAGGAGCAGTAGGCCTGGCACGTACGGGAAGAGGCCCGCCCCGCATCGACTGCGGGGCGGGCCTCTTCCCGTACGTACACGAGCGGCAGCGGTCAGTCCTCGCCGAGGTAGGCCTTGCGGACGGACTCGTCGTGGAGGAGGTGCTGGCCCGTCCCGGAGAGGACGATCTTGCCGATCTCCATGACGTGGCCCTGGTCGGCGAGGGAGAGCGCCGCCTGGGCGTTCTGCTCGACGAGCAGGATCGTCGTGCCGGTGGAGCGCAGCTCGACGATGGTCTCCATGATCTTCTGCATCATGATCGGGGAGAGGCCCATGGAGGGCTCGTCGAGCATGAGCAGCTTGGGCTGGGACATCAGGGCCCGGCCCATGGCGAGCATCTGCTGTTCGCCGCCCGAGAGGGTTCCGGCGGCCTGCTTGCGGCGTTCCCCGAGGATGGGGAAGAGGTCGTAGGCGCGCTGGATGTCCTTCTCGATGCCCGCCTTGTCGGTGCGGAGGAAGGCGCCGAGCTGGAGGTTCTCCGTGATGGTGAGCCGCGGGAAGATGTGGCGGCCCTCGGGGGAGTGCGCGAGTCCGAGGGCGACGATCTTGTGCGCGGGTACGCCTTCGAGCGGCTTGCCGTCGAAGCGGATGGAGCCGCCGGACGGCTTGAGGAGGCCGGAGAGGGTGCGCAGCGTCGTGGTCTTGCCGGCGCCGTTGGTGCCGATGAGGGTGACGACCTGGCCTTCTTCGACGCTGAAGGAGATGCCCTTGACGGCTTCGATCTTGCCGTAGGCGACGCGGAGGTCCTCGACCTCCAGAAGGGCGGTCACTTGGCGTCTCCTTCGGTGCGGTCCGTGCTGGTGGTGCTGGCGGCGTCGGCCTGTGCCTGGGCTTCGGCGGCCTCGACCTCGGCGGCCTCCTCGGCGCCGGGGGCGCCTTCGAAGGGGGTTCCGAGGTAGGCGGCGATGACGCGCTCGTCGCCCTGGACGACCTCGGGGGTGCCTTCGACGAGCTTCTCGCCCTGGACCAGGCAGGCGACCCGGTCGGAGAGGTTGAAGATGAACCGCATGTCGTGCTCGATGACGAGTACGGCGATGCCCAGGTCCCGGATCGCGAAGACCAGTTCCTCGGTGGCGCGGGTCTCCTGCGGGTTCATGCCGGCGGTGGGCTCGTCGAGGAGGAGCAGGCCGGGGTCGCTGGCGAGTGCCCGGGCGATCTCCAGCTTGCGCTGTTCGCCGTAGGGCAGGTTGCGGGCGAGGTGGTCGGCCTTGGCCTCCAGGCCGATGAACTCCAGGAGTTCCATGGCCCGTTCGTGGGACGCCTTCTCCGCCTTCTTGAAGCCGGGGCCGCGCAGCAGGGCCGACCAGAGGCCTTCCTTGGTGCGGGTGTGACGGCCGACGAGGACGTTCTCCAGAACGGTCATGTTGGCGAAGAGCCGGATGTTCTGGAAGGTACGGGCGATGCCTGCCTGGGTGACGAGGTGGGGCTTGGGCGGCAGGACGGTGCCCTTGTAGGTGACCTTGCCCTCGGTCGGGACGTACAGCCCGGTCAGGCAGTTGAAGAAGGTGGTCTTGCCGGCTCCGTTGGGGCCGATGAGTCCGACGATCTCGCCCGAGTTGACGGTGAGGCTGACGTCGCGGACGGCGGTGAGTCCGCCGAAGCGCATGGTGACGCCGCTGGCGTCGAGGACGGTGCCGGCCGTCGGGGTGGTGCTGGTGGTGGCTGTGGGTGTCGTCATGGGGTTCACGCCCCCGCCTTCGTGATGCCGACGCCGGTGCCGGGTGTGGGTTGGTCGGGTACGGCGAGCTGGTCGGTCTCGTGGTATTCGAGCTGGGCGCGCCGGTTGGCGATGAGGCCTTCCGGACGGAAGCGCATCAGCAGGATGAGGGCGATTCCGAAGCCGAGGAGCTGGAAGTCCTTGAGGAACGCGAGCTTCGCCGGGAGGAGGTAGAGCAGGGATGCGCCGAGGAGGGGTCCGCTGATGGTGCCCATGCCGCCGAGGATGACCGCCGCGAGCAGGAACGCGGAGTTGGGCGGTACGGGGCCGGCGAACTGGTAGCTCTCGGGGACCACGGTGGTGGTGACGTGTGCCTGGACGCTGCCGGCGAGTCCGGCGAGGGCGGCGCCGAGTGCGAAGGCGACGAGCTTCACGCGGAAGCCGTTGATGCCCATGGCGGTGGCGGCGGTCTCGTCCTCGCGGATGGCGACCCAGGCGCGGCCGATGCGGGAGTCCCCGGCACGGCGGAAGACGAGCACCACGATCAGGGTGGCGAGCAGCATCAGCAGGAAGTAGTTGGTGAACTTCCCGATCTCCATGCCGAAGAGGCTGTGCTCCTCGCCGAAGTCGTAGCCGAAGAGGTTGATCGGCGGGACGTTGGAGACACCGTTGGGGCCGTTGGTGACCCGGGGGCCCGTTTCGCCGTCGAGGTTGGCGACGGTGAGGCGGAAGATCTCACCGAAGCCGAGGGTGACGATGGCGAGGTAGTCGCCGCGCAGTCGCAGGGTGGGGGCGCCGATGAGGACGCCGAAGACCAGCGAGACGGCCGCTCCACTGAGTGCCGCGGCCCAGAAGGGGAACTGCACGCCGAAGACGGAGGAGCTGGTTCCGGAGACCAGGGCGGCCGTGTAGGCGCCGACGCCGAGGAAGGCGACGTAGCCGAGGTCGAGGAGTCCGGCGAGGCCGACGACGATGTTCAGGCCCAGGGCGACGGTGGCGAAGATGAGGATGTTGACACCGATGAGCGTGAAGGTGTCGGTGCTCTGGGTGAACGGGAAGCAGGCCGCGGCGATGAACGCGGCGGTCATGGTGAGGCCGCGGTGCTTGTAGGTGAGTGCGGTGAGGCGGGCGAGGAGCCCGGCCTTGCCGAAGGCCGCGGTGGCCATGCCCGCCGTGATCAGGTAGCCGATGAAGAGCTCGGAGTACTCGGTGTCGATCCCGTACGAGATGACGAGGAGTCCGATGCCGAAGACGGCGACGATGATCAGGATCTCGGCCCAGGTGGGGAGTTCCTTGGGGCGCTTGGCCTGGCGGGGGATGGTGCCGAGCCGGATGTACCGGAAGAGCAGGTACAGGGTGCCGAGGCCGAGGATGACGGCGAGGAACCAGTTCCACTTCGGCAGTGCGGCCTTGGTCTTGCGGTCGAGGGGCAGGCCGAGCGTGCCGACGAAGGCAGCCAGGGTGCCCACGGCCGCGAGGTAGGCGCCGGGGTCGAGGTGGGCGAGTCCGCCGAGTTGTACGGCGATGGCGATGTCGGTGAACCAGGCCGTGGCGAGGGTGCCGAGGGCCAGGAGGGCGACGGGGTTGTTGCTGTTGTTCGGGTTGAGCCAGCCGAGGCCCCGGACGCCGTAGCCGGCGACGGCGTACAGCAGGGTGAGGAGCGCGCCGACCAGGACGATCACCTGGAGGCCACCGGGGTATCCGGTGACGGTGAGGTTTCCGGGGAACTCGTCGGTGTACGTCCAGGCGAGGAAGGTGGAGACCAGGGTGAGGACCGCGCCCGCCGAGGCGAGGTGCCGTGCCGCGGTGGCGGGCATGGCGAGGACGGGGGTGACCTCGGTGGTCGCCGGGGGCTCGGATGCGCCGGTGGGCTTGGTGGTGTCTGTGGTCATGGTGATCACGCCCTGTCCGCGACGCGTTCGCCCAGCAGACCTTGGGGCCTGAAGAGCAGTACGAGGATGAGGAGGGCGAAGGCCCAGACGTCCTTCCAGCTGCCGCCGCCGAGCTGCTGCATGCCGGGGATGAGCGCGATGTAGGCGGTGGCGAGGGTCTCGGCGACACCGAGGACGAGCCCGCCGATCATGGCGCCGTAGATGTTGCCGATGCCACCGAGCACGGCCGCGGTGAAGGCCTTCAGTCCGAGGATGAAGCCCATGCCGAAGGTGAGCTGGCCCTTGCCGAGTCCGTCCGCGACGGCGGCGACGGCGGCGAATGCGGCGCCGATCGCGAAGGCCAGCACGATGATGCGGTCGGTGTTGATGCCCATCAGCTTCGCGGTGTCGCGGTCCTGGCTGGTGGCCTGCATGGCGCGTCCGCTGCGGCTCTTGGAGACGAAGAGGCCGAGGGCCGCCATGCAGACGGGGGCCGCGATGAAGACGAAGAGGTCGGCGCGGTCGATCGCCAGGTTGTCGAAGACCTTGATCGAGGCGCCGGTGAACTCGGGGAAGCTCACGGACGACTTGGCGCCGGGGTAGAAGCCCCAGACGAGTTGCTGGAGGGCGATCGACAGGCCGATCGCGGTGATGAGTGGTGCCAGTCGCGGGGCTCCGCGCAGGGGTCGGTACGCGAAGCGTTCCGCGGCTGTGGCGACAGCCACGGAGACTATCGCTCCGCCTATGAGCATGAGGGGCAGGGCCACCACGAGTGAGGTCCCCGAGGGGAGGATCTGGTACGTGGTGAGGGCGCCGAAGCCCCCGACCATGAAGATCTCGCCATGGGCGAAGTTGATGAGCTGGACGATGCCGTAGACCATGGTGTACCCGATGGCGATGAGGCCATACAGGGCACCGAGGGCCAGACCGTCGACCAGCTGTTGCGGCAGTTCGTGCACCGCAGGGCCTCCGATGAGCGTGTCGGATATGACACCGCGCGAGGGCGCTGTTTGCGTCCTCGCGCGGTCTTGGGATCAGTGCGGGGAAATGCTGGGGCGGGTCAGTCCTTGAAGGTCTCGCTCTTCACGGACTTCCACTCGCCGCCCTTGACCTGGTAGACGGTGAGCTGCTTGTTCGTGGTGTCACCGAACTCGTCGAAGGCGACCTTGCCGGTCACGCCGTCGAAGGCGACCTTGGACATGGCTTCCAGGACCTTCTCGCGCGGGTTCTCCGGCAGCTTGCCGTTGTTGGCCTGCACGGTTGCCTTGACGGCCTGGATGATGGACCAGGCGGCGTCGTAGGAGTAGCCGCCGTACGCCGCGTACGGGTCCTTGTAGCCGCCGGCCTTGTAGTCGGCGATGAACTTCTTGGCCGTGTCCAGCTGCTCGACGGGGAAGCCGACGGAGGTGGCGATGTCACCGTCGTTGGCCGTGCCGGAGGCGCTGATGAACTTGGGGTCGTAGATGCCGTCGCCGCCCATGACCGGGATGGTGGCACCGGCCTTCTTGACCTGGTCGGAGAGCAGGCCGCCCTCGGGGTACTGGCCACCGAAGTAGACCGAGTCCGCGCCGGAGGACTTGATCTTGTTGGCGGTGCTGGAGAAGTCCTTCTCCTTCACGGTGACGTGGTCAGTGTCCACGACCTGGCCGCCGAGCTTCTTGAACTCCTCGGCGAAGATCGAACCGAGGCCGACACCGTAGGTCTGCTTGTCGTCGACGACGAAGACCTTCTTCTTCTTGGCGTCGTTGTACAGGTAGTTCGCGGCGAACTTGCCCTGGATGACGTCGGTGGTGGCGGTGCGGAAGTAGCTCTTGAAGGTGCGCTTCTTCTCACCCTTGCCCCAGTTGTCGCCCTGGCTGAGCGAGGGGTTGGTGTTGGCGGGGGAGACCTGGGTCAGCTTCGCCGAGTCGAAGACGCCCTGCATGGACTGGGCGACGCCGGAGTTGAGCGGGCCGACCACACCGACGACGTCCTTGTTGCCGACGAGGCTGGTGGCGTTGGCCTGGCCGGTGGCCGGGAGCGCCTGGTCGTCGAGGGCCTCGATCTTGAACTCGATGCCGGCGACCTCGTTGTTCTTGTTCGCGGTCTTGGCCGCGAGGTCCGCGGAGTTCTTGATGCCCTGCCCGAGAGCGGAGAGGTCACCGGTGAGCGGGGCGTCGACACCGATGATCACGGTGGTCTTCTTGCCCCCCGTTCCGCCGCCGGTCGTGCCGCCTTCGTCGCGCGATCCGCAAGCGGTAAGGGTGAGTGCTCCGGTGGTGAGCACAGTGGTGAGGATGAGCAAGGAACGGTGTCGCACGGTGAATCCTTTCCCTGGCGCGGCCGCCTCGCGATGAGGCGCCGTGGCGCTGGCCGGCCGAACTAAGGCGTGGTGATAGGGCATTGCGGGACTGTTGGTGCCAGTTGCTGGCAGTCGCTCGCAGTCGTGCCCGACGGCGCGGTGACTGGCCGTGACTCTAAGCGCAGGTGAAGGACTCGGGGAGCCGGTAGCCGCAGGATGTGACTCTCTTGTTATGCCGTGGCGAGAGCTTGATGCCCAAGTCCGGACAGAACGGCCTTTTGGCCGGTGTGTCTTCTTCTCGCATGGTGAGAACTGGCAGTTCCGCTAAGGGGCTTGGGGTGATCTTGGTACTGACGGAGGGCAGAGCCGGGTGAGCGCGCCCTCCAGGTCCGCGGCGTAGGCGGCACCCAGTGCGCAGCCCATGATCTGCACACGGTGACTGTTACGCAGAGTTATGTCGAGAGCGGGCAGGGAAACTCCGCGTGGCACCCCGGAGCAGGTCCTGACGGCGATCCTCAGGGTGGTGCTCCGGGGCGTGCCGGGACCCACGAAGAGCGGGGGCGCGGGTGTGGCGTGGAGGGTCAGGGAGGGGAAGGGCTGGTGGATCGCCTCGACGAGTACCGGGCGGGCTGGGGCGTCCTCGTCGACGGAGATCCGGATGCGGAAACTGAAGCTCCGGTTCCGCCGGTCAAGAGGGCCGGCCAGGCCCAGATAGGTGACCTGGGTGATCAGCCCGGGGGCCGGGGTGGGGCGCGGCTCGGCGTGAGGATTACGGAGCTGGCTCACGGCGAGTACGAGAGCGGCGACGGCGCCTGCCGCGAGGGCCGACCGGCGTCCCGCCAGGCGCCAAGTGGGGTGAGAGGCGAGGGAGTTGAATGCACCGGGCGATGCGTTACGGCGATGGCGGGTGGTGAGTACCTCGGGGCGGTGGGGGTCGCGGCCGGGCCCCGCGCTGGTGGCCGTCCCCGATTCCGTGGCCGCCCCCGATTCGGTGGCCGCGCCGGGGTGTCCGGGGGGTGGTCGCGCGGTACCGGCGGTGCCCCCGGGGCTCCCGGTGTCTTCCGGGCGGGCGCTCTCGACGGGACCGATGCCGGTCACGGGGTGGGTTCGCGCCAGTTCTCGGAGCTGCCGGTGGCGCCGTTGTGCCGTACGCACTCCTCGCGGATCCGTCGGTCGGCGAGCTTCTCGGCCGCGGCAGTCCCGTTCTTCTTCTGCTCGGCGCGGGCTTCGGCCAGGACCTTGTCGTGGAGCTCGAACCGCTCGTTGGACAGGCCCTTCTGCTCCCAGTCGATACCGGCCCACTTGCTGCCCCGGAGGGCCTCCTTCACCCAGTAGCCGACCAGGGAGGTGCACACCTCGACGGGGTTCGGGGGGCGCGCGGTGGCGGACTTCTCCGCGGCGCCCGCCGTGGCGGAAGAGGTGGCGGCGGGGCCGCCGCGGGGCGTGCCCGATTGGCCGCACGCGGTCGTACCGGCGAGGGCGGCGAGCAGGGCGAGTGCGCACCCCGCGCGTGCCCTCCGGGCCCGTACTTCTGCTGAACTCACCTTTCCAAGCTACGTGTTGGGCCGCAGGCGCGACAGATCCGCGCCCCGGTACAAGCGTCGCCCCGGCCCCGCCGCCGGCCGCGGCCGTTGCGGATGCCGACCGCTGTCGCCCTCTGGTGCGTACGGGGCGGACGCGGTGGAATGTGTGCGCGCTTCCCGCGCGATCGTCGTTTCCGGGGCCCTTGGAGGCAGGCACGATGGCGAGAGCCGACGCAGTACGTACAAGAGCGGTGACGGTACGGAAGTGGGGCATGGCGGCGCTGGCCGCTTCCCTGGTCGCGGCGCTGCCCACGCCTGCCGCCGCCCGGTCCGACGAGGGCCCCGCGGGGTCCGCCCCCGCCCTGAAGGTCGTCAACAACCGTACCGAGCCCGTCTTTTCGCGGGCCGACGCCCTTTACCAGCAGGTCGACGTCGAGACCGAGGTGGACAGCGACCACGACGGCAGGCGGGACACGATCCGGATGCGGATCCTGCGCCCCAAGGAGACCGACGCCGGACTGAAGGTCGCCACGATCATCGAGGCCAGCCCCTACTGGGGCGGCGGGCCCGACGTACCGTTCCACAACGTCGACCTCGACGGGGACGGACTGCCGTTCGGCGGCAAGCGCGCCCTGGCGGACACCCGCAAGCCGTCGCTGGCGGCCAACGGCCCCTTCACCTACGGCGGTTACTACGACAACTACTACCTGCCGCGCGGATACGCCGTCGCCGAGGTCGACAACGTCGGTTCGGGCGCGGCCACCGGCTGCTCCACCTCCGGCGGGCGCAACGAGACCCTCGGCGCGAAGGCGGCGGTCGACTGGCTGGCCGGTCGCGCCAAGGGCTGGGACCCGGACGGGAAACCGGTCGCCGCCACCTGGTCGACGGGCAACTCCGCGATGATGGGCATCTCCTACAACGGCACCCTGCCCACCGCCGTCGCCGCCACCGGGGTCAAGGGCCTCAAGGCGATCGTGCCGATCTCCGGAATCTCCTCCTGGTACGACTACTACCGGGCGGGTGGCGGCGTCGTCGCCCCCGGCGGCTACCAGGGCGAGGACACCGACATCCTCGCCAAGGGTGTCAACAGCCGTACGAATCCCGAGACTTGTGCCTCCGTGCACGACAGGCTGACGGTCGATCAGGACCGGGTGAGAGGGGACTACGGTCCGTTCTGGAAGGAGCGCGACTACCTCAAGGACATCGGGAACATCAAGGCCGGAGTCTTCGTGGTGCACGGCTTCAACGACTGGAACGTGAAGACCAAGCACTCCGTCCAGCTGTGGGAAGCCCTGAAGAAGAACCACGTGCCGCGCAAGATGTGGCTGCACCAGGCCGGGCACAGCAACCCCATGCCGCTCCGGATGGAGGAGTGGCTGAGGCAGACCCACCAGTGGTTCGACCACTGGCTCTACGGGCTGGAGAACGGGGCGCTGGACGCGCCGAAGGTGGAGGTCGAACAGGCGGACTTCACCTGGAAGCAGCAGTCGGACTGGCCCGCGCGCGGCACCCGGGAGGAGACGCTGCGGCTGAACGCCCAGGGGCTCTCGCCGTGGCCGGGGCTCCCGGTCAGGCAGTCGCTGACGGACGCGGGCCGTACGGTGCGGGCCGAGCAGCTGGCGGCCTCGCCGCAGACGGCGCACGCGAACCGGCTGGCGTACACCACGGGACCGCTCAAGCAGGACCTGCGGATCAACGGAACACCGCGGATTTCGGTGCGCGCCTCGCTGAAGGGAACGTCACCGTATGTGACGGCGCTGCTCGTCGACTACGGGAAGGACACCCGGGCGACGGCGGGGCTGGCTCAGGACACCTCGCAGCCGCCGGTCTGCTACGGGCAGGGCATCCCGGGTGACACCGGCTGTACGTACCGGACGAAACACCGCACCGAGACCGCCGACTTCAAGATCGTGTCGCGCGGCTGGCTGGACGCCCGCAACCGGAACTCCTTCTCCCGCCAGGACAAGGTGGTCGAGGGCCGGGAGTACGGGCTGAAATGGGGGATGCAGCCGCAGGAGTACGTCTTCAAGAAGGGGCACCGCCTCGGCGTGGTGCTGATCTCGACGGACCACGACTACACGCTGCGCTACCCGGCCGGGACCACGATGACGGTCAGGGCCGGGGTGAGCAGTGTGACGCTGCCGGTCAGCCGGTGACCGGGGGCTGAACGGAGGGCCGGTCGCCGGATCGACGGCGGCCGGGCCCTCGCCTGTACTACGCCTGCGGGGCGTCGCGCAGCATGCAGGTCAGACGGGCCGTGCAGACCCGCTTGTCCTGGTCGTCGGTGATGACGATCTCGTACGTCGCGGTGGAGCGCCCGCGGTGGACCGGGGTAGCCACACCGGTCACCAGGCCGCTGCGGGCACCCCGGTGGTGGGTGCAGTTGAGGTCGACGCCCACGGCCAGCTTGCCGCTGCCGCCGTGCAGCATCGCGCCCACCGAGCCCAGCGTCTCGGCGAGCACGGCCGACGCGCCGCCGTGCAGCAGCCCGTACGGCTGGGTGTTGCCCTCGACCGGCATGGTGCCGACGACACGGTCGGCGGACGCCTCGACGAGCTCGACGCCCATCCGGTTGCCCAGGTGCCCGGCGGAGAAGAGGGAGACGATGTCGACGCCGAGGGTGGCGTACTCGTCGATGACCTCCTGCGGGAACTTCGCGGTGGACTTCTCACCCATGGGCCAGGCTCCGATCGGTGTACGTGGCCGGGGGGCCCGCCGGCGCGGCGGACCTCGACTACTCGGCCAGGGACTCTCAGCTGCTCGCCTAAGCGAACGCTCAGGTGGTCGGTGATTGTTCCAGACGTACGATCACGGACTTGCTGGCGGGGGTGTTGCTGGTGTCCGCCGTCGCGTCCAGCGGAACCAGCACGTTGGTCTCCGGGTAGTAGGCGGCCGCGCAGCCCCGGGCGGTCGGGTAGTGGACCACCCGGAAGCCGGGCGCGCGCCGCTCGACGCCGTCCTTCCACTCGCTGACCAGATCGGTGTACGAGCCGTCGGCCAGCCCGAGCTCGCGGGCGTCCTCGGGGTTGACCATGACGACGCGGCGGCCGTCCTTGATGCCCCGGTAGCGGTCGTCGAGGCCGTAGATGGTGGTGTTGTACTGGTCGTGCGAGCGCAGCGTCTGCAACAGCAGGCGCCCGGCCGGGAGCTCGGGGTACTCGACGGGGGCGGCCGTGAAGTTGGCCCTGCCGGTGGCGGTGGGGAAACGGCGCTCGTCGCGGGGGCCGTGCGGCAGGGTGAAGCCGCCGGGCCTGGCCACCCGGGCGTTGAAGTCCTTGAAGCCGGGGACGACCCGGGAGATCCGGTCGCGGATGCTCGCGTAGTCCTGCTCGAACTCCTCCCACGGGGTGGCGGATCCGGCGCCGAGGGTGGCACGGGCCATCCGGGCGACGATGGCCGGTTCGGAGAGCAGATGGGGGCCCGCGGGCGGCAGATTGCCGCGCGAGGCGTGCACCATGCTCATCGAGTCCTCGACCGTGACGAACTGCTTGCCGCTCTTCTGCACGTCCTTGTCGGTGCGCCCCAGGGTGGGCAGGATCAGGGCGCGGGTACCGGTGACCACGTGCGAGCGGTTCAGCTTGGTCGAGACATGAACGGTGAGCCTCGCCTTCCGCATGGCCGCTTCGGTGACATGGGTGTCGGGGGTGGCCGAGACGAAATTGCCGCCCATCGCGAAGAACACCTTGGCGTCGCCGTCGCGCAGCGCCTGGATGGCGCGGACCACGTCGTACCCGTGGTGGCGGGGCGAGGTGATGCCGAACTCCTTGTCGAGGGCGTCCAGGAAGGCCGGTGCGGGGCGCTCGAAGATGCCCATGGTGCGGTCGCCCTGGACGTTGGAGTGCCCGCGCACGGGGCAGACCCCGGCGCCGGTGCGGCCGATGTTGCCGCGCAGCAGCAGGAAGTTGACCACCTCACGGATGGTCGGCACCGAGTGCTTGTGCTGGGTCAGGCCCATCGCCCAGCACACGATGACCCGCTCGGAGTCCAGCACCATGCGCAGGGCGCGCTCGATGTCGGCACGCTCCAGCCCGGTCGCGGTCAGCGTCTCGTCCCAGTCGGCCGCCTCCGCCGCCGCCGCGAACTCCTCGTACCCATGAGTGTGTTCCCGTACGAACAGCTCGTCGACCGCACCCTCGGTCCGCAGGATCAGCTTGTTGAGCAGGCGGAAGAGGGCCTGGTCGCCGCCGAGCCGGATCTGCAGGAAGAGGTCGGTCAGGGCGGTGCCCTTGAGCATGCCCTGCGGGGTCTGCGGGTTCTTGAACCTCTCCAGCCCCGCCTCCGGCAGCGGATTCACCGAGATGATCTTCGCGCCGGCGTGCTTGGCCTTCTCCAGCGCGGTCAGCATCCGCGGGTGGTTGGTGCCCGGGTTCTGCCCGGCGACGATGATCAGGTCGGCCCGGTGCAGGTCTTCCAGGGAGACGCTGCCCTTGCCGACGCCGATGGTCTCCGTCAGCGCCGAGCCCGACGACTCGTGGCACATGTTGGAGCAGTCGGGCAGGTTGTTGGTGCCGAACTCGCGGGCGAACAGCTGGAACAGGAACGCCGCCTCGTTGCTGGTGCGGCCCGAGGTGTAGAACAGCGCCTCGTCGGGGGAGTCGAGCGACTTCAGCTCCCCGGCGATCAGCTCGAAGGCCCGCTCCCAGGTCACCGGCTCGTACCGGTCCGACCCCTCGGCCAGATACATCGGCTCGGTGATCCGGCCCTGCTGCCCCAGCCAGTACCCGCTGCGCCCGGCCAGTGCGGAGAGTGGATGCGCGGCGAAGAACGCCGGGGTGACCCTGCGCAGGGTGGCTTCCTCGGCGACGGCCTTCGCACCGTTCTCGCAGAACTCCGCCGTGTGCCGCTTGTCCTCCTCCGGCCAGGCGCAGCCGGGGCAGTCGAAGCCGTCCTTCTGGTTGACCTTGAGGAGAGTGCGCGCGGTGCGCACCGCGCCCATCTGCTCGTGGGCCATCCGCAGCGTGTGCGCGATGGCGGGCAGACCGGCGGCGGCGTGCTGCGGGGAGGCGACCTCGGGCGCGTCCTGGACCGGGTCCCCTGCGGGCGGCTTCGCTGCCATGGCGCTCCCCTTCGAGCGGTGGATCTTCTCCGAGCTTTCCTGCTGTACGTCTTCGATCCTGTCACGACGCACTGACAGCGCGTCCCCGAGGGCCGGGCCGGGCGGTGACGGGGACGGGATTGTCAGTGGCGCCGCCTAGGATCGGGGGCGTGGCAAAGACAGCAGCGAAGAAGACCGCAGACAAGCCGACCGCCGAGACCTCGGGCGGCCGTCCCCGCCTGCTCCTCATGGACGGGCACTCCCTGGCGTACCGGGCGTTCTTCGCGCTGCCCGCGGAGAACTTCACGACGGCGAGCGGCCAGCCGACCAACGCCATCTACGGTTTTGCGTCGATGCTGGCGAACACGCTGCGCGACGAGGCGCCCACGCACCTCGCGGTGGCGTTCGACGTGTCCCGCAAGACCTGGCGCTCCGAGGAGTTCCCCGAGTACAAGGCGAACCGCTCCAAGACCCCCGACGAGTTCAAGGGCCAGGTCGAGCTGATCGGTGAACTGCTCGACGCGATGCACGTCGACCGGTTCGCCATCGACGGCTTCGAGGCCGACGACGTGATCGCGACCCTCGCCACCCAGGCCGAGGAGGCCGGGTTCGACGTGCTGATCGTGACCGGCGACCGCGATTCGTTCCAGCTGATCACCGAGCACGTCACCGTCCTCTACCCGACCAAGGGCGTCTCCGAGCTGACCCGGTTCACCCCGGGGAAGGTCGAGGAGAAGTACGGGCTGACCCCCCAGCAGTACCCGGACTTCGCGGCGCTGCGCGGCGACCCGTCCGACAACCTCCCCGGCATCCCCGGCGTCGGCGAGAAGACCGCCGCGAAGTGGATCAACCAGTTCGGTTCGTTCGCCGACCTGGTGGAGCGCGCCGAGGAGGTCAAGGGCAAGGCCGGACAGAATTTCCGGGACCACCTGGACGCCGTCAAGCTGAACCGCAAGCTCACCGAGATGGTGCGCGACGTGGAGCTGGCCAAGGGCCCCACCGACCTGGAGCGTGCGCCGTACGACCGCGAGGCGGTGGCCGGCGTTCTGGACGTACTGGAGATCCGCAACCCCTCGCTGCGCGAGCGGCTGTACGCGGTCGACCCGGGTGCCGCCGAGGAGGAGACCGAGGCCCCGGCCGCCGGGATCGAGCTGGACGGGTCCGTCCTGGGCGCCGGCGAGCTGGCCCCGTGGCTGGCCGCGCACGGGGCGCAGCCGCTCGGTGTGGCCACCGTCGACACCTGGGCGCTGGGCACCGGAAACGTCACCGAGGTCGCCCTCGCCGACGGCGACGGCAAGGCCGCCTGGTTCGACCCCGCCACGATCGACGAGGCCGACGAGAAGGCCTTCGCCGCCTGGATCGCCGACGCGGGCCGCCCCAAGGTGCTGCACAACGCCAAGGCCGTGATGCGGGTCTTCCCCGAGCACGGCTGGCAGGTCGCCGGGGTCACCATGGACACCGCGCTCGCCGCCTACCTGGTCAAGCCCGGCCGCCGCTCCTTCGCCCTCGACGCGCTCTCGGTCGAATACCTGGGCCGCGAGCTGGCCCCGGCGGCCGTCGCCGACGGCCAGCTGGCGTTCGGCTCCGAGGAGGACGACCGGGCCGAGGCCGACGCCCTGATGACCCAGGCGCGCACCGTCCTCGACCTCGGCGCGGCCTTCACCGAGAAGCTCGGCGAGGTCGGCGCCACCGGCCTCCTGCACGACGTGGAACTCCCCACCTCCATCCTCCTGGCCCGCCTGGAGCGGCACGGCATCGCCGCCGACCGCGACCATCTGACCGCCATGGAGCAGCAGTTCGCGGGCGCCGTGCAGCAGGCGGTCGGCGAGGCGCACGAAGCGGCGGGCCGCGAGTTCAACCTGGGCTCGCCCAAGCAGCTCCAGGAGATCCTCTTCGGCGAGCTCGCACTCCCCAAGACCAAGAAGACCAAAACCGGCTACACCACCGACGCCGACGCCCTGGCCTGGCTGGCCGGCCAGACCGAGCACGAACTCCCGGTGATCATGCTCCGCCACCGTGAGCAGGCCAAGCTCCGGGTCACCGTCGAAGGCCTGATCAAGACCGTCGCCGCCGACGGCCGCATCCACACCACCTTCAACCAGACGGTCGCGGCCACCGGCCGCCTCTCCTCCACCGAGCCCAACCTCCAGAACATCCCGGTCCGCACCGACGAGGGCCGCGCCATCCGCCGTGGCTTCGTCGTCGGCGAGGGCTACGACTGTCTGATGACGGCCGACTACAGCCAGATCGAACTCCGGGTGATGGCCCACCTGTCCGAGGACGCGGGCCTGATCGAGGCGTTCAAGTCCGGCGAGGACCTGCACACCACGGTCGCCTCCCAGGTCTTCGGCGTGGAGCGCTCCGCGGTCGACCCCGAGATGCGCCGCAAGATCAAGGCCATGTCGTACGGCCTCGCCTACGGCCTGTCCGCCTTCGGCCTCTCCCAGCAGCTCAACATCGACGCCGGTGAGGCCCGAGGCCTCATGAACACCTTCTTCGAACGCTTCGGAGGCGTCCAGGACTACCTCCAGCGAGCCGTCGAGGAGGCCCGCGCCACCGGCTACACCGAGACCATGCTCGGCCGCCGCCGCTACCTCCCCGACCTCAACAGCGACAACCGCCAGCGCCGTGAGATGGCCGAACGCATGGCCCTCAACGCCCCGATCCAGGGCACGGCGGCCGACATCGTCAAGGTCGCCATGCTCAACGTGGACGCGGCCCTGGAGAAGGCAGGAATGACCTCGCGCATGCTGCTCCAGGTGCATGACGAAATCGTTCTGGAGATCGCGTCCGGGGAGCGTGAACAGGTCGAGGGCATCGTCCGCCGCGAGATGGCCGGAGCGGTGGAGCTGCGCGCGCCGCTGGACGTGTCGGTGGGCGTCGGCGCGGACTGGGAGTCCGCGGCCCACTGAGACCTGACGTCCGGGATGCCTGGGGGTGCGACTCCGTCGGAGGTCGCACCCCTTGTCCGTCCTCCCCGCCCCCTGCTGCTACGGAACCGGCACCCGCCCCACCTCGGGCGAGACCCTCCGCCACCGCCCCACCAGCCCCACGTACAGCACCAACCCCACCAGCAGCCCGGCCCCCGCCCCGAAGCAGAACGTCGGCACGAAGTCGAACGCCCGCAGCGAAACCGTCTGGGCGGCCGCCCACCGTACACACCGCACCACCGCCGCGAGCCCCGCGCAGCCGAGAATCAGCACCGCCCCCACGACCCGCTGCCGGGAGGTCAACTCCGGTACCGCGGAGGGCACTTCACCTCCACCTCCCTGGCCCCGCCAGGCCCTCACCAGGAACCAGCCCAGCCCCACCGCCGCCAGCGCCGAAGTCCCGTACTGCGCGTACGTGTAGAGCGGCAACCCCCCGATCCGCTCCCCGAGCACCGGGAACAGCTCCATCCCGAGCCGCCCGGGATGCGTGAAAAGATCCCACGCCACATGACTCGCCGCCCCCACCACAGCCGACAGCACGAACCGCCCCGCCAAAGCCGCGGAGAGACCACCCCAGCGGGCACCGCGCACCACCCCGTACACCCGCCCCCGCCCCCGCCGGGGCACCAGCGCCACCAGCGGTTCCCGCACCAGCAGCCACAGCCCCACCAGCAGCGCCGTGCAGAGGACGTCCACCGTGAGAACACCCGCCACCGAGTGCGTGAAGTCGCCGAACACCATCGCGCCGGGAACGGCCGACGCGGCGTAGTACGTCAGGTCCGGGGCGAAGGACCCGGCCACCAGGGCGGAGGCGAGGAAGGGCCCCCGCCCGGTGCCGTCCCGCCGGATCCCGGGCAGCACTGCTGCGGCATGGCTGAGTGTGAACGGCACCCTTGTCCCCCAGGCGTGAACTGCTGGGCAGAAGTGCCCTTCAGCGATCAATAACGTTCAGTATGCGGGACCTTCGGTGCCGGTTCTTCAGGAGTTTCTCAGGTGTCGAACTGGTGAAAAGCGCACAGAAGCCGGTGTTCGGGCGCGGGGAGTTGTCGTAGTGTCACGTGGGTCGTCGCGCTGGGGAGCGCGTACCGCCGCCGATGGGGAGGGACCACTCGCATGGCAGCACAGTTCGGTCGCCGTTTGCGCAAGGGGGCGACCACCACAGCGGTCGCCGCGATAGCCGTGGCCGCGCTGTCCGCGTCACAGGCCCCCGGAGCCGTGGGGACGTACGACGGACAGACGGCCGGCGCGAAACCGAAGCCCGAGTCGGCGGCCTCCGGAAACTCCCCCTACTACACGGACCTGCCACCGCTGGGCACCCCCGGCACCCCGGACCCGACCACCACCCCCGGCCCCGGCGGCACCACCCCGGCCGGTGCGGCGGAGGCGGGCCTTCCGGCAACCGTCCTGGACGCCTACAAGAAGGCACAGGCTGCCGTCGAGGCAGCCGATCCCTCCTGCCGGCTGCCGTGGCAGCTCCTCGCCGCCATCGGCAAGGTGGAGTCCGGGCAGGCGCGCGGCGGCCAGGTCGACGCCCAGGGCAAAACCCTCAAGCCGATCCGCGGCCCGGTCCTCAACGGCATCGGCTTCGCCAACATCTCGGACACCGACAAGGGCGAGTTCGACGGCGACTCCACGTACGACAGGGCGATCGGCCCGATGCAGTTCATCCCGTCGACCTGGGCCCGCAACGGCAAGGACGGCAACGGCGACGGCCGCAAGGATCCGAACAACATCTACGACGCCGCCCTCGCCGCCGGTCACTACCTCTGCGCGGGCTCCCGCGACATGACCGTCGCCGCGGACCGCGACAAGGCGATCCTCAGCTACAACCACTCGCAGGAGTATCTGCGCACGGTCCTGTCCTGGTACGAGTTCTACAACCGCGGCACCCACGAGGTCCCCGACGGCTCCGGTGTCCAGCCGTCCGCCCCGGAGCCCAACAGTCCGCCCACCGCGGGTCCCGGAGCGGGCCAGGGAGCGGGCCCCGGCGCCGGTCCCGGTCCCGGGCCAGGTCCGACCACCCCGGCCCCCGGCCCCAGCACTCCGGGCCCCGGGCCCACCACCCCCGGCCCCAAGCCGACCCCGCCGACCAAGCCGACGAAGCCGCCCAGGCCGACCCCGCCCACGAAGCCGACCATCCCGGCGGGAGTCTCCAAGCTGGCGTTCGTCGGCGGCCAGAAGCTGACCGCCGTCGCGGGCGGCGACTTCGCCGCCCGTCCCGCGGTGCGCGCCCAGTCCGCCACGGCCAAACCGGTCGCGGGCGTCAAGGTCGACTTCGTCCTGGTCGGAGCCACCGGCGCCCGCTTCCCGGGCAACGCGCTGCGCACCACCGTCACCACCGGCAAGGACGGCATCGCGACCGCGCCGGTCCTCGCGGCGGGCGAGAAGGCGGGCTCGTTCGTGATCCGGGCGAGTGCGCCCGGCGCCCCGGTCGCCGAGTTCTGGGCGTCCGTCACGGCCAAGCCCGCCGCCCCGAAGACCGACAAGCTCGTCCGCACCTCCGACACCGCCCTCAAGGCCGAGACGGGGGCCGCCTTCGCGGACCTGGTCGAGGTCAAGGCCACCAACGCGGGCAAGGCCCTCGCCGGTGCCAAGGTGTCCGCGGTCGTCGTCGGCACCAAGGGCCCCTACTTCAAGGCCGCGGACGGCACGGCGGTCCGCACCATCGGCGGTCTCGTCACGGCTGCCGACGGCACGGTGAAGCTGCCCAAGCTGTACGCGGACGGCACGGCCGGGACGTACACCTTGCGGATCGTCGCGGACGACATCGTGCTGAACGTCGAACTGACGGTCACGGCGGCGCCCACCACCCCGCCGACCACTCCGCCCACCACCGACCCGACGACACCGCCCACGACGACACCGACCGCACCGGCGACCACGCCGAAGCCGTAACGCCGAAGCGGTATCGGGAAAGCCCGCTGCGCGGCACCGCACATCGCCATGCACCACCCACGCCGGTGGGCCGAGGGAAACCTCGGCCCACCGGCGTTCCGTCGTCCCCGCCCATTCCCCTCTGACGCCCCCGTTGCTACGGTGCCCACTCGCTGACGGTACGTCAGAAACCGCTCACCGGGAGGGAGTCGGGCCATGCGTGCACTCATCGCCGCTGCCGTCGGACTGGCCGCCGCGTTCGCCCTGGTCCTCACCATCACCGCGATCGGCATGCCGCCCGGCGAGACCTCGCCGAAGCCGCTGCTGACCACGATCCCGGGCCCGAAGAAGTAAGGGGGCGAGCCGCAGATGCGACGCAAAGCCAGCCTGATCCTGCTCGCCTTCGCGGTGTTCTTCGCCGCGCTCTCCCCGCTCTTGCGCTGGTACGCCTTCCCGAGGCTGGCCAAGATCCCGCCCAGCCAGTACCAGGAGGTCGTCCTGGAGGCGAAGCCCGCCACCCTCGTCGACTACGGCACCATGCAGGCCAAGCAGGTCGAGAAGCTGACCATCGTGCAGACCCTCAAGGGCAACGTCGAGGAGTCCGAGAAGATCGAGGCGACGGCCGGGCGTGACGTGGTCGTCTGGGACACGCTCTCGTACGTCGCCGGGCCCGACGGCAAGATGATCTCGTCCATCCCCGAGCGCTACATCTTCGACGCGCACACCCAGGACCCGGTGCACGCCACCGGCGAAATGGTCGACGGCGACGCGGTCCAGCGCCAGGGCATCGAGTACAAGTGGCCCTTCCTCACCGAGAAGCGCGACTACGAGTACTACGACTACCGCGCCCTCAAGACCGCCCCCATCCACTACAGGGGCACCCAGACCTTCCGCGGTCTGGAGGTCTACTACTTCGAGCAGACCATCCCCTGGACCAAGGTCCGCTACCCGAAGAAGATGCCCATGCCCGGCATCGACTCCACCAAGCTGGAGAAGCAGACCGGCACCAGCATGTGGTACACGACCAAGCGGATGTTCTGGGTCGACCCGGTGACCGGCGCCCCCGTCAACGGCGAGGAGATCCACCAGGAGGAGATGCGCGGCGGCAGCCTGCTGGCCGGCCGCGACAAGGTCACCGCGTTCTCCGGCCACGTCAAGATGCGCGCGGACTACGTCGACTCGACCGTCGCCCTCGTCAAGTCCAACCGCACCCTGATCCTCCTCCTCACCTCCTACCTCCCCTGGGGCTTCCTCACCCTGGGCCTGATCCTGCTCGCCCTCTCCCTGTGGCTGGAGGCGAAGAGCCGCCGCCCGGCGGGGGAGCCTGCGCCGCCGGCCGCGAGGGCTCCGGTCGCCACCTGACCCGGGGCGCGCCCCGCCCTCGTACGCCACCCTCCGTTCGTACGACACTGTCCAGGTGATCCGCACCGACGCCCTCGACCTGCTGCCCGTCCGCACCGCCGTCCCCGCCCTCACCGAGGCGCTGGACAGCCACGGCACCGCCGTGCTGTGCGCGCCGCCCGGCACCGGCAAGACGACCCTGGTGCCGCTGGTCCTCGCCGGGCTCGTCGGTGCGGGCCCGGCGCGACGGGTGGTGGTGGCCGAGCCCCGCCGCATCGCCGCCCGCGCCGCCGCCCGCCGGATGGCCTGGCTGCTCGGCGAGCAGGCCGGCGAGCGCGTCGGCTTCACCGTCCGGGGCGAGCGCAAGGTGGGCCCGAAGACCGTCGTGGAGGTCGTCACCACCGGCGTACTGCTCCAACGCCTCCAGCGCGACCAGGAGCTGACCGGCACCGACACCGTCGTCCTCGACGAGTGCCACGAGCGGCACCTCGACGCCGACACCGTCGCAGCCTTCCTCCTCGACGTACGCGAAACCCTCCGCCCGGAGCTGCGCCTGCTGGCGGCCTCCGCCACCACGGACGCGGCGGGCTGGGCCCAACTCCTGGGCGGTGCACCGGTGGTGGAGGCGCACGGTGTCTCCTTCCCGGTGGAAACGGTGTGGGCCCCGCCCGTCCGGCCGGTCCGCCCGCCGCACGGCATGCGGGTCGACCCGGCCCAGCTCGCCCACGTCGCCTCCGTCGTCCGCCGGGCGCTCGCCGAACGCACCGGAGACGTCCTCTGCTTCCTCCCCGGCGTGGGCGAAATCGCCCGGGTGGCAGGGCAGTTGAGCGGCGTCGGCGCCGAGGTGCTGCAAGTCCACGGACGGGCCCCGGCCGCCGTCCAGGACGCGGTCCTCGCGGGCTCCGGCACCGGCCGTCGGGTGGTCCTGGCCACCTCCGTCGCCGAGTCCAGCCTGACCGTCCCCGGGGTGCGGATCGTCGTCGACTCCGGCCTCGCCCGCGAACCGCGCACCGACCACGCCCGCGGCCTGAGCGCGCTGACGACGGTACGGGCGTCCCGCGCGTCCTTGCGCCAGCGCGCCGGACGCGCCGGACGCGAGGCCCCCGGCGCGGCGTACCGCTGCTGGGACGAAGCGGAGGAAACCCGCCTCCCCGGCTTTCCCAACCCCGAGATCAAGGTCGCCGACCTCACCGCCTTCGCCCTCCAGGCCGCCTGCTGGGGTGACCCCGACGCCTCCGGCCTCGCCCTGCTCGACGCACCCCCGGCCGGTGCGATGGCGGCGGCCCGCGAGGTACTGACGGCGGTCGGCGCCGTCGGCGCGGACGGCCGGGCGACCGCGCGGGGGCTACGGCTGTCCCGGCTCGGCCTGCACCCCCGACTGGGACGCGCCCTCCTCGACGGCGCCCAGCGGATCGGCTCCCGCAGGGCCGCCGAGCTGGTGGCCCTGCTGAGCGAGGAACCGCCGAGGGAGTACGGCGACGACCTGGCGGCCGCCTGGCGCGCGGCCCGCCGGGGCAGCGACGGGTACGGGGCGCGCTGGAAGCAGGAGGCACGGCGACTGGCCTCGCAGGTGGCGCAGGAGGGGCCCACCGCCGGTGGCGGCGGCCTCTCCGACGACGCGGCGGCGGGTCTGGTGGCCGCGCTGGCGTTTCCCGAGCGGGTGGCGAAGGCCCGGGGCGCGGGCGCGTTCCTGATGGTCTCCGGGACCGGGGCCGAGGTGACGGACGGGTCGCGGCTGCGCACCGCCGAGTGGCTCGCGGTGGCGGTCGCCGACCGGCCCTCGCACTCCGCGTCCGCCCGGGTGCGCCTCGCCGCGGTGATCGACGAGGACACCGCGCGCCTCGCCGCACAGCACCTGCTCGCCTCGGGCGAGGAGGTGCACTGGGAGAGCGGGGACGTCGTCGCCCGGCGGGTGGAACGGCTCGGTGCCGTCGAGCTGACCGTACGGCCGCTCAAGGACGCCCCCCGCGCCCGTGTGTACGAGGCGCTGCGGGACGGCCTGCACCGGGAGGGCCTCGGGCTGCTGCGGTGGACCCGCGACGCGGCGGGCCTGCGCGAGCGACTCGCCTTCCTGCACCGGGAGTTGGGGGCGCCGTGGCCGGACGTCTCGGACGAGGCGCTGGCCGCGCGGGCGGAGGAATGGCTGGAGCCCGAGCTGTCGCGGGCCCGGCGGCGCGCCGACCTCGGGCGCATCGAGGCCGGGCAGGCGCTGCAACGGCTCCTGCCGTGGGCGACCGGCGAGGCGTCCCGGCTGGACGAGCTGGCGCCGGAGCGCATCGAGGTGCCGAGCGGGTCCCGGATCCGGGTGGACTACGGCGGAGAGCAGCCGGTGCTGGCAGTCAAGTTGCAGGAGATGTTCGGCCTGGCCGAGACGCCCAGGGTGGGCGGCCGGCCGGGGGTGCCGGTGCTGGTGCACCTGCTCTCACCGGCGGGGCGGCCGGCCGCGGTGACGGCGGACCTGGCGTCCTTCTGGAAGGACGGCTACCGGGGAGTACGGGCGGAACTGCGGGGCCGCTACCCGAAACACCCCTGGCCGGAGGACCCGGGCGCGGTGGCGGCCACGCGCAGCACGAACGCGAGGCTGCGGAGGTAGGGGTCCGCCGCCCTCGCCGGCACCGCCGACGCCTGACCGGCCGGGGCCCCCGCCACGCGGGGCGCCGACCCCACCCTCCCCCTCGGGTGGCGGCACCCCATTGCCGTACCGCCACCCCGTCCCGCCCGGGTCTTCAGGAGCACCGCGGCCCCGGCAGTCAGTCGCGTTCGCACACGAAGATGGCCGTGCCCGGGATCAGGTTGCCGCGCAGGGGCGACCAGCCGCCCCACTCCGCCGTGTTCCAGGCCGGCCACTCCGGCTCCACCAGGTCGACCAGCCGGAAGCCGCCCGCGATCACGTCGCGGACGCGGTCGCCGAGGGTGCGGTGGTGCTCGACGTAGACCGCGTTGCCCCGCTCGTCCTGCTCCACGTAGGGGACGCGGTCGAAGTAGGAGGCGGAGACCGAGAGGCCCTCGGGGCCCGGCTCGTCCGGGAACGCCCAGCGCACCGGGTGGGTCACCGAGAAGACCCAGCGCCCGCCGGGCCGCAGCACCCGGTGCACCTCGCGGAACACCTTCACCGGGTCCGCCACGAACGGCACCGCCCCGTACGCCGAGCACGCCAGATCGAAGGAACCGTCCGCGAACGGCAGCACCCCCGCGTCCGCCTGCACCAGCCGTACCCCGTCCTCGCCGCCACCGATCCGCAGCGCGTGCTGCAGCTGGCGGTGCGAGAGGTCCACCGCGACCGGGCGGGCCCCCTGCGAGACCAGCCAGCGCGAGCACTGCGCCGCCCCCGCGCCGATCTCCAGCACATCGAGCCCCTTGAGGGAGTCGGCGGGGCCCAGCAGCTCCGCCTCCACCTCGTCCAGGCCCTCGGGGCACCACACGAAGCGGTCGTCCCCCAGGAAGGTCCCGTGCTCCAGCTGGTAGTCGTCCGCGTTGCGGTCCCACCAGCCCCGGCTGGCCCGGCTGCTCTCGCCGTCGCCGGCCGCGCGCCTGGTCGCCTCCGGTTCGGGATCGTCCGGCTCCGTGGAGTCACCGAACACGTCAAGGGCCTCGAAAGCGTCGTCCTCGTGGATCATTGCGCCCGTCTGAATCGTCTGAGTAGGCTCCGCCCGACCGGTCCCTCGCAGGCAGCTTCGCTGCGACACCGAAAGTGGGCGGAAGGGCCATTGTGGCCTCGGCGAACCTGAGTTGTGCCGGGTATGGGGCTTTCCGCCCCGGGTGTGCGCCTTCGCGCATTGACCCTGCACGGCAGCCCCCGTATGCTACAAGTTGCGCTGCGAGCCTGCGCGCCTCAGACCTAGCAGGCCGCGCTCGTATCTGTATGTATGTCTCCTCGGTTTTCGAGGCGCCTTGCGGCTTTTCCAGCTCGGTGCCTCTTCGGCTGTCCGGCTTCTGCAGAGCGACAGGCTCACGGCGTAGCAGTACCTACGACTTCTGTCCGTACCGGAGCCCTTTCCCACATGACGAGCAGCACCGAGACCACCGCCACCACTCCGCAGGTTGCGGTCAACGACATCGGCGACGCGGACGCGTTCCTCGCGGCGATCGACGAGACGATCAAGTACTTCAACGATGGCGACATCGTTGACGGCGTCATCGTCAAGGTCGACCGCGACGAGGTCCTCCTCGACATCGGTTACAAGACCGAAGGCGTGATCCCGAGCCGCGAGCTCTCGATCAAGCACGACGTCGACCCGAACGAGGTCGTCGCCGTCGGTGACGAGATCGAGGCCCTGGTTCTCCAGAAGGAGGACAAGGAAGGTCGCCTGATCCTCTCGAAGAAGCGCGCACAGTACGAGCGCGCCTGGGGCACCATCGAGAAGATCAAGGAAGAAGACGGCATCGTCACCGGTACCGTCATCGAGGTCGTCAAGGGTGGTCTCATCCTCGACATCGGCCTCCGCGGCTTCCTGCCGGCCTCCCTCGTCGAGATGCGCCGCGTCCGCGACCTCCAGCCCTACGTGGGCAAGGAGCTCGAAGCCAAGATCATCGAGCTGGACAAGAACCGCAACAACGTGGTCCTGTCCCGCCGTGCCTGGCTTGAGCAGACCCAGTCCGAGGTTCGCCAGACGTTCCTCACGACCCTCCAGAAGGGTCAGGTCCGCTCCGGCGTCGTTTCCTCGATCGTCAACTTCGGTGCCTTCGTGGACCTGGGTGGCGTCGACGGTCTCGTGCACGTCTCCGAGCTCTCCTGGAAGCACATCGACCACCCGTCCGAGGTTGTCGAGGTCGGCCAGGAAGTCACCGTCGAGGTTCTCGACGTCGACATGGACCGCGAGCGTGTCTCCCTGTCGCTGAAGGCGACGCAGGAAGACCCGTGGCAGCAGTTCGCCCGTACGCACCAGATCGGCCAGGTCGTTCCCGGCAAGGTCACCAAGCTGGTTCCGTTCGGTGCGTTCGTCCGCGTCGACGAGGGCATCGAGGGTCTGGTCCACATCTCCGAGCTGGCCGAGCGCCACGTGGAGATCCCGGAGCAGGTCGTCCAGGTCAACGACGAGATCTTCGTCAAGGTCATCGACATCGACCTTGAGCGTCGCCGGATCTCGCTGTCGCTGAAGCAGGCCAACGAGTCCTTCGGTGCCGACCCGGCCTCGGTCGAGTTCGACCCGACCCTCTACGGCATGGCCGCGTCGTACGACGACCAGGGCAACTACATCTACCCCGAGGGCTTCGACCCCGAGACGAACGACTGGCTCGAGGGCTTCGAGACCCAGCGTGAGGCTTGGGAGGGTCAGTACGCCGAGGCGCAGACGCGCTTCGAGCAGCACCAGGCCCAGGTCATCAAGTCCCGCGAGGCCGACGAGGCCGCCGCTGCCGAGGGTGCGGCCGCTCCGGCCGCCGCCGCCGGTGGCAGCGCCAGCGCCGGTATCTCGGGCGGTTCGTACTCCTCGGAGTCGGACGACAACTCCGGCGCCCTGGCGTCGGACGAGGCCCTGGCTGCCCTGCGCGAGAAGCTGGCGGGCGGCCAGAGCTGAAGCTCTGACCCTCACCGGTCCGCGTGACCGCCCTCGCTCCGGCTGAGGCGGTCGACAGCTGAACTGGCTGAACAGCGAGGCCCGTTCCCCTCCGGGGGAGCGGGCCTCGCCGCATGTCCGGACCTGCTGGACCGGATCGTGCTGGACCTGCTGGACCTGCTGGACCGGACTGTGCGGGACCGGTTCCCTGACCGGGCGATCTGCACTCGTACGAGCGATCAACGCGCCAGTTGGGAATGCCGGGGCCCCGCGACACGTTCTTCTCTGTGAACCACCGAGGAGGTAGCGGGAATCGTGATTGATCCGCAGGGTCTGTACTCATGGGAGCCGAAGGGGCTGGCAGTCGTCGACATGGCGCTGGCCCAGGAGTCGGCCGGACTTGTCATGCTCTACCACTTCGACGGCTACATCGACGCGGGAGAAACCGGCGACCAGATCGTCGAGAAGCTGCTCGACACACTGCCGCACCAGGTGGTGGCCCGCTTCGACCACGACCGGCTGGTCGACTACCGGGCGCGCAGGCCGCTGCTCACGTTCAAGCGTGACCAGTGGACGGACTACGAGACCCCGTCACTCGAAGTGCATCTGGTGCAGGACGCCACGGGGGCGCCGTTCCTGGTGCTCGCCGGGCCGGAGCCGGATGTGGAGTGGGAGCGTTTCTCGGCTGCCGTACGGCAGATCGTGGAGCGGCTCGGCGTGCGGCTGGCGGTGAATTTCCACGGGATACCGATGGGTGTCCCGCACACCCGCCCGGTGGGACTCACTCCGCACGGCAACCGCACCGACCTGGTGCCGGGGCACCGCAGCCCGTTCGACGAGGCGCAGGTGCCCGGGTCGGCGGAGTCGTTGGTGGAGTACCGGCTGACGGAGGCGGGGCACGATGTGCTCGGCGTCGCGGCCCACGTTCCGCACTATGTGGCGCGATCCGCCTACCCGGATTCGGCGCTGACCGTCCTGGAGGCGATCACCGCGGCGACCGGCCTGGTCCTGCCGTCGGTGGCGCACGCGCTGCGCACCGAGGCACGGCGCACCCAGGACGAGATCGACCGTCAGGTCGGCGAGGGCGACGAGGAACTGGTCGCGCTGGTCCAGGGACTTGAGCACCAGTACGACGCGATGGCCGGCGCGGAGACCCGCGGCAGCCTGGTCGCGGAGGCCAAGGACCTGCCGTCGGCGGACGAGATCGGCCTGGAATTCGAGAAGTTCCTCGCCGAGCGGGAGGGCGACCTCTAGACCGCCCGGGGGATGCGCCCAAAGACAGGCCCTAAGCTGCTGGCCATGCTGAAAGTGGGCCTGACCGGTGGTATCGGCGCCGGCAAGAGTGAGGTGTCGCGGCTTCTCGCGTCGTACGGCGCGGTCGTCGTCGACGCGGACAGAATCGCGCGTGAGGTCGTCGAGCCCGGGACTCCCGGGCTCGACGCCGTGGTGGCGGCGTTCGGCGAGGACATCCTCGCGCCGGACGGCGCCCTGGACCGGCCGGCGCTGGGGGCGATCGTCTTCGCCGATCCCCAGAAGCTGAAGATCCTCAACGGGATCGTGCATCCGCTGGTCGGGGCACGGTCGGCGGAGCTGGAGCGGGCGGCCGACGACGACGCGGTCGTCATCCATGACGTACCCCTGCTGACGGAGAACGCCCTGGCGCCGCTCTACGACCTGGTGGTCGTCGTGGATGCCTCGCCCGCCACACAGTTGGACCGGCTGGTACGGCTGCGGGGCACCTCCGAGGAGGACGCGCGCGGACGGATGGCGGCGCAGGCCACCCGGGAACAGCGGCTCGCCGTCGCGGACCGGGTGATCGACAACGACGGCCCGCTGGAAGCACTGGAACCGCAGGTGCGCAAGGTGTGGGCGGAGCTCAGGGAGCGGGCGGGGCTGGGGGGGTAGAACGGGGGAGTCCTACCACTGGGCGGTCAGAGCCAGGGGCTCCCTGTGTGTGGACGTGTGCCCCGGCGTGTGTACGTGTGCCCCGGCGGGTCCTCCCACGGAGGTTCCGCCGGGGCACACCTCGTGCCGGGCCGGGCATCCGTCACGACGGGAGGGCGGCCGCCTCCCGCATCGTGGTCGTCAACTCGCCCCGCAGGCGGGCGAATTCGGGGGTGGCGCGCAGTGCTGCCGGGTCGGTGCCGGGGGTGCGGGGGAGGTCCACGGGCAGCTCGGCGACGATACGGCCGGGGGTGCCCGCGGGGGCGGCCATCACCAGGACGCGGGTGCCGAGCAGGACCGCCTCCTCCGCGGAGTGGGTCACGAACAGGACCGTGGTTCCCGAGGACGCCGCCAGGGTGCGGACCTCCTCCTGGAGGCGTTCGCGGGTGAGGGCGTCCAGGGCGGCGAAGGGCTCGTCCATGAGGAGGAGGCGGGGCTCGCCGGCGAGTGCCCTGGCGATGGCGACACGCTGTTGCTGGCCGCCGGAGAGTTCCCAGGTGCGGCGGCGGCCCATTCCGGTAAGACCCACCCGTGCCAGCAACTCCGCGACCTCTGAGGGGCGTTGGGCGCGCGGAACGCCGTGACGGGCGAGTGCGAAGGAGAGGTTTCCGCCGACCGTGCGCCACGGGAAGAGACGCGGCTGCTGGAAGACGATGCCGGTGCCGCCGCCCGGGGCGGGAGCGGATCCCCGTACCAGAGCGGACCCCTCGGAGACCGGCTCGAAGCCCGCGACCACCCTCAGCAGCGTCGTCTTTCCGCAGCCGGAAGGGCCCACCAGGACGGTGAACCCGCCGTCCGCGAGGGTGAGCGAGACGCCCTCGACCGCGGTGGTCAGGGCCTGGGTGCCGCGCCGGGCGGCCAGGGTGCCGGTGCCCGCGCGCCCGTACCGTACGGTCACCTCGTCCAGCACCACCTCCGGCAGTACCGCCTTTGGCTCCGCGACGGCGGTCTCAGCCTGCGGCACGGGACAGCTCCTTGACGGCGAGGGCCTGCTGGAAGGCGGTGAGGGGTGCCACCGCGTCCACGGCCTTCTGGCCCTTGAGGAAGGTGGCGGCGTCGCGCAGGTGGGCGGCGAGCCTGCCCGGGGCGCCGGGGCGGCCCAGATGGTCGGGTCCGGTCTGCTCCCTGGCGGTGAGCAGCACCAGCTGGCCGAGCTGGCGCTCGGCGTCGGCGGGGGAGATGTTGAGCTCCTTGCCGATCGAGGCGGCGGCCTTCGCGGGGTCGGACTTGGCCTGGGTCACGGCCTGGTCCTGGGCCTTCAGCCAGGCGGTGACGATCTCGGGGTGAGTGTCGGCGAAGGCGTTGGTGACGATGCCGAGGTCGGCGGTCGGCCTGCCCGCTTCGCCGACCTCGCGGCTGGTGGTCAGTACCTTTCCGTCCTTGGTGAGCTCGTCCAGGGTGGGTGTCCAGACGTACGCCGCGTCGATGTCGCCGCGCTTCCAGGCGGCGAGAGCGTCCTGCGGCTGGAGGTCGAGCACCTCGACCTTGTCCGCCGGGACGCCCGCAGACTTCAGGGCTGCGAGCAGCGAGTAGTGGGAGGTCGAGCCGAAGGGGGTGGCGACCTTCCGGCCGGCCAGCTCCTTGACCGAACCGATGCCCTTCCTGGCGACGAGCGCTTCGTTGTCGCCGATCAGGTCATGGATCCAGAGGACCTTGTACGGAATGTTCAGCGGCGCCGAGAGCCCCTTGGTGACCGGACTGGAACCGGCGAGACCCAGGTCCACGGACCCCGCGATGACCGCGGTGTTGACGTCGCCGCCCGAGTCGAACTTCACCCATTTCACGGACACATCGGGCAGTGCCTTCTCCAGGAGCCGCTGGTTCTTCACCACCAGATCGGCATTGGGTATCGCCTGGTAGGCGATCCTGACGACCGTCTTCCCGTGAGCGTCCGTGCTGCCCGCGCCGTCCGCTCCGCCGAACCCGCAGGCGGTCGCGGTGAGGGAGGTGAGCGCGGCGGTGGCGGCCAGCAGTGCGGTGCGGCGACTGAGCGAGGACATGAGGGGTCTCCGGAGTTCGGTGGGATGGGCGGGGCCGGTTCACTGCCGGCCGCGCCACGGGACGAGGTAGCGCTCGGTGGCCCTGAGCAGGGCGTCGAGGAGGATGCCGGACAGGCCGATGGCGATGATGCCGACGATGACCACGGCGGTCTGGTTGTAGCGCTGGGCGTCGCGGATCATGCCGCCGATGCCGGGGACGCCGTTGATGGTCTCGGCGGCGACCACCGAGGTGTACGCGACGCCGACGGCGATCCGGATTCCGGTCAGGATCTCCGGCAGGGCGGCGGGCAGGCGTACCGACAGCAGCAGCGACAGCCGGCTGGCGCCGAGCGCACGCGCGGCCTCGACGAGATGGTCCGGAACCGTGCGCACGGCGGCCGCCGTCGCCGCCGCGATCGGCGGCAGCGCGGCCACGATCAGCAGCCACACCTTCGGCGACTCGTCGATGCCGAACCAGATGACGAGCAGCGAGAGGTACGCCAGCGGGGGCAGCGTCCGCAGGAACGTCACGGCCGGTTCCAGTACGACGGCGATCGGCCGGACCGCCCCGATCAGCAGCCCCAGCGGCACCCCGGCGAGCACCGCGTACCCGGTGCCGATGCCGATCCGGCGCAGGCTGACCCCGAGGTGCTCGATCAGCAGATGGCCGCTCTGTCCGCGCACCCCGTCGTGCACGGTCGACGACAGCACGAACTGGTGCCACACCTCACCGGGCGAGGGCACCAGCACTCGCGGCCACACCTCGGCGAGCACCACCAGCTGCCAGGCACCGAGCAGGACGGCCAGGGCCACGGCGCGCAGAGCGGCCAGGCGGAGCGCGGCAAAGCGGGGTTTGGGTCGCGCGCGAGCCGGTGCCGGAGGCGGCTTCGGGGCGGTCGCGGTGTCCGGCCGGGCGGTGAGGGTCATGCGCGGGCCGCCCGTTCCGTGCCCGCCGCCCCCACCAGTGCCCGCAGCCGGGGTGCGACCTCTTCGCCGACCCTGTACGCCTCTTCGAGATGCGGATAGCCGGAGAGAACGAACTCGTCGACGCCCAGCTCCCGGTACTCGTGGAGCCGCCCGGCGACTTCGTCGTGCGAGCCGACGAGGGCGGTGCCCGCCCCCTCCCGTACCAGACCGATGCCCGCCCAGAGATTCGGGGCGATCTCCAGCTTCGCCGCGTCCGTGGACCCGCCGTGCAGGGCGGCCATCCTGGCCTGCCCCACGGAGTCCATGGCGGCGAACCTGGTCTGGCTGGCCCGTACGGCGTCCGGGTCGAGCCGGGACAGGATGCGGTCCGCCTCCGCCCAGGCCTCGGCGGCGGTGTCGCGGGCGATGACATGCAGACGCAGACCGAAGCGGAGGGGGTCTCGCGCACCCGGGCCGGCGCTCGCCCGGCCGGCCGCGTCCGCCTTGGCACGTACGCGCTCGATGCGCCCGGCGATCGCCGACGGCGGCTCTCCCCAGAGGAGTTGTACGTCGGCGTGGTGCGCGGCCACCTCCTCGGCGGCGGGCGAGGCGCCACCGAAGTACAGCGGTACGGGATGCTCCGTGGCGGGGTCGACGAGTTGTGCCCCCCGGAGGCGAAGGTGTGCGCCCTCGTGGTCGACCGCGCCGCCGTCGAGCAGGGTGCGCAGCGCCGCCATCAGTTCGGCGGTACGGGCGTAGCGCTCGTCGTGCGCCAAGTGATCGCCGTACGCCCGCTGTTCGACGGGGTCGCCGCCGGTGACCACATTGAGCCGCAGCCGTCCGCCGGCGAACCGGCGGAACGCGTCCGCCTGCTGGGCGAGCAGGGTGGGGCTGGCGAATCCGGCCCGGAAGGCCACCAGGAAGCCGATCCGGTCGGTGTGCTGGGCGAGCGCGGCGGTGAGGATCCACGGGTCGACGCAGCCGAGACCCACCGGGGTCAACAGCGAGTGGAAACCTGCCTGTTCGGCGGCGCGGGCCACTTGGGTGAGGTAGCCGATGTCGGCGGGGCGCCGGGTCGCGGCCCCGGTCCGGCCCTGCACGGCGGTCACTCCGCCGGGGTCACGGCCGTCACCGCCGGTGGGCAGGAACCAGTGGAGCAGGGGCTGTGGGGGTGCGGCGGACGGAGTTCCGGGCACGGCAGGGGGCATCGGGAGACCTTTGGGGCAGCGGGGAGCGCCGCACGGTGCGCGGGCACGGCGGGACTCCGTGGGAAGGGGGGCACGGAGCGGAGGGGGAGCACGGCAGGGTGGTGGGCCCTGCCAGGCGGGGGCATGCGCAGGACCGCCCCTCGGAGAGGGGGCCGGAGGGATGCCGGAAAGTTCTTTCGCCGCAGGGCTCGGGCCGCTACGGGGCGAGAAGAATCAGATGCGTCAGCAGCCGGACGTACGGCAGGAGAAGGCCCGACAGAGCATGGTCGAGACACGCAGCAGATCCACGTGACGACGCGAGACGAGTACAGGGGCCATGCCCGCATCCTTTCCTCCGAAGGTGCCGCCCGACAACCAGTGTCCGGATGATGGATGATCGGGTCTCGGTAAATGGACGCGGAGGTGGCGGGGAGGGTGTCGGCGGTGGCGGGCCGTGCCGGGGTCGGGGAGGCTTGGTGGCACTGACGGCGAGGAGGGGCGGGAATGACGGATGTACGAGAAGTGCTCGGAGCGGAACCGAAGTTGGCCGAGTGGCTGAAGGGGCTGGAGAAGCTGGCGGGGCCCGTGGTGCGGGCCGAGCTGCCGGTGGCCGACGACCTGCCCGACGTACTGCTGGATCTCGCGGTTCCGCACGAGGACATCAACCCGCTGGTCGCTCTGGTGCGTGCGACGGCTGACGACCCCGGGTGGGGGTGGCTGCGGGAGCGGTGTGTGCGGGGGATGGTGCGGGAGATGGGGGCGCCGGGCGGGGGCGTCCGGATTCCGTCGCTGCCCGAGGAGTTGGGGGAGGCCGGGCGGTACTTCCCGGTGACCGTGTTCCTGGCGATGCTGCCGTACACGCGGGCCCATCACCGGGAACTCGGAATTCCGGGCGAGGTGTCCCGGCGGACCCTCGCGGACCTGGGCCGCAACCTGGCCGTGGGGCGCAGGACGCGGGGTCGGGGCGGGCTGCTGGTGCCGAACTGGATCAGGCTGCACTTCCGGGGCGAGCTCTACCAGCTGGGGCGGCTCCAGTTCCAGCGGTCCCGGGTGCAGAGCAGGGCAGCCGCCTCGATCGCGGAGGCCGGGCGGCCCGAGCGGGTGGGGGATCCCTGCCTGAGCATGCACATCCCGGACTTCTCGGGGCCGATCACCCGGAGTGCGTGCGAGAGTTCGCTGGCCGGGGCGCGTGCCTTCTTCCCGCGTTACTACCCCGACGTGGACTTCTCGGTGGCTGTCTGTGAATCCTGGCTGCTCGATCCGCACCTGCGGGAGCACCTGCCCGAGGGCTCCCGCATTGTGGGGTTCCAGGACCTGTTCGAGCAGATCGTCGCCGGGGACGAGGAGTACGACCAGGAGACCGTGCGGTTCGTCTACGGCGATCCGGACATCCCGGTGGCGGACCTGACCAGTCGTACCTCTCTGGAGCGTGCGGTGTCCGGGCATCTGCGGGCGGGCGGGCACTGGTACGGGGGCGTGGGCTGGCTCACGCTGTGAGGGACCGGGCCGGGGTCCGGACGGTTGGGGCGGCGCTGCGTGGGGGGTGGGGCGGCGCTGCGTGGGGGGTGGGGGCGATGGGCCAGAGAGGTACGGGCGTGGCGGGACGGCGGATGCCGGAGCGCTGGAGCGAGGCGGTGCGGGAGCGGCGGGGTGACGGGCGGGTGCTGCTCCGCACGGCGGGCCTCGGGATCGTCGACGTCCACTGCTGCGAGGATCGCACGGGGTTCGCGGGGCCGGGATGCGAGGACATGTACGGGGTGGTGCTCACCCGGGCCGGGAGCTATCTGCGGCGGGTGAACGGGGAGGAGTTCTTCGTCGACTCCACCGGCGGATATGTGATGTGTCCGGGCGATGAACACCTCATCGCGCACCCTGTGGGACCGGGGGATCGTTCAACGATCCTCCAGTGCGACAGGGACTTGTTCAACGATCTCTTCGTTGAACGATCCTCTCGCCGGCATGTTCTCGTCGACGGGGTGACGGATCTGCGCCACCGGGCACTGGTGGCGGCGGCTCGGCGCGGTGCCGACCCCTTCGAACTCGCCGAGCGCGCCCATGTGCTGCTGGACGCGGTCGCGGGTGCGGCGAGTCAGGAGGCGGCAGGCCGACCGCAGCGGACGGCTTCGCTGCGGACAGCGGCGCTGCGGACGACGACGCAGCGGGCGCACCGGCGGATCGCCGCCGATGCGTGCGCGGTGCTGGCGGCGCGCACGGCGTACCCACCCGTACCGGCCCTCGGTGAACTGGCCCGGGAGATCGGCGTCTCCCCGCACCACCTCAGCCGGGTCTTCCGCGCGGTGACCGGCCGGACCCTCACGGCCTACCGCAACGCACTGCGGGTGCGGGCCGTGCTGCAGGCCATCGAGGAGGGGCAGTGGGGGCTGCGCGCGCTGGCCGCCACCCACGGCTTCGCGGACCAGGCGCATCTGACGCGGGTGATGCGCCAGTACACCGGGTCGCTGCCCAGTGCCGTACGGGAGCAACTTGCGCCGTACGGGGGACAGTTGGCGACACGCCCGGATCGAGCACGCATCTTCAACGCCGGGCGGTGAACCACTGCCCAGGATGGGAGCGATCCGAGAGCCCTCCTCCACCGGGAGCGACCCATGACCGCCCTCACCCGCGCGTGCACGGCCGTGGCCGCGCTCCTCGCCCTCGTCTCCTGCGTCGGCTCCGTGCCACCGGGGAGCGCGGGCGCCGAAGCCGCATCCGTACCCACGCCCGGCAAGCCCGCCCTGACCGGTGCGCACCCCTGCCCCGACCTGCCCGGAGCTACTTGTTCCGAACTGACCGTGCCGCTGGACCGCAAGCGCGGCAAGGGCTCCCTCAAGCTCCCCGTGGCCGTCGCCGACAACGTCCGCGCCCCCAAGGGAGTGCTGCTCTTCCTCAGCGGAGGGCCGGGGCAGCCGGGTGTCGAGTACGTCAAGAAGGTGCGCGAGTCACTGCCCGGGGCTGCCGCCGACTACCGCCTGGTCATGATCGACCAGCGCGGCACCGGAGGCACCGCCATCGACTGCCCGCAGCTCCAGAAGGAGGTCGGTGGCAGCGACACCGTCCCGCCCACCCCGCAGGCCGTCCGCGCCTGCGCCGCGTCCCTGGGCGAGCGGCGCAACCTCTACACCTCCGGCGACACCGTCGCCGACCTGGAGGACCTGCGCAGGGCGCTGGGCGCCGACCGGTGGAGCCTGGACGGCGTCTCGTACGGCACCTTCACCGCGAGCCAGTACGCACTGACCCACCCGCGCCGCGTCAACCGGCTGGTCCTCGACTCCGTCGTCCCGCTCGACGGCGCCGACGGGCTCTACACGGCGTCCCTGCGCCACGCGGCACAGGTGCTGCGCACCGCCTGCGAGGAACAGTCCTGCGGGTACGACCCGGCGGCCGACCTCGCCAAGGTCGTACGGCGGGACGGCAACGGGGTCGGCGTCTTCAACCTGCTGGTCATCGCCAGCATCATCGACGCACCGCTGAACAACCCGCGCTTCAACATCCTGGGTGCCCTGCACACATCGGCCGGCGGGGACTCCGCACAGCTCAACGGGCTGGTCGCCGGATTCGCCCAGCCGGACGGGGAGCCGCCCGCGAGGTTCAGCTCGGGGCTGCACGCGGCGACCCTGTGCGCGGACACGCCGTTCCCGTGGGGCGACGCGGCGGCGCCGACCGAGGGCAGGAAGGCAGCACTCGACCGGGCCGTACGACGGCTGAAGCCGCGCGACGTGTGGCCGTTCGAGGCCCGTACCGCTGCGGAGCAGGGCATTGCGCAGACCTGTCTGCCCTGGCCGAGGTCGCGTCCCAACGACACGGCCGACCGGTACCGGAAGCTCAGGGCGCCGGTACTGCTCCTGGCGGGCGACCGTGATCTGTCCACGCCGCCGGCGTGGGCCCGGGCCGCCAAGGCGCAACTGCCGCACGCCGAACTGGTGGTGCTCAGGGGGGCGGGCCACTCGACCCAGCTGCGGGTGCACGCGGGCGCCGAGTCGGGGGCGCGGGCGGCGGAGAGCTTCCTGTTGAGGTGAGGGTGCGCGCCGGGGCGGGGGAACGACGGACGGAGTGGCGATCGGACGGGGCGGGTCAGGGCACAGGCGCAGGCCGGACCCGCCCCGCCATCCGCCCCCACTGTCAGACCCCGCCCGTACACTCGCAGGTCCACGCACAAACCCTGCGCCCACCTGCGCGGATCCGGACCTGAGGGGAGGCACGGGCACGATGGTCACACCGCACGACACGCCCCACCGACTGCCTCCGTACGCCGCCGCCCTCTACCTCAGGGCCCCGCTGCCCCGCGACGGCCGCATCGCCCTGTGGAGCCCCGACGGCATCCCGCTCACCGGGCTCGCGGAGGCGAGTGGCGCGTCGCGGGGCGGTGCCCCCTTCCCCGGCGTGGACGGTGAGATCTCCGTCGTCCGCCCGCACGGCGCCGTCCTGCGCGCCCGTACCGTCCCCGCCCGGCTGCTCACCCTCGCCGAGGCGTTGCCCCTCCTCGTCGCGGCCCGGCACGCCCCCGTCGCGCACCCCGCCGCCCGCTGCTGGGGCGCCGCCGCCGAGCACGCCCTGCATCTTCTCGCGCGCGGGCTGCTGCTGCCCGGGCTCACCCCCGCCGACGAGGACGCCTGGCGGGCCGGGCCGCCGGACGCCGCCGACATCGCGCAGCTGCGGGCGATCGCCGCCGCGCTGCCGGTCGAGGGGTACGCCGTACCGGTCGAAGGCCGCAAGCCGTTGCAGGTGCCCGATCCGGCGCCCCTGGTGCGGTCGTTCGTGGACGCGGTCGCCGACACCCTGCCGCGTACGCCCGCTGCGGGGCTCGCGTTCGGTGCGCCGTACGCCGGGAGTGAGGCGCAGTCGCTGCCCGGGTTGCGGGAGTGGGCCTCGGAGGTGGCGGCGGGCGCGGACGCCGGGGTGCGGGTCTCGCTGCGGCTGGACCTGCCGGCGTACGGACTCTTCGACAGCCGGGAGGAGGAGGACGCGCACGCGGACCGCCAGCGCCGGGCCGGGGCAGCCGTCGTGCAGGTGCACAGCCTCGCCGACCCGACCCACCTGGTGGACGTGGCCGACCTCTGGGCGGGGGAGGGCGGCGACCACTTCGGGCCGCGCGCCCGGATCGACACCGTGCTGGCGCTGCGCCGTGCGGGCCGGGTCTGGCCGCCGCTCGCCCGGCTGCTGGAGCAGCCCGTTCCCGACGTACTGCCGCTGTCCGACGAGGAGTTGTACGACCTGCTGGGTGCGGCGGCGCGCAGGCTGGAGGCGGCCGGGGTGCGCGTCCACTGGCCGCGCGAGCTGGCCCGGACACTGACCGCGACGGCGGTGGTGCGCCCCGCACCCGGGTCGGCCACCGACGGCACCCCCTTCTTCGAGGCGGACCAGCTCTTCGAGTTCAGCTGGCAACTCGCCCTCGGCGACGAGGAGTTGACCGAGGCGGAGATGGACGCCCTGGTCGAGGAGCACCGTCCGGTGGTCCGGTTGCGGGACCAGTGGGTGGTGGTCGACCCCGCGCTCGTACGCAAGGCCCGCAAAAGGCAGTTGGGGCTGCTGGATCCGGCCGACGCACTCACGGTCGCCCTGACCGGGACGGCGGAGCTCGACGGGGAGCAGATCGAGGCGGTACCGGCAGGTGCGCTGGCCACCCTGCGGGACCGGCTGGCGCGAGGCGGCGCCGATGCCGTGCCGCAGCCAAAAGCGCTGCGGGCCACCCTGCGCGACTACCAGTTGCGCGGCCTGGCCTGGCTGGACCTGATGACCTCGCTCGGCCTGGGCGGCTGCCTCGCCGACGACATGGGCCTCGGCAAGACGATCACCGTCATCGCCCTCCACCTGCACCGCGCCCGCAAGGCCCCCACCCTGGTGGTCTGCCCCGCCTCCGTGCTCGGCAACTGGCAGCGCGAGATCGAGCGGTTCGCCCCCGGTGTCGCGGTCCGCCGCTTCCACGGCACCTCCCGCCACCTCGAAGACCTCGACGGCGGGTTCGTCCTCACCACGTACGGAACCATGCGCACCAGCGCCCCCGAACTGGCCGGGTACGACTGGAACATGATCGTCGCGGACGAGGCCCAGCACTTGAAGAACCCCCGCTCCACCACCGCCAAGGCGCTGCGCACCATCCCCGCCCCCGCCCGGATCGCCCTCACCGGCACCCCCGTCGAGAACAACCTCTCCGAGCTGTGGGCGCTCCTCGACTGGACCACCCCCGGACTGCTCGGCCCGCTCACCACCTTCCGCGCCCGGCACGCCCGCGCCGTCGAGGGCGGCGAGGACCCGGACGCGGTGGAGCGTCTGTCGCGGCTGGTACGTCCCTTCCTGCTGCGGCGCAAGAAGTCCGACCCGGGCATCGCCCCCGAACTGCCGCCCAAGACCGAGACCGACCACCCGGTTCCGCTCACCCGCGAGCAGGCCGCGCTCTACCAGGCGGCGGTGCACGAGACGATGGCCGCCATCGAGGCCTCCGAGGGCATCGCCAGGCGTGGCCTGATCATGAAGCTGCTGACCTCGCTCAAGCAGATCTGCAATCACCCCGCCCAGTACCTGCGGGAGGAGGGCGCGGTCCGCCTCACCGCCCGCTCCGGCAAGCTCTCCCTCCTCGACGAACTCCTCGACACGATCCTCGCCGAGGAGCAGTCGGTCCTGATCTTCACCCAGTACGTCACCATGGCCCGCCTCCTGGAGCAGTACCTGTCCGCCCGCGCGATCCCCGCCCAACTGCTGCACGGCGGCACGCCGGTGCCCCAGCGCGAGGAGATGGTCGACCGTTTCCAGTCCGGCGAGGTCCCCATCTTCCTGCTCTCCCTCAAGGCCGCAGGCACCGGCCTCAACCTCACCCGTGCCTCCCATGTGATCCACTTCGACCGCTGGTGGAACCCGGCCGTCGAGGAGCAGGCCACCGACCGGGCGTACCGCATCGGCCAGACCCAGCCCGTCCAGGTCCACCGACTGATCGCCGAAGGCACCGTCGAGGACCGCATCGCCGAACTCCTCGCCGCCAAACGCTCCTTGGCGGACGCCATCCTCGGCACCGGCGAGGCCGCCCTGACCGAACTCAGCGACCGCGAACTCGCCGACCTGGTATCCCTGCGGAGGCCGTCATGACGCCCCGCACGCCCCCACCCTCGTCCTCCTCGACCTCCTCTTCTTCCTCGTCCTCATCGCCGTCCCCGCCCCAGGCGGACCGGCGGCGGACCTTTGCACCGTCGCCGGAAACCACGGGTCCGGCCGTCACCTGGTGGGGCAAGGCGTGGGTGGCGGCCCTCGAAGACCTCTCCCTCGACCCGGCGCGGCTGGCGCGCGGACGCCAGTACGCGGACGCCGGTCACGTGGACACGATCACGGTCACCCCGGGCCGCGTGGTCGCGTACGTACGCGGCAGCCGGGCCCGGCCGTACCGTGCGGACATCCGGCTGCGCACCCTGCCCGAGGACGACTGGGAGGAGTTCCTGGACCGGGCCGCCGACGAGAGCGACCACCTGGAAGCCCTCCTCGCCAAGACGCTGCCACCCGCCCTCCTCGACCCCAACTCCCCGCTGTCGGCCGTCCCGCTGCTCCCGGCCACCGCCGGTGACCTGCTGCCCGCCTGCACCTGCCCGGACGCCGGCCGCCCCTGCAAGCACGCCGCCGCCCTCTGCTACCAGGTGGCCCGCCTCATCGACGAGGACCCCTTCGTCGTCTTCCTCCTGCGCGGCCGCGACGAACGCGAGATCCTCGACGCGCTCTCCCGCCGCAACGCCGCCCGCGCCGCGACCGCCACCCGCACCGCCCCCACCGTTCCGGCGATCCCGGCCCGCGACGCCTTCGCCCGCGCACTCACCGGCCTGCTCCCCGCTCCGCTCGCCGCGCCACCACACCCCGGCACCCCGCCCTCGTACCCCGGCGGCCGCAAGGCCCCCGACCCGCTCACCCTCGACCACCTGGCCACCGACGCGGCCCAGCGCGCCCACACCCTCCTCACCACCGGCACCGACCCGATCGCCGGCCTCACCCCCTGGCAGGACGCCGTCCGCATCGCCGCCGCCCAGCCCGGCTCCGGCCTCACCGCCGCGACCCGCTCCCTCTACACCTCCCTCACCCGCGCCCTCGGCCGCACCCCCACCGAGCTGGCCCGCGCAGTGGTCGCCTGGCGGCAGGGCGGCCCCACCGCCCTCGCCGTACTCGACGAAGCCTGGGACCCACCCGCAGGCCCCTTCGACCGCGCCCGCTCCACCCTCCACGCCCACGGCCGCCACGACTTCCGCCCCTGGCGCAACCGCCTCTCCACCGACCGCTTCCAACTCCGTTTCGGCAGGGACGGCCTCTGGTACGGCTACGAGTCCGACGGCGGCACCGACGACTGGTGGCCCAGCGGTCCACCGGATAACGACCCCTCGGCCGTCCTCACGCTGCTGCTGGACTCCTGAGGGCCTGCCCTCGCCGGCTGCCCTGATCCGTCACGTTCATACGCGGTGATACCCGTCCTCCACGCAAGATCATCAGAGGGTGGAAGCGTTCGTCAGCATGGATAGCGCGTTCGGCGTCGTGGCTGAAGGCATTGAGATCCGGGCCGTGCTGTATCCGGCGATGACGGTCGAGCGTGCGCACGCGGCGCGATCAGATTGCCCTCCACCCGCCTGCTGCAAGGTGAGGGCCAGCGCCCCCGGTGCCGCACCTGGACCGACAGCGCCCTGGGACTCGATGTTGGCGTGATGCAAGCCCTGGCTAGAAACGCGCTCTTCCGTGACGGCTCGGTCAGGGCGACTCTGCGAACAGGAACGTTCTCGCAGATGCAGTCGGGAGCGATGGGGGCGGTTCGCCATGGCCGGACCGATCTATGTGCCAGTACTGCCGACACGGCGTTATGCCCTGTGGGCCTACGAACAGCTCGATCCCCGCATACGCCGCAGAGTCGTCCCGCTCTGGACGGTGGCCCCTCGCGCCGGGCCAGAACGGATGCGGGGCGTCCGGCCTGACGTCGACCTGGACCCCGACCAGGACGAGCTGGCTCGCTGGTTCAGGGACAGGACGGACAAACTCATCGGGACGGTGCGGGGCGCCGCAGGCTGGGTTGACACCGGGCACGTGGAGTGCGCGGTCGAAGCGGCGGCCATCGGCCTGTGGCGCCTCGCGACCAGGAGTCGTCTGCGTCTTGTCACGAGCTTGGACCGGAGTCCGACCCAGCAGCGCTACACAGCAGACCTTGCTTTCCTCAGCGGCCGCGGTCTCGGTCTCCGGCTGTTGGTCGACACCCCACCGGCAGAAACCCTCCCTGAAGAAGTCCACGACCTTATCCAGCGCCTCGGCGTCCCGCCCTCTCAACTCGACCTCATCCTGGACCTCGGCATGGTCACGGACGCGGCGGAGGCGAGTAAACGGGGCACCGCCACACTCGATCTGCTCGGAGAGCTGGCCCGCTGGCGAACCCTCATCCTCACCTCGGGTTCCTTCCCCCGCTCACCGAGGGTCAGCGACGAACGTTTCCCCGACCGAAGCACGGACACCGCCCCGCGCCACGACGTTCAAGTCCATCGCTCCGTACTCGACGACCGACCGGATGACGCGCGGCGTCCGGTCTTCGGCGACTACTCGGCGGAGCACGCCCACAGCGCGAACATTCCGACGCCTCCCAAGGAGTCCCGCGGCCCGGATTGGAGCATCCTGCGCTACACGACCATGGATGACTTCCTCCTGCCAAGGGTTCCTACCCGAGGTGCCGACCACGTCGCCAGAACCCGTGCCAAGGCCCGCCGCATCGTCGAGTCGCCAGGATTCCGGGGGAGAGGTTTCAGTGCTGCGGAAAGCTGGCTCTACGAGTGTGCGTACGGGGAAGGCAGCAAAGGCTCGGGCAGTGCGGAGACCTGGGCCAAGGTGGGGCACATTCAGCACATGACTTTCGCCGTGCGTCGGCTGCTCACCGAGCGCGGCGCTTGGGCGGCACCGGGCCAGGGATGACATCGAGGTTGAGGTGCTCCTTGAACAACTGCACCGGATTGGAGCCGTCAACCAGTTTCAGGTCGTCCGTGATCCGAGAACTCATCCCCCCGAAGTAGTCCCCACCTCCCTCGTCTCCGGTGCCCATGCCACCGACGCCACCGTGCCGATCAGCAGGACGCCCGCCAGCCAGTACATCGACCAGCTCAGGCCGATCGACTCCAGGCTGACCGGCAGGACGAAGGTGCCGACGGCGGAGGCGATGCGGCTGGTGCCGTTGAGGAAGCCGACGCCGGTGGCGCGCAGGTGGGTGGGGTAGAGCTCGGCGGGATAGACCTGGGTGAGGTTGGAGGCGCCGGCCATCACGAAGGTGTAGACGAGGAAGGGGATCATCAGCGCCGTGGTGGAGGCGGTGCTGAGGGCGCCCATCAGGATCAGGGCGCAGGTCATGATGCCGAAGGTGGCGATAACGAGGGGGCGGCGGCCGGTGCGTTGCAGGAACCAGAGGCCGATGATTCCGCCGGCCAGCAGGAAGAGGTTGAGGAGGAAGTTCTGGAGGTCGGGGTCCTCGACGTTCAGGGCGAGCAGGATGGTCGGCATGAAGGTGTAGATGGCGAAGTAGGGCAGGACCTGGGCGCTGTAGAAGATCAGGCCGAACCAGGTGCGGCGGGACTGGCCGGGTGCGAACAGTTCGCGGTACGCCGCCCAGGAGGTGGCCGAGGGGGAGACGGCGCGCTCCGTGGCCGTGTCGCCGAGTTCGGCCCTCAGGTAGCGGCGGGCGATGTCCCGGGCTTCCTCGACACGGCCCTGGCTGACCAGCCAGCTGGGTGACTCGGGGGTGCCGATGCGCAGCAGCAGGACCAGGGCCGCGGGCAGTGCTCCGGTGGCGAGCAGGAGGTAGGCGGCGTCCTCGGTGCCGCCGAGCCAGGTGCCGAGGATGCCGGCCAGGACGTATCCGACCGTCCACATCACGGTGAGCGAGCCGAGCAGCAGCCCGCGCAGCCGTTTCGGGGCGAACTCGGAGAGCATCGTGGGGCCGACCGCGTAGTCCGCGCCGAGGCCGAAGCCGATGAGGAGGCGCAGGGCGAAGAGGACGGCGGGGTCGTGCGCCCAGAACTGGAGGGCGGAGGCGAGGGTGATGAGGACGAAGTTGTAGATGTAGAGCTTCTGGCGGCCGATGATGTCGCCCACCCGGCCCAGCACGATGGAGCCGAAGAACAGGCCGATCAGGGCCGAGGCGCCGAGCAGCCCCTGCCAGACGCCGGAGAGGTGGCGGGCGTCGGTGAGGGTGGTCAGGACGGCGCCGATCATGCCGAGTGCGTAGCCGTCGGAGAAGTTCGCGCCGAAGGTGGTGGCGGTGACCCGCAGGTGGAAGGGGCGCAGCGGCGCGGCATCGAGGGAGGGGGCGAGCTCCTGGCCCCCGTCGCGGGGACGTGCGTCAGGGGTGGTCATCGCGGCTGGTACCTCGCCTTGGGTGGGCCCTGACCGGGTCCGCACACGGGTGCCTCGCCGGGTTCGTGTGTCGGGGCTGTGCTGGTCAGGGGCTGGGTGGGGGAGTGTCATCCTCCCCCGTCACGGCTGGTTGACCCGGCACCCGCCACGCCTCCAGCACCCCTTCGATCGCCTCCGCCACCCGCGCCCTCGCCTCGTGCCGGGGGACGCGCGTCATGAGCAGGCTGTCGTACGGGGTGTCCTCGTGCCGCACCGCCGCGCGCACCGCGGCGATCACCGCCCCGTCGTCCAGCGCGCGCCCCGCCGCACTGCGCCCGACCCGGCCACTGCCCCGCAGCGAGGTGTGGGCGGCGATGGTACGGGCCCGCTCCGCCGGGCAGCCGGGGAAGAGGCGGCGGACGGTGGCGGCGAACTCGGCGGTGAAACGGGTGTCCTCGACCGCACGGCGGGCGGCGTCCCTGGCCCGTCGACGCTCCCGGGCGTCGGCGTCCGCGAGACATGCGGCCTCGGCGCGGGCCAGCGCCTGTTCCTCGACCAGCAGCCCCTGACGCTCGTACCGCTTGCGCCCCCGATGGTGGCGGACCACCACCGCCCACAGCGAACTCCCCTCCCTGGCACGGCGGGTGAGGGCCGTGTTGCCGCGCGGGAGGAGGACCAGATGGCCGAGATCCGCGCAGTCCAGGCAGCGCGGGGCGTTGAACTCCATGACGTGGAGGGGGAGCGGCCCCTGCCTGCACTCGGCGCAGTGGCGGCGCTTCAGCGGCTGGATGACCACGAGACTGCTCGCGGGGTACGCCGTCGGGCCGGCGGCGGTCGGGTCCGGGAGGGAGGTCATGCGGAGGTGTTACCGCGACTGCCGGATCAATAACCGCCGGACCGACAGCCTCCGGGAAGCCTTCGCACACGGGGCGATGCGGGCTCGGAGGCGATACGGGCTCGTGAGCGGCGCGGGCCCGTGGGCGAAACGGGCTCGTGAGCGGCGCAGGCTCGGGAGGCGGCCGGCACCCGTGAGTCCGCCGCCCGTGAGTCCGCCGCCCGTGAGTCCGCCGCCCGTGAGCCCGCCGCCCGTGAGTCCGCTCCGGTATGTCAGGGCGCTGCGCCTGTCGCCCTGCCAGTGCCTCGGCCAGTTTGTCCCGCGCCGCGGACTGCGCCGCGATCCGTGCGTCCAGTACGGCGAGCCGGTCCCGCGCGATCCGCAGCCTGGCGGCGGACGGCTCGGCCGCGAGCACCTCGCCGTCCAGGCAAGGGGCGAATGCCTGGACGTCTTCCAAGGTCAGCCCGACATCCAGGAGCTGGCGGATGTTGCGTACGCGGACGATCGAGCGGTCCGCGTCGTAGTGCCGGTATCCGTAACGACCCGGCCGGGGAGGCGAGCCGGGTGATCGCCCACGTGACCTCCTCCGGGCGTCCCACCCTCCCCAGCGGAGTGTGCGCCACCTGCCAGTCGCGTACGGCGGCCTGCTCCTGGGGCGACAGCCCGCGGTGCGCGCCGATCGGGGTGTCGATCGCGCCCGGGGCGACCGCCACGACCCGGATGCCGCGGGGCGCGAGTTCCACCGCCCAGCTCCGGGTGAGGAGTTCGAGGGCGGCCTTCGCCGACGCGTACACCGCGTTCCCGGGCCAGGCCCGCAGGCCGACCGAGGTGCTGACGTTCACGACGACTCCGCCGCGCTCGGCGAGTGCGGGCAGGGCTGACTGGGTCAGCAGCACCGGAGCGACCAGGTTCGTCGCGAGCTGCGCCTCGATGCCGCCCCTGGTGTACGTACCGAGTGCGCCGTCGCCGACGATCCCGGCATTGTTCACCAGTACATCCAGCCTCCCGTACGTGCCGAGGGCCTCCCGCACCAGTTCCCCGGCCGCTCCCTCCCGTGTGAGGTCGGCGACGAACGGTGCGATGCGGGAGGGGTGTTCTGCCGCAGCGGCCGTCTCGGCGAGCGGGCCGGGCCTGCGGCCGACGGCGATCACCCGGGCCCCTTCGGTGGCGAAGGCGAGTGCGGTGGCCCGGCCGATGCCGGTGCCCGCTCCGGTGACGAAGACGACACGGGATCCGGCGGTGGTGTCGGGAGCGGGAGCGGGGGCCGGAGCGGGCACAAGGGCCGGGGCAGGGGCAGTGGCTCCGGCGGTGCGGGTGGTGTTCATGCGGCTGATGCTCCGACCCTGACGCCAGTGACAAGGTCAAGCGGCGATGATGGACGGGTGGAGCTTCGACCGATCACCTGGGGCCGCCTCGCCGGACGCCTGGCCCGCCACCTCGACACCCTTGTGCCCGCGGACGGCAGTCCTTGGCTGAAGGTGGCGGTGGACGGTGCGCCTGCTGCCGGGACCGGTGAGCCCGCCGGGCTCCTTGCCGAGGCGCTGCGGGCGCGCGGGCGCGTTGTCCACCAGGTCGACACCGGGGGATTCCTGCGGCCCGCGTCCCTGCGTTTCGAGTACGGGAAGCAGGACGCGGACAGCTACTTCGAGGGCTGGTTCGACACCGGGGCGCTGTGGCGTGAGGTCTTCGGCCCCCTGGAGCCCGGCGGCACCGGACGTGTTCTGCCGGACCTCTGGGACCCGGTCACCGACCGTGCGACCCGCAGCCCGTACGTGGAGCTCCCGCCCGGCGGAGTCCTGTTGCTGCACGGGCCGCTGCTGCTCGGGCACTGGTTCCCGTGCGACCTGACGGTGCATGTGCGGTTGTCGCCGGGGGCGCTGGCCCGCCGTACCGCCGAGGGCGAGCAGTGGACGCTGCCCGCCTTCGCACGGTACGAGGCCGAGGTCGGCCCCTCGCAGGCCGCTGACGTCGTCGTACGGGCCGACGACGCGCAACACCCGGCGTGGACCGGAATCCCCGGCGACGGGGAGTGAGCAAGGGGCGACGCCCCCGCCGTGGTTAGCAGGTCAGACCGCCCGGACCCCGGTCAGCGCGCCGTGCGGGTCCAGAACGTACTTGCGGCTCGCGCCCCGGTCGAACTCGGCGTAGCCGCGCGGAGCCTCCTCCAGGCCGATGACCGTCGCGTTGACCGCCTTCGCGATGTGTACCCGCTCGTGCAGGATCGCCATCGAGAGGGCCCGGTGGTACTGCATCACCGGGCACTGGCCCGTGGTGAGGGTGTGGCTCTTCGCCCAGCCGAGGCCGAGCCGGACCTTGAGGGTGCCGGTGCGGGCGTCCTGGTCGATGCCGCCCGGGTCGTCCGTGACGTACAGGCCGGGAATGCCCAGCGCACCGCCCGCCCGGGTGAGCGCCATCAGGGAGTTGAGGACCGTGGCGGGAGCCTCCTCGGCGTCGGGGCGGCCGTGTGCGCGGGCTTCGAAGCCGACCGCGTCGACCGCCGCGTCCACCTCCGGCTCGCCCAGGATCTCGGCGATCTGCTCCTCCACCCGGCCCCGGGTGAGATCGACGGTCTCGCAGCCGAAACTCCTCGCCTGCGCGAGGCGTTCGGGGTTGAGGTCACCGACGATGACGACCGCGGCGCCCAGGAGCTGGGCGGAGGCTGCCGCCGCCAGACCGACGGGCCCGGCCCCGGCGACGTACACCGTCGAACCCACGCCCGCACCCGCCGAGACGGCCCCGTGGAATCCGGTCGGGAAGATGTCCGACAGCATCGCCAGGTCGAGCAGCTTCTCGCGGGCCGCGTCCCGGTCGGGGAAGCGGAGCAGGTTGAAATCGGCGTACGGGATCATCACGTACTGTGCCTGGCCGCCGACCCAGCCGCCCATGTCGACATAGCCGTAAGCGGCGCCGGGGCGGGCCGGGTTGACGTTCAGACAGATGCCGGTCCTGCGCTCCTTGCAGTTGCGGCAGCGGCCGCAGGCGATGTTGAACGGGACCGAGACGATGTCGCCGGTCTCGGTGAACTCGACGTCCGGTCCCCGCTCGATCACCTCGCCGGTGATCTCGTGACCGAGAACCAGGCCCTCGGGAGCGGTGGTGCGCCCGCGCACCATGTGCTGGTCGCTGCCGCAGATGTTGGTGGCGAGGACCTTGAGGATCACCCCGTGCCGGCAGACGCGGCCGACGTTGCCGGGGGCGACGCCGGGGCCGTCCCGGAGTTCCAGCGCCGGGTAGTCGATGCTCCTGACCTCGACCGCTCCTGGCTTGAGGTACGCGACTGCCCGGTTTCCGCCGCTGGTTGACCTGCCCGTTCCGGTACTCCCCGTGCTCGTGCCCGCTGCGCTCATGGCGCACCCGTCCCTTCGACTCGTACGCGCGTGTCGTGGACCGTTCGCGCTGTGGAGTCTGCACCCGGGAGAGGAAACCGGCCAGCGTGCGCGCAGCGAGCACTTCGCGGGGATGGGGACGAGTGCGGGGATCCGGATGAGTGAGGGGAGCGGGATGGATTTGGGGATCGGGATGGATTCGGGCGGCTGATGAGCCGTTGAGCCGGAGAAGGCAGGACGGGCCTTCGGCGTTACCGGTGGCTGCGGCTCCGGCTGCGCCCGTTGGCCTTGAAGCGGTCCAGTGCGGCGACGCCCAGTGCGGCGAGAGCGATCTGGATCAGCCACTCGATCCAGTCGACGCCCTTGGTGTCGTTCACCCCGAAGGCCTCGGCGATCGCCGCGCCCGCCAGTGCCGCGATGATGCCCACCGCGATGGTCCACAGGATGCCGATGCGCTGGCGGCCGGGGACCACGAGCCGACCCAGTATGCCGATGATGATGCCGATCACGACTGCGCTGATGATGCCGGAGATCTCCATGGCTGCAGCTCCCTGTAGAGGCTTGTGCCATTACCTCTGCCCGTCGTACGCCGGAGCACGCGCCGCCGCGATTGCCGGTTGCGTCCTGCTCGACGAGCATCTGAGGTGCACGGGGCGAGAGGCGACGGGCGTCCGCACGTGGGCCGGAAGGGACACCACCATGGCCAGTACGTCGGGCATCGACCTCAGCCGCGTCCTCGACGCACCGAGGGAGCGGGTGTATGAGGCATGGACACAGCCGGAACGGTTCGCCACCTGGTTCGGGGCCGCCCTCGACGTCCCGCTGGACAAGGTGCTCCTGGACGTCAGGCCGGGCGGTGCGTGGCACGCGACGATGATCACCGCTGATGGTGCGGAGCTGCCCTTCTGGGGTGAGTACCAGGAGGTGGTACGTCCGCAACGGCTGATGTTCACACTCGCCGACCACAGCTCGGACGACGGGGCCGAGGGTGAACTGGTCACCGCCGCCTTCGACGACCTGGGGGACGGGCGGACCGCGATGCCCTTCCAGCAGATCGGCGGAAACCTCACCGCGGACCGGTACGCGGAGGCGGAGGCGGGCTGGAACGGCTTCTTCGACCACCTCGCGGCACACCTGACCGAGGGTGCCCGCTGACCGACCGGAAGTGCTCGCTAAGGTGACCGGCCATGACGACAATTGATCAAGCTGCCGCTGTTCCCGACGCCGCTCCGGCCTCCTTCGCCGTACACATTCCGGATGCCGAACTGGAGGCCGAGCCGCTCGACCCCGAGCAGATCGTCTCCGGCAGCCCCGAGGTCACCGGCAAGGTGCTCTGGGAGTCCCCGGACGGCAAGCAACTGCGCGGAATCTGGCAGATCACGCCGGGTGTGGTGACCGACACCGAGGCCAACGAGCTGTTCGTGGTGGTCAGCGGGCGCGCCACCGTCGAGGTGGAGGGTGGCGCGACCCTGGAGATCGGTCCGGGCGACGCCTGTGTGCTGCGCGAGGGCGACCGTACGACGTGGACGGTGCACGAGACGCTGCGCAAGGCGTACCACATCAGCCTCTGAGGACCTTGGGGTTCCTGGGAGTGCTTGGGGTTACTGGAGTTCATCGGGCACCTGCGGTACCCGAGGCGCCCGAGGTTTCCGAAGCCCCCGACGGCTCAGTCCTTGGCAGGAGCCGGGGAGGTGCGTGCGGTAAAGAGGGCCAGTGCGGCCATCGGCAGCAGCAGGAGGGCGCCGGCCGCGTTCAGCCAGCCGTAGCCCGCCTGCGCGACGATCAGTCCGGCCGCCGCGCCACCGATACCGGCCGCCGAGTTCATCGTCAGGTCGGACAGGCCCTGCACGGCGGCGCGGGCGGGCTGCGGCACGGAGTCCGTGAGCAGCGCGGAACCCGCGACCAGCCCGGCCGACCAGCCGAGGCCGAGGACGAAGAGCCCGGCGGCGGTCTGCCCGTGGCTGCCGCCGGAGGTGCCCGCGAGCAGGGCGGCCACGGACAGCAGTCCCGCCGCCAGGCCGATCACCGACAGCCGGCCGAGCCGGTCCGCGAGCCAGCCCATCACCGGCGAGAACGCGTACATGCCGGCGATGTGCCCGCTGATGACCAGACCGACCAGTTGCAGCCCGGCACCGTGGTGGCCCAGGTGGACGGGGGTCATGGTCATGATCGAGACCATGGCGGTGTGGGTGACGGCCACCGTCACCAGGGCGAGCCGGGCGCGCGGGGACGCCTTCACCGCGGCGATGCCCGCCCGCAGCGAACGGCCCGCCGCCGACTGCTCCTCCTTGGGGGCCAGCGCCCGCGCGGTGAGCAGCGGGTCGGGGCGCAGCAGCACCGCGACGATCACACCGGTGAGCAGGAAGATGACGGCGGCCCACAGAAACGGGGCCGCCGTCACGGGTATGGAGGTGCCGGAGAAGACGCGTCCGGCCGGGGCCGCGATGTTCGGGCCGAGGACCGCGCCGATGGTGGTCGCCCAGACCACCGTCGAGATGGCCCGCGCCCTGCGGTCGGGTGCGGCCAGGTCGGCGGCGGCGAACCTGGCCTGGAGATTGGCGGACGACGCCGCGCCGAACCCGGCCATGCCGACCAGCAGCAGCGGGAAGCTGTCCAGCATCGCGGCGAGTACCACGAACGCCGCTCCGAACGCGCCGATCAGATACGCCAGGACCAGTCCGGGACGCCGTCCGCGCGAGGTCATCAGCGAGGCGAGCGGCACCGAGAGCAGCGCCGTGCCCACCACGGACGCGGTCGGCGCGAGCCCGGAGAGCGCCTCGGTGCCACTGATCTCGGTGGCCAGTACGGGAGCCAGCGCGATACCGATCGGCACCCCGAGCCCGCCGAGTATCTGGCTGGCGATGAGCACCGCGGTGGTACGTCGCTGAAGCGCGGGCAGCGCCTCGGCGGAGACCGGCGCGTCCGCGAGGTCGGTCGCGAGGGCGGCGGCGTCGGGAGCGGGCATGGCGGCTTCCTCGGCGGAGCCGGCGGAGCGGTCCGTGGCCCGGGTGCCCGGGCTGTCCGCGCTGTCCGGTGCCTCCCGGTCGTTCCGGCCGTCGTCGTGGGGCGTCATGGCTGCGGCCCGTCGTGAGGAGTCAGGGGTAGTCGTCACCGCCGCAGTGTGCCAGCAGGCCCCGAGCGGGCGACACGGGGTTTGCGGGGCGTACGGCGGCACGGGCGGCGAGGACCGCGGAAGGGCGGCTTGAGGGGAGCGGCCGCCGGTGCACGGGCACGGCCGCGAAGAGCCGTGTCAGAAAAGCGGCTGGGGCAGCACCCCCTCCAGTGCCAGCAGCACCCGCTTGGTCTCCAGCCCGCCGCCGAACCCGCCGAGTCCGCCGTCGCTCTCCACCACCCGGTGACAGGGCACGACGATCGGCAGCGGGTTCGCGCCCATCGCCGCGCCGACCGCCTGGGCCGCGCCCGGCTCACCGACCCGGCGGGCCAGGTCGCCGTACCCGACCACGCTTCCGTACGGCACCGAGTCGTCGAGTTCGTGGAGGACCCTGCGGTGGAAGCCGGTGGTCAGCGACCAGTCCAGCGGGAGGGTGAACTCCCGCAGCGCGCCCGCGAAGTAGGCGTCGAGCTGCCTGGCCGGTTCCGCCAGCCGGCCCGCACCGGATATCGGGTCCAGCACCTCGACGGGCTCGGCCCCCAGACGGGCCGCCAGTTGCATCAGGGCCTTCTCGCGGACCCGGGCGTCCGCGTGGAAGGCCACGCTCACCAGGCCCGTCCCGGTCGCGGCCAGCAGGAGCGGGCCGATGTCACTGCCGACGACGGCCCACTCGACGATGCCTGCACCAGGCGGGTTGCTGTTCACGCCTCCCACGGTACGACCGACCACTGACAACGGCCCCTGAACGCCGGGTTCTTGCAGTTCAGGGCCGGTGGGGTGGGTCAGGGCTGCCCCTACGGCTGGCGCATGGCCTCGCGTACGACATCCGGCTTGTTGCTGATGATGCCGTCCACCTTGTAGTCCCAGACCTTCTTGGTGTTCACCGCGTCGTCGACCGTCCAGGTGTTCACCTGGAGCACCTTCCCCTGCGGGCCCCGGAGACTGTGCACGGCCTTCACGAAGGCCGCGTTGATGGTCCCGTGCTGCGGGTTGATCTGGTCGGTGAACGCCGCGTACTGGGGCAGGTCGGCGAGGGCGGGCGTACCGAGGAACCCGGTGGTCACCTCGGGCCGCAGCCCGTGGAAGGTCCGCACGCTGTCGGCGCTGAAGCTCTGCATCACCAGCTTGTAGAGCACGTGCGACCGGTCCAGCCAGCCCTCCTGGTCCAGCACGTCGGCGATGTTCTTCTCGATGCCCGGGTAGAGCTCCGGGTTCTTGACCTCCATCAGCATCTTCTGATGGTTCCGGTCCACCCGGTTCACGTACTCCTTCAGCGTCGGCACCCGGGCGCCCGCGAACGCGGGGCCGAACCAGCTGCCCGCGTCCAGCGTGCGGATCTCCGCCGCGGTGAAGTCCTTGATCTTCCACGGAGCGCGGTCCGGGAACAGCTCCTCCACGTTGGTGGTGCGCGCCAGGGAGTCGTCGTGGACGATCACCAGCTCGCCGTCCTTGGTGCGCTGGACGTCGTTCTCCACCCAGTCAAAGCCGAGCGCGTCCGCCCTGTCGACGGCGGCCAGGGTGTTCTCCGGCGCCTGCCCCGCGGCTCCCCGGTGGGCGATCACGACCGGTCGGCGGATGATCGTCGGCCCCCCGGCGGCGGGGGCGGGCGCGGCGGCGGCACGAGGCGCGGCGGGAGCGGGCGCCGCCTGCGCCGTGGCGGGCAGGGCCAGCGCGGCGGCCCCGCCCAGCAGAGCGGTCAGGGAGGTGGCGGCAGCACGACGCAGCGTGGTGGTGGGCACGGTGGTTCTCCTTGCGCGGAATGTCATGGCCGCGCCGAGCGTGACAGCCGCGCACCACTGAGGAACAGGCGAAGAATGGCCAAGCGGTGAACGATGTGTCAAGAGATGTGAACACGTTCCGTGACTGATCCGGTACAAATCAGGCGTTCGGCCCGTACCCCGTCCCGGGCCCCTCTCCGGGCCTCCGAAGCGGCGATCGCACGGTGAGTGTCAGTGGTGGGTCGTACGGTGGTTGCATGCGGCCCGTTTCCAAGATCGAACGTACGGTGGCGCCCTTCGAGGTCGTCAGCCCCTACCAGCCCAGCGGTGACCAGCCGGCGGCCATCGCCGAGCTGGAGAAGCGCATTCGCGCAGGCGAGAAGGATGTCGTCCTGCTGGGCGCGACCGGCACGGGCAAGTCGGCAACGACCGCCTGGATGATCGAGAAGCTCCAGCGCCCCACGCTCGTCATGGCGCCCAACAAGACCCTCGCCGCCCAGCTCGCCAACGAGTTCCGTGAGCTGCTCCCGAACAACGCGGTCGAGTATTTCGTCTCCTATTACGACTACTACCAGCCCGAGGCGTACGTCCCCCAGTCCGACACCTACATCGAGAAGGACTCCTCCATCAACGAGGAGGTCGAGCGGCTGCGGCACTCCGCGACCAACTCGCTGCTCACCCGCCGCGACGTCATCGTGGTCGCCTCCGTCTCCTGCATCTACGGCCTGGGTACGCCGCAGGAGTACGTGGACCGCATGGTCACCCTCAAGGTCGGCGAGGAGATCGACCGCGACGCCCTGCTGCGCCGCTTCGTCGACATCCAGTACAGCCGCAACGACATGGCGTTCGCCCGCGGCACCTTCCGGGTGCGCGGCGACACCATCGAGATCTTCCCGGTCTACGAAGAGCTGGCCGTCCGCATCGAGATGTTCGGCGACGAGATCGAGGCACTGTCCACGCTGCACCCGCTCACCGGCGAGGTCATCAGCGAGGAGAGCAGCCTCTACGTCTTCCCCGCCTCGCACTACGTTGCCGGCCCCGAGCGCATGGAGAAGGCGGTCAACGGCATCGAGAAGGAGCTGGCCGACCGCCTGGCCGAGCTGGAGAAGCAGGGCAAGATGCTGGAGGCCCAGCGGCTGCGCATGCGCACCACGTACGACCTGGAAATGCTCCGCGAGATCGGCAGCTGCTCCGGCATCGAGAACTACTCGATGCACTTCGACGGCCGCGAGCCCGGCACCGCCCCGCACACCCTGCTCGACTACTTCCCCGAGGACTTCCTGCTGGTCCTCGACGAGTCGCACGTCACCGTCCCGCAGATCGGCGCGATGTACGAGGGTGACGCCTCCCGCAAGCGGACCCTGGTCGACCACGGCTTCCGGCTGCCGTCCGCGATGGACAACCGCCCGTTGAAGTGGGAGGAGTTCCAGAAGCGGATCGGCCAGACCGTCTATCTGTCGGCGACCCCCGGGACGTACGAACTCTCCCGCGGCGACGGCTTCGTCGAGCAGATCATCCGCCCCACCGGCCTCATCGACCCCGAGGTCATCGTCAAGCCGACCGAGGGCCAGATCGACGACCTGGTGCACGAGATCCGGCTGCGCACCGAGCGCGACGAGCGCGTCCTGGTCACCACGCTCACCAAGAAGATGTCCGAGGACCTCACCGAGTACTTCCTCGAACTGGGCATCCAGGTGCGGTATCTGCACAGCGACGTCGACACCCTGCGCCGCATCGAGCTGCTGCGCGAGCTGCGCGCCGGTGAGTACGACGTACTGGTCGGCATCAACCTGCTCCGCGAGGGCCTCGACCTGCCCGAGGTGTCCCTGGTCGCCATCCTGGACGCCGACAAGCAGGGCTTCCTGCGCTCGGGCACCTCGCTGATCCAGACCATCGGCCGCGCGGCACGCAACGTCTCCGGCCAGGTCCACATGTACGCCGACACGGTCACCCCCGCCATGGCCAAGGCCATTGACGAGACCAACCGCCGCCGGGAGAAGCAGGTCGCGTACAACAAGGAACACGGCATCGACCCGCAGCCGCTCCGCAAGAAGATCAACGACATCGTCGCGACGATCGCCCGCGAGGAGGTCGACACCGAGCAGCTGCTGGGCACCGACTACCGCAAGCCCAAGACCGGCAAGGACGCCAAGGCGCCGGTCCCCGCGCTCGGCGGCAAGGCGGCGAAGGGCAAGAAGGGCGAACCGGTCCTCACCGACCGCCCGGCGGCCCAACTGGCCGAGCAGATCGAGGAGATGACCGCACGGATGCGGGCGGCGGCCGCGGAGCTCCAGTTCGAGGTGGCGGCCCGGCTGCGCGACGAGGTCGGCGAACTCAAGAAGGAGCTGCGGCAGATGAGGGAGGCGGGACAGGTGTAACGGGCGGGCCGGGGGCGCCCCGGTGCGGGCGACGGCCGCGCGCCGGGGAGCGTTGCCGTGGAGTGTTGCCGTGGAGTGTTGCAGGAACGACACAAAACGCACCGGGGTTGCGACCCCCTGCACGGAACTGCGTAGGGTGCTGCACAACCGCACACACGGGCGGTGCTGGGGTTTGTGGAGAGGGGTAGCGCGTGACGGTCAACATGACCAAGGGCCAGGCCATCAGCCTGCAGAAGAGCGACGGGGGAACCCTGACCGCGGTGCGGATGGGGCTCGGCTGGCAGGCGGCGCCGCGTCGTGGTCTGTTCGGCAAGCGCACCCAGGAGATCGACCTCGACGCGTCGGCGGTCCTGTTCGCGGACAAGCAGCCGGTGGACGTCGTGTTCTTCCGTCACCTGGTCAGCGACGACGGTTCGGTCAAGCACACCGGCGACAACCTGGTCGGCGGCGCGGGCCAGGGCGGCGACGACGAGTCGATCCTGGTCGACCTGCAGCGCGTCCCGGTGCACATCGACCAGATCGTCTTCACGGTGAACTCCTTCACCGGGCAGACCTTCCAGGAAGTGCAGAACGCGTTCTGCCGCATCGTGGACGAGACCAACGGCCAGGAGCTGGCCCGCTACACGCTGGACGGCGGCGGTCAGTACACCGCGCAGATCATGGCCAAGGTGAGCCGCGCGGGCGCCGGCTGGCAGATGACGGCCCTCGGCAACCCGGCCAACGGGCGCACCTTCCAGGACCTGATGCCGTCGATCCTGCCGCACCTGTAAGCAACCGGACCGCACGGTTCCACCGCAGTACGGCACGACGCACCACCGCAGCTCCCGGAGGCAGCAGGCCGCCGGGAGCTGCAACTGCATCACCAGCACCGCTGACCGATACATCGACGTGGGGGAGACAGACGATGACGGCCGAACTGGTCCGGGGTCAGAACCACCCCTTGCCCCAGGCCCGTTTGGAGATCCGGGTCTCGGCCGGTCAGCCGGTCGTCGCCGGAGCCACCCTCGGCGACGAGCGGGGCACCGTACGGGGCGTGGAGTGGGTGGCCCACCCGGGCACCCCCCAGTTGCCCGGCCTCGAAGTCTCCCGGCAGGCCGCCGCCGACCACCGGCTCGCCGTCGACCTGGGCGCGCTGCCCGAGGACGTGCACCGGGTGAACGTACTGCTCGCCCTCCCGGCCACCGTGGGCCCCGCCCACTTCGGCGCGGTCGCCGCCCCCTTCGTCGCCGTCACCGGCCTGGACGGCACCGAGGTCGCCACCTTCACCCTCACCGGCCTGGACGCGGAGTCCGCCGTGGTCGCCCTGGAGCTGTACCGGCGCGGCGACGCCTGGAAGGTGCGTGCCGTCGGCCAGGGGTACGCCGGCGGGCTCGCCGAGATGCTCGCCGACCAGGGCCTCGGGCAGGCCGGGGAGCTGGCCGCCACCATTCAGGAGGCCGTCGGCCGCGGGCTGGCCCGTTCGGTGGCGCCGCCCCCTCCCCGTACCGCCGAGGGCGACAGGACCCGCCACCCGGCCCGCCAGGACGCGGGACGCGGCAACCGCACAGCCGGCGACCCCGCCGCACCCACCGGCCCCACCCCACCCACCGGCACCACCGCCCCGGCCACCCCCACCACCCCCCAGGGCCTCCCCGCGCAGCCCCCCGCCCCGGCGCCGGAAACCCACACCCCTGTCACCTCGGATCCGGCCTCCCCGAGCCCCACTCCCGTCACCCCGAGCCCCGCCCCCTCCGGCCCCGTCAACTACAGCCACCCCCGCCGCAAAGCCCCCACGCCTCCCGCAGCCACCCCCGCGCCCCCGCCCGCACCCCCCGCCCGCCCGGACCCCGCGCCCCCCGCCGAGCCCGGCCAACCGGCCCGCCCCGTCGCGGGTGACGCCGCCGGATGGTCCCTGGAGGAGCGGCTGTACAACCAGGTCTGGAGCATGTTCGAAGACCTGGCCCGGACTGCCGCCGCCTACCGCAGCGCCGTCGACTTCGCCGAGTCCCGGATGGAGCAGGAGCTGGACAAGGTCCTCGACGACCCCCGCAGCCGCATCGGCGGCACCGGCGACCTCGCCCGCGAGCAGGCCCGCGCCAAGCGCGACCAGCTCATCGAGCAGGCCCGCGCGGTCATGGACCGCGACCTGGCCCAGCTGCTCGCCGAGTCCGAGGTCGTGGAGCCCGCCCTGCCCCCGTCCTTCGCCCGCTGGGACACCCCGGCCTGGCATTCCTACCGGGTCCCGATGGAGATCCCGATGGCCCTGCGCATCGGCGACCTCCACCTCCCCGAGCGCCCCGACCTGCACATCCCCCTCCTGGTCCGGCTGCCGCTGGAGCGAGGCCTGTGGATCGACAGCGGACGCACCGGTTCCGAGGCCGCGATGATGATGGACACCGACCAGCTGCGCCGCCAGTCCATGGACACCGCCGTCGCCCACGCCGCCCGCCTCCTCGGGGCGTACCCGGCCGGTGAGTTCACCGTCCACGTCATCGACCCTGCCGGCTCCGCCCACGCCGCCCTCGCTCCGCTGGTCAAGTCCGGTGCGCTCGCCGAGCCCCCGGCGGCCGGTGCCCAGGGCGTCCAGAGCGTGCTGGGGAAGCTCACCGAGCGGGTGGACCTGGTCCAGATGGCGATCAGGGCGGGTGCGTCCGACGCGCTGCCCCCGCACCTGGACACCGCCGAGCAGCTCCTCATCGTCAATGACTTCCCGCACGGCTTCGACGACCGGGCGGTCACCCAGCTCCGCTACCTCGCGGACGAGGGCCCGTCGGTCGGCGTCCATCTGATGATGGTGGCCGACCGCGAGGAGGCCAGCGCCTACGGCCCGGTGCTCGACCCGCTGTGGCGTTCGCTGCTGCGACTGACGCCGGTGCCCGACCAGCACCTCGCCGATCCGTGGGTCGGACACGCATGGACGTACGAGCCGCTGCTCGCCCCGCCCGGCAGTCAGGTGCTGTGGAACGTGCTCAGCCAGGTGGCCGCCGCCCGGAGGGCTCTCGGCCGCTGACCGTTCCAGCCCTTTCCCAAGGACCAGTAAAGGCAGCCTGACCTGCGCACTTAATCAAAATGTCGAGTGCCCCTTTACCTTTTCTTGGTACTTCCTGTACTCTCGGTGGATCGGAGGGGAGTACTCCCGGCCTGCGATGTACCCGTCAATACGGACCGCCATCGGTCCCGGGGCATCGGCCCGACGCCCGCCACTGAGCGGCTCGGGTGGAAGAGACCTCCGGCAGCGACGACGCTGATTGAGTTGCCGTAGCTATCTGCCGGAGGCGCAGTGGACGTTTCAACGAGCATGTGGGTCTTCACCATCCTGGGGCTCGCCGCCCTGATCGGTGTCGACTTCTTCATCGGGCGCAAGCCCCACGACGTATCGATCAAGGAAGCCGGAATCTGGACGGTCGTCTGGATCACCCTGGCCGTCCTCTTCGGTTTCGGCCTGATGCTGTTCGGCACGGGACAGGCGTCCGCGGAGTTCTTCGCGGGCTTCGTCACCGAGAAATCGCTCAGCGTCGACAACCTCTTCGTCTTCGTACTGATCATGGCGAAGTTCTCGGTGCCCTCCCACCTCCAGCAGCGGGTGCTGCTGATCGGTGTGCTGATCGCCCTGGTGCTGCGAGGAATCTTCATCGCGGCCGGCGCCGCGGTCATCGCGAACTTCTCGTGGATCTTCTACATCTTCGGTGCGTTCCTGCTCTACACCGCCTGGAAGCTCATCCAGGAGGCGCGGGCCGGCGAGGAGGAGGACGACTTCGAGGAGAACCGTCTCCTCAAGAAGATCGAGGCCAAGTTCGGCGTCGACGACAAGTACCACGGCACCAAGCTCTTCATTCAGAAGAACGGCAAGCGGATCATGACTCCGCTGATGGTCGTGATGCTCGCCATCGGCATGACCGACCTGCTGTTCGCGGTGGACTCCATCCCCGCGATCTTCGGCCTCACCCAGGACCCGTACATCGTCTTCACCGCGAACGCGTTCGCGCTGATGGGTCTGCGACAGCTGTACTTCCTGATCGGTGGCCTGCTCAAGAAGCTGGTCCACCTGAGCTACGGCCTGTCCGTCATCCTCGGCTTCATCGGCGTCAAGCTGGTGCTGCACGCCCTGCACGAGTCCGGTGTGGGCGTCCCCGAGATCTCCATCGCGACCTCGCTCGCCGTCATCGGCGGTGTCCTCGTCATCACGACGATCACCAGCCTTATGGCCAACAAGAAGCGGGAGGCGGCGGAGGCCGCCGCCGCGCAGGACAAGACGCCGATCGACTCCTGACCCTGCCCCGCACGGCGGCGGCGTACGGCACTGTGCCGTACGCCGCCGCCGTCGTAGGTGCTCAGCGCCCCTCCCGCTCCAGTTCGTCCGCCGGTACCAGGCCGGGCACCCGGGGCGCCTCGGCAGGCTCCAGCAGCACCGAGCGGAAACCGTCCACGCCCGCCGGGACATCACCGTCGAGGGTGATCCGGCGGACCACCCGCGGCTGGTCGTCGTAGTCGTTGACCGCGTAGTGCTGGGTGGCCCGGTTGTCCCAGATCGCCACGTCACCGACCTGCCACTGCCAGCGCACCAGGTTCTCCGGGCGTTCGATGTACCGCTGGAACAGGTCGATCAGCGCCCGGCTGTCCGCCGTCGGCAGCCCCGCGATGCGCTGGACGAAGTTGCCCAGCAGCAGGGTGCGCTCGCCGGTCACCGGGTGGACCCGCACCACCGGGTGCTCGGTGCGGAACTTCGTCGACACGAAGACCTGCCGGAACAACTGCGCGACCTCGCCGCCGTCGGCCCCGCCCGGCCCCCGGTGCCCGATCCGCTCCGCGTAGTCGTAGTCGTTGCTGTGCACGGCGTGCAGCGAGTCCGCGAGCGTCCGCAGCGGCACCGGCAGATCGTCGTACGCCGCCGCCGTGTTCGCCCAGACCGTGTGCCCGCCGCGCGCCGGGATCTCCAGCGCACGCAGGACCGACGCCTTGGGATACGCCGGTACGAAGGTGACGTCCGTGTGCCACTGGTTGGCGCGCACCCCCTTGGTGGCGTCCAGCTCGAAGACGTACCGCCCGTCGGCGGACGGCACGGTCGGGTGCGAGACAGGGTGGCCGAGCCGGCGCGCGAACTCCTCGTGGGTGGCGTCGTCGAGGTGGTCCTGGCCCCGGAAGAAGATCACCTTGTGGGTGTGGAGGGCTTCCTCGACGGCGGTCAGCGTCGCCTCCGGCAGGTCGCCGGAGAGCCTGACGCCGCTGACGACGGCGCCGATCCGGCCGGATATCGGGGTGACGTCGAGGGAGCTGAGAATGCTGGCGGTCATGGGCGTACTCCTCCGGGCGCAATGAACGGACCTACTGATCAAGGGAGTTGACCGGCAGCGGGGGAGGGCCCCGCTGCCTCCCGTCCATCGTGGCGCCCGGTCGTTGCCACACTGTGGCGGCGGCATGAAAGTCGCCCCGGAAGGTTTCAGGGGTACGTTGCTGCGGCTTGGGGGGCGTCGGCGAGGCCTCAGAGGTACGCCGGAAGGGCTTCAACGGTACGTCGCTCAGGCCGGTGCCGCGCCCGCCCCGACCGCGCGGGCCGCCACCGGCCTGGTCTCCGGCAGGAGTGCGAAGCACCCCAGGCTGAGCACCGCCATCCCCGTCAGATACCCGGCCACACCCCATGGCGGCCCCGCGCCCTGCGACAGGGCCGTCGCGATGATCGGGGTCAGCGCACCGCCGAGCACCCCTGCCAGGTTGTAGCCCACGGCCGCCCCCGTGCACCGCACCCGCGGCTCGTACAGCTCCGGCAGATAGGCACCGACCACCGAGAACATCGCCGCGAACGACAGCGCCCCGCCGAGGAATCCGAGGAACATCCAGACGGGCTCGGCGGTCGAGAGCAGCGCGATCATCGGGAAGACCCACAGCGCACTGATCGCACACCCCGTCAGACACATCGGCCGCCGCCCGAACCGGTCGCCGAGCATCGCGGCCAGAGGAATCAGCGGCCCCTTCAGGAACACCGCAGCCATGATGCAGCCGAGCATCACCGTCCGGTCCACGCCGAGCTTCTCCGTCCCGTGGGCCAGCGCCCAGGTCGACATCGTGTAGACCAGCGCATATCCGAGGGAGAGCGCGCCGGCCGTCAGCAGGACCAGCCGCCAGTGCCCGCGCACGATCTCGGCGAACGGCGCCCCGGACCGCTCGTCCTGCTCCGCCAGCCGCCTGAAGTCCGGTGTCTCCTCCAGCGACGTACGCAACAGCAAACCGGCAACCGCCAGCACCCCCGCGAACCAGAACGGCACCCGCCACCCCCACGCGCTGAACTGCGCATCGGTCAGCAGCGCCGACATCGCCAGCATCACGCCATTGGCCAGCAGGAATCCGATCGAGGGACCCGTCTGCGGGAAACTCGCCCACAGCGCACGGCGGTTGGCGGGCGCGTGCTCGGCGGTCAGCAGCACCGCCCCGCCCCACTCGCCGCCCAGGCCGAGCCCCTGGAGGAAGCGGAGCAGGAGCAGCAGGACCGGCGCGAGGATGCCGAGCGAGGCGTACGTGGGCAGACAGCCGACCGCGACCGTGGCCGCCCCGGTCAGGATCAACGACAGGAAGAGAACAGGACGCCGGCCGTAGCGATCGCCGATGTGTCCGAAGAGAACAGCACCGATCGGACGGGCCAGAAAGCCGACACCGAAGGTGCCGAAGGCGGCGAGGGTGCCGGCGAGCGGCGAGAAGGACGGGAAGAAGAGCGGCCCGAGGACCAGGGCGGCGGCGGTCCCGTAGAGCGCGAAGTCGTAGAACTCGATGGCGGTCCCGGCGAGGGAGGCGGTCGCGAGGCGGAGCATAGAGGGGGCGGTGGGTGCGGGAGGGGCGGCGGGTACCCGAGGGGCGGTGGGTGTGGGAGGGGCGGTGGTTTCCACCGGCGGGCCCGGTGATCCTGAAGCATGCATGCGGCCCTCGATACCCCACCGGCCGCCGCCTCAAGTGGCGTACTCCACTAGTCGTACCGACGCGCCGACGAAGATCACTCCAGTACCCCTCGTGGCCCTCACCCCATGGGCAACTGGAAGGTGTGGCGGGTCTGCCAGCGCTGCCCGGTCACCAGGGTGACCTTGCCGCTCGTCATGCCGTAGACCACCGACCACTGGGTGTGCTGCTGGGCGACCGTCCGCAGCAGATCCACCGACTGCCCGGTGTTGAGGACGCCCTTCGCTCCGTCGAGAACCCCGGTCGCCGCCTTGTAGCGCCAGTCCTTGAGGCGCTCGGCTGCCGGGGTGTCGGCGAAGGTGAAGTTGACCGCACCGTTCCACGGCTTCCGGCCGCGCTCGGCGACCTTGATCCTCCCGCCGGCCAGTTCGACCACGGCCGAGTCGCCCTCGCGGTCCGCGAGGAAGTAGTGCAGCGGAGGGCTGTCGGTGAAGTCGATCTCGTAGTCGTCGAAGAGCCTGAGGGCCTCGCCGACGGTGGCGGCCCGGTCGAGGATGATCCGCACGATGCGCGTACTGCCCACCTTCCGCCCGGACTTGGGCCCGTCCGCCCGGTCGACGGAGGCGAATCCGACCGCGAGCCCCCTGGCGTTCATCCCGTCGAAGGGCAGCAACGGGGCCTGGAGCAGCCCCTTCCTGGTGCGCTCCGCACGGAAGTCGGCGTCGGAGCGGACTCCGAGATAGGTGGTGTCGACCACCGACACCGACGCGTATCCGTCCGGAGGCGCGGTGAACAGCACCAGTGCCGGGCCGTGCTGCCAGTCGAAGTTCCGCGCGAACTGCGGGTCCTTGCTGTTCCCGTACGCGAAGAAGAGCGAGCAGCCGAACCCCGCGTCCGGCGGCACGGTCGGCGGGCGCACCTCCTGGAGCCTGTCGTACGTCCCGTCGTACCGCATCACCCACAGCGGATGGTCGTCCACCTTGCGCAACGACTTCAGCTTGCCCCTGTCCACCGCGCCCATGACGCTGCCGGGGCTCGTCGGGGCCGGGCCCCGCGGCGGGTCCGCGGCCGACGTGCAGCCGGAGAGGAACAGGGCAACTGCCAACAGTGGTACGGCAGTCAGTGACACGGCGGTTGCGGTTCGGGGCTTCTGCACGACTCGGCCCTCCCTGTGCGTCCCACTATGCGCACGGAACGGTTGCCACCGGGAGGGCCCGGCCGTACGGCTGCCAAGGGCCGGTCGCACGGGCTGCTGAGGGCCCGCGTTGGGCGCGGGAGCGCTACCAGCCGCGCTCGCGCCACTCGCCCAGCTTCGGCCGCTCGTCGCCGAGCGTGGTGTCGCCGCCGTGCCCCGGGTAGACCCAGGACTCGTCGGGCAGCCGGTCGAACAGCTTGTGCTGTACGTCGTCGAGCAGTGTCACGAACGCCGCCGGGTCGCCCCAGGTGTTGCCCACCCCGCCCGGGAAGAGGCAGTCGCCGGTGAAGACGTGCGGATGGCCGTGCGGGTCGTCGTAGATCAGCACGATGCTGCCGGGGGTGTGCCCGGTGAGGTGCCGTGCGGTCAGCTCGACGCGGCCGACCCGGACGGTGTCGCCGTCCTGAAGCAGTACGTCGGTGGGGACCGCGATGCCCTGGGCGTCGTACTTCCCCGCGCAGGTCCGCGCGCCGGTGGCCGCCACGACCTCGGCGAGCGCCTGCCAGTGGTCACCGTGCTGGTGGGTGGTGACGACGGACATGATCCCGTCGTCTCCGATCAGCCGGAGCAGGGTGTGCGGCTCGGCGGCCGCGTCGATCAGCAGCTGCTCGCCGGTGTACCGGCAGCGCAGCAGATATGCGTTGTTGTTCATGGACCCGACCGCGACCTTGGAGATCATCAGGTCCGTGAGCTCGTGCACATCCGCAGGTCCGCCGACCTTCACCGCTCCGCTGTACGTCATACCCGGCAGCCTAGCTACAGCGGCGGGAGTACGGGCAGCGCGCCCCCGGACGCGTTCAGTGCGGCTGGGTCCCGGCGGCCCGCCAGCCAGCCGAGCAGATCAGCGGCCTCGCCCGTCACGGTGACCGCGTCGCCGTCCGTGCAGCCGGTGCTCCACTGCCGTCCGTCGGCGGCGGTCAGCGTGGTCGGGGCCACCGCGGCATTGCCGGAGAAACGGTCCGCCAGGAACGCGATCTCCCTCCCGGTGAACTCCTCGGGCAGATCCTCCAGGCCGTACCCGATCCCCAGGTCGACATGGTGCAGCTCGACCTCGATCAGCCGCCGGAAGGGCACCCGGGACGCCACGTCGGTGATCCCGTTGCGCAGCTCCACGGTCCGCGACCAGTCGGCGTCCGCGTCGGCCGCCCGCGCGAAGGCGTCCGCGGTCGTACGTACGTCCGCCAGCTGCACGTCGAGGGGGCGCGGGGCGTCGCGGTCGATGTCGCCGTCCCGGGTCTCGGCGCTCGCGTACATGGGGCGACCTGCGAGGACGTTCAGCAGGGCGTCGGCGTTGCGGGCGAGGTGAGCCAGTACATGACCGCGGGTCCAGCCGGGGAGCCGTGACGGTTCGGCGACGGCGGCGTTGTCCAGCTTGGCCGCGGCGTCGAGCAGACGGTGTGTGGCGTCGCTCAGCAGGGCCAGATCGTGCACATGATCATTCATGAGGCAGACGATAGGCCGCCGTGCAAGGCTGGGCCACTCGTTCGGGTGAAGCAGGCGGCGAACGTCCTCTAATCGAATGTGCGTGCTATACGCTCGAAGGGAACATCCGAGTCCCGGGAAACCGTTGTACGGACGGTGCACCGTGACTCGCGATCCGGACCGGCAGTCTGGACGAGCAGTCCGGACCGGCAGTCCGGTGCACGTGTGACACCCCCAGCAGCTCCCCGGCAGTACCAGCGATTCCCCGCAGTAGTGAACCCCCAGCAGCCTGCTTTCCGGCACCCTGCTTCTCTCTCAAGAAAGGTGCGGACCGGCGTGGCCGACCGTCTCATCGTTCGTGGCGCTCGCGAGCACAACCTCAAGAACGTCTCGCTCGACCTTCCCCGCGACTCCCTCATCGTGTTCACGGGGCTCTCCGGGTCGGGCAAGTCCTCCCTCGCGTTCGACACGATCTTCGCCGAGGGGCAGCGCCGTTACGTCGAGTCGCTCTCCTCGTACGCCCGGCAGTTCCTCGGTCAGATGGACAAGCCGGACGTCGACTTCATCGAGGGCCTCTCGCCGGCGGTCTCCATCGACCAGAAGTCGACTTCGCGCAACCCGCGCTCGACGGTCGGCACCATCACCGAGGTCTACGACTACCTCCGCCTGCTCTTCGCCCGCATCGGCAAGCCGCACTGCCCCGAGTGCGGCCGCCCGATCTCCCGGCAGTCCCCGCAGGCCATCGTCGACAAGGTGCTCGAACTGCCCGAGGGCAGCCGGTTCCAGGTGCTTTCCCCGCTGGTCCGCGAGCGCAAGGGCGAGTTCGTCGACCTCTTCGCCGAGCTCCAGACCAAGGGCTACAGCCGCGCCCGGGTCGACGGCGAGACCATCCAGCTGTCCGAGCCGCCCACGCTCAAGAAGCAGGAGAAGCACACCATCGAGGTGGTCATCGACCGCCTCACGGTGAAGGAGAGCGCCAAGCGCCGCCTCACCGACTCCGTCGAGACGGCCCTCGGGCTGGCCGGCGGCATGGTGATCCTGGACTTCGTGGACCTCGACGCGGACGACCCGGACCGCGAGCGGATGTACTCCGAGCACCTCTACTGCACCTACGACGACCTGTCGTTCGAGGAGCTGGAGCCGCGCTCGTTCTCCTTCAACTCGCCCTTCGGCGCCTGCCCCGACTGCTCCGGCATCGGTACGCGGATGGAGGTCGACGCCGAGCTGATCGTGCCCGACCCGGACAAGTCCCTCGACGAGGGCGCCATCCACCCCTGGTCGCACGGCCACACCAAGGACTACTTCGCCCGCCTGATCAACGCCCTGGCGAGCGAACTGGGCTTCAGCACCGAGATGGCCTGGGCGGGACTCCCGCAGCGCGCCAGGAAGGCCCTCCTCCACGGTCACAAGACCCAGATCGAGGTCCGCTACCGCAACCGGTACGGGCGCCAGCGCGCCTACACCACCTCCTTCGAGGGTGCGGTCCCGTTCGTGAAGCGCCGGCACTCCGAGTCCGACAGCGACTCCAGCCGCGAGCGCTTCGAGGGGTACATGCGCGAGGTGCCCTGCCCCACCTGTCAGGGCACCCGCCTCAAGCCGCTGATCCTCGCGGTCACGGTGATGGACAAGTCCATCGCCGAGGTCTCCGCCATGTCGATCAGCGAGTGTGCGGACTTCCTCGCCCAGCTGACCCTCAACGACCGCGACAAGACGATCGCCGAGCGGGTCCTCAAGGAGGTCAACGAGCGGCTGCGGTTCCTGGTCGACGTCGGCCTGGACTACCTCTCCCTCAACCGTCCGGCCGGCTCGCTGTCCGGCGGCGAGGCCCAGCGCATCCGGCTCGCCACCCAGATCGGCTCCGGTCTGGTGGGTGTGCTCTACGTCCTCGACGAACCCTCCATCGGCCTGCACCAGCGCGACAACCACCGCCTCATCGAGACGCTGGTCCGGCTGCGTGACATGGGCAACACCCTCATCGTGGTCGAGCACGACGAGGACACCATGAAGGTCGCCGACTGGATCGTCGACATCGGTCCGGGCGCGGGCGAGCACGGCGGCAACGTCGTGCACAGCGGCTCCATGAAGGGCCTGCTGGCCAACAAGGAGTCGGTCACCGGCCAGTACCTCTCCGGCAAGCGCGTCATCCCCACCCCGGAGGTACGCCGCCCCGTCGACCCCGCCCGTCAGCTGGTCGTCCACGGCGCCCGCGAGAACAACCTCCGCGACATCGACGTCTCCTTCCCCCTGGGCGTCCTGACCGCCGTCACCGGAGTCTCCGGCTCCGGCAAGTCCACCCTGGTCAACGACATCCTCTACACCCACCTCGCCCGTGAGCTGAACGGTGCGCGCAGCGTCCCCGGCCGGCACACCCGGGTCGCCGGCGATGACCTCCTCGACAAGGTCGTGCACGTCGACCAGTCACCCATCGGCCGCACCCCCCGCTCCAACCCCGCCACCTACACCGGTGTCTTCGACAAGATCCGCAAGCTGTTCGCGGAGACCACCGAGGCGAAGGTCCGGGGCTACCAGCAGGGCCGGTTCTCCTTCAACGTCAAGGGCGGCCGCTGCGAGAACTGCTCCGGTGACGGCACCATCAAGATCGAGATGAACTTCCTGCCGGACGTCTACGTCCCGTGCGAGGTCTGTCACGGTGCCCGCTACAACCGCGAGACCCTCGAAGTCCACTACAAGGGCAAGAACATCGCCGAGGTGCTCAACCTGCCGATCGAGGAGGCCCTCGCCTTCTTCGAACCGGTCACCTCGATCGCCCGCTACCTCGCCACCCTCAACGAGGTCGGCCTCGGCTACGTCCGCCTGGGCCAGGCCGCCACCACCCTCTCCGGTGGCGAGGCCCAGCGCGTCAAGCTGGCCGCCGAGCTCCAGAAGCGGTCCTCGGGCCGCAGCGTCTACATCCTCGACGAGCCCACCACCGGCCTCCACTTCGAGGACATCAGCAAGCTGATCAAGATCCTCGAAGGCCTCGTCGAGAAGGGCAACTCGGTGATCGTCATCGAGCACAACCTCGACGTCATCAAGACCGCCGACTGGGTCGTCGACATGGGCCCCGAGGGCGGAAAGGGCGGCGGCCTGGTCGTCGCCGAGGGCACCCCGGAGGAGATCGCGGGTGTGGCCGCCAGCCACACCGGCAAGTTCCTCCGCGACATCCTGGATCCGAGCAGGATCAGCGACGCGGGGACGGCCGGAGCCGGTGCCGGCAGGAAGGCCCCGGCCCGCAAGGCGACGGCGAAGAAGACGGCCCCGGCCAAGAAGGCCCCGGCCAGGAAGGTGGTGGCGGCCAGTACCGCCGCCCCCGCCAAGGCCGCCCCGGCGAAGAAGGCGGCCACCGCCAAGAAGGCCGCTCCGGCGAAGAAGGTGGCGGCCACCAAGAAGGTGGCCACCGCCAAGTCCTCGGCCACCGCCAAGAAGACGACCCGCTGATCGGGTAGCGCTTCGAGGCCGCATCCGCCCCCCTGGGGGTGCCCCGTCGGGGGCACGACCCAGGGGGGCGGACCTGTTCCCACCGCGCCCGGTCCGCCCGGTCACCGCCCCTGGTCCGCCCCGTCACCGGACCGGGTGCGTCACCCCCCACCACGCCCCCGGTATCGTCGACCCCGGTCCGTCGCTGCCCCACCCGCCCCACCCCGCCCTCGTACCACTGGAGACACCATGTCCGGCCAGCCCACCCCCCGCCGCACCGTGCTCAAGGGCGCCGCACTGGCCGGCGCGGCCGGACTGGGCGTGGCCGCCTGCTCCACCGAGTCCAAGCTCGGGCACGCCGAGACGCCGACCCCGACCGCCCCGGTCGACCTCGGCGACGCCACCGCCGTGCCGGTGGGCGGCGCCAAGCTGTACCGCGAGCAGCGCCTCGTCGTCAGCTGCCCCAAGAAGGGCGAGTACAAGGCGTTCAGCGCCCAGTGCACCCACGCGGGCTGCGTACTGGACAAGGTCGAGGCCAACGAGGGCAACTGCCCCTGCCACGGCAGCCGCTTCGACGTCACCACCGGCCAGGCACTCAAGGGTCCGGCCACCGCCCCGCTGCCCGCCGTCCCGGTCAAGCTCAAGGACGGCAAGCTGGTCGCCGGCCCGGACGCCTGAGGCCCCGGCGCCCGAACCCCGGCCGGGGGCGGGACACCGGCGCTGAGCGGCGTACCGCACAGCCGGGTCAGTCCCAGTCCCAGTCCACCCCCAGGATCCCCGGCCGCACCCCCTGCTCCACGAAGTGCACCGTCCCGTGCCGCCCGCTCAGTGTCAGGTCCTGCCGCGCCACCCTCGGCGCGCCCGCCGACACCTGGGCGAAGCGGCGGCACCGCACCGGCAGCGCCGCCTCGTCGAAGGCGACCTGGAGCACGTACTGCCCGCCCGCGAAGCTGAAGCCGCGCACGTACTCGCCGCTCGGACCGCCGGTGCCGTCCTCGAAGCCGTACCCGAAGAGATACGTGTCCCCGGCCCGCAGTCGCGCGTCGAAGAGCAGCTCCGCGACCACCACCCCGGTGTCCCGCTGCCAACGCACCCGCCCGGTACGGCAGTTCTCCCCGGCCCGCACCGCGATCCGCGCCGGATCACACCCCGGGTCGCCGTGGTGGATGGCGAGGTAGCGGTCGATGCCGTCCCGGTGGGCCCGCACCACCTGCTGCGAGTCGCGGCCCAGCATCGCCCGGTCGGCGCCGATCCGTACCCGCTCGTGATGGCCGACCGTATGCAGCCCGCCGTCCTGCGGAGTCTCCAGTTCCGCGAGGATCCGCTCCACCGACCCCGACGCCTCCACCAACGCCCGGTAGGAACGGGTGGCCGGCCGCTGCGCCTCCCCGCCCGGCCCCTCCGCCACCAGCAACCGGATCAACGACTCGGCGGGCAGCTTCAGCACCGCCTCCAACTCCCGCACCGCGCGCAGCGATTCGGGACGCTGCGGGCGCCGCGCCCCCTGCTGCCAGTAACTCAGGCTGGTCACCCCGACCTTGACCCCCCGCCCCGCCAGATGGTGCTGCACCCGCTGCAACGGCAGCCCGCGCAGGGACAGCGCGGCGCGCAGCGCCAGATGGAACGGGCCGGTGCGCAGCAGCAGTTCGAGATCGGCCTCGGCGGGGGCCCGGTCGGTTCCGGCCGGTGCGGGGGGTTCCCCGCCCGGTACGAAAGGGCCGGCGTCCGGCGACGGGTGCTGCCGCATCACAGCTCCTTGGGTGGCGGTGAACATTCACGACGGCACACCGGACCGGCCTGCCGCCGTGGGCGAAGCGGGCAGGTGGCGGGGAACCGGGCGTTCACACCCCGGTCACTCCGTTCACAGCGCCGCGTCACTCCGCATTGAAGCGTGTTGACCTGCACTCGACAACACCCGATGCTCCTCATCAGCGTCCGGACGCGCTCCTCCATCAACCCCCCGCCACGGGAGGAACCGCGATGCGCAAGACCCACAAGAGACGGCTCACGCTGGCCGCACTCGCCACCGCCACCCTGCTCGCCGTCCCCACGGCGACAGCCACGGCCGCACCCGTCCCCGGTGCCGGCCCGGTCGCCCCCGCCGCCGTACAGGACGACCGGCAAGCAGGCGAGCAGGCCCCGCTGCTCGCCGCCAAACGCCTCAACATCACCATGCAGGCCCAGGAGAAGACCAACTGGTGCTGGGCCGCGGCGGGCAACACCATCGCCACCTGGTTCGGCAGGAACTACAGCCAGAACCAGTTCTGCAACGCCGCCTTCAACCGCAGCCAGAGCACCACCTGCCCCAACAACCAGGCCACCCTCGGCAACGTCCAGGACGGCCTCGACTGGGCGGGCATCAACCCCGGCTCGTACGTCACCGGCTATCTGCGCTACCCGACCGTGCAGACCGAGATATCGGCCAACCGACCCATCGAGACCCGCATCCAGTGGCAGAGCGGCGGCGGCCACATGCATGTCATCTACGGGTACGACACGGCCAGCAGCTGGGTCTACTGGGGCGACCCGTGGCAGACCAGCAGCCGCTACAACTGGGCCTCGCACGCCTGGTACGTGAACAACAGCTCCTTCTCCTGGACCCACTCGCTCTACAAGATCGGAGCGTGACGACGATGACCTCCCCCTTCGGACCGGCCTCGCACCTCAGAGCAGCCGCCCTCGCCGCCGTCACCGCCACCCTGCTGCTCGGCGCCACAGCCGAGGCCACCGCCGCCGACAACCCCGCGGCGGGCAACGCCAGGGCAGAGGCCCACAAGGCGGCCGCCGCCCCCGCCACCGTCGACACCCTCGCGCGCTTCTTCGCCCGGGACGGCGCCCTCACCCGCGGCGCCGCCGCCCCCCGCGTCCAGCGGGAAACCGTGGAGGTCAACACGCTCTCCCCGGAGTTCGTCGCGGGCCGGCCCGGCGCCAGGATCGCCGAACTCGAATTCATGGCCACCACCGCGGTCGCCTCCGACGGTCAGAAGGCCTCCCTGTGGACCGCCCCGCTCCGGGGCAAGTGGCAGGTGGTGAACATCGCCACCGGCGACGACGAGACCCGCTACTTCGCCGAAGGCGCCCGCAAGCTCCCCGGCGGCACCGTCTTCCGCGAGCCCCAGATCGACGCCTGGTACGTCGCCGACACCACCCGCGTCCTGCCCCTCGACGCGGACGCCACCCGCGCCGTCGGCGCCGGGGGCACCACCCTGGCCGCCTACGCCGGGCGTGTCCGCGCCGCCTATGCCGACAAGCTCCCCGGCACCGCCTACGCCCAGCAGGGCAAGGCGGGCGGCTACGCCCAGGGAGCCCCGGACGGCACCCCGGCCCCCGCCGCGAGCGCCACCCCCGCAGCCCCGCTGGCCGCCGCCGGCGGAGCCGCACTCCTCGCCCTGGCCGGCTTCACCGTCGTACGCCTGCGCCGCCGCGAACAGCCGTAACCGGCCCCCGCACGGCACACCCGCTCCACCGCCGGGGTGTCCCACCCGGGGCACCCCGGCTGTCAGTGCCCGCAAGTAGGCTGTGCGACATGGCAGACCCCTCCAGTTACCGTCCCAAGCCGGGCCAGATCCCCGACTCGCCGGGGGTCTACAAATTCCGCGACGAGCACCGCCGGGTGATCTACGTCGGGAAGGCCAAGAGCCTGCGCCCGCGCCTGTCCTCGTACTTCCAGGACCTGGCCAATCTCCACCCGCGCACCCGCACCATGGTCACCACCGCCGCGTCCGTGGAGTGGACGGTGGTGTCCACCGAGGTCGAGGCGCTCCAGCTGGAGTACTCCTGGATCAAGGAGTTCGACCCCCGGTTCAACGTCAAGTACCGCGACGACAAGAGCTATCCGTCCCTCGCGGTGACGATGAACGAGGAGTTCCCGCGCGTGCAGGTGATGCGCGGCCCCAAGAAGAAGGGCGTCCGCTACTTCGGCCCGTACGGACACGCCTGGGCGATCCGCGAGACCGTCGACCTGATGCTCCGTGTCTTCCCGGTTAGGACCTGCTCCGCCGGGGTGTTCAAGAACGCGGAGCGTTCCGGCCGCCCCTGCCTGCTCGGCTACATCGGCAAGTGCGCCGCCCCCTGCGTCGGCCGGGTCACCCCCGAGGAGCACCGCGAACTGGCCGAGGACTTCTGCGACTTCATGGCCGGTCGCACCGGCACCTACCTCAAGCGCATCGAGCAGCAGATGATGATCGCCGCCGAGGACATGGAGTACGAGAGGGCCGCCCGCCTCCGCGACGACATAGAGGCACTCAAGCGGGCCCTGGAGAAGAACGCGATCGTCTTCAACGACGCCACCGACGCCGACCTGATCGCCCTGGCCGAGGACGAGCTGGAAGCCGCAGTGCAGATCTTCCACGTCCGCGGCGGACGCGTCCGGGGCCAGCGCGGCTGGGTCACCGACAAGGTCGAGAACGTCGATACGGCGGGTCTGGTCGAGCACGCCCTCCAGCAGCTGTACGGCGAGGAGAGCGGTGACGCCGTCCCCAAGGAGGTGCTGGTCCCCGCACTCCCCGAGGACGCCGCTGCCGTCAACCAGTGGCTGACCGTCCGTCGGGGTGCGAACGTCTCGCTCCGCATCCCGCAGCGCGGGGACAAGAAGGACCTGATGGCCACGGTCCAGCGCAACGCCCAGCAGGCCCTGATCCTGCACAAGACCAAGCGCGCGTCCGACCTGACCACCCGCTCCCGCGCCCTGGAGGAGATCGCCGAGGCCCTCGGCCTGGACGGTGCACCGCTGCGCATCGAGTGCTTCGACATCTCGCATCTCCAGGGGGACGATGTCGTGGCGTCGATGGTGGTCTTCGAGGACGGCCTCGCCCGCAAGAGCGAGTACCGGCGCTTCGAGATCAAGAGCTTCGAGGGCCAGGACGACGTCCGCTCGATGCACGAGGTGATCGGCCGCAGGTTCCGGCGCTACCTCCAGGCGAAGGAGAAGACGGGGGAGTGGGTGGGGGGTGAGGTGGAGCAGGAGGCTCAGGAGGACGAGGGCAGGCCCAAGCGCTTCGCCTACCCGCCGCAGCTCGTCGTCGTCGACGGCGGGCAGCCGCAGGTGGCCGCGGCCCGGCGGGCCCTCGAAGAGCTGGGCATCGACGACGTCGCCGTCTGCGGCCTCGCCAAGCGGCTCGAAGAGGTCTGGCTGCCGGACGAGGACGACCCGGTCGTCCTGCCCCGCAGCAGCGAGGGGCTCTATCTGCTCCAGCGGGTACGTGACGAGGCCCACCGCTTCGCCCTCACCTACCAGCGCAACAAGCGGGCCAAGCGGTTCCGCAGCGGGCCCCTCGACGAGGTCCCCGGCCTGGGCGAAACCCGCAGGCAGGCCCTGCTCAAACACTTCGGTTCGGTGAAGAGGCTGCGGTCCGCCACAATTGACCAGATCTGCGAGGTTCCGGGCATCGGCCGCAAGACGGCCGAGACCATTGCCGTCGCCTTCGCGAACGCGGCCCCGGCCGCACCCGCCGTGAACACGGCGACAGGAGAGATCATTGAGGACGACGAGCCGGCCGCACCCGCGGCCGCCTGGTCGCAGAACGGGGGCAGCACCGATGAGCGAACAGAGCCAACATGATCCGGGTCAGGGCCAGGACCAGGCCCACGACCAGGAACGAGACGGAGCACACGTGAGTACGGGCACGCCGCGGGACACCACCGCCGAGCCGGCCGAGACGCCCATTCCCGAGCTGGTCATCATCTCCGGCATGTCCGGAGCCGGCCGCAGCACGGCCGCGAAGTGCCTGGAGGACCTCGGCTGGTTCGTCGTCGACAACCTGCCGCCCGCGCTGATCCCCACCATGGTGGAGCTCGGCGCCCGCTCCCAGGGCAACGTGGCGCGCATCGCCGTCGTCGTCGACGTCCGCGGCCGCCGCTTCTTCGACAACCTCCGCGAGTCCCTCGCCGACCTCGACGCCAAGGGCGTCACCCGGCGCATCGTCTTCCTGGAGTCCTCCGACGACGCCCTGGTCCGCCGCTTCGAGTCGGTCCGCCGCCCGCACCCCCTCCAGGGCGACGGCCGGATCACCGACGGCATCGCCGCCGAGCGCGACCTGCTGCGCGAGCTGCGCGGCGACGCCGACCTGGTGATCGACACCTCCAGCCTCAACGTCCACGAACTGCGCGCCAAGATGGACGCCCAGTTCGCCGGCGACGAGGAGCCGGAGCTGCGCGCCACCGTCATGTCCTTCGGCTACAAGTACGGCCTGCCCGTCGACGCCGACCTGGTGGTGGACTGCCGCTTCCTGCCCAATCCGCACTGGGTCCCCGAGCTGCGCCCCTTCACCGGCCTCAACGAGGAGGTGTCGGGTTACGTCTTCAACCAGCCCGGCGCCAAGGAGTTCCTCGACCAGTACACCGAGCTGCTCCAGCTGATCGCCACCGGCTACCGCCGCGAGGGCAAGCGGTACGTCACCATCGCGGTCGGCTGCACCGGCGGCAAGCACCGCTCGGTCGCCATGTCCGAGAAGCTGGCCGCCCGCCTCGCCTCCGAGGGCGTCGAGACCGTCATCGTTCACCGGGACATGGGGCGCGAGTGACCAACCGCACTGTCCGGCTGCGCCGACTGCGCCGGGTGACTCCCGCGCAGGACGGCCGGCCCGCCCCGCGCGCCGCACGCGGCAAGCGCGGCGCCACCCCCAAGGTCGTCGCCCTCGGCGGGGGCATGGGCCTCTCCGCGTCGCTCGCGGCCCTGCGCCGTATCACCGGCGACCTCACCGCGGTCGTCACCGTCGCCGACGACGGCGGCTCCAGCGGCCGGCTCCGGGAGGAGCTGGGCGTGCTGCCCCCCGGCGACCTGCGCAAGGCGCTCGCGGCGCTCTGCGGCGACGACGACTGGGGCCAGACGTGGTCCCGCGTCATTCAGCACCGCTTCCAGTCCAAGGGCGACCTGCACGAGCACGCGGTCGGCAATCTGCTGATCGTCGCCCTCTGGGAACAGCTCGGTGACCACGTCCAGGCCCTGGACCTGGTCGGCAAACTGCTCGGCGCGCACGGCCGGGTCCTGCCCATGTCGGCGGTCCCGCTGGAGCTCCAGGCGCTCGTACGGGGTCACGACCCGGAGCGCCCGGACGACGTGGACACCGTACGGGGGCAGGCGACGGTCGCGCTCACCCCCGGCGAGGTCCAGTCGGTGCACCTGGTACCGCACGATCCGCCGGCGGTTCCGGAGGCCGTGGCGGCGGTTCGTGACGCCGACTGGGTGGTTCTCGGACCCGGTTCCTGGTTCTCCTCGGTCATCCCCCACCTGTTGGTGCCGGAACTGCTTGATGCCCTGGTGGAGACCAAGGCGAGGCGGATTCTGTCCCTCAATCTGGCGCCCCAACCGGGCGAAACCGAGGGCTTTTCACCGCAACGTCATTTGGAGGTTTTGGCCCGACACGCCCCTAAACTCGCCCTCGACGTGGTGCTGGCCGATCAGGCCGCCGTGCCCGACCTTCCCTCACTCGCCGATGCCGCAAAGCGGTTCGGTGCGACGGTCGAGCTGGCGCCGGTGGCCCGGCCCGACGGAGCCCCCAAGCACGACCCGGAGCTCCTGGCAGCCGCGTACGACCGTATTTTTCGGATGCATGGAAGGATCGGCCCATGGCGATGACGGCAGCGGTGAAGGACGAAATCTCCCGGCTCCCCGTCACCCGGACCTGCTGCAGAAAAGCGGAGGTCTCGGCGATCCTCAGGTTCGCGGGCGGGCTGCACCTGGTGAGCGGCCGCATCGTGATCGAGGCGGAGCTGGACATCAGCTATGCGGCACGCAGGCTCAAGAAGGACATCCTGGAGATCTTCGGGCACAGCTCGGAGCTGGTGGTGATGGCCCCCAGCGGACTGCGCCGGGGTTCGCGTTTTCTCGTAAGGGTCGTGGCGGGCGGCGATCAGCTGGCGCGCCAGACCGGGCTCGTGGACGGCCGCGGGCGCCCCATCCGGGGACTTCCCCCTCAGGTGGTCTCGGGGGCCACCTGTGACGCCGAGGCGGCCTGGCGCGGGGCCTTCCTCGCGCACGGCTCGCTCACCGAGCCGGGCCGCTCCTCCTCGCTGGAGGTCACCTGCCCCGGCCCGGAGGCGGCGCTCGCGCTGGTCGGTGCGGCCCGCAGGCTCTCCATCGGAGCCAAGGCGCGCGAGGTGCGCGGCGTGGACCGGGTGGTGGTGCGGGACGGCGACGCGATCGGCGCCCTGCTGACCCGGCTCGGTGCGCACGACTCGGTACTGGCCTGGGAGGAGCGGCGGATGCGCCGCGAGGTCCGCGCCACCGCCAACCGGCTCGCCAACTTCGACGACGCCAACCTGCGCCGCTCGGCGCGCGCCGCGGTCGCCGCGGGCGCCCGTGTGCAGCGCGCGCTGGAGATCCTCGGCGAAGAGGTGCCCGAGCACCTGGCCGCCGCGGGACGGCTGCGCATGGAGCACAAGCAGGCCTCGCTGGAGGAGCTGGGCGCACTCGCCGACCCGCCGCTCACCAAGGACGCGGTCGCCGGGCGCATCCGCCGGCTGCTGGCCATGGCGGACAAGCGCGCCCAGGACCTCGGCATTCCCGGTACGGAGTGCAATCTGACCGAGGACATGACCGAGGAGATCGAGGAGGAGATGGCCAAGGGCCTGGCGAACGGATTGGCCCAGGGAGTGGCCGGCTGACGGCCCTTGCCCCGCCGCTCATGGCCGGAACTTCACTGAACCCCTGACTCCGTTTCAACGCGCTGCCCCTGACGCCCACTTGGGTGTCAGGGGCATCCTCTTTGGGTCCGTTATGCCCTATTGACATGACCATGAATGGTCATGATTCTGACGTCTGTTCACTCACGTGACGGACAACAGCAAGGGGGGCACATGAGACGCAGAGCGAGATCGATCCTCGCCGCTTCTTCACTGCTGATAGCCGGAGTTGCGGCCGTACCCGCAGCCGAGGCACAGCCCGCCGGGAACAACGCCGCTGGGGGCGGCGACAGCATCTCGGTGTGGAACGCCAAGGTCACCCAGGCCCAGGTGCCGCTGCTGCTCAGGGCGGGCACCGACGGCCACGAGCTCAACGAGCGGGTGCCCGCCAAGGGGACCGCCACGGTCCAGCTGATCCTCAGCGCCAAGCAGGCCGCCGAACTCCGCGCCGAGGGCGTCGAGATCAGCGAGCACAAGGTCGCGAGCACCGCGAGGGCCGCGGCCCCCGGCGACGGCGTGTTCCGCCCGTACAGCGGAAAGGACGGCCTCCAGGAGGAGCTGCTGGCCACCGCGCAGAAGTACCCGGACCTCACCAAGCTGGTCTCCATCGGCAAGACCGTCCAGGGCAAGGACATCCTGGCGCTCAAGCTGACGAAGAACGCCAAGAGGTCCGCCGACGGCTCCAAGCCCTCGACGCTGTACATGTCCAACCAGCACGCCCGTGAGTGGATCACCCCGGAGATGAACCGGCGGCTGATGCACCACTACCTGGACAACTACGGCAAGGACAGGACCGTCACCAAGCTGGTCGACTCCAGCGAGGTCTGGTTCCTGCTCAGCGCCAACCCGGACGGCTACGACTTCACCCACGCCGCCCCCGCCAACCGCCTGTGGCGCAAGAACCTCCGCGACACCAACGGCAACGGCACCATCGAGACCGGCGACGGCATCGACCTCAACCGCAACTTCGCCTACAAGTGGGGTTACGACAACGAGGGTTCGTCCCCCGACCCGTCCGACGAGACCTTCCGCGGCCCGACCCCGAACTCGGAGCCGGAGACCAAGGCGCTGGACGCCTTCCAGAAGCGCATCGGCTTCAAGTACGCGATCAACTACCACTCGGCCGCCGAACTGATCCTGTACGGCGTCGGCTGGCAGGTGGCCACCGGCACCCCCGACGACGTGCCGCTCAAGGCGCTCGCCGGAACCCCGGAGAAGCCGGCCGTCCCGGGCTACCACCCGCAGGTCTCCTCCGAGCTCTACACCACCAACGGCGAGGCCGACGGCCACGCGGGCAACGTCAACGGCATCAAGATGTTCACGCCGGAGATGTCCACCTGCCAGACCGTCTCGAACCTCGACCCCAACGACCGCTGGAACGCGCGGGACTGCCAGTCGGGCTTCAACTTCCCCGACGACGAGAAGCTGATCCAGCAGGAGTTCGCGAAGAACATCCCCTTCGCGATATCCGTGGCGCAGACCTCGCTCACCCCCGACCAGCCGGTCTCCTCGGTCGGCATGGACGCCCCCGACTTCACCCTGGACGCGTTCTCCGCCTCGTACGCCCGTGACAAGGACCAGGAAGTGAACGTCACGGCCCGCAAGTCGGTCCGCGACAAGGAGCTCAGGTACCGCGTCAACGGCGGCAAGGTCCACGACCAGGCCCTCAAGGCCTGGGACGGCGGCGAGGTCTACGGCGACGAGGACAACGTCTACTTCGACGACTACCGCGCCAAGGTCCAGGACGGCAGGCCTGGCGACAAGGTCGAGGTCTGGTTCACCGGACGCACCAGGGCCGGAAAGCCCACCTCCAGCGAGCACTTCACCTACACCCTCGCCAAGCGCCCCAAGGCCGCCCACCTGGTGGTCGCCGAGGAGGGCGCACCGGCAACCGAGGTGCAGAAGTACGTCGACGCGCTGAAGGCCAACGGCCGTTCGGCCACCGTCTGGGACGTCGCCACCCAGGGCGCCCCGCACGCGCTCGGCGTCCTCGGCCACTTCGACTCGGTCGTGCACTACACCGGCTCCTCGGTGCCCGGCGGCGCGACCCAGCTCCAGCTGCGGGCGTACCTCAACGAGGGCGGCAAGCTGGTCGAGGCCGGCGAGAAGGCGGGCGGTGCGGCCAAGCTCGGCCCGGCCGACACCAATGACTTCAGCCAGTACTACCTCGGCGCCTACGGCCGGGTGAACACCGCGGGGGCCACCGGCCTGGCGGGTGCGGGCGCCCTGGGCGGGGTCACCACCCCGCTGACCGGCACCCCGGCCAACCCGCTGGACACCGCGGGCTCCTACCTGGTGACCTCCGACGCGCTGCCGCCGGCCCAGTTCCCGCAGTTCAGGAGCGCCCAGGCGGGCCGCTACACCGGCGTCACCAACCCGTACGCGCCGTTCGAGGGTCAGGGCATGGCCTCGGCCACCAGCGACAACAGCAACTACAAGCGGCTGACCCGCACCGTGGATCTCACCGGGGTCACCGCGGCCGACGCGCCGAAGCTGAAGACGGCGCTCAACTGGAACACCGAGGAGGCCTACGACTTCGCCCTCCTGGAGGCGCGCACCGCGGGTGCCGACGACTGGACCACGCTGCCCGACCTGAACGGCCAGTCCTCCAGCGCCGTGCCCGCGCAGTGCAACGAGGGATTCCTCCTCGCCGACCACCCGTTCCTGGCGCACTACCTGACGCAGAGCGCGACCGCCTGCACGGCCAGCGGCACCACCGGCTCCTGGAACGCCTTCACCGGCATCTCGGGCGGCTGGAAGCAGGTCGCCTTCGACCTGAGTGCCTACGCCGGGAAGAAGGTCGAGCTGTCGCTGGCGTACGTCACCGACCCCAGCTCGCTGGAGCGCGGTGTCTTCGCCGACAACGCCCGCCTGAGCATCGGCGGCGCGGACCAGGCGGTGGACGGCTTCGAGACCGGCCTGGGCACCTGGGCGCCGACCGCACCTCCGGCCGGCAGCCAGGCGGTGGCCAACCCGTGGGCACGCACCGGCGAGCTTTTCCAGACGTACGCGGCCATCACCACGCGTGACACCGCACTCCTGGGCTTCGGCCTGGAACACGTCCCGGACGCGGGCCAGCGCGCCAAGATCCTGGAGAAGGCGCTGAAGAGCATCAAGGGCTGAGCGAGGGCCCGCTCATCTGTTGTCAAGACTCCCTCCTGATGCTCACGCAGAGTAGTCGGGGCGAAGGTCCCGACGGCCCGTACTACCCGCTTCATTACTGGGGAGTACGGGCCGTTGGCCCATGTCCGGACCCCACTCGGTCGTACGTGATGCGACGCCAAGGTCTACGGAGAGGTAGGGTCGGAGGCGGTCGGGGACATCCCATACAACTCGCCGTGGCGTCGAAACCCGGCGTACCAACGAGGAGATCGGTTCGTGACGATCCGCGTAGGCATCAACGGCTTCGGCCGCATCGGGCGCAACTACTTCCGGGCGCTGCTGGAGCAGGGTGCGGACATCGAGATCGTGGCTGTCAACGACCTGGGTGACACTGCGACCACCGCACACCTTCTGAAGTACGACACCATCCTGGGCCGTCTCAAGGCCGAGGTGTCGCACACGGAAGACACCATCACCGTCGACGGCCACACCATCAAGGTGCTGTCCGAGCGCAACCCGGCCGACATCCCCTGGGGTCAGCTGGGCGTCGACATCGTGATCGAGTCGACCGGCATCTTCACCAAGAAGGCGGACGCCGAGAAGCACATCGCCGGTGGCGCCAAGAAGGTCCTCATCTCGGCTCCGGCCAAGGACGAGGACATCACCATCGTGATGGGCGTCAACCAGGACAAGTACGACGCCGCAAACCACCACGTCATCTCCAACGCCTCCTGCACCACCAACTGCGTGGCGCCGATGGCCAAGGTTCTCGACGAGAACTTCGGTCTGGTCAAGGGCCTGATGACGACGGTCCACGCGTACACCAATGACCAGCGCATCCTGGACTTCCCGCACTCGGACCTGCGTCGTGCCCGCGCCGCCGCCGAGAACATCATTCCGACCACGACGGGTGCCGCCAAGGCCACCGCCCTGGTCCTCCCGCAGCTCAAGGGCAAGCTCGACGGCATCGCGATGCGCGTGCCGGTCCCGACCGGTTCGGCCACCGACCTGGTCGTCGAGCTCGGCCGCGAGGTCACCAAGGACGAGGTCAACGCCGCGTTCAAGAAGGCCGCCGACGACGGCGACCTGCACGGCTTCCTCACGTACACCGAGGACCCGATCGTGTCCTCGGACATCGTGGGCGACCCGTCGTCCTGCACCTTCGACTCCTCCCTGACCATGGTTCAGGAGGGCAAGACGGTGAAGATCCTCGGCTGGTACGACAATGAGTGGGGCTACTCGAACCGTCTGGTCGACCTGACCGTCTTCGTCGGCGGCCAGCTCTAATCCAGCACTGAGAGCACCATGATGTGAGCGACAGGGCTCGGGCGGCGCAGCGCAGCGCGGTTCGGGCCCTGACGCACGTCCAGCACTACCGAGGAGCACTGTTCATGAAGACGATCGACGAACTTCTCGCCGAAGGGGTCACCGGCAAGCGGGTCTTCGTCCGCGCCGACCTCAACGTGCCGCTCGACGGCACCACGATCACCGACGACGGCCGCATCCGCGCCGTGCAGCCGACCATCGCCAAGCTCGCCGCCGCCGGCGCGCGCGTGATCGTCGCCTCCCACCTGGGCCGCCCCAAGGGTGCCCCGGACCCCGCGTTCTCGCTCGCCCCGGCCGCCGCCCGGCTCGGTGAACTCCTCGGTTCCGACGTCGCGTTCGCGACCGACACGGTCGGCGAGTCCGCCCGTACGACCGTCGAGGGCCTCGCCGACGGCCAGGTCGCGGTCATCGAGAACCTCCGCTTCAACGCCGGTGAGACGTCCAAGGACGACGCCGAGCGCGGCGCCTTCGCCGACGAGCTCGCGGCCCTCGCCGACCTGTACGTCGGCGACGGCTTCGGCGCCGTGCACCGCAAGCACGCCTCGGTCTTCGACCTCCCGGCCCGCCTGCCGCACGCGGCCGGCGACCTCATCGCCACCGAGGTCGGCGTCCTGAAGAAGCTCACCGACGACGTCAAGCGCCCGTACGTCGTCGTCCTCGGAGGTGCCAAGGTCTCCGACAAGCTCGGTGTGATCGACCACCTGCTGGAGAAGGCCGACCGCATCCTGGTCGGCGGCGGCATGGCGTACACCTTCCTCAAGGCCCAGGGCCACGAGGTCGGCATCTCGCTGCTGCAGGAGGATCAGGTCCCGACGGTGCTGGAGTACCTGTCGCGCGCCGAGAAGAAGGGTGTCGAGTTCGTCCTGCCGGTCGACGTCCTGGTCTCGTCGGAGTTCCCCGACCTCAAGACCAAGGCCCCGGCCAACCCCACCACGGTCGCCTTCGACGCCATCCCGGCCGACCAGGAGGGCCTCGACATCGGCCCGAAGACCCGTGAGCTGTACGCTGCGAAGCTGGCGGACGCGGCCACCGTCTTCTGGAACGGGCCGATGGGCGTCTTCGAGCACCCCGACTACGCGGGCGGCACCGCGGCCGTCGCACAGGGCCTGCTGGACTCCGACGCCTTCACGGTCGTCGGCGGTGGCGACTCCGCCGCCGCGGTCCGCATCCTGGGCTTCGACGAGAACAAGTTCGGCCACATCTCGACCGGCGGCGGCGCCAGCCTCGAATACCTGGAAGGCAAGAGCCTGCCCGGCCTTGTCGCACTGGAGGACTGATCACAGCATGAGCACCACCCCTGACAACGGCACCCGCACCCCGCTGATGGCGGGCAACTGGAAGATGAACCTCAACCACCTTGAGGCCATCGCCCACGTCCAGAAGCTCGCCTTCGCACTGGCCGACAAGGACTTCGACGCGGTCGAGGTCGCGGTCCTGCCGCCCTTCACCGACCTGCGCTCGGTGCAGACGCTGGTCGACGGCGACAAGCTGAAGATCAAGTACGGCGCCCAGGACATCTCGGCGCACGACTCCGGTGCGTACACCGGTGAGATCTCCGGCTCGATGCTGGCCAAGTTCAAGTGCGCGTACGTCGCGATCGGTCACTCCGAGCGCCGCCAGTACCACAACGAGAACGACGAGGTCGTCAACGCCAAGGTGAAGGCCGCGTACAAGCACGGCCTGACCCCGATCATGTGCGTCGGCGAGGGCCTGGACATCCGCAAGGCCGGCAACCAGGTCGAGTACACGCTCGCCCAGGTCGACGGCGGCCTCAAGGACATCCCGGCCGAACAGGCCGAGTCCATCGTCATCGCCTACGAGCCCGTCTGGGCCATCGGCACCGGCGAGGTCGCCACCCCCGAGGACGCGCAGGAGGTCTGCGGGGCGATCCGCGGCCGTCTCGCCGAGCTGTACTCGCAGGAGCTGGCCGACAAGGTCCGCATCCAGTACGGCGGCTCGGTCAAGTCGGGCAATGTGGCCGCGATCATGGCGAAGCCGGACGTCGACGGCGCCCTGATCGGCGGCGCGGCGCTGGACGCGGACGAGTTCGTCAAGATTGTGCGATTCCGCGACCAGTAATCGGCAGCGGTCATACCGCAGTGAGTAGGCCCTCGGGCCGATCCGTCGTACTCTGACGGGGCCGGTGGCCAGCCACCGGCCCCGTCGTATGTCTAGTTCCGAGGAAGTTGGTCCAGCCGTGGTTATGGGGTTCTCGATCGCCCTGATCGTATTCAGCCTGCTGCTGATGCTGCTGGTTCTGATGCACAAGGGGAAGGGCGGCGGCCTCTCCGACATGTTCGGCGGCGGCATGCAGTCGTCCGTCGGAGGGTCCTCGGTCGCCGAGCGCAACCTCGACCGGATCACCATCGTCGTCGGGCTGATCTGGTTCGCGATCATCGTGGTGCTCGCGCTGCTGATGAAGCTCAACGGCTGAGTGGCCGTCGCTGTCGCGGACGACCGGTCGCACGACCGGTCGTCTCCGGTACACCGGGGCGGGCGCGGCCTATCATGGGCCGTGCGTCCCGCCGCCGGGGTGTAACTCCCGTCACTGGACGCGCGTTGAGCCTTATCTACACTGGGCGCCCGCCGTGAAGCCGCTCGCCGAAGCTTCGCAGCACCATCACGCAGGGAGTTACGACCGTGGCAAGTGGCAACGCGATCCGGGGAAGCCGGGTCGGAGCGGGCCCGATGGGTGAGGCAGAGCGCGGCGAGTCCGCGCCCCGCCTGCGCATCTCCTTCTGGTGCTCCAACGGGCACGAGACACAGCCGAGTTTCGCCAGCGACGCAGCTGTTCCGGACACCTGGGACTGCCCGCGCTGCGGATTCCCGGCCGGACGGGACAGGGACAACCCGCCGGCCCCGCCCCGCACCGAGCCGTACAAGACGCACCTCGCGTACGTACGGGAACGGCGCAGCGACGCGGACGGCGAGGCGATCCTCGCGGAGGCACTGGCGAAACTGCGCGGAGAGATCTAGCTCCGCGGAGAGATCTGGCTCCGCGGAGGAATCTCGCTCCGCCGGAAGATGTGCGCAAGGTTTCGGAGAGGTGGGGGGGGGGGGGGGGGGGGGGGGGGGGCGGGGGGGGGGGGGGGGGGGGGGTGTGGGTGGGGGGGGGGGGGCGACTGGATG
>NZ_JBITDM010000016.1:0-196911 GCF_044454195.1 Streptomyces sp. NPDC051561 | reverse complement strand
GCCTCGGGAAGTGCTTCGCGCAGATCGCGGACCACCTTGCCGATGGCCGCTTCCTCGTTGTGACAGGGCACAACGCAGGCGATCGTGGGACTCACAGAGTTCTCCTCGGGGCCAGGTGCGGTGGGGGATGACCGAAGAATTGCACAAGTCCCGGGCGCGTTACGGAACGGAGGCCGTTCGCCACTTCCGTGTCGATGTCCCGTCGCACTCCGGCCCTATTCCGTACACCATCCATTCCTCAGTGATCCTCCCCTGACGTGCAGCCACTCCGTGTGGCGTGATCTCGCGACACGCAGCACGGGCGCACATTCCGGGATATATCCGCATTCTGCTGCGTCGATATGGTAGGGATTCTTCTCGCGAGGGGTGCAGTTCTTCTTTCCCGAAAGCCACTCGAAATCCGCCGGCCCTCCGATATTCGTCACGACCTGAATGCATTGCATTTCCTCCCCCTCTGGAGAGAGTCCGTGCCTTTCAAGCACACCGGTCCCTGGTTGCACTCACATCGGCGAGCACTGGTGTCGGCCCTCGCCGCCACGGTGTGCTGGCTTCTCGCTCTCACGGCCTTCTTCCCCGGCCATCTGACGTCCGACAGCGTCTCGCAGCTCGAACAGGCCACCGGCGTCAAGCCGTTGGCCGACTGGCATCCGCCGGTGATGTCCCTGCTGTGGCAGGCACTCATCGCGCTCACCGGCAGCCCGGGAGCACTGCTCGCCGTTCAGCTCTTCGCCATCTGGGCCGCCCTGGGCCTCAGCGCATGGGCCGTGTGGGGCCTCACCGGACGCTGGCAGGGCGGTGCGGCGGTCTTCGCCGTGGGATTCACCCCCCAGGTGCTCACCTTCAGCGGGGTGATGTGGAAGGACGTACAGATGGCGACCGCCCTGCTCTGTGCGACCGCCCTCGCCCTCGCCGCGATGCAGTCGCCCCCTCGGCGGCCGGTGACACGGTGGGCCCTGCTCGCCTGCGGTGCGCTGCTGCTCGCGTACGCGGTGCTGGTCCGCAAGAACGCCTTCTTCGCCGTGCCTCCCGTGCTCGTCATGCTGGTGTTCGCGCTGTGGCCGCGCCCCCGGCGCATCACCTGGGTGCTGGCCTCGGCCGCGCTGGTCGCCGCCATCGTCGTGCCCAGCACGGCCATCACCCTGTTCGCCAAGCCCCTGGCCACCCACCAGAGCGCCCAGATCATGCTCGACGACGTACTGCTGGTGATGCCGCGCACCGCCCTGCGGGAGGCCGCCGTGTCCCCGGCGCTGCGGGACCGGCTGGTGAAGTCCTCCGCCCTGTGCGAGAGCAGGAAGCAGCTCTCGGACACCGTGTGGAACTGCTGGGGCGACGGCCCGAGCATGGCCTCGGCCCACCGGGAACTCCAGAACCTCTGGATCAACGGCGTCCTGCGCGAGCGCCCGGTCGGCTACCTCCAGTACCGCGCGCAACTCTTCTCGACCCTGCTTTTCAGGGCCAGGAACCACACGGTGACCGGTCGGGACCGCGACGAGGTCGGCATCGTGATCGCCCACCCCCGCATGGGCGCCATGGTGAACACCTATGTGGAAGGGGTGGCCCGGACCGTGCCCATGCTCTTCCAGGGCTGGTTCTGGCTGCTCACCGGAACCCTGCTCGCCCTGCGGCCGGGCCACGGCCCGTTCCGCCGGCCGGTACGGCTGCTCGGCGTCAGCGCCGTCCTCTACATCCTCGGCTACCTGCCGATCATGCCCGCGACGGACTTCCGGTACGTGTACTGGTCGGCCATCGCCGCCACTCTCGGCGCGGTGCTGTGGCTGCTCGGCCGCCACACCGCCACCGCCCCCGCAGAAGCCGATCACTCCCAGGAAACACGCCCCGCCGACCCGCCGCCCCGACCCCGCGAACTGATCCACTCCTGACCGTTGTCCTTGCCCGCACGGGCGGACCGGTTTGCGTGCGAATGCGCACTTCGGCCGTGCGTGCTGTGATGGCTCAGGTGTGGAAACGCACTGCCGATCAGGCCTGCGGAACGGAGCTGTGATGACTGCCCTGCCCTTTGAGGACCGTACGGATTTCGAGAACGCGGACCGGGGCTTCCTCGGGGCGCTGGTGCCGGCGGTGGTGAAGGCCGAGGACGGGCGGGTGGTCTGGGACAACGACGCATACGGGTATCTGGAGGCGGACTGCCCGACGACGGTCAACCCCAGCCTGTGGCGGCAGGCGCAGCTCTCGTCCAAGCAGGGCCTGTACGAGGTCACCGAGGGCGTGTACCAGGTACGCGGGCTCGACCTGTCGAACATGACCCTCGTCGAGGGTGACAGCGGCGTCCTCGTGATCGACCCGCTGATCTCCGCCGAGACGGCAGCCGCCGCTCTCGCTCTCTACCGCGAGCACCGGGGCGACCGGCCGGTGACCGGACTGATCTACACCCACTCGCACGGCGACCACTTCGGCGGCGCGCGCGGTGTTCTGCCCAAGGGCTCGGAAGAGGGTGTCCCCGTGCTGGCACCGGAGGGCTTTCTGGAGCACGCGGTCAGCGAGAACGTGTACGCGGGCAACGCGATGACGCGGCGGGCGATGTTCATGTACGGCGACAGGCTGCCCAAGAACCCCGAGGGTCAGGTCAGCGCCGGTCTCGGCATGACCACCTCGACGGGCACCGTGACCCTCATCCGGCCGACCGTGGACATCACCTCCACCGGTCAGGAGGAGACGGTGGACGGAGTGCGGATCGTCTTCCAGCTGACTCCCGGCACCGAAGCTCCGGCCGAGATGAACTTCCTCTTCCCGGATCTGCGGGCGCTGTGTCTGGCGGAGAACGCCACTCACAACATGCACAACATCCTGACTCTGCGCGGCGCGGTGGTGCGCGATTCACGGATCTGGGCCCGCTACCTGGACGAGGCGATCGCCTTCTTCGACGGCCAGTACGACGTCGCGTTCGCCTCGCACCACTGGCCCACCTGGGGACACGACAAGGTGGTCAAGTTCCTGGGCGAACAGCGCGACCTGTACGCGTACTTGCACGACCAGTCGCTGCGCATGATCAACCTGGGACTTACCGGTCCGGAGATCGCCGAAGAGATGGAGCTGCCGCCGGCGCTGGAGAACTCCTGGCACGCGCGGGGCTATTACGGCTCGCTCTCCCACAACGTCAAGGCCGTCTACCAGCGCTACCTGGGTTGGTTCGACGGCAACCCGGCTCATCTGTGGGAGCACCCTCCCGTCGAGCAGGCGAAGCGGTACGTGGACCTGGCCGGCGGGCCGCAGAGCGCGCTGGACAAGGCGCGCGGCTACGAGGACTCGGGGGACCTGCGGTTCGCCGCCACACTCCTGAACCACCTGGTGTTCGCCGAGCCGGACAACGCGGCGGCCAAGGAGGCCCTCGCCGGTGTGTACGTGCGGCTCGGCCAGGGGGCGGAGAACGGTACGTGGCGCAACTTCTACCTCATGGCAGCGGTCGAACTGCGCGAGGGCCCCGGAACCATCGTCCTCGACATGACCAACCCGGAAATGGCGATGGCCCTGACCACCGACATGCTCCTCGACTCGATCGCGGTCCGCATCGACGGGCCCCGCGCCTGGGACGACGACCTCGTCGTCGACCTCAAGCTCACCGATGAACAGGCCCGTCACCGGCTGCGTCTGAGCAACGGTGCCCTGACCCACCGCAGCACCCCGTTGGAGGCAGCTCCTGCTGAGGCGGCCGGCGTGGCCCTCACTCTGACCAAGCCGCAGCTGCTGGGCCTGCTCGCCGGAGCCGGGCTGGACGGCGTTGAGGTCGAGGGCGACGCGGGGCTGGTCCAACGGCTGTTCTCCTACGTCACCGAGCCCGACAAGTCGTTCCCCATCGTCACTCCCTGAGCGCATGCGAAGTTCCGCTTCGTCGCTGCGCTCGATCCGGGATCGGCCACGAAGGACCAGGTGAAGGATGCCTACGACGCTGTCCAGGACGACTGGTCGGACGTCGCCGAGTCGCTGGGAGACCTCGACGCGGCGAAGAAGGACGGTCTTCGGTCCGCCGCTGACGGTCTGAAGAAGGCCTATGAGGACCTTCCGGGCGACACCAACGGCAAGGACGCCCTGACGGCGGTCCAGCCGCAGCTTCAGAAGCTCAACACCGCCATCACTGAAGCCTCGCGCAGCCTCGACTGCGACTGAACCGGCTCGGGTCGAACTACAGACGGTGGTGGTACGCCGACTCCGGCGTACCACCCGATGAAGGAGATTCTCATGGCACAGTCAACGGCCTCCGCCACCTCCCCCTCCTCCCCGGGCCGCGGCGACGGTAACCCCTGGGCCACCGGGGGAGTGCTGTTCGCCGGTGTGCTGATGCTGGTGGACGGCGTCCTGGACATCTGCAAGGGCATTGTCGGCCTCGCCGAGGACGATGTGTACGCACGGCTGGGCGACTACGTCTTCAAGTTCAACGTCACCACGTGGGGATGGATCCACCTGGTGCTGGGCATCGTGCTCGTCGTCGTCGGCTGGGGCGTGTTGAAGAACGCCCTGTGGGCCAGGGCGACAGGCATGATGCTGGCCGCGATCAGCATCATCCTCAACTTCCTCTGGCTGCCGTACGTGCCGGTATGGGCGTCGCTCTCGATCGGCATCGGCGTGTTCGTCATCTGGGCGCTCTGCACGGGACGCACGGACCCCCGGCCGTCGGCGGATTCCGGCATTCGCCACTGACAGCGGGCTCTGCCGTGTCACGTGGTGAGCACGCTGAGGGCGTCGCCCGGATCACTTGTGATCCGCCTTCCATGCCCGCGCGGTGGCGAGGGCCCGGTCCAGCGGGGCGAAGAGGTCCGGCTCCGCGGGGACGATGCCGTCTTCGCCGAGCCGCTCCGCGAGCCCCGACGTCTCCAGGAGCCGGACCAGTGCCGGCTGGACCCCGGCGAGGATCAGCCGTCCGCCCTGGTCGGCGAGGGAGACGGCGTACCGGTTGAGGAGTTTGAGGACGGCTGAGGACGGGACGTCCGGCAGTGCCCGCACCACCAGGATGAGTACGCTGCCCCGCGCACCCCGGGTTTCGGGCAACTGGCTCTCGATGCCCGGCAGTTCGGCGAAGAACGCGGATCCCGCGTAGTCGAGGACGGTGATCTCGCCGGGCGCGAGCCGGGCCGGCGGCGGTGCGGTCCTCCACCGCCCGTCGCCCGACGGCTTCAGGGCGAGGATCTTCGCCTGCCGTGCGACCTGCGCGCAGTACAGCAGCAGCGACAGCACCGCCCCGATCACGATGGCCTGCTGGAGTGGGAGTTGGGTGGTGGCGAGGAAGGTGAGGACCATCGCGCCGGCCGACATCCACGACGTACGGAACACCAGGAGGATGTCGTGCCGCTTGCCCCAGAGCAGTTCGCCGCCGACCACCAGGATCAGCCCGCCGATGACCGGCATCGGGATGCGCTCGGCGAGCGCCCCGAGCACCAGCACCACCAGGGCCAGGAAGACACCGGAGATGATTCCCGCCCACCGGGTCTGCGCCCCGGCGCTGACGGCGACACCGGTCCGCGACAGGGAACCGCCGCTGGGCAGGGCCTGGAAGAGCCCGCCGAGCGCGTTGGCGTACCCCTGGGCGCGGAAGTCGCCGTTGATGTCGGAGCGGCTGCCGTCCGGGTTGGGCATGGACGGCGGGATGCCGGCGGCCTGTGCGAGGGCGACGAGCGCGACCGAGAACGCCCCGCCGATCAAGGCGGGTACGGCGGACAGGTCGGGCGCGGAGAAGCCGGGCAGGGCACCGGGAATGTGGGCGATGTCGCGCACGAGTTCCACATCGGTGGACAGGACGGCGACTCCCACGCCGGCCACGACCATGGCGATGAGAAGCGCTACGGGCTCCAGTTTCCGCACCGTGCGCGAAGCCGCCCAGACGGCGACGGTGACGAGCGCGACGACGGTCGCCGCCGTCTCCCACTCGCCGATGTGGGCAAGCCAATCACCCACCTGGTACAGCTTGTTGTGCCCCTGCGGCTTGTATCCGGTGGCGTCCTTCAGGACGCCGGTGATGATCTGCAGGGCGATCCCGGCGGAGAACCCGGTCATCACGGCGTTCGAGACGAAACTGAGCACCACGCCCAGGCGCAGCACCCCCATGAGCAGCATGACGACGCCCACCATCAGTGTCAGCGTCGCGACGTTCCCCGCGTCCTTCGGGTCGAGCCCCGCGCCCGAGAGCACGCTCTGTGAGGTCAGCGCGATGGCGCTGGTGAGCGTGGTGACCATCAGGACGGTGCGGGCCGTGAAGGAACCGACGATCGCCGGAACGACCCCCGCGTACAGCCCCGCCACCGGGTTGAACCCGGCGATCGCCGCGTACGCCATGCCCTCGGGGATGGAGAAGAGTCCGGTGACCGCACCGGAGCTGACGTCGGCGGGACGCGGGCGGCCGAGCTTCCTGAGTGTTCTGCCCCATCGCTGCACGCCGTGCCCCGTCAGAACGCGGTGCGATCGGAACGGACCGTGGCGAGAGCCGCGGTGCCATGCAGTACACCCGGTACTCCGTTCGCGAGCACCGGAACACCGGCGAACGGGGAGCCGCCGACGGCCCACCGATTTCCTCGTTCCGGCGTGCCGGGACGTGGCGAGTGGCCGCTCGGGTGGCGGGTTCCGGGTGCGGTGGAGTGGCTCATGCCGGTCCGCCCTCTCTCGGTCGGGTGATGCCCAGCCTGTGCCGGAGCACAGGCCGGGGCGATCGCTGGCTGCCGACCGGGTGACTCCACAGGTGCGAAAGGCCGGTCCGTGCGCACTCTGGCCGGAGGATCGTCAGGGAGTCCTCGCCTCGTCGTCCGCCGTGGTCCCGTCCGCCGCCGTCGGCACGGCTCTGCGCGCGGGCAGCGTGCTGGAGCCGACCATGACGCCGAGGCCCACCGCGACCACCGTGAGCAGGGCGTTGATGGTGGTGAGCAGCCCGTCGGAGTTGTGGCCCGTGATGAGTTCACCCACCCCGGTCAGACTCATGGACCCGGGCACCAGGAGCCAGAAGGCCGGCAGGAACGTGACCTGGGAGGGCGGCGCGCTCCGTCGGTGTTCCACCAGCCGCGCGAGCAGCGGCAGCGCGACTCCGCCGAGGAAGGCCCCCACCAGCGCGTCCGCGACGAACTGTCCGAACAGCTGGACCGTCTCCACCAGGCACAGCACCAGCAGGAGCCAGGGCAGCGTCCGCAGCGGAGCCGAGGAACTCAGCATGAGCCCGACACCGAGCAGCGCGGCACCCGCCCACGGGGCCCACGCCCCGAGGGACTGCGTGCCGCTCTGCTCCGTGACCTCGTGGGCCCGCATCAGCTGTGCGCCGACGGTGATCCCGAAGGTCAGCAGGACCAGCGAACTCGTGCCGTACACCAGCCGACTGGTGCCGGAGACGACCGACCCGGTGGACAGCTCCATCATGCCCAGGGTCAGCGTCGCGCCCGGCAGGAACGCCATCAGGGGCGGAATGACCAGCGAGGTGGGGCTCTCGCCGAGCACCGGCCCGCTGTAGCGGTACGCCAGCACGGTCACCAGCACCGCGGCGACCACCGGCAGGGCCAGCACCAGCACCTTCAGAGGGCCGCTGAAGAGCTCCCGCAGTGTCCCGACGGCCAGGCCCAGCACGGCGTAGCCGAGGACTGCCATCGGGCTCGGGTAGGTGAGCAGCCCGAGCCCGATGGTGAGCGTCATGTACCCCAGGACGCGCAGCACCGGCGGGTAGCCGACGGGCAGTGCTTCGATATGGCGCAGTCGCTCGGTTCCCTCCCGTGGTGGCATGGCCCGCTCGTGCACCTCGTCCAGGAAGCGGTAGAGCGCTTCGATCTGGTTGAGCCGGAATTCCTCCCCGCTGACGGAGGCGAAGTCGACGACCGCGCCCGCCCCGTCCCCGACCCGGACGAACACGCCGGTGGGCAGGACGAAGGCGTGCACCGGCCGCATCCCGTATCGCCCCGCCAGATCGACGATGACCTGCTGCACCCGGTCGGTGGTCTCCCCGGCCCGGCACAGGGCCGCACCGCAGTCCCGCAGGAACCGCACCAACTCCTGCGGCGGCGGAGGCACGTCCGGCTCGGGCGGGAGCGGGGCGTCCCACAGGTGACCCAGGCGGCCCACCCGTCTGCCGACGCGGCTGCTCGCGCGACCGGCGAAGCGCCGCAGCAAGGCCGTCGCGCCGGGCCGGCCGGCGGAGGGGCCCGCCCTCTCGCCCGCAGGCCGCCGCATTCTCGGTTCGCGCACTCAGCTCGGTATCCCTTCGGGTCGACAAGCACCGTGCAGCCGGGGTGCGGGACGCTCCCTCACTCCGGCCACCGCCCCGGCCGGGCCCAGCGGTACACGTCCGGCCCAGCTCCGGAGCTCCCACCAGGACATGAGTGCGGCGGGGCCGCACGCTGGTCCCAACCGGCGCAGACCAGAATCCTCGGGAGGGATCGTGACCGCAGCGGGTGGACTGGCCCTGATCATCATCGGCGCCATCCTCAAGTTCGCCATTACCTGGCAACCCAGATGGGTCAATCTCGATGTCCTCGGCACGATCTTCATGGTCGGCGGAGCCATCGGGCTGGCGATCGGCATGCTCATGACTTTCACGCGTCGCCGCCGCCAGGACCGCGGCGCCGACGCGCAGCACGTGTACGAACAGCGTTACTACGACGACCCGCCCCGCCCCTGAGCCTGCCACCGGACGTGACAGAGCCGTGCCGCCCCGGTGAGGACCGAAGTGGTCCGGGGCGGCACGGGTACGGCGTGTACCGGTGCGGAAACAGGCCCTCAGGCCGGCAGCCGCTCCAGCAGCCCGGCGAAGTCGGTGCCGGGCGGCAGCGTCCCGAAGGCGAGCCCCTGGTCCCCGGCCAGTCGCGACGCGCAGAACGCGTCCGCGACGGCGGCCGGCGCGTGCCGTACGAGAAGTGAACCCTGTAGCACCAGGGCCGCCCGCTCGATGACCCGGCGAGCGCGCAGCGGGGCGTCCTCGGTGAGGACGAGCTCGTCCTGGAGGCCCCGCCAGGCCGCGTCCAGCCGTCGGTCGGCGCCGGACGCCGCCCCGATCTCCATGCGGAAGGCTTCGAGGGACTCGGGCTCGCGCGCCAACGCCCTCAGCATGTCCAGGGCGTTGACGTTGCCCGAGCCCTCCCAGATGCCGTTGAGCGGGGCCTCGCGGTACAGGCGCGGCATACCTGACGCTTCGTCATATCCATTGCCACCGAGGCATTCGAGCGCTTCGGTGACGACGGCGGGCTGCCGCTTGCACACCCAGTACTTGGAGACGGCGGTGGCCAGGCGCAGGAACGCCCGCTCCTGGGAGTCACCGCGCTGGGCCCGGTCGGCGGCCCCGGCCAGGCGCAGACCGAGGGTGGTGGCGGCTTCCGACTCCAGGCCGAGGTCGCCGAGCACATTGCGCATCAGTGGCTGGTCGATGAGCTTGGCGCCGAACACGGAGCGGTGCCGGGTGTGGTGAGCGGCCTGCGCGAGAGCCTCGCGGATGTGCCCGGCGGAGCCCAGCACGCAGTCCAGTCGCGTCATCGTCACCATGTCGATGATGGTCCGCACGCCCTTGCCCTCGTCGCCGACCAGCCACGCCACGGTGTCGTCGAACTCGGGCTCGCTGGAGGCGTTGGAGCGATTGCCCAGCTTGTCCTTGAGGCGCTGGATGCGGAACGTGTTGCGGCTGCCGTCGGGCAGCACCCGGGGCACCAGGAAGCAGGACAGGCCCGCGGGCGCCTGCGCGAGGACGAGGAACACGTCGTTCATCGGCGCGCTGGTGAACCACTTGTGCCCCCGCAACCGCCAGGTCCCGTCGGCCTGTTCGGCGGCGGACGTGGTGTTGGCGCGCACATCGGTGCCACCCTGCTTCTCCGTCATGCCCATCCCGGCCAGCAGCCCGCGCTTGCCGGCCGGGGTGCGCAGGCCAGGGTCGTAGACCTTGCTGGTGAGCAGCGGCTCGTACACCTCGGCGAGGTCGGGGGCGTGCCGCAGTGCGGGGACGACGGCGTACGTCATGGAGACCGGGCACATGTGGCCCTGCTCCAGCATGGTCGCCACCATGAAGGTCGCGGCGCGCGCCACATGCGCCCCGGCGCGCTCGTCCGCCCAGGCGGCACCGGCGGCGCCCGCGCCGACGGTGGCGTTCATCAATGAGTGGTACGCGGGGTGGAACTCGACCTCGTCGATCCGGTTGCCGTAGCGGTCGTGGGTACGCAGCTCGGGCTCGTGGCGGTTGGCCTGCTCCGCCCAGGTGCGCGCCTCCTCGCTGCCGACGAGCCGCCCGACGCGGTGCAGTTCGTCGAGGTGCCACTCGGCGCCCTCCCGTCGCACACCCGCGATGAGAACCGGGTCGTCGGCGGCATCGTGACCGGTCAACGGCGGTGCCTGGTTGGTCACTTCATGGGTCGCGGCGGCCGGATGGCTGCGCGGCGACGGGGCGGTGCTCGTGGACATGGGTCTCCTCCGGGTGGTCGGGCGGTCGGAGCCGGTGCCTGAATCCCCGGATCCCGGCCGGGGCGCGGACACCGGTACTCAGTCGCGGGGGGCGCCCGCGCAGCGCAGCGCCGTGGTGGTGAGTTCGCCGAGGAGCGCGTCGGTGCCGCTCGCGTCCGGGGTGCCGAGCGGGTCGACGAGGACCTCGCCGATGGCTCCGGTGAGGGCGGCCGCGGTGATCTCGCTGTTCTGCGCGGGCAGCAGGCCCGCCGCCATGCCCTCCTCCACCACTGCGGCGAAGAGCGCGCGGTAGCGGCGGCGGAAGTCGAGGCGCTCCGCGCCGACCGCCGGTTCCGCCGGGGCGGCGAGCAGGGCGTACGCCAGCCCCCGGTTCTCCAGGGCGCGGCGGGCGAAGACCTCGACGCCGCGGGCGAGGCGCTCCAACGGATCACCCGGGCCGTGCAGTACTTCGCCGAGCACGTCCACCTCGCGTCCGGCGGCCCGCCGGAACACCTCGACGGCGAGCGCCGCCTTGGACGGGAAGTGCTGGTAGACCGAGCCGGCCGCGATCCGGGCCGAGTCGGCGACCGCCGTCACGGATGCCTGTGACCAGCCCACTTCGGCGACGACCGAGGTGGCGCAGGCGATCAGGTGCTCGCGGGCGGCTGCCAGGCGATGGACTTCGGCAGGGGTTTTGCGGTAGGCCATGCAAGCAGTGAACCATCATTCAGAACTTCCCGCCACGGTCGGCGGCCCCCCTCTCGCCACCCGCCCCGGCCCGCCGTGGCGCGACCGTCCTGCGGGAGGCGGGGCCTCGGCCGGTGACCGAGGACATCGAACTCACCTGGCGGCTCCTGGGAACCGGGCACCTCACCGGGTTCGAGCCCCACGCCCCGGTCGAAACGGAGCTCCCGCAGACCCTCCGCGGCATCTGGGCGCAGCGCACCCGCTGGGCACGAGGACAGGGCGAGGTCCTCGCACCCCGTACCCACACGGTCTTCCGCCCCTGGCACCTGTCGCTGTGGCCGACCGTACGCCTGCCTGCTGCTCCCGCTCTGCCCCCTGGCCCACGGAACGATCAACAGCCTCGCTCCGATCACCACTCCCGGGCCGGGGGCCACTCCGTCAGGACGTGACGTACAGACTCCGTCAGGACGTGACGTACAGAAGGCTGAACGGCCCAAGGGGGGCACTCGTCCGGAGGTGACGAGACGATTCCGCAGTTCCGGGCGGTGCGCCACCCGGAACTGGTGGGAGACGGCCCTGTCCGCCGGGGTCCCCCTGCCACCCCCCCGAAGGTGTCCGTCCATGCTCGTCGTTATCGTCGTCGCCGTACTGGCCCTGCTCGCCGGCCTCGCCGCCAACCGCTGGGTGCGTCCCCGCCTCCTCAGTGAGGACGACGACTCGGGCATGGCGGTCAAGGATCTGGTCGGGCCGCTGCTGACGCTGACCGTGCTGCTGCTCGCGTTCGTCCTCGTCACCGCCAACGGCTCCTACGGCAAGGCCGAGGTCGCCTCGCGGGGCGAGGCCAAGGCCGTCGACCAGCTGGTCGAGGCCGCCGAGTACGCGCCCGACGAGCCGAAGGCGGCAATCCAGGCCGACGCCGTCTGCTACGCCCGCGCCGTACGTGAGCAGGAGTGGCCGGCGATGGCCGACGGCAAGGGCTCGGCGGCTCCCAGTGTCTGGTCCACCGAGCTCCGCCGGGTCTTCCGCCAAGTCGAGGGCAAACCGGTCTTCGGGATGCTGGTGGCGGCCGACAACAAGCGCTCGGAGGAGCGCGAGGAACGCCTGACCCAGGCCACCGCGAGCATCCCCGGCGCCATCCTCTGGTTCCTCCTGGCGACCCTGGTCATCACCGTCATCGCCCTCGGAACGTGCATCCCCCGCCGCAACAACCGCGGGCAGATCCTCACCCTCACCGTCATCACCGCACTCCTCACCACCACCCTGTGCATCATCCGCGACGTAGACCGTCCGTTCGGCGGCATCATCGAGGTATCGCCCACCGCCATCTCCGAGGCCGAACGCCAGGCCACCCGCGACTTCCTCATCCACCGCCGACCGGCCGACCTGCCTTGCGACGCCGAGGGCAACCGCCGTAAGGCCTGACCGCAGGGCGGTGAGGCGGCCCGGCCGGTGGGTACCAGCCGGGCCGCGGCCGTGTGAACGCCGCCCGAGGACACGGGAGGTCTTCCACCTCGTCAAACAGCTACCGCCCGCACCCCGCTCTTAGCAGCCGCTGTGACAGATGAGAGGGTCGGGCAGGTGAGTGAGACGCCGATGAACACCCTCCAATACCGCTTTGACGGGCCGGAAGACGCCCCTGTTCTCGTCCTGGGCCCCTCCCTCGGTACCACCTGGCACATGTGGGACCGCCAGATACCCGAGCTGTCCCGCACCTGGCGGGTCTTCCGCTTCGACCTGCCCGGGCACGGGGGCGGCCCCGCCGAGCCCGTCTCCTCGGTCGGGGAGCTGACGGCGCGGCTGCTCGCGGTTCTCGACGAGCTGGGGGTGCAGCGGTTCGGTTACGCGGGCTGCTCGATCGGTGGTGCGATGGGCGCCGAACTGGCGCTGCGCCACCCGCACCGGGTGGCCGCGCTGGCGCTGGTGGCGGCCTCGCCCCGGTTCGGCACCGCCGACGAGTTCCGGCAGCGCGGGGTCATCGTCCGTACCAACGGCATGGAGCCGATGGCGGCCGCCGCGCCAGGACGCTGGTTCACGCAGGGGTTCGCCGCCGCCCAGCCCGCCATAGTGGAGTGGGCCGTGCAGATGGTCCGCACCACCGACCCCGGCTGCTACATAGCCGCCTGTGAGGCGCTCGCCGCCTTCGACGTACGCCCCGAACTTGGCCGGATCGCCGCCGAGACCCTCGTGGTGGTCGGCGCGGAGGACCAGGTCACCGGGCCCGCCGACGCCCGCACCCTGGTCGCGGGCATTCCCGACGCCCGCCTCGCGCTGGTCCCCGGCGCCTCCCACCTGGCCCCCGTCGAGCAGCCCGCCGCCGTCACCGACCTCCTGGTGCGCCACTTCACCTCCGCCTGGCAGGACTCCAGCACCACCCTGCTGGCGCCCATTCCCGCGCTCCAGACCCCCGCCCCCGCCCCGGAAGCAGTCGCTCCGGTCGCTGCCGCACCGCAGCCCGAGGCCACCCCCGAACAGCTCCCGGCCGGCCGGCCCGACCCGTACGACCAGGGACTGAAGGTCCGCCGCGAGGTCCTCGGCGAGGCGTACGTCGACGAGGCGCTGAGCGGCGCCGACGAGCTGACCGGGGACTTCCAGGAGCTCCTCACCCGCTATGCCTGGGGTGAGATCTGGACCCGCGACGGTCTCGACCGGCGCACCCGCAGCGTGATCAGCCTCACCGCGCTGGTCGCCCAGGGCCGCCCCGAATCCCTCGCCACGCATCTGAGGGCCGCCCTGCGCAACGGGCTCACCCCCGTCGAAATCCGCGAGGTCCTGCTCCAGACCGCCGTCTACTGCGGCGTCCCGGCGGCCCACGCGGCTTTCGAAGTGGCGAAGGAAGTCATCCGACAGGAGACCACCCCCCAGCCGTAGCAGGATGGAAGCCATGAGCAGCAGCACTCACATCGAACTGACCAAGAAGACCCACGCCTGCGTCCGCCTGGAGAAGGACGGACGCACCCTCGTCCTGGACCCCGGGGCCTTCACCGAGGCCGACGCGGCGCTCGGCGCGGACGCGATCCTGGTGACGCACGAGCACGCGGACCACTTCAGCGAGCCGCACCTGCGGGCCGCACTGGAGGCCAACGGAGCGGCCGAGATCTGGACGCTGCGCAGTGTGGCGGAGAAGATCTCGGCGGCGTTCCCCGGGCGGGTGCACACCGTCGGGCACGGCGACACCTTCAGCGCCGCCGGGTTCGACATCCAGGTGCACGGCGAACTGCACGCCGTCATCCACCCGGACCTGCCGCGCGTCACCAACATCGGGTTTCTGCTCGACGGGTCCGTCTTCCACCCCGGTGACGCGCTCACCGTCCCCGACCAGCCGGTGGAGACGCTGCTGGTGCCGGTGATGGCACCCTGGAGCAAGATCTCCGAGGTGGTCGACTACGTCCGCGAGGTGAAGCCGGCCCACGCGTACGACATCCACGACGCCCTCCTCACCGACCTCGCCCTGCCGCTGTACGGCCAGCACATCGGCAACCTCGGCAAAACTGCCCACCAGCACCTCGCCCCGGGCGCCCGTGCGCGGCTCTGACCTGCACGGATGCCGACCCGCACGCCGACTGTCAGACCCGACGGGTAGGTTGAAGCCATGCGTATCGCCACCTGGAACGTGAACTCGATCACCGCCCGTCTGCCACGGCTGCTGGCCTGGCTGGAGAGCACCGGCACGGACGTGCTGTGCATCCAGGAGACCAAGTCCACGGCCGAGCAGTTCCCCACCGCCCAGCTGCGCGAGCTCGGCTACGAGTCCGCGGTCAACGCCGACGGCCGGTGGAACGGCGTGGCGCTGATCTCCAAGGCCGGCCTGACGGACCCGGTCATCGGTCTGCCCGGGGGCCCGGAGTACGGCGGGGTGCAGGAGCCGCGCGCCGTCTCCGCCACCTGCGGACCGCTGCGGCTCTGGTCGGTCTACGTGCCCAACGGGCGCGAGGTGGACCACGACCACTACACGTACAAGCTGGCCTGGTACGAGGCGCTGAAGGCGGCCGTCGCGGAGGATGCGGCGGGGGCACGGCCGTTCGCCGTTCTGGGTGATTTCAATGTCGCCCCGACCGACGCGGACATCTGGGACCCGGCGCTCTTCGAAGGCGCCACGCACGTCACCCCCGCCGAGCGCGACGCCCTCGCCGCATTGCGCGCGACGGGCTTGAGCGACGTGTTCCCCCGCCCCCTGAAGTACGACCACCCCTTCACCTTCTGGGACTACCGCGAACTCGGATTCCCCAAGAACAAGGGCATGCGCATCGACCTCGTCTACGGAAACAAGGCGTTCACCGAGGCCGTCAGCGATTCCTACGTGGACCGCGAGGAGCGCAAGGGCAAGGGCGCCTCGGACCACGCCCCCGTGGTGGTCGACCTCAACCTCTGACGTCACCCCAGGTCCCCGGGGCCCCGCTCCTGGGCCCCGGGGGGCCGTCAACACCCGCGCGCCTGTGGTCGGCACAGCCATGTGGGTGCGAACCTGAGCGGTATGAATTTCTTGGACACCTGGCGCAAGCGCCTCGGCCCGGCGCACGGCACGACGGTGGACACGACCGACGAAGCCGAGCAGGAAGGCATCGCCGAGCTTCTCTCCGAGTGCGAGCTGCTGCGCGTCCGAGCCGCCCAGCAGGGCCTCGAACTGGACGACACCCCCGCCTCGTTGGAGGCGCTCGACCAGCTCTCGCCGCGCTGGCGCGACGACCCGGAGGAGATGCCCTGGCTGGGCAATGACGCCGGCCTCTACCTCGGCACCGTCATCGTCCGCACCGTGCCCGGCGCGCACTGGCACCTGTGGCCCAGCGGAACCCCCGTGGTGATCCTGGCCTCCGGCCGCGAGATCGAGGTGGTCGGCGCGGGCCTGGACTGGGCGACGGCCGGAGCCCCCGAGCTGTGCCAGGTGTACGCGGAGGCCTCGGAGATGTAGCCGCCCCCGCCGACCGGGTGGCGCGGTCGGCGTCACCACTGAGCGTCAACCCCATGCGTCAACCGCGTAAATACGGCTTATGCCTGGCTTACTCCTGTTGTGCGTGTCGAGCGTGAAGTCCCTTTCCGGGATGGATAGTTTGCGCTGACTTCGACACAGCTGAGAGTGGGTAGGGCAGCGTATGGCCGTCGATCCGTTGATCGAGCTGGTGGGCGTCAACAAGTACTACGGAAAGTTGCACGTTCTCCAGGACATCGACCTCACCGTCGGCCGCGGGGAGGTGGTGGTGGTCATCGGCCCGTCCGGCTCGGGCAAGTCAACGCTCTGCCGGACGATGAACCGGCTGGAGACAATCGAGTCGGGCAGCATCCGCATCGACGGAAGCCCCCTCCCCGAGGAGGGGAAGGCGCTGGCGAAACTGCGCGCCGAGGTCGGGATGGTGTTCCAGTCCTTCAACCTCTTCGCGCACAAGACCGTGCTGGCGAACGTCTCGCTCGCCCAGACCAAGGTCCGCGGCCGGAAGAAGGACGAAGCCGACAAGCGCTCCCGGGAGCTCCTGGAGCGCGTCGGACTCGCCGCACACGCCGACAAATTCCCCGCCCAGATGTCCGGCGGACAGCAGCAGCGCGTGGCCATCGCCCGCGCCCTGGCCATGGACCCCAAGGCGCTCCTCTTCGACGAGCCGACCTCGGCCCTCGACCCGGAGATGATCAACGAGGTCCTGGAGGTCATGCAGCAACTGGCCGCCGAGGGAATGACGATGGTCGTGGTCACCCACGAGATGGGCTTCGCCCGCTCCGCCGCCAACCGCGTGGTGTTCATGGCGGACGGCCGCATCGTCGAGGACCGCACCCCGGAGGACTTCTTCACCCACCCGGAGAGCGACCGCGCCAAGGACTTCCTCTCCAAGATCCTCAAGCACTGAGGGGGCGGAGTCATGTTGCGTACCAAGAAAGCTCTGATCGCCGCTGCCCTCGCGGTCCTCGCCGTCGCCTGCGGCAAGGAAGGTAGTCCGCCGGTCAAGGGGCCCAGCCCCGACCAACTCCCCGACTACAAGGTGGAGTCAGCGTTCGCGCTGCCCAACTCCGCCACCTGGGAGAAGGCCAAGCGGCGCGGACGCCTGGTGGTGGGTGCCAAGGAGGACCAGCCGTACATGGGCGAGAAGGATCCGGCGAGCGGCCGCTACTCCGGCTTCGACATCGAGATCGCCAAGATGGTCGCGGCCTCGCTCGGCTTCGACCCGGCCGGCATCCAGTTCCGCACCATCGCCTCGGCGAACCGCGAAACCGCCCTGCAGAACGGGCAGATCGACTACTACGTCGGCACCTACACCATCAACGACAAGCGCAAGAAGCTCGTCGGCTTCGGCGGCCCCTACTACATGGCCGGACAGTCCCTCCTGGTGCGCACCGACGAGAAGGACATCAACGGTCCGCAGGACCTGGACGGCAAGCGTGTCTGCTCGGCCGCCGGATCCACCCCGTACCAGCGCATGCAGCAGGACTATCCCCAGGCCGACCTCGTCGCGTACGACACCTACTCGGTCTGTGTCGACAACCTGCTCACCTACCAGGTCGACGCCGTCACCACCGACGACACCATCCTGATGGGGTACGCCGCCAAGGTCCCCGAGGAGATGAAGGTCGTCGGCGCCCCGTTCTCCAAGGAGCCGTACGGCATCGGCGTCCCGCGCACCGACACCGCCCTGCGCTTCGCCATCGACGACGCACTCGCCGCCCGGGAGAAGAACGGCGACTGGCAGAAGGCGTACGACGTCACGCTCGGGCTTTCCGGCCGCAAGGCCACCCCCGCGCCGCCCATCGACCGCTACCCGGCGAGCTGAGGAGGATCCCGACCACATGAACGTACTCACAGAGAACTTCTCGCTCTACGGCAAGGGCTTCCTCGGCACCGTCGAACTCACCGTCTACGCCTCCCTGCTGGCCCTGGTCCTCGGATTCCTCATGGCGTCCTTCCGGGTCTCGCCGGTCGGCTCCTTCCGGGCGCTCGGCACGGCCTGGGTGACGGTGCTTCGCAACACCCCGCTCACCCTGCTGTTCTTCGCGGTGCTGCTCGGACTGCCGCGCTTCGGACTCGTGCTGCCCTTCCAGGTCTTCGCGGTGCTCGCGCTCGGCTGCTACACCTCCGCGTTCATCTGCGAGGCGCTGCGCTCGGGCATCAACACCGTGCCGCTGGGCCAGGGCGAGGCGGCCCGCAGCCTCGGTATGACCTTCGGCCAGACCCTCTCGACGGTCGTACTGCCGCAGGCGTTCCGCTCGGTCATCCCGCCGGTCGGCTCCACCCTGATCGCGCTCGCCAAGAACTCCGCGATCGCCGGCGCCTTCTCCGTGACCGAGCTCCTCGGCACCTACAAGACCCTCAACGAGCTGGGCTACAGCGTGATCTGGTCGTTCGTCTGGATCGCGCTGGGCTACCTGATCATCACCCTCACCATCAGCGCGCTCTTCCACATGCTGGAGAAGCGCTGGGGAGTCGCCCGATGAGCCGCGCGCTGTCCACCGAGTCCTCGGCCCTCTACGACATTCCGGGCCCCAAGACCCAGCAACGCCACCTGCTGTACGGGATCGCCTCGACGATCCTGCTGCTCGCGCTGGTCGGCTGGGTCGTGTATCTCCTGTTCGACACCGACCAGTTCACGGCGGCCAAATGGACCCCCTTCCAGTACAAGGGCATCCAGGAACTCCTGCTCCACGGACTTGCCAACACCCTCAAGGCGTTCGCCTACGCGGCGGTCCTCTCGCTCGCACTCGGCGCGCTGCTCGCGGTGGGCCGGCTGTCCGAGCACCGCCCGCTGCGCTGGGTGTCCGGGCTGTGCGTGGAGTTCTTCCGCGCCATGCCCGTACTGGTGATGATCTTCTTCATCTTCGTGGCGCTGAAGGTCCAGCCGCTGCCCGCGCTGGTGGCCGGACTGACGCTCTACAACGGCTCGGTGCTCGCGGAGATCTTCCGTACCGGAGTGAACTCCGTGGACCGCGGCCAGCGGGAGGCGGCGTACGCGCTCGGCATGCGCAAGACGCAGGTCATGACGCATGTACTGGTGCCGCAGGCGGTCCGGGCGATGCTGCCGACCATCATCAGCCAGCTGGTGGTCGCGCTGAAGGACACCTCCCTCGGATATCTGATCACCTATGAGGAGTTTCTCCATGCCGGAAAGCTCATCGCGTCCAATCTCGACTACGATTTGCCCTTCATCCCCGTAGTGCTGGTGATCTCGCCGATCTACATCGGGATGTGCATGCTGCTCTCCTGGTTCGCCAACCGGATGGCCAGGCGCCAGCGGCGCAATCCCAAGACGGAGGCCGTGGACATCGGTCCGGCCGAGGCGGGGACGCTGCTGCCGAACAGGCGGTAGCCCAACAGAAGAGAGCACGGACCCATCCGGCGGCAGCCGGGGATCACTTGCCACCAAGCGGTACCGACAGCTACGACGGGTCGGCCCGCGTGGGACGAGAAGGTCAGCTGCGCGCCGGACGGGTTGTGCTCGAAGCGGAGCGGGTCGACGGGGAATGACTGCCCGGGCTGCTGTCCGTGGAAGGTGTACGGCGCACTGCTGACCAGCTTGCCGAGGCCGAGCGGCCCCACGTCGTAGAGGTACGCGACGAGGGTGCCGCTCTCCTTGGTGCCGGCGACCCGGGTGTGCGGTCACATGGGTTCCACCAGACCCGCCCGCCACTCCGGGCGCGGATCAGCACCCACACTCGTCCAGTACTCCCGGCCACGCACGATCCGCCCCTGCCGCACGGTCCAGAACGAGGCCGCGCGGAACGTGCCGAACTCGTCGTGCGGCACCTCGACCTCGGAGACCACCTCGTCGCCCTCAGAGACGATTCGCAGTACCCGAATCGACCAGCCCCCCGGGTATTGGCTGTTCACCGCGACGAAGTTCTTGTTGCCGACGATGCGCTCCGCGCTGATCGGCCACTCGACCACGACGTCCTCCGCGACCAAGTCGGCGACAGCTGCCCAATCACGCGCCTGGATCCGGTCCCACAGTGCCTCGACCACTCCTGAAGAGTCCATGGGGGCACCTTCGCACGGGCCACTGACATCCCGGCCCCGGAGCCGGTGTCTCAGCTCTTGAGGGCGCTCTTGCTCTGCCATTCCGTCCAGGAGACGTTCCAGTTGCCGTAGCCGTTGTTGAGGGCCTGGGTGCCCTTGGCGTCGTCGCCGGTGACCTCGAAGGGGTCGCCGACCTGGACCTGGTCGTAGATCCACTTGGCGTCGGCGTCGCTCATCCCGACACAGCCGGAGCTCTTGTTGGCGGAGCCGAAGTAGCCCTTGTTCCACGGGGCGGCGTGCGCGTACATGCCCGACCAGGTCATCCGCATCGAGTAGTCGACCATCTTGTCGTAGGCGTCGCCCAGGCCGACGGTCTCGGAGCGCATGTTGATGGTGCCCTCCTTCGACATCAGGACCGTCTTGCCGCGCCAGGACGCCTTCTTGCCGCCGGGGGTGCCCGCCGACATCGGCACGTCCTTGATCTCCTGGCCGTCGCGGATCAGCTTGAGGCGGTGGTTGTCGAGGTCGACCTTGACGACCTGGTTCTTCCCGATGGTGAAGTTGGTCTTGTAGTCGCGGACGAACCAGCCGCCACCCGTGCCGGAGTCGACTCCGTTGAGGTCCGCTTCCAGGGTGACCTTGGTGCCGGGCTTCCAGTACTCCCTGGGACGCCAGTCGACGCGGTCCTTGCCGGAGTAGTCCATCATCCAGCCCCAGGAGCCCTCGGTGTTGTTCGAGGTGGAGACCTTGAGCTTCTTCTCGACCTCCGCGCGGTTCTTCACCGGGTTGTCGAAGACGATCGACAGCGGGTGGGCGATGCCGATCGTGGTGTCCTTGCCCGGCGCCATGGCCAGTTTGTTGACCTTGTCAGCCTTCGCGGTCGTGAAGGAGGACTGGGCGGCGGTGGCGTTGGCTGCCTTCGCGTCGACCGTGTACTTGGTGCCGGGGGAGGTGGTGCGGGTGGAGGTCCAGGACTTTCCGTCGGCGGATATCTCGCCGGTCAGGATGCCGCCCTTGGTGTCCTTGACCGTGACACTGTCCAGCTTGTCGCCCTCGGTCAGGGTGACCTTGACCGGCTCACCCGCCTTGGCCTGCTCGCCCGAGGTACTCACCGAGACCTTGGTCTGCTTGGCCTCCCCGGCCGTCATGGAACCGGAGCCCACCCCCGAGCCGCCGCCACAGGCGCTCAGGGTGGCCGCGGCGAGCACCGCCGTGCCGGTCAGGGCGGCGGAGCGAAGCCGGATGCGCGGGCGGCGTATACGGGTCAACTGGAAAACCTCCGTGGCGATGCGTGGTCGTGCGCGGCGCGCGTGGTCGTGCGTGGCGAGCGGGATCGTGCGTGACGAGCGGGATGCGGTACCTGTCCCTGTCTGTCCTCTCCCTTAGGAGGAAATCCAGAAAGCCCGGGTTGCGGCAAACGTGTAACGGCCTTTGTGACAAGCGCCGCAGCAGGTGAGGACCAAAGTCCCTCGACGACGGCCCGAAGGGCCCCTTGCGGGCAGCGGGGCGGGCATGTCCTCCGGTGGCCGGGGTGCTTGCCGTTGACCGGGTTGCTTCTGATAATCGCGCGGTCGATTTCCCCGCCCGTTACGTCCCCATCGGAGGACCCCGTGCGCAGAAGAGCCTTCGGCCCGCTGATCGCCGCCGCCCTGCTCGTCCCCTCGGTCGCGGCCTCGGCGCCCGCCGCCGTACCGACTGCCGGCAAGGCCGCCCCCGCCGTCTCCGAGGACAGAGCTCCTCAGGACGAAGCTCCACAAGCCAGAGCCCCTCAGGACAAGAGCGGCCGCAAGGTCATCCTGGACGCCGACATGGGTGAGCTGAACGACGACGCCGTCACCATGTTCATGCTGGCCAAGGCCAGGAACGTCGACTTCCTCGGCGTCACCGTCGTCAGCGGAAACACCTGGGTCGAGGAGGGCACCGCCTACTCGCTGCGCCAGCTGGAGCTGATCGGCCGTACCGACATCCCGGTGATCGCGGGCGCGGGAGAGCCGCTGATGCCGGGCCGCCAGGAGCGGCTCTCCGCGGAGAACACGCTGTACGGGAAGGTGCCGTGGGCCGGCGCCTTCGACTCGCAGCGCCCGCCGTCGTACGACAAGCTCGCCAAGCCCCCGTACGGCGGCTACCCGAAGACCAAGCCGAAGAAGAACACGGTGGCGGCCGACTTCATCGTCGAGCAGGTCAAGCGCTACCCGAACCAGGTCACCGTCTTCGCCGACGGCCCCGCCACCAACCTCGCGCTCGCCGTGCGCACCCACCCCGAGATCGTGCCGCTGATCAAGGAAGTGATCTACATGGGCGGCGCCTTCGACAAGCCGGGGAACATCACCCCGGCCGCCGAGTTCAACTGGTGGTTCGACCCCGAGTCCGCCCGGATCTCCGTCCGCACCCCCTTCCCCAAGCAGACGATCGTGCCCGACGACGCCGCGCAGCACGTGATCTACGGCAAGAAGGAGTACGACCGGATCGTCGCCGGGAAGCAGACCCCGATCAAGAAGATCTTCAAGGACCTTCAGGGCCCCGAGTTCGAGAAGGACCCCAAGGCCACCCACTTCCTGTGGGACGCGATCACCGCCGCCGTCTTCCTCGATCCGTCCGTCTCGAAGCGCACCGAGCAGCGGTACGTCGACGTGGACGCCAACTTCGGTGAGAACTATGGGCGTTCACTCGGCTACAACCTCGCCGAGTTCGACGCGCCGAACAATCCGAAGGGCACCCGCAAGGCCCAGATCGTCCTGGACGTGGACGCCAAGAAGTTCTGGGACCTCTACACGGGGCTGCTGCGCAGCGAGTAGACCTGCGGTTCCACCGGCCGGACAACTCCACAACAAGCAGGTCCGCACCCCTTGCGGTTGCGCGGGTTGCTTCTCATAATCCTGCCGCAACACGAGTTGCCAACTCGTGTTGCGGCAGACGGGCCTTCCGTACTGCGCAATCGGATTCGTGGCTCGGGGGGTCGGCATGGCAACACGGCAGGACGTGGCGCAGCTCGCGGGCACCTCGCCCTCGGTCGTCAGTTACGTGCTCAACAACGGCCCGCGCTCCGTCGCCCCGGCCACCCGCGAGCGCGTCCTGGCCGCCGTGCAGCAGCTCGGCTACCGGCCCAACGCGGTCGCCCGCTCGCTGCGGATGAGCCAGACGATGACCCTGGGGCTGGTGGTGCCCGATGCCGCCAACCCCTTCTTCGCCGAACTGGCCCGGTCGCTGGAGGACCACGCCTGGGCCGCCGGCTACACCCTGCTGGTCGGCAACAGCGTCGACGACCCCGACCGCGAGTCCGGCTACATCCGCACCTTCGTGGACCGCCAGGTCGACGGCCTGGTCCTGATCCCCTCCCGGGGCGACCTGCCCTGGCGCGCCGAACTGGCCCGCTCCGGAGTGCCGAGCCTGGTCTTCGACCGAGAGCTGGACGGGGTCGCCACCAGTTACGTCCTGGTCGACAACGCACGCGGCGCCCGCACCGCCACCGAACACCTCCTCGCCCACGGCCGCCGCAGGGTCGGCTGCATCGCCGGCCCGCTCGGTATCCACCCCACCGTCGACCGCGTCGTCGGCTGGCGAACCGCCCTGGAACAGGCGGGACTTCGCGCGGGCAGCGGCTCGGGCGGGCGTACCGGCTGGGAGGCCTGTCCGGACGCCGCGCCCCTGCTGCACGGCTCCTTCGGACGGCTCGACGGCTACCGGTCGGGGCTCGCGCTGCTGTCCAGGGACCGGTCTGTGGACGCCCTGTTCGTCACGTCGGACGAGCAGGCGGCCGGGGTGCTGCGGGCGGCGACCGAGCTGGGCATCCGGGTGCCGGACGACCTTGCCCTGGTGTCCTTCGACGGGATCGCGGCCGGGGCCTACACGTGTCCGGCCCTGTCCACCATGCGCCAGCCCTACGACGAGTTGGGAGGCACGGCCGTACGCCGGCTGCTCGACCGGATGAAGGAACCTGATCTGCTCCCCACTCGGGACGTCCTCCCGGTGACCCTCCTGGCCCGTGGCTCCTGCGGCTGCCCGGACCCGGCGGGTGGCGAGGACCCGGACCTCCTGGCGGCGGCCGTCGCCGCAAGCACAACTCCCCCCTCAGCAGGACCACTTCGCAAAGAGAACGGTGATACCCAGTGAGCAGTGAGCGACTGGTCGTGGTCGGCAGCCTGAACATGGACCTGTCGGTCACCGTGCCCAGACTGCCGCAGCCCGGCGAGACCGTCTCCGGGGCCGACGTCGTACGCGGCGCGGGCGGCAAGGGCGCCAACCAGGCCGTCGCCGCCGCCCGGCTGGGCGCCGAGGTACGGATGATCGGCCTGCTCGGCGACGACGCACTGGGCGGCGAGCTGCGCGAACGGCTCGCGCTGGAGGGCGTGGACTCCGGGGGAGTGGCCCAACTGCCGGGCGTCGCGAGTGGGTTGGCGCTGATCGTGGTCCAGCAGGACGGCGAGAACACCATCACCCTCTCGCCGGGCGCCAATCACCATCTCGACGTTCCCGCCCTCGACAACCTCACCGGCGGAACCGTGGCCAGCCCCGCCGACACCCTGCTCCTCCAGCTCGAAGTGCCGCTGCCGACCGTGCTCGCCGCCGCCCGCGCGGCCCGCGGAGCGGGGGCGCTGACGGTGCTCAACGCGGCTCCGCTGCCCCAGTCACCGCGTGAGGTGCTGGCCGAACTCCTGGGCGCGGTCGATGTGCTGGTGGTCAACGAGACGGAGGCGGCCGGGCTGCTGCCCGCCGCGCACGCCGAGTGGGCCGAGCAGGCGAGGGCGCTGCGGGGGCTGGGTCCGGACACCGTGGTGATCACGCTCGGCGCGGAGGGCGCGGTGGCCGCAGGGCCCCAGGGGGCTTGTGCGGAAAGCGGGTTCAGCGTGCGGGCCGTGGACGCGGTCGGCGCGGGGGACGCCTTCTGCGCACAGCTCGCGCTGTCCCTGGGTGGTGGTACGCCGCTGCCCGAGGCGGTACGCCGCGCGTGCGCGGCCGGGGCGCTGGCCACCACCCGGCCGGGGGCGCAGAGCTCGCTGCCCTCGGCGGCGGAGGTGGACGCGCTGCTGGACGGCGTGACCGACGCGGCTCACGTACCCGGCGCGGCTCATGACACCGACGTACCCGACACGGCCGACGGCATCGGCCTACCCGACGCGCCCCACGACACCGACGTACCCCCGCACGAGACGAACGAGGTGCACCATGCGTAGCGACGGCCTCTGGCATCCCCGGCTGCTGGAGATCATCACGTCCCTCGGGCACGGCGATCTGCTGGTCGTGGCGGACCCGGGGCTGCCGGTGCCGCCCGGGGTCGAGGTCGTCGATCTGGTCTGGCGGCGTGGTGAACCCGCGTTCCTTCCCGTACTGGAAACGGTGCTCGACGAGCTGGTGGTGGAGCACGCCACGGTGGCCCACGAGGCCGCCGACCCCGGCCTTCTGATGACCTTCGACCAGCAGCTCGCCGGCACCACCCTGGAGAGGGTGCCGCACGCACGGCTGAAGAAGCTGACCCGGCGGGCCCGTGCCGTGGTGCGGACCGGCGAGACCACCCCGTACGCCAATGTCGTGCTCCGCGCCGGCGTCCCCTTCTGAGTTCCGTACTTCTGAGTCCCGTACTTCTGGGACCTGTACCCCTTCGATCGCCGGGCCCGTCCGCCCGCCTCCCGCGCACGTCCCCAACCCACCTTTCACGGAAGGCAGTTCGACGATGAACCGCAAGCTTTCCCTCGCCACCGCGACCACCGCCTCCCTTCTCCTGGCCACCGCCCTCACCGGCTGCGGCCAGGAAGGCGACTCCGGGACCAAGGACTCCGCCAAGCCCGAGGGCGGCAGGCCGACCGTCTGCCTGGTGATGAAGTCGCTCGGCAACGAGTTCTTCCAGACCATGCAGAAGGGCGCCGAGGAGCACGCCAAGAAGCTCGGCACCCTGGAACTGAAGTCCAGCGGCATCCAGAACGAGACCGACATCGACGGTCAGGTCGCCGCGATCAACCGTTGCATCACCGAGCAGGCGGACGCCCTGGTGGTCGCGCCCGCCGACTCGCGGGCACTGGTCGCCCCGCTCGGCCGGGCCGCCAAGGCGGGCATCAAGCTGGTCAACATCGATGTGAAGCTGGACGACGGGGCCCTCAAGTCGGCAGGTCTCGATGTGCCGTTCGTCGGCCCGGACAACGCCGAGGGCGCCCGGCTCTCCGGCGAGGTGCTCGCCAAGAAGCTCGGCAAGGGCGGCAAGGTCGTCATCCTGGAGGGCAACCCGGGCGCGGCCAACGCCACTCAGCGCAAGGAGGGCTTCGAGAAGGCCGCCACGGCGGGCGGGCTGAAGGTCCTGGAGTCCAAGACCGCGCACTGGGAGACCGACGAGGCGTACACCGTCCTGTCCAACATGCTCACCGCGCACCCCGACATCCAGGGCGTGATGTCGTCCAACGACTCGATGACGCTGGGCGCGGTCAAGGCGATCGGCGCGGCGAAGAAGAAGGGGAAGATCCCGGTCGCGTCCTTCGACAACATCGACGCGGTCAAGCCGTATCTGAAGGACGGTCAAGTCATCGCAACGGTCGACCAGTTCGCCGCGAAGCAGGCCGCCGACGGGATCGACGAGGCGCTGAAGGCGGTCAAGGGCGGCAAGTCCGAGGCGTGGGTGAAGACCGACGTCAAGGTCGTCACCGCCACGGACGCGGGCTGACCGGGCCGATGGACGGATGCGGCGGTTTCGGCGGAATGGGCTGATGACGATGGACGACCTGAACACCACACACCCCCCTGGCGGCGCGTACGTCCTGGAGGCCGCCGGGATCAGCAAGGCATTCCCGGGCGTCAAGGCACTGGACGCCGTCCAGCTCCAGTTGCGGGCGGGCGAGGTGCACGCACTGCTCGGCGAGAACGGCGCCGGCAAGTCCACTCTCGTACGCATCCTGGCCGGCATCCAGCCGCCCGACGCGGGGGAGATGAGGCTCGAAGGGCGGCCGTACGCACCCAGGGACACGGCCACCGCGATGCGCGCCGGTGTCCAGGTCGTCCACCAGGAACTCAACCTGCTGCCCAATCTGACCGTCGCCGAGAACCTCTTCTTCCAGCACCTGCCGCGCCGCTTCGGCCTGGTCGACCGCCGCACCCTCAACCGGCGGGCGGCCGAACTCCTCGACGCGGTCGGACTGGACGTCCCGCCGGGCACGAGGGTCGAGCGGCTCGGCATCGCACAGATGCAACTCCTGGAAATCGCCCGGACGTTGTGGCAGGACTGCAAGGTCCTGGTGATGGACGAGCCGACCGCGACCCTCACCGCCCGGGAGACCGAGCGGCTCTTCCAGGTGATGCGGCGGCTCACCGCGCGCGGCACCGCCATCCTCTACATCTCGCACCACCTCCAGGAGGTGTTCGAGATCGGCGACCGGATGACGGTCTTCCGCAACGGCGGCCATGTGGTCACCAAGGACCTCGCCGACACGGACACCGCCGAGGTGATCCGCCTGATGGTCGGCCGGGACCTCTCCCAGGAGTACCCGCCGCACGTCGTGCGGCCCATCGGACCCGAACTGATCCGGGCACAAGGCCTCCATCCGCGCGGCGGCAGTCCTGTCTCCTTCGCGCTGCACGGGGGCGAGGTGGTCGGCGTCGCGGGGCTGGTCGGATCGGGGCGCACCGAGACCGTGCGCGCGCTGTTCGGCGCGGACCACCACGACGGCGGGCAGGTGTACGTCAAGGGCGAGCCGGTCCGCATCCGCACCCCCAGGGACGCGGTGCGCCGCGGCATCAGCCTGCTGACCGAGGACCGCAAGGGTCAGGGGCTCGTCCTCGACATGCCGCTGGCCGCCAACATCACGCTGGCCGCCACCCACAAGATCTCGCGCGGCGGACTGCTCAGGCGTGCCGAGGAGGACCGGTACGCGCAGGAGGCGGTCAAGGGGCTCGGGGTGCGAACTCCCGGTATCCGTACCGCGGTTCGCACCCTGTCCGGCGGCAACCAGCAGAAGGTCGTGCTCGGCCGCTGGCTGCTCGCCGGGACCGATGTCCTGGTCGTCGACGAGCCCACCCGGGGCATCGACGTGGGCGCCCGCTACGAGATCCACCAGCAGCTGACCGACCTCGCGGGTGAGGGCAAGGGTCTTCTGGTCGTCTCCTCCGACCTGCCCGAACTCATGGGCATCTGCGACCGCATCCTGGTCTTCTCGCGCGGCCGGATCGCGGGGGAGGTCCGCCGCGAGGACTTCGACAGCTCGCACATTCTGGCGCTGGCCTACGCGGGTTACGTCAGCGAGGGCGGCCCGGGGCGGGCGGGCGGCCCCGCGTCGGACAGTCCCGCGCCGGGCGGTCCCGACGACGTACGCCCCGAGGCCGCATCCCCGCGTTCGCCCGCCACCGACGTACCCCTCACGAAGAACGGTGAGACCGAATCATGACCACGCCCACTCCCCTCAAGAGCCCCGCCGCCGAGGCCTCCGCCCCGCGCCGTACGGCCCGCTCCCTCACCCGGCAGGTGATGGGCGAGGCGGGCATCGGGATCGCCCTGCTGGCCCTGGTGCTGATCTTCACGCTGGCCGCGCCCAAGTTCGCGACCTCCGACAACCTCACCCACATCGCCACCGAGATCACCCTCAACACCATGCTCGCGGTGGGCATGACCTTCGTCATCCTGGTCGGTGGCATCGACCTTTCGGTCGGCTCGGTGATGGCGCTCTCGGCGGTGGTCTCCGGCGAGATACTCACCTCCACCAGCCTCTCCACCCCCGTCGCGGTGCTGCTCGCGGTGGTGGTCGCCGCCCTGGTCGGCATGGCCTGCGGTTTCGTCAACGGCTTCGTGTCGGAGAAGTGGCGGGTGCCGGCCTTCATCGTCACCCTCGGCATGCTGAACGTGGCGCGCGGAGCGGCCCTGGAGTACACCAACGCCCAGACCCTCTACAACTTCCCGCCCGGCTTCAGCCACTTCGGCACCTCCACCCTCCTGGGCATCCCCTCGCTCTTCTGGATAGCCCTGGTCATGGTGGTCGTCGGCCACTTCGTGCTCACCCGTACCGTCTTCGGCCGTCTGGTCTTCGCGATCGGCTCCAACGAGGAGGCGGTCCGGCTCTCCGGACACCGCACGAGCGTGGTCAAGGTCGCGGTGTACGTCATCGCCGGTTTCGCGGTGGGCATCGCCGCCGTGACGTACATGGCCCGGCTGAACATCGCCAGCCCGATCCTCGGCAGCGGCTACGAACTGTCCGCGATCGCGGCCGTCGTCATCGGCGGAGCCTCGCTCTCCGGCGGCAAGGGCTCCATGATCGGCACCCTGCTCGGCGCCTGTCTGCTGGGCGTCCTTACCAACGGCCTTCTCCTTATGGGGGTTTCGGACTTCCAGCGGCAGATGATCACCGGTGCGGTCATCATGATCGCGGTAGTGGTCGACCACTACCGGGGCAAGCTGGCGGCCCGGATGCCGGAGAAGGCGGTGGCGGGCTGAGGTGCGGGCCTCCGGTACCGGACGCGGCCGATTACCGTCCGGTACTGGTGCTCGGGCCGTCCAGGACCCAAGCTCTTGACATGACGTATGAAGACGACCCGCAGGGTCCGCAGGACGTGGTGCGGACGGCGGACACCCGCATCGAGCTGCCGCTGAGACGGCTGGTCATGGCGCTTCCGGTCGCGGCCGCCGTGGTGACCGTGATGTGGGGGTACACCATCGCGGCCGTGATCGGCGGCCCCAACTCCACCCTCTCCGCCGCCCTGATGTCCGCACTCGGGCTGCTGCTCCTCTTCGTCACTGTGACGTACGTGGGGTACGCCGTCCGGCCGCTGAGCATCGCGGCGGGGCCCGGTGGTCTCTCGGTGCGGCTGCCGCTCTTCCCCGAACGCACCCTGCCCTGGGACGACTTGCTGTCCGTGCGCGCGGTGGGAGTGCGCGGCGCCCAGTTCGTGGTGGTGGAGGCCCGCGAGTCGGAGGTCTCGCTGCCGTACGTCTGCCGGCCCCGGGCGGCGTACCGCAGGCTCTCACTGATGACCGGCAACGCCATGCGGGCCAAGGCGGGGCTGTGCTTCGAACGGCAGGTCTTCGAGCTGGTGCCGGAGGACGTGCTCGGTCTGGTCAGGTCGTACGCGCCGCCGACGCTCCAGGTGGAGGACCAGCGGCGTTGAGCCGGTGTCCGCGACGCGGTTGATACATCTGATACGTCTGACACATCTGATACGTCGCTCAGCTCGCCGCACGGTGTGCATTGCGCGGCGGTGCGGCCAGCGGGGTCTGCGCGGCCCGCGTCACATCGGCCACCAGCTCCACCACATCGGGGCCGTACGCCTGCGAGTTGACCACCTTCAGCAGCAGACAGAACGACCTGTCGCCGTGCTTGCGGGCCAGCTTCTCGAAGTTGCGGGCCAGGTAGCGGGTGGCCGCCTGATGGGTGATCGCGCGCTGTCCGCAGAAGAGGAAGACCGGGCGTGCGCCGTCGCCGACACTCAGCCGGGCCAGCAGGACGTACTCGGAGATACCGTGTTCGAGGCGGTAGCGGTCGGCGCCTATCTGGAACGCCCCGCGGTCCGGGGTGGGTTCGGCGTCCACATTGATGCGGATGCCGGGCAGCAGGCTCGCCAGGTGGGCGACGATACGGCGATTCGACGAGGGGCCGCCGACGCAGAACTCCGTGCGCTCGCCGAAACCCTGCTGGGCGACGTCGTGGGAGAGGACCTGCGAGTGCGCGCCGCAGTCCTTGATGAGCGCGGAGAGTTCCATCAGCGCGAAGACGTCGGAACGGTGCAGGGCGCCGTCGGTGCCCGCGTCGCGGTTGACGACCAGCAGGGACTCGGAGTTCTTCGGCAGCCCGAAGAACTCCTGCTTGCGCCGGAGCCGGCGCCGCTGGAACCAGCTGCGGACGAACCAGCCGAGCCCGGCGCCGACACCGGCGGCCACCACGCCCAGGACGATTGTGCGGAGGTCGTCATTCATGGGCGCGCATGGTAGCGGGCATGACAGGCCGGTGGGATGGGCGGGGCGCCCTCGGGTCGGTGATGACGGTGATGCGTGCGGTGTGTCGTTCGTACGGAAGTGAGGGGTTGTACGGCTGTTGTGTGTCGTGCGGATTACCTGTTGGGCCACTGGGCGAGATGTGCCCCTGACCGTCTGGCGGGGGCCTGCGGCCGGAGCTACAGTGCGCGGACGCCGTTCGCCTGGAGGTACGCATGCGTCGACCCACCCGGCCCGCCGTACGGGCCCTGTCTCTGCTGGCCGTCACCGCGGCGGTCGTCACCGTGGGAGCAGCCGCACCGCCGGGCACGGACTCCCCTTCTGCCACTGCCGCCACGGCTGCCGCAGCCACGGCTACGGGCCCGGCCGGCGCGAGCACCACGCCCCCGAAGGTCCCGGTCGCCGTCGGCCACGGCGGCGCGGTCGCCAGCGTGGACGCCGACGCCTCGGCGGCCGGCATCGAGGTCCTGCGCAACGGTGGCAACGCGGTCGACGCGGCCGTGGCCACCGCCGCCGCCCTCGGCGTTACCGAGCCGTACTCCGCGGGCATCGGAGGCGGCGGCTACTTCGTCCACTACGACGCCAGATCCCGCAAGGTCCGCACCATCGACGGCCGCGAGACCGCCCCGCGCAGCGCCGACAAGACCCTTTTCCTGGAGAACGGCAAGCCGATCCCCACCGACGAGGCCATGACCAGCGGCCGCAGCGTCGGCACCCCCGGCACCCCCGCCACCTGGGAGGCGGCCCTGGACGCCTGGGGCAGCAAGCCCCTGCGCACCCTCCTCAAGCCCGCCGAGCGCCTCGCCCGCGACGGCTTCACCGTCGACGCCACCTTCCGCTCACAGACCCAGGGCAACGAGGCCCGCTTCCGCGACTTCCCGGCCTCGTCCCAGCTCTTCCTGCCCGGCGGCCAACTCCCGGTCGTGGGCGCCAAGTTCAAGAACCCCGACCTGGCGAAGACCTACGAGAAGCTCGGCCGTCACGGCGTCGACGCCCTCTACCGCGGCGACCTGGCCCGTGACATCGTCCGTACGGTCAACAAGCCGCCCGTAGACCCCAAGGCCACCCGCAAGGTGCGCGGCGGCGACCTGACGGAGAGGGACCTGCGCCGGTACGAGATCGAGCGCCCGGCCCCCACCAAGGTCGACTACCGGGGTCTCGGCGTGTACGGAATGGGCCCCTCCTCCTCCGGTGGCACCAGCGTCGGCGAGGCCCTCAACATCCTGGAGCGCACCAACCTTTCCAAGGCCTCCCAGAAGCAGTTCCTGCACCGCTACATCGAGGCCAGCCGGATCGCCTTCGCGGACCGGGGCCGCTGGCTCGGCGACCCGGCCTTCGAGTCCGTACCCACCAGGGAACTCCTCTCGCAGCGGTTCGCCGACTCCCGCGAGTGCCTGATCAAGGACGACGCGGTACTGGTCAGCCCGCTGCCGCCGGCCGACCCGCGACACCCGTCACGGGACTGCAAGAGCTCGGGCACGGCCGCGCCGACGACGTACGAGGGCGAGAACACCACGCACCTCACGGCGGCCGACAAGTGGGGCAACGTCGTCGCCTACACCCTGACCATCGAGTCCACCGGCGGCAGCGGCATCACGGTCCCCGGCCGGGGCTTCCTGCTCAACAACGAGCTGACGGACTTCTCGTTCGCCCCCGCCAACCCGGCGGTCCACGACCCGAACCTGCCCGGCCCCGGTAAGCGCCCGCGCTCCTCGATCTCGCCGACGATCGTCCTGGACCGCCACGACAAGCCGGTGCTGGCACTGGGCTCCCCGGGCGGAGCCACCATCATCACCACCGTCCTGCAGAGCCTGATCGGCCACGTCGACCGGGGTCTGCCGCTGGTCGACTCCATCGCCGCCCCGCGCGCCAGCCAGCGCAACGCGGCCACCACGGAACTGGAACCCGGCCTCTGGAACAGCCCCGTGCGGGGCGAGCTGGAAGCCCTCGGCCACGTCTTCAAGCAGAACCCGGAGATCGGTGCGGCCACGGGTGTGCAGCGGCTGCCCGACGGGCGATGGCTCGCGGCGGCGGAGAAGGTCCGCAGGGGTGGTGGGTCGGCGATGGTGGTACGTCCGTAGGCCGATGGGGGCGGGGGTGCCGTTAAACGGCGCCCCCGTACCTCCCTCAGCTCACAAGGCCGTCAGCACCCGGGGCCCCGCCTCCGTGATCGCCACCGTGTGCTCCGCGTGCGCCGCCCGGCTGCCGTCCAGCGTCACCAGCGTCCAGCCGTCCGGCGCATGCCCGTAGTCATCCGCACCGCCAGCCATCACCATCGGCTCGATCGCCAGCACCATCCCGTGCCGCAGCTTCATTCCCCTGCCCGGCCGCCCCTCATTCGGTACGTCCGGTCCCTCGTGCATCGAGCGCCCCACGCCGTGCCCGGCGAAGTCCTGCGGAATCCCGTACCCCGCGGCCCGGCACACGGTGCCCACCGCATGCGCGATGTCGCCGATCCGGTTCCCGACGACCGCCGCCGCGATCCCCGCGTCGAGCGCCGCCCTCGCCGTATCGATCAGCCGTACGTCGGCCTCGCGCGCCCGCCCCACCGTGAAACTGATCGCCGAATCCCCGACCCAGCCGTCCAGCTTCGCACCGCAGTCGATGCTCACCAGGTCGCCGTCCCGCAGCCGGTACTCCGTCGGGACCCCGTGCACGATCGCCTCGTTGACCGACGCGCAAATAACCCCCGGGAACGGCACCGGAGCCCAGTCCGGGCGGTACCCGAGGAAGGGGGAACCGGCGCCGGCCTCCCGCAGCACCTCCCTCGCCACCTCGTCCAGTTCCTTCAGTGTGACGCCGATCGCCGCCGCCTTCTTCACCGCCGTCAGAGCCTGGGCAACCACTCGTCCGGCCTCGCGCATCGCGTCCACGGACGCATCCGTCTTGATCTCAACCATGCCAATTACTATACCGGTCGAGTAGGTATTAGAATAACGGCATGGTCCGCACCCCTCTCACCCCCGAAGAGCACGAGCGCGGCGAACGACTCGGCTCGCTGCTCCGTGAAACGCGTACGTTCGCCGGCCGCACCATGGCCGACGTGGCCGCCTGCGCCGGTCTATCCGCCGAGACCCTGCGGAAGATCGAGACGGGTCGCGCCCCGACGCCCGCCTTCTTCACCGTCGCAGCGCTCGCGGGCACCCTCGGCCTCTCCCTCGACGAGCTGATCGTGCGGTGCGAGCTGGTCCCTGTCTGATCGCCGCGCCTGATATCGCCCTGGGTGCGCCCGTCCGACCCGCGCGGCGCCTGCGCGCGTAGGCTCGGCGGCATGGACACCCGTGCCGCACATGCCGCCTTCGCCCGTACCCGCTACGTCAGCCTGACCACCTTCCGTAAGGACGGCACGCCCGTCGCCACGCCCGTCTGGGCCGCCGGTGACGACAGTGCGCTCTACGTGTGGACCAACTCCGAGTCCTGGAAGGTCAAGCGGATCCGTCGCGACGGCAACGTGACCATCGCCCCCTGCGACTTCCGCGGCGGAATCAAGCCGGGCGCGCCCACCTTCGAGGCCAGGGCCACCCTGCTCGACGAGGACGGGCTGCGGAAGGTGCGCAAGCTGCTCGCCCGCAAGTACACCTGGCAGTACTGGCTCACCGACCTGCCCGCCACTCTCGCTCGGCGCGGCAAGCGCCCGCATGTTGCGATCAAGATCGAAATCTCGGCCTGACGATCGAGGTGTGGAGCGGACCATTCACCCCTGCGGGTGTGAAACAAGATCTACTCCGCGGGTTCACGGTGATGGTCTTGCCCCACTCCGCGCGGCGGCTTACGTTCAAGCATCCACGCCCCAACTCTACGGGCGTAGAAGGTCTCTGACGTCCCGTCGGAATTGCCCGGGGGGCCGTCGTCCGGCTGAACGGAGACGAGTCATGGCCAACGTCGTACGCGCCGCCCTGGTCCAGGCCACCTGGACCGGCGACACCGAATCCATGATCGCCAAGCATGAGGAACACGCCCGGGAGGCCGCCCGCCAGGGAGCGCGGATTATCGGCTTCCAGGAGGTTTTCAACGCCCCGTACTTCTGCCAGGTGCAGGAGCCCGAGCACTACCGCTGGGCCGAAGCCGTCCCCGAGGGCCCGACCACACAGCGCATGCGGGAACTCGCCCGCGAGACCGGCATGGTGATCGTGGTCCCGGTCTTCGAGCGCGAGGCCTCCGGCTTCTACTACAACACCGCCGCCGTCATCGACTCCGACGGCAGCTACCTCGGCAAGTACCGCAAGCACCACATCCCCCAGGTCAAGGGCTTCTGGGAGAAGTACTACTTCAAACCGGGCAACGCCGGCTGGCCGGTCTTCGACACGGCGGTCGGCAAGGTCGGTGTCTACATCTGCTACGACCGCCACTTCCCGGAAGGCTGGCGGCAGTTGGGCCTGGGCGGCGCCCAGATCGTCTACAACCCCTCCGCCACCTCCCGCGGTCTCTCCGCACACCTCTGGCAGCTGGAGCAGCCCGCCGCGGCCGTCGCCAACGAGTACTTCATCGCCGCGATCAACCGCGTCGGCCAGGAGGAGTACGGCGACAACGACTTCTACGGCACCAGCTACTTCGTCGACCCGCGCGGCCAGTTCGTCGGCGAGACGGCGAGCGACAAGGCCGAGGAACTCGTCATCCGTGACCTCGACCTCGACCTCATCGAAGAGGTCCGCCACCAGTGGGCGTTCTACCGCGACCGCCGCCCCGACGCCTACGAAGGACTGGTACAGCCGTGACCGACCTCCACTCCCGTCACCAGGCCGTCATGCCCGAGTGGCTGATGCTCTACTACCAGAACCCCCTCGAACTGACCCACGGCGAAGGCCGCCACGTCTTCGACTCAGAGGGCCGCAAGTACCTCGACTTCTTCGGCGGCATCCTCACCACCATGACCGCCCACGCCCTCCCCGAGGTCACCAAGGCGGTCTCCGAACAGGCCGGCCGCCTGATCCACTCCTCCACCCTCTATCTCAACCGCCCCATGGTGGACCTCGCCGAGCGCATCGCCCACCTCTCCGGCATCCCGGACGCCCGCGTCTTCTTCACCACCTCGGGCACCGAGGCCAACGACACCGCCCTGATGCTGGCCACCTCGTACCGCCGCTCCAACCAGGTCCTGGCGATGCGCAACAGCTACCACGGCCGTTCCTTCGCCACCGTCTCCCTCACCGGCAACCGCAACTGGTCGCCCACCAGCCTCTCCCCCCTCCAGACCCTCTACGTCCACGGCGGCGTCCGCCACCGGGGCCCCTACGCGCACCTCTCCGACGCCCAGTTCATCGAGTCCTGCGTCGCCGACCTCGAAGATCTGCTCGGCCAGACCCGGGGCCAGGTCGCTGCCCTCATCGCCGAACCCGTCCAGGGCGTCGGCGGTTTCACCTCACCGCCCGACGGCCTCTACGCCGCCTTCCGCGAGGTCCTCGACCGCCACGGCATCCTCTGGATCGCCGACGAGGTCCAGACGGGCTGGGGCCGCACCGGCGACCATTTCTGGGGCTGGCAGGCCCACGCCGAGAACGGCCCGCCGGACATCCTCACCTTCGCCAAGGGCATCGGCAACGGCATGTCCATCGGCGGCGTCGTCGCCCGCTCCGAAGTCATGAACTGCGTCGACTCCGGCTCCATCTCCACCTTCGGCGGCTCCCCGGTCACCATGGCCGCCGGCCTCGCCAACCTCACCTACCTCCTCGAACACGACCTCCAGGGCAACGCCCGCCGCGTCGGCGGCCTCCTCCTGGAACGCCTCCGCGCCATCGGCGCCGGCGTTCCCTGCGTCCGCGAGGTACGCGGCCGGGGCCTGATGGCCGGAATCGAAATCGTCCGTCCCGGCACCGACCAGGCCTGGCCCGAGGCAGCCGGCGCCGTCGTGGAAGCAGCCCGCGAGGGCGGCCTCCTGCTCGGCAAGGGCGGCGGCCACAACACCAGCGTCCTGCGCATCGCACCCCCGCTCACCCTCACCGTCGCGGAGGCCGAGGAGGGCGCGTCCATCCTCGAACGCGCCTTCCACGCCGTGTAGTCGCCGCACACGTATCCGCGAGTCGTGAGTCGTTCTGCTGGATCGGGCCGCTGAGCCGGAGGAGCGGCGTGTACGACGCCGGTTCGGCGGGCCCGTACCGGCGCCGTACGACGCCGTGGCTCGCCCCCGGCCGCTGTGATCCCAGCGTCGACGGCCCCGAACAGTCGCAGGCAGAAGGAGCACAGGTATGACACGTACACAGATCACCGGCGGACTGGTCATCACCGCAGCCGAGGAGATGCACGCGGACGTCCTGATCGAGGACAGCCGGGTGGTCGCGCTGGCCGCCCCCGGCACCCAGACCTGGACGGCGGACCGCACGATCGACGCGACGGGCAAGTACGTCATCCCGGGCGGCGTCGACGCGCACACCCACATGGAGATGCCGTTCGGCGGTACCTTCGCCTCCGACGACTTCGAGTCGGGCACGCGGGCCGCGGCGTGGGGCGGCACCACCACGATCATCGACTTCGCCGTCCAGTCCCAGGGGCAGAGCCTGCGCGCCGGCCTGGACGCCTGGCACGCGAAGGCCGACGGCAAGTGCGCGATCGACTACGGCTTCCACATGATCATGTCGGACGTGAACGAATCCTCCCTCAAGGAGATGGACGGCCTTGTCTCCGAAGGGATTTCCTCGTTCAAACTGTTCACCGCGTACCCCGGCGTGTTCTACAGCGACGACGGTCAGATCCTTCGCGCGATGCAGAAAGCCGCCTCCAACGGCGGCCTGATCATGATGCACGCCGAGAACGGCCTCGCCATCGACGTCCTCGTCGAACAGGCCTTGGCCCGTGGCGAGACCGACCCCCGCTACCACGGCGAGGTCCGCAAGGCCCTCCTGGAGGCGGAGGCCACCCACCGCGTCATCAAGCTCGCACAGGTCGCCGGAGCTCCCGTCTACGTCGTCCACGTATCGGCCGAGGAAGCCCTTGGTGAGATCGCGACGGCCCGCCACAAGGGCCTCCCCGTTTTCGGCGAGACCTGCCCGCAGTACCTCTTTCTCTCCACCGACAACCTCGCCGAGCCCGACTTCGAGGGCGCGAAGTACGTGTGCTCAACCCCCTTGCGCCCCAAGGAGCATCAGGCCGCCCTCTGGCGAGGCCTGCGCACCAACGACCTCCAGGTCGTCTCCACCGACCACTGCCCGTTCTGCTTCACCGGCCAGAAGGAACTGGGCCGCGGCGACTTCTCCAAGATCCCCAACGGTCTGCCCGGCGTCGAGAACCGCATGGACCTCCTCCACCAGGCCGTCGTCGACGGGCACATCACCCGCCGCCGCTGGATCGAGATCGCGTGCGCGACCCCGGCCCGGATGTTCGGGCTGTACGGGAGGAAGGGCACGATCGCGCCGGGCGCGGACGCCGACGTCGTCATCTACGATCCGACCGCCGAGCAGGTCATGTCGGCAGCCACGCATCACATGGCGGTCGACTACTCGGCGTACGAGGGCAAGCGCGTGACGGGCCGGGTGGAGACCGTGCTCTCGCGGGGTGAAGTGGTGGTCGAGCAAGGCGAGTTCAAGGGGCGGGCCGGACACGGGACGTACGTCGCCCGCGCCGCTACTCAGTACCTGGGTTGAGGAGGGGAGTGCCTCACTTCGGGGAGGTGTTGGGGCGCATGGGCCGGAGCGGCCTTGCGGTGGGCCGTTTTATGTGGCACCTGATGAAGCGATGAGGTCTTCGTTGCCCGGAAGGCCATCACTCGCCCGGCCGAGCTCGGCCGGCCACCACGGGTTGCGGCACGTCCAGGACCAGCTCACCATCTGGCCCCGCCGCCCGGTGCGCCGACGCCTCCACCTGGACAGTGGCCGTGGCCGGCCCGGCTCCCGCCTCGGCTACCGTGTTCCCCTACGGGGTGCCATAACGGATGTGACGCCCCCCACCGGAGGTAATCAGCGTATGAGCTCAAAGCGCAGCAAGAACCCAGCCCTGCCCGTCATTGACGACGCATTCCGACTCGCGTCGGTCAAGGACGCCGAAGAGTCCACCCGTGACTTGGCCGCGCGGCTGGCCACCACCGAGCTGCGCCGCGTTTCCCACCCGGGACGGGTCACCTGGGAGCCCACCGATCAGGCCGAGCCCGTTCCGGTCCCGCCGACCGTGGTCGACGGTGACGGGGACCTGTGGCTGCGGGACCGTGGCACTGGCACCTGGACCATGCCCGAGTTCGACCCGAAGGAGTTCCCGGCCCGCTGTGGCGAGGTTCTGACGTGGAACCAGCTTGCCCGCGAGTTCGGCCCGCTCACCGGACTGGCCGACGACCGCCGCATCGGCGGCGGCCGGCGCTGACCGCGCGGCCTTCTGGGATGACCGTGCCCCTGAAGCGCCCGTTGCGGTAGCCGGGCGCTACAGCTCAAAGCCGAGCTCGACGACAGTCGCGGGGCAGCGGGGCAAGGCCTCGGCGGGCTCTTCCCGCCCGATCTCACCGGTACGCGGCCGAGTTCGACGAAGCCGAAGTCACGGAGCCGGCCGCCGAGGACTTCTGGATACGCGTGCGCAGCGCGCTGGTCTCACGAGCGATGCGCACTGTTTGGCCCGACCTGAATCAGGACGTGGGTGCCGTTCTCGCCGCATCGCCCGAGTGAGGAATCCGACGGGTTCGTCCGGGAGGCGCGGGATCAGACGATCAGCGCCCGCGAGAACGTGGCACGGCGAAGCCGCCGGACGAGGTGCTCGTCCGGCGGCTTCGCCGTGCCCGCCCGGCTGCCGGCGTCGTGACTCCTCGGACGCCGCCGAAGTGGTCGACGCGCGGGTGGGTGTACTGCAAGCCGGTGACCGGCCGGTCGCCGCGGCGCCGCGACCGGCGCCGGCGACCACGCCACCGGCGCCGCGTACACCGTCCTGGCGCAGCTCTTCACCGCCAGCACCTCCGACGAGGACGTTCCCGCCGCCCGGACGGCCGGCTGACGTTCCCGCAGCCCGGCCGGCCGACGTTCCCGTGTGAGGTTTCCGTGTGGTGGACGCGCGTCGACTCAGCCGGACCGCACCCTTGCCAAGGCACGGGCGGGGGGTCACGATTGGTCCCTTCCCGACCCGTCCGAGGGCCATCCGCGAGGCATTGCGTCCGTGGTTCACCGCGGTCGGAATACGAGATTCGTCGCGGTCCGAAGTGGAAAGAGCTACCGGAACACATCGCGCCGCGCGTGTGCGTCGCCTCCCGATCCACTGCGCGTACCCGAGCCAGGAGGTACCCCCTTCATGCCGATGGACTTCGGACTTGTTTTGCAGACCGACCCGCCCGCGTCCGAGGTCGTCGGCCTGATGCGCCGCGCCGAACGCAACGGGTTCCGCTACGGCTGGACCTTCGACTCCGCCGTGCTGTGGCAGGAGCCGTTCGTCATCTACAGCCGGATCCTGGAGCACACCGACCGGATGATCGTTGGGCCGATGGTGACCAACCCCGGGACCAGGACCTGGGAGGTCACGGCCTCGACGTTCGCCACGCTCAATGACATGTACGGCAACCGCACGGTGTGCGGGATCGGGCGGGGCGACTCGGCCATGCGGGTGGCGGGGCGCAAGCCCAACACGCTCGCCAGGCTGGGGGAGGCGATGGAGGTCATCCGGGACCTGGCCGAGGGGCGGGAGGCCAAGGTCGACGGGCAGTCGCTGCGGCTGCCGTGGGTGCGGGACGGGAAGCTGCCGGTGTGGATGGCGGCGTACGGGCCGAAGGCGCTCGCGATGGCGGGGGCCAAGGCGGACGGGTTCATTCTGCAACTGGCCGATCCGGTGCTGACCGAGTGGATGATCCGGGCGGTGCGCGGCGCCGCGGAGGATGCCGGGCGCGATCCGGCGGCGGTGAAGATCTGCGTGGCGGCGCCCGCGTACGTGGGTGACGACCTCGCGCACGCCCGGGACCAGTGCCGGTGGTTCGGCGGGATGGTCGGCAACCACGTCGCGGACCTGGTCTCCAAATACGGTGCGCACTCCGACTTCGTACCGGACGAACTGACCGCGTACATCGAGGCCCGCCAGGGGTACGACTACGCGCACCACGGGCGGGCCGGGAACCCGGACACCCACTTCGTGCCGGACGAAATCGTGGACAGATTCTGCCTGCTGGGCCCGGTGGAGGCGCACATCGAGAAGCTGCGGGCGCTACGGGCGCTGGGCGTCGACCAGTTCGCCCTGTACAACATGCACGACGCGCGCGAGGCGACGATCGACGCGTACGGAAGTTCGGTCATCCCGGCACTGACCACTGCATAGAGACACCCGGAGCGGAGCTACCTGAACGAGGAACTGAACTTCCGTACGCCGACGAAGGGTTCAGCCGAGATGACCGTGACCGCTCCAGGAAACCAACTCCCCGATTCCACGCCGAACGGTCGCGTCGAGCCGGCGCCGGGAGCGATCCCGCCGGACTCGCGGTTCGTCAACGAGGACCTGCTGCCGGTCCCGGTGGCACACCGCCGCTGGACGACGTACAACTTCGCCGCCCTGTGGGTCGGGATGGCGCACAACATCCCGTCGTGGCTGCTGGCCTCGGGGCTGGTGGCGCTCGGGATGGACTGGCTGCAGGCGGTCGTCACCATCGCGCTGGCGAATGTGATCGTGCTGGCTCCGATGCTGCTCACAGGGCACGCCGGGCCGAAATACGGGATTCCCTTTCCGGTGCTCGCGCGGGCGTCGTTCGGGCTGCGCGGGGCGAATCTGCCCGCGCTGATCCGGGCGGCGATGGCCTGTGCCTGGTTCGGGATCCAGACGTGGATCGGCGGGCAGGGCATCTTCGTGCTGCTGGGGAAGATGTTCGGGGGGTGGGCGGAGGCGTCGAGGATCGGTGGGCAGCCGTGGACGCTGTGGCTGTGCTTCCTGGTGTTCTGGGTGGTCGAACTCGCCATCATCCACCGGGGGATGGAGACGCTTCGGCGATTCGAGAACTGGGCGGCGCCGTTCGTGATCGTCGGCGCGCTGGTGCTGCTGGGGTGGATCACCATGAAGGCCGGGGGAGTGGGGCCGCTGCTGGACCAGCCGTCCAAGCTGGGGTGGGGCGCCGACTTCTGGCCGGTCTTCTTCCCCTCACTGATGGGGATGATCGCCTTCTGGTCCACGCTGAGCCTCAACATCCCCGACTTCACGCGCTTCGCGGCAGGACAACGCGCCCAGATCTGGGGGCAGTCGCTCGGTCTGCCGACCACCATGACGCTCTTCGCGCTGCTCTCGGTGTTCGTGACCTCGGGTTCGCAGGCGGTGTACGGGGCGCCCGTCTGGGACCCGGTCGCGCTGGCCGCCAGGACCGACAACGTCTTCGGGCTGCTCTTCGCGCTGGTGACCGTGCTCGTCGCCACGATCTCGGTGAACCTGGCGGCGAATGTCGTCTCGCCCGCCTACGACCTCGCGAACCTCGCCCCGAAGCACATCAACTTCCGAAGGGGTGCGCTGATCACGGGAGTTGTGGGCGTTCTGATCATGCCGTGGAAGCTGACCGAGACGCCCGAGCTGTACATCTTCACCTGGCTGGGGCTGGTCGGCGGGCTGCTCGGGACGGTCGCCGGGATTCTGATCGCCGACTACTGGATCGTACGCAGGACGGTGCTGGAGCTGGCGGATCTGTACCGGCCGCAGGGGCGGTACTGGTACACGGGGGGCTGGAACTGGCGGGCGGTGGTGGCCTTCGTGGTCGGTGGCGTGCTCGCGGTCGGCGGGTCCCACTCCGCCTCGGGGAAGGGCCCCTTCCCCGAGGACGGACTGATTCCTTTCCTGAAGCCGCTCGCGGACTACGGGTGGGCGGTGGGACTGGCGGCTTCGCTGGTGCTGTACGTCGGGCTGATGGCTACGCGGGCTCGGGCTTCGCGGGGGCCGGCAGACGGGCGGCCTGCCGTTCCGTAGCGGCCATGGCGCCGTAGGCGACCAAGTGCAGCAGGCAGTGGTCGGTGTACGGCGGTACCTTCCACATCTGGACGTCCTCCTCGGTGAGGTGGTGCGGGGCCAGTGCGGCGAGCAGGGCGATGCGCGCGCCGGGGCGGTCCTCGCGCAGCGGCAGGCGGGGGTCGTCCGGGGAGAGGTGGCCTAGGCCGTCCCAGGCGTCGACCGTCTTGCGCACGTACCGCACGTCGTCGTCCGAGAGCAGTCCGGCACCCATCGTGGCCGCTTCGCGCAGCCCCGCGTAGGCGATCGCCACTGCGGAACCGGGGGTGGCCCAGGACGGGGCGTCTCCCTCGGTGCGGAGGAGCAACAGGCTTTCACCGGGCGTCAGTTGGCGGCGGACAGTGGCGGTTATGCGTTGGCCGAGGGCCGTCTCCAGCAGGCGTGCCCGGCGGTCCGCGCTGTCCAGAGGCGGTCGGGCGAGGAGGGTGTCGGCGATGCGGTTCATGAAGTGGAAGGCGAGAGCGGTGCCGATGTACTCCTGTGCGTGGGCGGCGGGGAAGGGCTGCTCGGTGCCGATGTCCCGCCCCCAGGACAGGAGTTGGGCATGTCCGGGGTTCTGGAGGGGGCGGCCTTCGCCGATGTGGTCCGCGAGGGTGGGCTCGCCGCCCGCGTGCAGGAGGAAGAGGTGGGCGTTGACGCAGAAGTGACAGCCGTTGGTGAGGGAGGTGCCGGCCGCGACGAGTTCCTTGTCGGTGCGTGGGGCGGCCCCGGAGAGCAGTGCCTCGCGCATCAACGCCCAGAAACCGCTGAGGAGTTCGGGCGAAGCGGAGAGGACGGCGAAGGTCGGCGGATGCGGGACGCCGAAGTCGGTCAGCACCTGCTGGTAGACGGCGGCAGTGGTCCCGGTGGCGGACTCGGGCGGCTCGGGCGAGGTGAAGCGAAAGGGTCCGGTCATGGGGACGATGCTCGGTCCGAGGGGGGTGCCGGGGCGTCGTACGGGCGGAGTCACTTGTGGCTGCTTCCGGCAACTCGGTTGAGGGGGTGTGTACTTCGCGGGGAGTAGTGCGGGGATCGTCCGTGCGGAGGGGGTGTGGGACGGAAGGGTTCTGGCAGGATCGGGGGGATGGTCTTGGCCGTGTGCGTGGGCGTGTGTGGGTGAGGGCGGGGTCGTGGAGCCAGGGTGGGGGGCAGGGGTGTGGGGTCCGTGAAGCGTCAGGAGCGGGTCGCGGGCATTGCCTACCGGTGGTCAACTGCCCTGCGGGATCTGCTGATCGCGGCCATCGTCTGCGTGGTCGTCCTGCTCGGTGCCGTCGCGGGGCCGGGGCTCGACCTGGCGAGCGTGCTGCTGATCACCGTCGGGTCCCTGCTGCTCGCGACGCATCGCAGGGCGCCGGTGGCGGTGCTCTCGCTCACCGCGCTGTGCATGCTCGGATACGCCGCCCACGCCCATCCCGGCACCTCTGCGGCCTTTCCGGTGGTGGCCGGGGTGCACGCGGTGGTCCGCCAGGGACACCGGGCGGGGGCGATCGGGGTCGGCGTGCTGTTCCTGGTGGGGTTCTTCGTCACGGAGCCCTCAGGTGCCGGGTTGGAGCGGACGGTGCTGCTGCACGGCTGGTTCATCTGCGCCGGAGTCACCGGGCTGATCGAGAAGAACTGGCAGGCGTATCTGCGGCAGACCGAGGAACGCGCCGCCGAGGCCGAACGCACCCGCGAGGAGGCGGCACTGCGCAGGGCCGGCGAGGAACGGCTGCGGATCGCCCGCGAACTCCACGACTCGCTCACCCACAGCATCTCGATCATCAAGCTCCAGGCGGGAGTTGCCGTCCATCTGGCCCGCAAGCGCGGCGAGGAAGTGCCGGACGCGCTGGTCGCCATCCAGGAGGCCAGTGGTGAGGCGATGCGCGAGCTGCGCGCCACCCTGGAGGTGCTGCGGACCGATGTCGTACCGCAGGGGACGGGCCTCGACCGGCTGGACGACCTGATCGAGCGCGCCCGCACGGCCGGGCTGCCCGCCACGGTGACGGTGACCGGGGAGATGCGAGGGCTGCCGGGGGCGGTCGACAGGGCGGCCTACCGGATCGTGCAGGAGGCGCTGACGAATGTGGCGCGGCACGCGGGGCGGGCCAGGACCTCCGTCCAGCTGGCGTGCGCCGAGGAGCAGGTGACCGTGCGGATAGAGAACGAGGGAGGCGTGGTGGCGCCGCCGGTGGCCGGGACCGGCCTGCTCGGGATGCGGGAGCGGGTGACCGCGCTGGGCGGGTTGTTCACCGCCGGGCCGCGGGAGGGTGGTGGGTTCGTGGTGAATGCCGAACTTCCTCTGGTGGAGGAGGAGTTGCTGGAACGGAGAGGTGCTGTATGACCCGAGGGGGTCAGGTCATCCGGGTGCTGATCGTCGACGACCAGGCTCTGATGCGCGCCGGATTCCGTGCGCTGCTCGCCGCCGAGGACGACATCGAGGTGGTGGGGGAGGCGGCCGACGGGCGGGCGGGGGTCGAGCTGGTCCGCCGCCATGTGCCGGACGTCGCGCTCGTCGACGTACAGATGCCGGTGATGACGGGCATCGAGGCGACCAGGGAGATCGCCGCGGATCCGGCGCTGTCCGCCACCCATGTGGTGATCCTGACGAACTACGGGCTCGACGAGTACGTCTTCGACGCGCTGCGCGCCGGGGCGGCCGGATTCCTGCTCAAGGACACCGAGCCGGACGAACTGCTCCAGGCGATCCGCATCGCGGCCCGGGGCGACGCCCTGCTCTCGCCGTCCGTGACCCGGCGGCTGATCACCGAATTCGTCTCCCGCCCGCCGGACCGGCACACCGCGCCCGGCCTGGAGAGCCTGACGCGCAGGGAGGGTGAGGTCGCCGCCCTGGTGGCGCGCGGTCTGACCAATGAGGAGATCGCCGCCCACATGGGCATCAGCCCACTGACCGCGAAGACCCATGTGAGCCGGGCGATGGTGAAGCTCGGGGCCCGCGACCGGGCCCAACTGGTCGTGTTCGCCTACGAGTCGGGCCTGGTGACTCCGGGACCGGCGGTCTGAGAGCCGGTGTGCGAGCCCCGGTGGCCACCCGGCGGTCCGAGAGCCGGTGTCTGAACCCGGTGGCTACTCGGGGTCGGGAAGCGGTTCGCCCGTCTCCAGGAACGACTTGATGCTGGAGAGCAGCACCGGCCAGCCCTCTCGGATCATCGACAGGACGGTGCTGCCCGGGTCGAATCCGTCATGGACGGTGCGCAGCCGGGTCGTCGCGCCGGTCGGGGTGATCTCGTACGTCGCCCTGGACCGCGACTCGGCGTTCAGCGTCCGCAGCAGTTCCTCGTCCATGCCGGTGGCCTCGGCGAAGGCGGGGGTGAAGGTGTGCCAGGTGTACGAGAGCAGGCGGCCCGGCTCGACGGCCAGCACCACCTGCTCGGGGTCGCGCTCCCCGAGCCCCAGCCCGTGCCAGGTCACCGTGGAACCCACCTGCCAGTCCGACTCGAAGGTGATCTTCCAGTAGCGGCTGGTGAACGCGGGGTCGGTCAGCGCCTGCCAGACACGGTCCGGGGTGTCCCTGATGTACGTGGTGTAGTCGAAGGCGGTGGTGCGGTCGAGGTCGTCCATTCCGCCATTCTGCGGGCGCGGGCGTGCGGACGCGCGGCGGCGGGGGCGGGGAGCGGCTCCGTCCTGTGGCGTGGGGCGATCCCCTCCGACGGCGCGGCTCCCCGGAGGACCTACCGCTCCGTCGCCCGCAGCTTCCGCCAGACCGCCTTCGCCGCGTTGTGCCCCGACATTCCGTGCACGCCCGGTCCCGGCGGGGTGGCCGACGAGCACAGGAAGACCGCTGGGTGCGAGGTGCCGTACGGGAAGAGCGACGGTTTGGGACGGAGCAGCACCTGGAGGCCGGAGAACGCGCCGCAGGCGATGTCGCCGCCGATGTAGTTCGCGTTACGGGCGAACAGCTCGGCCGGGCCCGCCGCTGCGCGGGCCAGCACCCGGTCCCGGAAGCCAGGGGCGAACCGCTCGATCTGCCGCTCGATCGCGTCGGTGAGGTCGCCGTCCCAGGCGTGCGGGACATGCCCGTACGCCCAGAAGACCTGCTTGCCCTCGGGTGCGCGGGACGGGTCGACCAGGCTCGGCTGGGCGGTGATCAGGAAGGGGGCCTCGGGGGCGGTCCCGTTGGCTGCCTGGTGCAGCGCCTTGCCGATCTCGCCCTTGGTCGGGCCGACCTGGACCGTACCGGCCCGGCGGGCCTCCTCGGCGGTCCACGGAACCGGCCCGTCAAGTGCGTAGTCGATCTTGAAGACGGCGGCGCCGTAGCGGTACCCCTCGTACGCGTTCCCCAGGCCCGCGATGCGGGCCAGGGCCGTCGGCGAGGTGTCGAAGATGTACGCCCGGGCAGGCGGCAGGTCGTCGAGGCGCTTCACCTCGTAACCCGTGTGGACCACCCCGCCCAGGTCCCGCAGATAGCCGGTCAGCGCATCCGGGATCGCCTGCGAGCCGCCGCGCGGCAGCGGCCACCCGTTCTCGTGCGCGGCCAGCGCGAACAGCATCCCGATCGCACCCGTCGCGAACCCGCTCAGCGGTGCGATCACATGCGCCACCAGGCCCGCGAACAGGGCCTTCGCCTTCTCGTCCCGGAAACGCCGCATCAGCCAGGTCGACGGCGGCAGCCCGGCCGCCCCGAACCTGGCCAGCTTCACCGGATGACGCGGCAGCGCCGTCAGCGGCAGCGACATGAAGTCCTGGGCGAGGGTGTCCCACTTCCCCAGGTACGGGGCGAGGAGCCGCCGGTAGGCGCCCGCGTCCCGTGCACCGAACGACGCCGCGGTCTCCGCCACCGACCGCGACAGCACCGCCGCCGTCCCGTCGTCCCAGGGGTGCGCCATCGGCAGCTCCGGGTGCAGCCACTCCAGCCCGTACCGCTCCAGCGGCATCGCGTTGAACGCGGGCGAACCGATCCCCAGCGGATGCACCGCCGAACAGGGGTCGTGCCGGAACCCGGGCAGCGTCAGCTCCTCGGTGCGCGCCCCGCCGCCCACGGTGTCCTTCGCCTCGAAGACCTCCACCGACAAACCGCGGCGGGCCAGCTCGACGGCCGCGGTCAGTCCGTTGGGGCCCGCCCCCACGACCACTACATCCAGCATCGGCGACACCTTGGACTCCTCACGCCACATCCCTCAAGGGCCCCCAGGGTATTCCCGTGCACCGGCAAACCCTGCGGCGGTATGGTCCCGCTGCGTGAACCACGAGACCGAATCCGCCGAAGAGTCCGCCCACGAGTCCGCCCACGAGTCAGCCGACAAGTCGGCCACCGTCGCCGCCATGGCCGAACGCCTCACCGCCGTCCGAGGCGTCCGGGCCGTCGCTCTCGGCGGCAGCCGCGCCCGGGGCACCCACCGCCCAGACTCCGACTGGGACCTGGGCCTCTACTACCGTGGCGACGTGGACGTGCCCCAACTGGCCGCTTTGGCCGCCGAGTTCACCGGCGCGCCGGTGGAGGTGGCGGGGCCGGGGGGATGGGGGCCCTGGGTGAACGGCGGCGCCTGGCTCTTCGTCGACGGCGTCCAGATCGACTGGATCCTCCGCGACCTCGACCGTGTGGCCCGCGTCTGGGCCGACTGCCGCGAAGGCCGCTACGAGGTCGGCACGCAGGCGGGACATCCCCTCGGCTTCTGGTCCCCGGCCTATCCGGGCGAGGTCGCCCTCTGCCGCGTACTGGGCGACCCCCAGGGCGAGTTGACCGCGCTGCGCGCCGAGACCGGTAAGTATCCGGACGCTCTGCGGGATGCCTTGAAGGACGCCGCCTGGGAGTCCGGCTTCTCGGTGGCGGGCGCCCGCAAGTCGGCGGGCGGCGGCGACGTACTGCATGTGTCGCTCTGTCTGTCGCGGGCGTTCGGGGTGCTTGCCCAGGCGATGCTGGGACATGCCGGCGTGTGGTGCGTAAACGAGAAGGGAGCGCTGGCGGCCGCCGCTCAACTCCCCAGCGCACCGGCCGACTTCACCGAGCGAGTGACGGCTGCACTGCGAGGACTGGACGCGGAGGCGGTGGACCTGGCGGCGGCGCTGGTGGCGGAGGTACGGGAGCGGCTGGCGGGCTGACGACTGACTGCGGGCGCCTTGCCGGCGAGCATGGTGGCCACCCCGTCCCCGGCCGTTCGATGAGCGGGGGCCGGGGAGCCGCCTCTGCCCCGGGCGGGACGGGCGGTTCCTTCTGGGCCCGGGTCTCACGGCTTTGGGCCTGGGTCACACGGCTTGGCGCAGTTGGAGGCGGTCGTCGGCCAGGAGGATGGCGTGGTGCAGGTCGTAGAGGGCGTCGCACGGGTCCAGACCCAGTTCCTCGCGCAGGGTGAATCGGGCCGACTGGTAGGTGCGCAGGGCCTCGGCCCGGCGGTCGCTGCGGTAGAGGGCGATCATGAGCTGGCGGTAGAAGGCCTCGTGCAGGGGGTAGCGGGCGGTCAGGGACTGGAGGGTGCTGACGGATTCGCGGTGGCGGCCCAGGGAGAGGCTGGACTCGATGAGCATCTCCTGGCATTCCAGGCGGACCTCCTCCAGCCAGGTCACGAAGTTCCGGGTGATGCTGCCGCCCTGGAGGCGGTCCAGTTCCTCGCCGTGCAGGAGCTTCAGTGCGGCGCCCAGGGTGAGTGTGGCTTCCTCGTGGCGCTGGGCCCTCGCGTGGGTGCGGCCCTGCTGGAGGTGGCGGCGGAAGACGTTGACGTCCAGGTCGCCGTAGGGGACCCGGATGAGGTAGCCGGGGGGTTGCGTGATGATGCGTTCCTCCGGTTCCTCCATGCCCGCGAGGAACTTGCGCAGCTGTGACACGTACACGTGGAGGGCCGCGCGGGCCCGGCGCGGCGGGTCCTCGCCCCATATCTCGTACATCAACTGCTCCGCCGAGACGACTTCGTTGGGGCGTATGAGCAGGGCCGTCAGGAGCGTGCGGACCTTCTGCGCGCTGGGTGTGCGGTGAGCGCCTCCGTCGACGACGCGAAGAATTCCCAGAATCTCGAACTTCACTGGTCCCCCCCAGTAGTACTGAATGACGGCGGGCACATCGTTGGGTCCGCACTCGGCTCTGGCTTGAGCTTGACAATCCCGGTGGGCGCTCCGCATCAGGGAAATCACGTACTCGGGTGGCGGTGGCGTCGCCCGAAGTCACGTACGTGAGGGGTGATCCGGACATCCTTTGACGTGAACTGCCTGGTAGATGGACTGAACTACTTAGTTCTGCATGATGGACCGATCAGTAAAGTTTGATCGGTCACATGCGGCCGATCGGTATGCGCCAGGAGGTATGTATGGACATAGGTATCGCCTATTTGGGAGCTTCGTCCTCATCCGGCAGGGCCGAGCTGATCTCCACGTACGACGACTTCTTCAGTGAGGTCCAGTGGGCGGAGGGCCGGGGCTTCTCCGGCATCTGGATCACGGAGCACCACTTCTCCACGTACAGCGCCAGTTCCTCCCCTCTCCTGCTGCTCGCCAGAGCGGCCATGCTCGCGCCGAGCATGCGCGTCGGCACCTCGGTGCTGGTGCTGCCGCTCTGGGACCCCGCGCGGCTGGTGGCCGACGTCTCCACCCTCGATGTGCTCACCGGTGGCCGGTTCGACCTCGGTATCGGGCGGGGTTACCAGCCGCACGAGTTCCTCGGCTGGGGCCGCGACGTGGCCGAGAGCCGTCACAGGTTCGAGGAGTCGGTCGAACTCGTGCTGAGGCTGTTCAGGGAGGAGGACGTCACGTTCTTGGGGGATCACCACCGGGTGGCCGCGCCTGTGACCGTCCTGCCGCGGCCGGTGCAGTCACCGCACCCGCCGATCTGGATGGCCGCGGTGAGTGCCGAGTCCGTCGGTTACGCCGCCCGGCACGGTTTCCATCTGCTCACCCCGGCGGCCCAGACCGTCGACCAACTCGCCACGCAGTCACGGCGGATGGCCACCGCCCTGCGCGAGTGCGGGCGCGAGCCGGGTGACCACCGGGTCTCCACCACGCGGTACGTGTACTGCGGCACCGACGTGCGCGGTCGCGACACCGCCCGTCGCGAGGCCGCCAGGCAGTTGCAGTTCTCCTCCTTGCTGGCCGGCGGCGGAATTCCGTACGGCGGCAACCACCCCGTGGTCGGCGAAGTGGACCCGGTACTCGTCGAGAAGGCGGACGAACTGGTCCTCGCAGGCGGGCCCGACGCCGTACTCGAACAACTGGAACAGCTCGCGGGTGCCGGTGTCACCCAGGTCATCGCGGGCTTCAGGTACGGCGAAATGCCGCGCGAACTCGCCCGTGAATCAATGGAGTTGTTCGCCGCGCGCGTCCTTCCCTACACCAAGGACATCCAGGCCGAGGGGCCCCGCCAGGGCGTCGTGGGGGGCTCCGTAGCTGCGCCTTCAGAGGTGCTTTGAGGACATGTTCAAAGTGCGCCAACCGGTGGCACCGCCGACGTGACCGCGATTCCTCCTGGAGGAGCACATGGTGAACGCCCTGACCGCCCAGCCCAAGTTCGACCTCGACCTCGACCTGGAGGCCAAGTCCTTCACCGGCACCGGCACCTCCTGTCCGGTGACCTCCTGGCACTGCTGAGTCCCAGGCCCCTGCCGGGCCGCGGCACGCCTCGCGCGTGACCGCGGCCCAGCAACGGGGGCGTCGGCCGAGGGGCCGACCAGCGGGCAGGTGACGGACGGGCCGGCGAACATGCGGGCGAACATGCGGGACGACGTCGACTTCACGGCGGGGCGGGCGTCCTCGTCGTCCTGACGCGTCCGGTGCGGGTCGGCGGCGGCACGGTGCCGGGCTGGTGGTGCGCGCCGGACCGGTACGTGGTGCCCCGTGACCGGGTGGCCTCTCCGCGAGGCGACCTCAACCTCGGTGCCGCGCACGGCATTTGCGTCCCGCTCGTGCTCCTTGCCCTCCTTGGCTACGCCCGTCGCGCGCGGCGCGGGACGGGTGGCTTCGGGCGGCGTGGCGGAGCGTAGTGGGCCGGCGACCGGCTGGGACGCCGCGTTCCTGGCGGGCTGACCTGGCGCCGGGCCAGAATCAGGGCCCCGCCACACCCGGTGAGGGACGCCTACTCCTCAGAACTCCGCCCCCGCCGTCCCCCACACCCCGCCCAGCACACCGCAGACCTCGCCCACCGTCGCGCCCGCCGCGAGTGCCGACCGCATCGGGTAGAGGACGTTCGCCTCCCCGGCCGCCGCCGTCCCGACTTCGGCGAAGCACTGTTCCAGCCGGTGCTGGTCGCGCCACGCGCGGAGTTTGGCGAGGCGTTCGGCCTGGCGTAACTCCAGGGCGGCGTTCGGGGGCAGGACGGCGCCCACCGAGGCGCTCGACTCCTCGATCCGCGCCGCCAGTTCACGTACGGCCGCATCGAAGCTGTCCGCCGGTCGCTCCGGTGTGGAGCGGCCGGCCAGGTGGAAGCGCGGCATCAGGGGTTCCGTGTCCGTCGCGCCGAACTCCTCGCGCATCGCCCGGGCCCAGATGCGGCGCGCCGCCAGCACCTTCACGTCCGTGACAGCCCGCGTGCGGTGCGCGGCGTAGGAGAGCGTGAGGCGGGGCGCCACGTAGGCCACCTCCAACCCCGCCGAACGTGCCGCCCGTACGCAGGCGAGCCCGTGCGCCAGGGAGAGCGCGACCTCCTGCACCGGCGTGGCACCCGCCTCCGCAAGCCGCCCGCCCAGCACCGCGAGGGTCTCCCAACGTGGGACCTCCGCCCGGCAGTAGGCGAAGGTGTCGGTCATCAGCCGCAGTGTGGCCGCGGGCGGGAAGAGGGCCGTGCCGGACGGCGCGAGGGGCCCGCCCAGGACGTCGTGGCGCAGACTGCCGGTCAGCGCTCCCGCCCCGAACCCCTGCTCCTCCGCCACCAGTTGGCAGAGGAGCAGGAGCACGGCAGCCGGTGCGTCGGCCTCCAGCGAGAGGTGCACCCGGTCCAGCGGGATACCGCCCAGCAGCACCCGTACGTCGTCGATCGAGTCGACGGCCACGCCACCGTGCCCGATCTCCCCCCGGGCACCCGGCGTGTCGGAGTCCCGGCCCGTCCCGGTCGGCAGGTCGAACGGGACGGACAGGGCCCGCACACCCTCCGCGAGCAACCGCTTGAAGTGGACGTTGGCGGCACCGGCGTCCCCGCACCCCAGGACACCTGCGTCCCCGCACCCCCCGGTACCGGGCACGCGGAGCGCTGCCCCCGTCGGCGTACGGACACTCTCGGCCAGGGGCCACTTGGGTGCGGATTCCGCTTGGGGCACGGACGGGTCTCCTTCAGCGTGTCGGGTCGACGGGCAGGGCGCTCCGGCGACCGGGGCGCTCCCGTCTCCGTCCCCATGCGCGCATCGCGGGCTTCTCGACCAGGGAGTACAGCGCCCAGCTGAGCGCGAGGGAGACCAGGAAGCTGCCGAGGCTCACCGCCAGCATCCCGGGCACCGACCACGTCGTTCTGGCCGCCGGGTCGGCGGACGCCATGTGCAGTGGCCCGTAGGCGACCACCAGGAAATGCACGAGATAGAAGGCGAACGACACCTCGCCGAGCCACCCCATGGTCCGGCCGGAGAAGAGCGTGGGGCTGTGCGCGGCGTCCCGGCACGCGGCCGCGGCGATGACCAGCACGATCGGCACGGCCGTCGGCGCCACCAGGCCGAACGCGCCCGGCAGCAGTGCCATCAGCAGGTAGCCGGGAACCAGGAGCAGCAGGGCGGTGCCCAGCCGCGGCCCTTTCCAGCGTCCGCTCAGCACGATGCGGGCGGCGACGATCCCCAGGACGAAGTCGAGCACCCGGGTGCCGGGGAAGAAGTACGTGAACCAGTAGTGCCACCAGCGCACCGGCTGGAACGGGGACGACGGTTCGGCGGGCAGCAGCCGGGCCGCCAGCGGCACCAGCCACATCGCGGTGGCCACCAGGCCCGCCGCCGCCCACAGCCACCGTCCGGGGATGCGCCGCACCAGCCGCAGCAGCCAGGGGAACAGCAGGTAGAAGACCAGCTCGCAGGCGAGCGACCAGGTCGAGCCGTTGGTGCCGCCGACGATCGCCATCTGCGGGAATCATCCGTGCACCAGGAACAGGCTCGGCAGCAGTTGCCCCGCCGTCACCTGCTGACCCACGTTCAGCATGAGCAGCAGTCCGGCCAGCCAGGCGACGACGTTGTTCGGGTAGATCTTCATCAGGCGGCGCCGCCAGAACGGCAGCAGCCGCTCGCCCGGCCTGGCCGACCAGGTCAGTACGAAGCCACTCAGCGTGAAGAAGAAGCCCACTCCGAGGAACCCGGCCCGGCCCAGCCATTGCGCCAGCTCGTCGTTGGCACCCTCGTCGGCGAACGGCCGGGAAACCGCCACATGTGTGGTGAACACCAGGAACGCCGCACCGAAGCGCATGCCCGTGAGGGAGGGCAGCCGCGTGGCGGAACGAGCCTCGGCCGCCCGTTCCGCCGGTGCGCGGCCCACCGCACCCTCAGGCGGACTGCTGGGCACGTACGGGGGGTTCGAGGCGGCCGTTCGCGGTCTCGGGGTTGACGGAGGGGCCGACGAAGGAGCCGAGCAGCGACAGCGCGGCGTCGATCTCCTCGGGCCCGGTGAGCCCGTGCCCGCCGGGGATCTCCCGGAGTACCAGGTGCGTGCGGTAGAGGCTGTGCGGGGCGTCCGGGGTCGGCTGGAAGGAGCGCAGCCCGATCATGGAGCCGTACCTGCCGCTTGAACCCAGGATGGGGAAGCGCTGCCACGCACCGCCGAGGATGGCGGTCCCGTCGACCCAGCCCGCGGTCCGCGCCGTCCCGTCGGGGAAGGTCAGCTGCTCGCGGTAGTACATCATCAGGTGCGCGTCGGACGAACGCTGGTACAGGATGCGTCCGGTGCCCTGGAGGGTGCCGATCTCCACACCGGAGGAGTCCACGAAGCGGCTGTCGTACGTGTCCCAGTCGCCGGGCCCGTGCACGGGCGGGTTGGCGAAACGGTAGTCCAGCGACACGTGCTCGGTGAGGTCCTCCCACAGGGCGGTGTCGCGTCCCTCGGCGGACGCCCCGCCGCGCGCGGCGGCCCCTGCCAGGTCGAGGAACTCGGGGACCAGGGCCGCGATGGCCGGGCTGTGGGCGGGCAGCGTGAAGCGTTCGTTCATGGCGTTCTGCTCTCTGTGAGGCTGTGAGGCTGTGAGGCTGTGAGGTTCGGGGGAACTGCCAGGTGGGTCTACGTGTGCTGAGGGGCTCGCCGGCGACGCCGGTGGTCCTGGAACAGGGCTTCGTCGGTCTCCACCGGCGCGGTCACCGCCGCGGTCACCACCGTGAGTAGCAGGCCGCCGCGGGTGGTCCAGCGCCCGGTGAATCCGGTGACCCGCTCGCGCTCGTTCAACAACGGCCCCCGCACGTGCAGCATGACGCGGAACGAGCCGTCGGCGCCGATGTCCGCGTCCGCCTCGATGAAGTCGAGCCGACGCCTGCCGAGCGGGAACCACGCCTTGTAGGCGCTCTCCTTGGCGCTGAAGAGCAGCCGGCCCCACGGGGCGCGGCCCGGTGCGGAGCGGTCCAGGGCGCGCAGCCGGGCGAGTTCGGCGGGGAGGGTGATCGCCTCCAGTACGCCCGGCGGCAGCGGCAGGTCCGGTTCGGCGTCGATGCCCAGCACCGGTACGTCCCCGGTCCGCGCCACGACGGCACCCCGGTAGCCGGTGCAGTGCGTGATGCTGCCGAGGACCCCTGTGGGCCAGCGCGGTTCTCCGAGTTCCCCGGCCGGGATGGGATCGGCGGGCAGTCCCGCGCGGACCAGGGCCCGTCGTGCGGTCACCCGCCCCGCGGTGAACTCACGCCGCCGACCGGGAGTCGCATGTGCCACCAACACCCTTTCCGCCAGTGGTAGTTGCGTCTCCGCGTCACGGTCGTCGAAGGTCTCGGCGGCGTACACGCCCGGCGGCAGCAGATCCTCGATCATCGGACCAGTACCTTTCGCAGCGGATCGGCGGGCAGTCCCCGGCGGCGCCACTCGCGCGGATAGCCGATCGACACCTCCGTGAACACCACCCCGTCCTCCTCGGTGACCCTGGGGATGTGCAGATGTCCGTAGACCACCGACGCCGCCCGGTACTTGAGGTGCCAGTCGACGGTGCGTTCGGTGCCGCACCACAGGGAGAACTCCGGGTAGTGCAGGGGCCGCAGCGGCAGCCGCGTCAGCGGGAAGTGGTTGACGAGCACGGTCGGCAGCGCGGGGTCGCACTCGGCGAGACGGCGTTCGGTGTACGCCACGCGCTGCTCGCACCACGCCTGCCGGGACGGGTACGGGTCGGGGTGCAGGAAGTGCTCGTCGGAACAGACCACGCCCGCTTCCCTGGCCAGCGCCAGCGCCTCGTCCGCACTGGTGGCGACGGCGGTGTCGCCGCCGCGGAACGTGTAGTCGTAGAGCACGAACAGCGGCGCCACCGTCACGGGGCCGCCGACGCCCGTGAACACCGGATAGGGGTCTTCGGGCGTCAGGACGCCGAGCGAGCGGCACAGCTCGACGAGCCGCAGGTAGCGCTGCTCGCCGCGGAGCTGGACCGGGTCCTGCGGGTGTGTCCACAGCTCGTGGTTGCCGGGCGTCCAGACGACCTGGGCGAAGGCCCCGGCGAGCTGCCGCAGGGTGCGTTCCACGTCCGCGAACAGTTCGCCGACGTCACCTGCGACGATGAGCCAGTCCTCGTTCGAGCCGGGGCGCAGCTTGTCGACGACGTCCCGGTTCTCGGCGTACGCGACGTGCAGATCGCTCACGGCGAGCAGTTCGCCCCGCGCCCCGCTCACGACGGGCTCCCCGTGCCGGCCAGGTGGGTGCCGCCCGGGACGGACGCGTCCAGCGGGCGCGGGAGTGCGGTCAGCAGCGCCTGGGTGTACGGGTGGGAGGGCGCGCGGAACACGTCCGCGACGGTGCCGCTCTCCACGACCTCGCCGCCCCGCATCACCAGCACCCGGTCGCAGATCCGCCGGACCACTCCCAGGTCGTGCGAGATGAACAGCAGGGCCACGCCCAGGCGTTGCCTGAGGTCGTCGAAGAGGTCGAGGATCTGTTCCTGGACCGAGACGTCGAGCGCCGAGACGGGCTCGTCGCACACGATGACCTCGGGTTCGGGGGCCAGGGCGCGGGCGATGGCCACGCGCTGGCGCTGGCCGCCGGAGAGTTGTCGGGGCCGTCTCTCCAGCATCTCCGGCCCGAGGCCGACCAGTTCCAGCAGTTCCACGAGGCGGTCGTGGTGGGCCTGCTGAACGCGCCTGCCGTGCGCGCCCAGCGCCTCGCCGATGATCCGGCCGACCTGGTAGCGCGGGTCGAAGGAGCCGAGCGGGTCCTGCTGGACGAGCTGGATGCGCCGCCGTACGGGCCTGCGCTCGCGCTCAGGCAGTGCCGACCAGGGGCGGCCCAGCAACTGGATCTCGCCCTCGTCCGGCGCCAGCAGTCCCATCACCATGTGGGCGGTGGTCGTCTTGCCCGACCCGGACTCGCCGACGATCCCGAGGGCCTCGCCCGCGTGCAGCCGGAAGGACACGCCGTCGACGGCGGGCCTGTGCAGCCCGTCGGGAGCCCGGAAGGACTTCCCGACGCCGCCGACCTCGATGACCGGCTGCGCGGCCTTTGCCGGCTTCCCCGACGTCCCAGGCTCCCCGGGCGTCCCTGCCGCCCCGGCACCGCCGGCGTCCGCGCCCTCGCGGCCCGTGCTCGCGCGCGGACCGTTCGAAGTGCGGCTCGCCGCCGCCAGCAGCCGCCGGGTGTACGGGTGGGAGGGGGCCGACAGGACCTGGGAGGCGGTGCCCTGCTCGACGATCTCGCCGTCGTGCATCACCGCGATGCGGTCCGCCAGCCGCGCCACCACCGCCAGGTCGTGGCTGATCAGCAGGATGCCGGTGCCCGCCTCCTTCCGCGCGGCCAGCAGCGTGAGGATCTCCGCCTGCACCGTGACGTCCAGGGCGGTCGTGGGCTCGTCCGCGATCAGCAGGGGCGGGGCCGCCGCCAGCGCCGTCGCGATGAGCGCGCGCTGCCGCAGCCCGCCCGACAGCTGGTGCGGGAACTGCCGTGCCCGCAGGGCGGGTTCCGGGATCCGGGCGTCCGCCAGCAGGGACACGGCGCGCCCGGTCAGCTCGCCGCGCGGCACCACCCTGTGATTGCGCAGCGCCTCGGCGACCTCCGCCCCGACGGTTCGCAGCGGGTCGAGCGAGGTGAGCGCGTCCTGCAGGACGAGTCCGATGCGCCGGCCGCGTATCCGGCGCCACTGGCGGCCCCGTACGGACAGCAGGTCGAGGTCCGGCGTGTGCAGACTCATCCGGTCCGCCCGCACCCGGGCCCCGGGGCCCGCGAGCCCCATCAGGGAGCGGGCGGTGACGCTCTTGCCCGACCCGGACTCGCCGACCACCGCGAGGCACTCGCCCGAGTCAACGGTCAGGCTCACCCCCCGGACAGCGTCGGTGCGGCCCTGCCGGCCCTGGAAGGAGACCTCCAGGCCGGACAGGGTGAGCAGCCGCCCGGCTTCAGCGTTCCCCATCGGGAATCCTTCCTTCGAAACGGCGCCGGAGGCGGCTGCCGACGACGTTGATGGCCACGACCGTGGCGGTGACGGCGAGGCCCGGGAACACTCCGAGGCCCCAGGAGAGGTCCACGTAGTCGCGGCCCTCGGAGAGCATCGCGCCCCATTCGGAGGCGGGCGCCTGCGGGCCGAGCCCCAGGAAGCTGAGGGAGGACCCGGAGATGATCGCCGAACCGGTGTGCACGGTGGCGAACACCAGAACCGGCGGCAGCGAGTTGGGCATGACGTGACGCAGGAACACCGAGGACCCGGAGGTGCCCAGCACCCGGGCGGCCTGTACGTAGCCGGACTCGCGCACCACGAGCGCCTGGCCCCGCACCAGCCGGGCGAAGGCGGGCGCGGCGGCGGCGCCGATGGCGATCATCGCGTTGGTGGTGCCGGGGCCCAGCACCGCCACCACGAGCAGCGCCAGCAGCAGCCCGGGGAAGGCCATGAGGATGTCGGTGAGGCGCATGACCACCTCGTCGACCACCCGGCCGCCGGCCGCGGCGACCAGCCCCAGCGCGGTGCCCGCCACCACCGAGATGAGTACCGAACCCAGGCCCAGCACCAGGGTGAGCCGGGTGCCGTGCACCATGCGGCTCAGGACGTCCCGGCCCAACTGGTCGGTGCCCAGCAGGTGGGTGCCGCTCGGGCCCTGGAGCGCGGCGACCGGATCCACCCGGTCCGGGGGGTACGTGGCGAGCAGGCCGGGCCACAGCGCGGCGACGGCGACCACGGCCAGTACCAGCACCGCGAGCGCGGTGCCCGCACCGGGCAGGCGGCGGAAGGGCGGGTGCTCCCGCACCACGGGCCCGCGCGCGGCGGCGGCCCGGACGGGGGGTTCTTCCAGGGTGGTCATCGAAGGCTCCCTTCCGCGGAGTCGTGCGGGACGTGCAGCCGGCCGCGCACGAACACCGCGTGCGGCCTGCGCAGGGTGTGCAGCGAGGTGCGCGGGTCGCCGTCGACGACCACGAGGTCGGCATCCAGCCCGGGGGTGATCCGGCCGGTGCGCTCCGCCAGGCCCAGCGCGTGCGCGGCGCCGGTCGTCGCGCACTCCAGCACCTCCGCCGTGGACAGCCCCGCCTCGGCGAACCAGTCGAGCCCTTCGGCGAAGCGGCCGAAACCCGAACCCGGCATCCCGGCGTCCGTCCCGGCGATCACCCGCACCCCGTGCCGGTGCAGCAGCTCGATCTGGTCGAGCACCCGGCGCACCAACTCCTCACCCAGGTCGGGGAGTTTGTCGCGCAGTCCGCCGCTGAGCGTGGGACACACCGCGATGTCCCGCTCCGCGAGCCGGTCGGCGAGCCTGCGGGCCGCGTCCCGGTCGGTGGCCACTCCGGCGCCGGTGCTGAACGAACAGTGCTCCAGCGTGTCGAAGCCCGCGGCGACGGCGTCCTCAATGCCCGCTGTGCCGTGCACATGGGCCGCCGCGCGCCTGCCGAACCGGTGGGCCTCCTCGACCGCGGCGGTGAGCTCGGGCAGCCCGTACTGGCTGCGCCACGGCGGCGGGCCGCCCGGCGTGAACGTACCGCCGGTCACCATGACCTTGACCCAGTCGGTGCCGGCCCGCAGCCGGACGCGGGCGGCGCGCCGCACCTCGTCCGCACCGTCTGCCTCGCCGCCCAGGAACCAGCAGTGGCCCCCGGTGACGGTGAGCGGTGGCCCGGCCGTCAGAACGCGGGGCCCGGCCAGCGTGCCGTCCGCGACGGCGTCACGCAGCGCCAGCGACAGATAGCCGCGGTCGCCGAGGTCGCGCACGGTGGTGACACCGGCGTCCAGGAGGGTGCGGGCACGTCCCGCCATGGCCAGCAGTACGGCTTGGTCGTCCGCCGCCCGCAGCGCGGCGACCGGCTGCGCCGACGCGTCGAAGACGAGGTGGGCGTGGGAGTCGACGAAGCCGGGCAGCAGGGTGCGGGAGGCGAAGTCGAGGACCGGCGTACGGGCGTCAGCCCTGGCCAGGACCTCCTCACGGGGGCCGGCGTCGGCGATCAGCCCGTCCCGTACGACGACGGCGGCATCGCGGACCGCTTCGCCGCGCGGCCCCGGCAGCAGCAGGGCGGCCAGCAGGATGCGGTCGGTGGAGGGGGGCGGCGTCATGCGCGTATCTCCCGCAGTCGGGGGTCGACGACCCGGTACAGCCCGTCGACGACGAGGCTGATCAGTGCGAACGAGGCGGCCGACACGACCACGATCCCGGTGACGACCGGCAGGTCCCGGCTGATGATCGCGGTGGCGAGCACCCGGCCGAGGCCGGGGCGGGAGAACACCGTCTCGATGACGACGGCACCGCCGAGCAGCGCGCCCAGGGTCCAGCCCGACAGGGTGACCAGCGGCACCAGTCCGTGCCGCAGCGCGTGCCGGAACCGCAGCCCCGGCAGACCGGTGCCGCGCGCGCGGGCGCTGAGTGCGAAGGGTTCCTCCAGGGACCGTTCCATGGCCTCGCGCAGCACCTGGGAGAACGTGCCGACCATGCTGAGCGCCAGCGTCACCGCGGGCAGCACCAGGCCCGAGAGGCCGTCGCCGCCCGCCGCCGGGAAGATCCGCAGGTGGAAGGAGAACACGGTGAGCAGCAGCACCCCGACCCAGAAGCCGGGAGCCGAGATGGTGAGCAGCTCGAAGGCGCCCGCGATCCGCCGCGGCACCCGGTGGCCACCCGCGGTGCACCCCGCCAGCAGCACGGCCCCCAGCAGGGCGAGCAGGAACCCGGTGACGGCGAGCACCACCGTCGACCACAGCTGACTGGTGATCAGGGACCAGACGCTCTCCTCCAGTTGGTAGGAGGAGCCCAGGTCCCCGGTGAGCAGCCTGCCGAGGAAGAGACCGTAACGGGCGTACAGCGGATGATCGAAGCCCAGCTCCTCGCGGATCTGCTCGGTGAGGGCGGGAGTGGTCGGAGCGGTGCCCAGCAGGGTGCGCACCGGGTCGCCCGGGGTCAGCTCCATGCCGAGGAAGGCGGCGGTGGCGGCGCCCAGGACGACGAACACCGCGAGCAGTAGTCTGCGGGCCACCCAGAGGGCGGCCGGGCGGCTCCTCATCGGGCCCCCTCCAGGCTCACGTCGTAGAACAGCGGATAGGCGTGCGGTTCGAAACGCAGTCCCCGCACCCGGTCGGTGGTACCGACGAGCGAGACGGGCACGAAGGTCGGCAGCGCCAGCGCGTGGTCGGCGAGCTCCTGCTGGGCGGTGGCGTAGGCGCGGGCCCTGGCCGCCGGGTCGAGACTGGCCAGCCCCTGTGCGAGGGCCTTGTCGAGGGCCGGCTCGCTCAGGTGGAAGACGTTGCCGCCGCCCTTGGCGATCGTCATCGACGTACCGAACCAGTAGCGCAGGATGTCCGGATCGGCGCGTACGAAACCGGCGTTGAACATGTCCAGGCCGCGCCCGGAGTCGGTCATCTGGATGAAGGCGCCCGCGTCCACGCTGGTCCAGCGCAGGTCGATGCCGACCTGCTTGGCCTGTGCCTGCATCCCCTGGGCAAGCGTGCTGATCTTCCCGTGCACCTCCTGGATGTACGGCCAGCGCAGGGCGAGCGGTCTGCCGTCCTTGGTGCGGATGCCGTGGGCGTCGCGGCCGGTCCAGCCCGCCTCGTCGAGCAGCCGCGCGGCCTCCTTCGGGTCGAACGGCCAACTGCCCTCGACGTCCTTGGCGTAGTACGGGGTGGTGGGCGTCAGCACGCTCCAGGAGCGTCGGTAGTGACCGAAGTAGACGGTCCGCACCAGTTGGTCGAGGTCGACGCTGCGCAGCAGGGCCTTGCGCACCCGCTCGTCGGTCAGCGGGCCCGAACGGGTGTTGAGGAAGGCGGTGTTGGCGACCCCGGGCGCCTCGGCCCGCAGCAGCCGCAGCTGGCTCGACGCCTTGAGCGCGCCGATCTTCGCCGGCGGTACGTTGCCGATCGCGTCGACCTGGTCGGTGGCGAGCGCGCCGAAGCGGGCGGTGCCCTCGGTGATGAACCGGATCTCCAGTCCGTCGAGGAGGGCGGGCCCGGAGTGCCGGGCGCCCGGCGGTGCCCACCGGTAGGCGGGGTTGCGCTTCATGGTGAGGTCGCGGTTGCGGGTCCAGCCGGTCAGCTGGAACGGACCGCTGCCCACGGGGGTGCTGCACAGCTTTCCCGCGTTCCGTCGCAGCGAGGAGGGCGACTGGATGCCGAGGTAGGTGGTGCTGAGCGCCTGGAGGAAGGCGGCGTCCGGCCGGGACAGCCGTACCTCCACCGTGTGGTCGTCGACCACGCGCGACGAGGTGTACGCGCTGATCAGCGAGGCCGCGTACTGCGACTTGGTGCGCGGGTCCACGGCGTGGTCGAGGGTGGCCGCGACTGCCTGTGCGGTGAAGGGGGTGCCGTCGTGGAAGACGACTCCCTCGCGCAGGACGAAGGTGTAGGTGCGCCCGTCGGGGGAGAGCCGCCAGCTTCTGGCGAGCCAGGGTGCGAAGCGGCCGTCCGCGGACATCTCGATGAGCGAGTCGAAGAGGTTGCGGCCCACCATGGCGGTCACGTCGAGCGGGCTGACCTGGGGATCGAGGCAGTCGGGCTGCTGGTCGATGCCGAAGGCAAGTACGTTCGCCCGGGACCCGGCCGTTGGGGAGGTGTCGGCGCAACCGGTGAGGCCGGCGGCGAGCGTGAGGGCGAGCAGCGCGGCGCGGAGGGCTCCGCCGGTTCTGCGGCCGCTCCGGGGCCCGGTCACAGTCCCACCATCGCCATGCTGGTCGCGAGGTACCGCTCACCGGCGACGGCGTCGCGCGGCACGGCCCGTACCGCTTCAGCCAGGGTCTCGGCCGGTACGTCGAGCACGGTCGCCGCCGCGTTCTCCGTCAGGTGGGAACGGCGCTTGGTGCCCGGGATGGGGACCACGTCGGGGCCCTGCGCGTGCAGCCAGGCGAGGGCGAGCTGGGCGGGGGTGAGGCCGGCGCCGCGGGCGACGAGCGCCAGCGCGTCGACGAGCGCCAGGTTGCGGGGCAGGTTGGCGTCCTCGAAGCGGGGCTGGGCGATCCGGCGGAAGTCGCGGGCGTCGAGCGCGCCGGTCGAGCGGAGCCGCCCGGTGAGCAGCCCCCGGCCGAGCGGCGCGTAGGCGAGGACCCCGATACCCTCGGCCCGGCACACGGGCAGCACGTCGTCCTCGATGCTCCGGGAGAACAGTGACCACTCCGTCTCGACGGCGGTCAGCGGGTGCACCGCGTGCGCCCGGCGGATCGTCTCGGGGCCCGCTTCGGACAGGCCGATGTGCCGCACCTTGCCCGCCGCGACCAGTTCGGCGAGGGCGCCCACGGACTCCTCGACGGGGACCTCGGGGTCGACCCGGGCCAGCAGATAGAGGTCGATGCGGTCGGTGCCCAGCCGGGTCAGCGACGCGTCGCAGGCGGCCCGCAGGTGTGCCGCGTCACCGCGCACCCCGCGTCCGACCCGCTGGTCGGGGCGTACGACGCCGCCCTTGGTCACGAGTACCGCCCGCTCGCGCCTGCCGCCGGACAGGGCGCGGCCGAGGAGTTCCTCGTTGGCGCCGAGCGCGTAGACGTCCGCGGTGTCCAGCAGGGTGACGCCGAGTTCCAGGGCCCGGTGGACGGTGGCGACGGCTTCGCGCTCGTCGGTGGGCCCGTAGAACTCGCTCATGCCCAGACAGCCGAGGCCCTGCGCGCCGACGGCGAGGGTGCCGAGTGTCTTGCGGGGGATCGGGGTCACGTTGGCCTCCGGGGCAGCGGGCAGGAACGAGCGGCGGGGGATCAGTGCGGGGGGAAGGAGAACGAGGGGGGACGAGCAGGAGGAGGAGCGGGTCTACCGGGTGTGGTCGGGCGCCGCTTCGACGAGGCGCAGCGCCCCGGAGGGACAGAGGTCCTCGGCCTGGTGCAGGGCCGTCAGGTGTTCGGCGCCGGGGGCCGGGTCAAGGACCTTGACCCGGCCGTCGTCGTCCTGGTCGAAGACGTCGGGGGCGCTGAAGGCGCACTGCCCGGCTCCCATGCAGAGCGAGCGGTCGACGACGACGCGCAGTGTCGGCGGGGTCGCGCTCACCAGGTCACCGGCAGGTGGTCGGCGCTCTGGATGGTGCCGGTGCCGACGCCGCGCAGCGGGAGTTCGGCGGCGGGCACAGCCAGCTTGAGCGTGGGGATCCGGGTGAACAGGGAGCGGAAGGCCAGTTCGAGTTCGAGCCGGGCCAGGTTCTGGCCGAGGCACTGGTGGATGCCGTAGCCGAAGCTCAGGTGGCTGCGGCCGGCGCGGTGCGGGTCGAACCGGTCGGGGTCGGCGTGCACCTGGGGGTCGCGGTTGGCGACGGTGGCGGAGAAGAGGACACCGTCGCCGGCCCTGATGGTCCGGCCCGCGACCTCGATGTCCTCGGTGGCCACGCGGGAGCCCGCCAGGTCGGTCACCGCGAGCACGCGCAGCAGTTCCTCGACGGTGCCGGGCAGGGAGTCGGGGCGGGCACGCAGTGCGGCGAGCTGCTCGGGTGCCTCCAGCAGGGCCACGGTGCCCAGCGCGATCATCGAGGCGGTGGTCTCGTGGCCGGCGACCAGCAGGACGAGGGCGATCTGGACGAGTTCCTCGTGGCTGAGGGTGCCGTTCTCGACGTCCTCGGCGGCCAGCCTGCCGAGCAGTCCGGTGCCCCGCTCCGAGCGCAGCCGGGTGACCAACTTGTCGAGGTAGGCGGCCAGTTCGCCGCCGGCGGCCTGCGAGGGGCCCTCCTCGGTGGCCCGCATCAGCCGGCTGGTGGCGTCCTGGAAGAACGCGTGGTCCTCGTACGGGACGCCCAGCAGCCGGGAGATGACCAGCGACGGGACGGGTATCGCGAAGTCCTCGACCAGGTCGGAGGGCGGTCCCTTGGCCAGCATCCGGTCGATGAAGCCGTCCACGACCTCCTGCACCTCGGGGCGCATGGCCCGCATGTGCTTGAGGCTGAAGTCCGGGTTGAGGAGCCGCCGGTGGACGTCGTGCACGGGCGGGTCCTGCGCGATCAGCGGCAGTTTGCGGGCGACCGAGGCGCGGAAGCGCGGGGCGAGCACCGGGAATCCGGCGCGGGTGCGGTCGGCGGAGAGCCGGGGGTCCGAGAGCAGTGCGCGGGCCTGTGCGTAGCCCGTGACCAGCCAGACGGCGCGGCCGTCGTAGAGGGTCACCTCCGACAGTTCCCCCTGGCCGCGCAGTGCGTCGTAACCGGGCGGCGCCTGGTGCGGGCAGGCGCGCGGCTGGGGAAAGGCGAGCAGCGCGGCGGAGTCGTGCGGGGCAGCGGGCATGGTCGGCGTCCTCAGCGGTCGACGGGGGCGGACAGCGGGGTCCGTCGTGTCCGCTGAGGACGCTAAGTGGCTGCTGGAGGAAGCGGCAAACGGTTCTTAGCGCTGCTTTGCAGCGGCTTTAGAGCCGCTTTGACGCGAGGCGCCGCCGGGGCGGGTGGCCGGGCGCGCGGACTTGGCGCCGTCACCCTGCGTGTCCTCGGACTCCTTGGCGGCGAACGCCTTGAGGAAGGTCTCGACGCCGGACTCCACGGCGCGGCGCAGCGCCTCGTCGTCGATGGGCCGGGTGCCGAGCGCGGAGAGCATCGGCATGTCGTCGGCGATCAGGGCCAGGAACTGGCCCGCGGCCCGGTCGGGTTCGGAGATGTCCAGGTGGCCGGCGTTGGCGAGGCGGGCCAGCCGGCCGGCGAGCGCGTCGGACACCTTGGCGGGTCCACCGGCCCGCCAGTCGTCGAACACGGTGGGAAAGCGTACGGTCTCCGCGTACAACAACCGTTGCAGCGCCCAGGAGTTCTCGTCGCGGAAACAGGCGACGAGCCGGGTGGCGACGCCCTCCAGTTCGGTGCGCAGGTCGTCGGGCTGCGAGGTGGGGAAGCCTTCGAGCGCGGCGAGCGACTTGGTGCTGGAGCGCTGGGTCGCCTCCATGACGGCTTCGCGGAAGAGGGTCTCCTTGCCGCCGAAGTGGTTGTAGATCGTCGGCTTGGCGACCCCCGCCTCGGCGGCGATGGCGTCGAGCCCCGCCTGTGCGTATCCCTCGCGGGCGAAGACGCGGATGGCCGCGTCCAGGATGGCCCGGCGTTTGTCGATCCTGCCGCGTCCGGTGGGGCGTTCGGGGGTGCTGTGCGTCTCGCCTCGGCTCATGGGGCCATGCTACCGTCCTACCCACCAAATTGAACTCGCCAGTTCATTCTTGTGTATCTATCGGTATGGCGGGTTCGCGGAAATGCTGAGAGATCGGAGCTCCTTCCATGGCTGACTTCCCGCGTCTGCGTCTGTCCGTACTCGACACGGTGCCCGTGTGGCGAGGTTCCTCGGCGGCCGAATCCCTGCGCAACACCCTCGATCTGGCGGTCCACACGGAGCGCCTGGGGTACGAGCGCTACTGGGTCGCCGAGCACCACAACACCCCGAGCCTGGCCACCTCCGCGCCCGCCGTGCTGGCCGGGCAGATCGCGGCGGCCACCCGGACGATACGGGTCGGATCCGGAGCCGTACTGCTGCCGAACCACGCTCCGCTGGTGGTCGCCGAGCAGTTCGGGGTGCTGGAGGCGCTGCATCCCGGGCGCATCGACCTCGGGATCGGGCGGGCCTCGGGTGCGGACGGCGCGGCGGCTGAACGGCTGCGCGGCTACGGCCCGGCGGGCGACGACTTCCCGGAGCGGCTCGCCGAGCTGGAGGGCTACTTCGGGCCCGGCCGCGAGCGGGCGGCGGTGCGCGCCGTGCCGACACCGCAGGGGCGGCCCCCGGTGTGGCTGGTCGGGTCGAGCCCGCAGAGCGCCGCCTTCGCCGGCTCGCGCGGCCTGCCCTATGTGTACGCGCACCAGATACGGCCGGGCCTCGGGCGGCAGTCGCTCGCGGCGTACCACGAGGCCTTCCGCCCCTCGGTGCACCTGGAGCACCCGTACGCGGCCATCGCCGTCACCGCGGTGGTGGCCGAGGACGACGTGCGCGCGGAGTATCTGGCCCGCGCCTTCGTGCTGGGTCAGATCGTGATGCGCACGAGCGACTGGTTCACGCTGCTGCCCACCGCGCAGGAGGCGGCGCGGCACTCCTTCAGCCGCAGCGAAGAGGCGTTCGTGCGCGAGCGGATCGACTCGCAACTGGTCGGCGGCCCCGAGGAGGTCCGCGGGCGGCTGGCGGCCCTGGTCGAGGAGACCGGCGCCGACGAGGTCATGGCCCTGTCGATGATCGGCGACCACGCCGCCCGGCTGCGCTCCTACGAACTGCTCCGCGGTGCCCTGGACGGGCTGCGGGCCGAGGGGGCTAGTGGTGCGGATGCCGCTGTGCTACCTTCTGGCTCATTGAATTGAACTGACCAGTACAACAAAGATTAACGATAGGTTCAGTTCCGTGATCTGCACAGCTCCCCCTCCCCGTCCCTGCTCAGAAGGTCCCAGGAGAGAGTCATGAGTGAATCCCAAGAGACCCGGCTCGAACCGGCGCTCCTGCGCTTGCTCGGAGTGCTGGTGCTGGGGGCGATCCTGGCGCTGCTCGACGCGACGGTGGTCAACGTCGGCATCGACTCCCTGGGCAAGGAGTTCAAGTCCCCGCTCTCCACGATCCAGTGGGTCGCCACCGGCTACCTGCTGGCCGTGGCTGTCATGGTCCCGATCTCCGGCTGGGCGATCGACCGCTTCGGCGGCCGGGCCGTCTGGATCACCGGACTGACCGTCTTCCTCGGCGGCTCACTGCTCACCGGATTCGCCTGGGACGCCGGATCGCTGATCGCCTTCCGCATCCTCACCGGATTCGGCGGCGGCGTCCTGGAGCCGACCATGCTGACGCTCCTCGCCCGCGCCGCGGGTCCCGCGAGGACCGGACGCGTCATGGGCCTCATGTCGCTGCCGCTCATGCTCGGCCCGGTCATCGGCCCGGTCATCGGCGGGGTCGTCCTGGAGTGGCTCGACTGGCAGTGGCTGTTCTTCTTCAAGGTGCCGATCGGCATCATCGCCATCGTGCTCGCCCTCAAGGTCCTTCCCGGCGCGGAGAAGGGCGGCGGACAGGCGCAGCCCTTCGACCTGCGCGGCGTACTCCTGCTCTGCCCCGGCTTCGCCGCGCTGATGTACGCCTTCTCGCAGGCCGGCGGCGTCGAGGGGTTCGGCCAGACCAAGGTCGTCATCGGCCTGATCGCCGGTGTGGTCCTCATCGTCGGCTACGTCATCCACGCCTTCGGCTCGAAGATCGCCCCGCTCGTCGACCTCAGGCTCTTCTCCAACTGGGGCTTCTCGGCGAGTGTTGCCGCGATGTTCCTGGTCGGCGGAATGCTGTACTCCCTGCTGTTCCTCGTGCCGCTCTACTACCAGCAGGTGCGTGGCAACGGTGCCCTCGCCGCCGGACTCCTGCTCGCCCCGCAGGGGCTGGGCGCACTGATCGGCATGCCCATGGCCGGCCGGCTCAGCGACAAGCTCGGCGCCAGACTCCTCGTCCCGGCCGGTGCGGCGCTCGTCGCCGTCGGCACCGTCGGCTACACCCAGGCGGGCGCCGAGAGCAGCCTGGTCGTCCTGGCCCTCTGCTCCGTCCTCTCCGGACTCGGCCTCGGCATGGTCGGCGCACCGGCCATCGCCTCCGTCTACCGGACCGTCCCGCCCAGCTCGGCGGCCGGAGCCTCCAGCGCCCTGATGATCCTCAACCAGATCGGCGGCTCCATGACCGTCGCCCTGGTCGCCTGGGTGCTCGCCAGTGAAACCCTCGCCGCGAACAGCCTCACCACCGGCTTCCACCACGCGTTCTGGTGGGTCGTCGGCGCCGCCGCCATCGTGTTCCTCTTCGGCTTCCTGCTTCCCGGGCGGCCCGAACAGCAGCCCGCCCCCGAAGCGGCGAAGGAGAGCGGCGAACCGGTCCCCGGACACGCCTGACCCTCCGGCGTACCTGCCCCGGCACCACCACCGCCGGGGCCCCAGACCCACCGCCACCGGCCCGCGTTCCCCCGACGGGCCGGTGGCGGTGTCTTCATGTCCCGCCGTACACAGGGCAGTTGGCGACCGGTCCGCCGGGCGGTGCGATTAGGCGCAAGGTTAGAGACGCTTTAGACCTGGCTCCCAGGATGGGCCCATGGCCCCCTTGGACACCCGAATACTCTCCGCGGGAACCGCACTCCCCGGCCCTCCCGTGGACAACGCGACCCTCGCGCGCCGGTTCGGCATGGACGCCCTGTGGGAGCAGTGGGTCGACGCCTTCATCGGCACCCGCACCCGCCACCTCGCCGTCGACGTCGAAACCGGCAAGGTGCACACCTCCCTCGCCGACCTCGCCGAGCAGGCCGGGCGCACCGCACTGGAACGGGCCGGGCTGACCGGCGCGGACATCGACCTCGTCGTCATGGGCACCTCCACCCCCGACCAGCTCATGCCCGCCACCGTCAACGTCGTCGCCGACCGCCTCGGCATCGACGACGTGCCCAGCTACCAGCTCCAGTCCGGCTGCTCCGGAGCCGTCCAGGCACTCGACGTGGCCCGGCAGATGCTGCTCACCGGGCGGCACCGCACCGCACTGGTGCTCGGCGGCGACGTCGTCGCCCGGTTCTACGACCTCGACGCCCCGCTCGCCACCCTGCCGCCCGCCCAGCTCGTCAACTTCGTCCTGTTCGGCGACGGTGCCGGAGCCGCCGTGCTCACCACCGCCGACGCCGCCGACGCCGTACGCCTGCGCGCCGTGCACACCCGGCTCGTCGGGCACGGCCGCGAACCGGGCGCCGTCCTGGAGTGGTTCGGACCCGTCGACCGCGACTCCGACCGGGCACCCGCCGCCGAGGACTACAAGGCCATCGAGGCCCACGTCCCCCGCATGGCCGCCGAAGTCCTCGACACCCTCCTCGCCGAAGTCGGCTGGGAACGCGACCAAGTCGACCACCTGCTGCCCCCGCAGCTCTCCGGCCGGATGACCGAACGCATCGTCCGAGGGCTCGGCCTGCCCCGCGCCGCCGAAATCAGCCTCGTCGACGAGATCGGCAACAACGGCAACGGCCTCAGCTTCTTCCAGCTCGAACGGGCCCTGGAACGGATCGGCCCCGGCGAACGCGCCCTCGGCATCGCCATCGAGTCCAGCAAATGGATCAAGTCCGGCTTCGCGCTGGAGAGGGACTGACCCATGCCCGACACCGCATCCCTCACCCAGCACCTGCTCGACCTTCAGCAGGCCGGCACCCTCGCCGCCCAGTACCCCCGCCTGCCCGCCCTCCTCGCCGAGGCCGACGAGGCCGAACTCGCCCGCGCCGGAAGGCTCCTGGGCCGACTCGACCCCGAAGCCGTGCTCGCCGCACACCCCTCGGTACCCACCCTCACCGTCGCCGTGACCGGCAGCGGAACCATCGCCCCCGTCGCCCCGGCCCTCGCCGCCGAAGCCGCCCGGCACGGCATCGTGCTGCGCACCGTCCTGTCCGGCTACGACAGCTGGCTGTTCGACCTCACCGACCCCACCAGCGAGCTCTACGCCGCCCGCCCCGACCTCGTACTGTGCGTCCTGGACCCCACGAGCGTCCTGGCCGAACTGCCCACCCCGTGGAACACCGACGACCTGCGGCACGCCCTCGACACCCGGCTCGCCCTCGTCGAGAAAGCCGCCGACCAGTTCGCCGCGCAGTGCGCAGGCACCCTGGTCCTCAACACGCTGCCCCTGCTGCGCACTCTCACCGGCCAACTCGTCGACCTGCGCTCCCGGGCCCTCGCCGGCACCCTGTGGCGCGAGGCCAACATCCGCCTCCTGCGCATCGCCGAGAGCCACCCCGCCGTCGTCGTCATCGACACCGACCCGCTCGTCGCCGAAGTCCCCGCCCAGGAACCGAGACTGAGCGCCTACGCCAAGGCCCACCTCTCGCCCGAGTTCCTCGCCCGCTACGCCCGCGAGGCCGGACACCTCGCCCGCCACCTCGCCGGACGCACCAAGAAGGTCCTCGCACTCGACCTGGACGGCACCCTGTGGGGCGGCATCCTCGGCGACGACGGCAGCGACGGCATCAGCATCGGCGAAGGACCGGCCGGCGAAGCCTTCGCGGCGTTCCAGCGCATCGTCCGCCAGATCGGCTCCCAGGGCGTACTGCTGGCCGCCGTCAGCAAGAACGACCCCGAACCCGTCGACGACGCACTGCGCCACCGCCACGGCATGGAACTGCGCCCCGACGACTTCGTCCGCGTCACCGCCAACTGGCAGCCCAAGCACCTCAACCTCACCGACCTCACCGACGCCCTCAACCTCGGCGTCGACAGCGTCGTCTTCGTCGACGACAGCCCCTACGAATGCGGGCTCGTCCGCCGTGAACTGCCCGGCGTCGCCGTCGTGCCCCTCGACGACGAACCCGCCCTGCACATCGGGAAACTGCTGCGCGACGGCTGGTTCGACACCCGCGAACTCACCGCCGAGGACCGGGGACGCTCGCTGCGCTACCGCGACGAACTCGTCCGCAAGGACTTCCAGCACACCTTCGACTCCATCCAGGACTACCTGGACGAGCTCGGCATCACCGTCGCCCTGGACCCCGCCCGCGACAGCGATGTGCCCCGGCTCTCCCAGATCACCCTGCGCACCAACCAGTTCAACCTCACCACCCGCCGCCGCCAGCCCGCCGACGTCCGCGCCCTCCTCGACGATCCCGAAGCCCTGGTGCTCGCCGTGCGCAGCACCGACAGGTTCGGCGACAACGGTGTCGTCGGCGCCGTCTTCGCCCGCCGGGAGGGCCGTGCCCTGATCATCGACAACTTCCTCCTCAGCTGCCGCGTCTTCGCCCGCGGCATCGAGCAGGCCTGCCTCTCCGCACTGCTGCGGCACGCCGCCGCCACCGGAGCGGACACCGTCTACGGCTCCTACCTGCCCTCGGCCAAGAACGCCAAGGTCGCCGAGTTCTACCCGAAGCACGGATTCACCCCCGCCGACACGGTGCCCGGACTCGACGAACGCCTCTTCCGCCACGACCTCGCCGACATCCCGCCGCTCCCGGCACACGTATGCCTCCACACCCCCCTCGAAGGACTCGCCCCATGAACTCCCACGAAGGCTTCGTCGCACTCCTCCGCGAGGAAGTGGGCCTCCCCCTGGAGGCGGCCGACCTCGGCCGCCCCTTCGACCAGCTCGAAGGCTGGGACTCCGTACACCTGCTCACCCTGCTCACCGCACTGGAACGGGCCACCGGCCGCCGGATCTCACTGCCCGACGCCCTGGAGGCACCGAGCCTGGAACACCTCTACGCGGTGGCGGTGCAGGCATGAGCCCCGCCCGCACCGGCGCCCGCGTCGCGGCACAGCGCCGGCACACCCTGTACTTCCTCGACCAGGTGCGTTCCTTCGCACCCGTCCACCTGGACACCGAGGTCGACATGAGCGCCGTACTCGCCCACCGCGCCCGGGCCGCCGCACAGGGCTGGAAGTACTCCCACAGCAGCTACGTGCTGCACACCGCCGCCCGGGTCCTGGCCCGCCACCCCGACGCCAACGCAGCCGTCACCGGCGGACTCCGCCCGCGGATCACCCGTTACCCCACGGCCGTCGGCAAGCTCACCCTCGACCGCACCCTGGACGGCCACCGCATCGTCCTCGCCGCGATCCTGCCCGCCCTGGACACCGCCGCACTCGACGACATCCAGGAGAAGATCGACCACTACCGCGACGGCGACCCGCACACCATGCCGGAGTTCGCCGCCGTACGGGCCCTCCACCGGGCCCCCTGGCCCGCGGCCCTGCTGCGCTTCAGACGCGCCGCCCGCAATCTCGCCGCCCGGCCCTTCATCACCGGCACCTTCGCCGTGACCTCCCTCGGCCACCGGCCAGTCGACGGCTTCCACTCCATGGGCGGCACCACCGTCACGCTCGGCATCGGACAGGTCGCCGACCGGCCGGTCGCACGGGCGGGCAGCGTCACCGTCGCCCCCGTCATGCGGCTCAACCTGTCCTTCGACCACCGCGTCATCGACGGCGCCGAGGCCGCGGACGTCCTCGCCGAGATCAGGACCGGCCTGGAGAACTTCCGAACCCCCACCCGTGAGGAGGACGAGACGCCCGCCGCCCCACGCACCGAAGAGGTACCGGCAGGCGCCCCGGAATCACCGTGAACGATCTCGCAGAGCTCAAGCAGTACATCGTCGCGCACGCCCGCGCACAGCACATCCCCGCAGCCCACTACCAAGACACCCTCGACCGCATCCGCACCGACGAGGACGGCACCCCCGGCTCCTGGGTCCACGAACTGACCCTCGAAGGCGACCGGCTCGCCGCCCGGAACAACCTCCTGGGCGCGTTCCAGCAGTACAACCTCGCCCGCTTCCCGTACGTGAACGGCGAAGCCCGCCGCGCCGCCCTGGACCGGTGCGTGACCACCTTCGACCGGTGGCGGCGGTCCGCACCCATCGAGATCAGCCCCTTCACCGCCCGCCTCCCCGAGGGCGAGGTCCGCTGCTGGACCACCGGGCTCGACAGCCCGACCCCACGCCCCCTGCTCGTCTTCCTCGGCGGCATCGTCAGCATCAAGGAACAGTGGGCCCCGCTGCTCGTCCAGATCGCCGAACTCGGCATGGCCGGCCTCGTCACCGAACTGCCCGGCGTCGGCGAGAACACCCTGCCCTACGACGCCGACAGCTGGACCATGCTGCCGAAGCTCCTCGACGCGGTCGGCGCGCCCCAGGACACGTACGCCGTCGCACTCAGCTTCAGCGGCCACCTGGCCCTGCGCGCCTCGCTCGACGACAGCCGCATCAAGGGCATCGTCGGCGCGGGCGCCCCCGTCCGCAGGTTCTTCACCGACGCCGCCTGGCAGCGCCGGGTGCCGCGGGTCACCCTCGACACCCTCGCCCACCTCACCCGGACCGCACCGGCCGACCTGCCCGCGCACCTCGCCGAGCGGGCGCTCGACGACGGCCGGCTGCGCGCGATCCGCGCACAGGTCGGCATGGTCGCCAGCCTCCGCGACGAGATTATCCCGCCCGAGGACTGGAACCTGTTGCGACAGCACGTGCCCAGCCTGCGCTTCATCGCCCACGACGACGTCCACGGCTCCCCCCGCCACCTGACGGAGACCAGCCTGTGGACCTTCCTCACCCTGCTGCGGATGCGCGGCGAGACCGGCCCCGCCCGCGCCCGCCTGCACCAGGCACTGCGCGCCGAACGCGCCCGGGTGCGCGCGACCGCCGCCGAAACCGACCCCGCCGCCGCAACCGACCCCGCCGCCCGGGACGCGGCCGCCCTCGCGGAGGCCACCGCATGAACCACACCACCACCGCACCCCGCGAAGTCCCCGGAGCCCCACCCGCCGGCTACCTCACCAGCGCCCCTGACCCCACCGCCGGCCTACGTCTCTTCTGCTTCCACCACGCAGGCGGCACCGCCTCGGTCTACAAGGGCTGGGACCGCGCCCTGCGCCCCTCCGGTATCCACGTCGTACCCGTCCAACTCCCCGGCCGCGAAAGGCGCGTGCGAGAACCGCGCATCACCGCGCTCGCCCCGCTCCTCGATGCCCTCGACACCCACCTGGGCCCGCACCTCGACGCCCCGTACGCCCTCTACGGCCACAGCATGGGCGCACTCGTCGCGTACGGACTCGCCCAACGGCGACAGCAGGAGGGCCGCACCCTCCCCGAAGCACTCGTCGTCGGCGCCTACCAACCACCCCACCGGCCGCCGCCGCTCGCCGCCGTCCGGGGCATGAACGACCGCGAACTCACCCACCTCCTCGTCGATATCGGCGGCATGTCCCCGATGCTGCTCGAATACCCGGAGTGGCGAGAGTCCGCCCTGGCCCTCATCCGCGACGACCTCAAGGTCTGTCACGGCTACCGGCACACCCCGGCGGCCGCCGGGCTGCGCTGCCCGGTTCACGCCGTAGTCGGCTCCGACGACCCGCTGGTCACCGCGCCCGACGCCCAGGAGTGGGCCCAGCACGCACAGGGGCAGTTCGACGTCCACACCGTGCACGGCGGCCACCTGTTCATCAGGGACGCCCAGGACGCCGTGCTCGCACTGCTGCGCAGGACCCTGCCCACCGGCTCCTCCGCCCCGCGCGGCTGACCCGCCGGGCCCCGCAAGCACGCCGAAGAACTGCTTTAGAAGGCGAAAAGGGGCTCCTTAGCGGGCTCGGCCAGGCTGGGTCACCCCGGTCCACCGGAGCCCGTACGAAAGGTACCGACGTGTCACCGCTGCCCTCGACGACCCGAATCAACGCGTCCGAGTTCCGGACCGCACTCGGACGCTTCGCCACCGGTGTCGTCGCGATCACCGCATACGAGCCGGACGGCGTACGCCCCACGGGAATGGCCGCGAACTCCTTCGCCTCCGTCTCCGTCGACCCGCCCCTCGTCTCCTTCTGCGTGGGCCGCACCAGCAGCACCTGGCCCCTGCTGAGGGCATCGGAACGACTCTGCGTCGCCATCCTCGGCGTGCACCAGGTCGACACCTGCGGCCGCCTGGCCACCCGGGGCGGCGACAAGTTCCGCGACGTTGCCTGGCAGCCCGTGACCCCCAGCGCTCTGCCCGTCCCCGACGGCGCGCTGGGCTGGCTGGAGTGTTCGGTCGAGGCCGAACACCCCGCCGGCGACCACGACATCGTCGTCGCCCGGGTCCACCACCTCGCCCTCGGCGAGGACCTGGCCCCCCTCGTGTTCTTCCGCAGCCAGTACGGCGCATTTCGACTCCTGAAAGAGGACGGCACCCGCGATGGTGAGTGAGTTCAAGACCACTGCCCCTACCGCTCCGACCGGGGACAGCACCCCCATCGCGGTGATCGGTCTCGCCTGCCGCCTGCCCGGAGCACCCGACCCCGCCACGTTCTGGCGCAACCTCCTCGCGGGCGAGGACTCCATCACCGAGGTACCCGCCGACCGCTGGGACGTCGACGCCCACTACGACGCCGACCGCGATGCCCCCGGCCGCACCAACTCCCGCCGGGCGGGCCACCTCGACCACGTCGACCGGTTCGACCCGGCCTTCTTCGGGATCTCGCCCCGCGAAGCCGCCGCCATGGACCCGCAGCAGCGCCTCGTCCTCGAACTGAGCTGGGAGGCGTTGGAGGAAGCCCGCATCCTGCCCGACAGCCTGCGCGGCACCCGCACCGGCGTCTTCGTCGGCGCCATCTGGGACGACTACGCCACCCTCATCCACCGCAACGGCACCGACGCCATCGGCCGCCACACCATCACCGGCCTGCACCGCAGCATCATCGCCAACCGGGTCTCCTACACCCTCGGCCTCAACGGCCCCAGCATGGCCGTCGACGCCGCCCAGTCGTCCTCCCTCGTCTCCGTCCACCTGGCCTGCCAGAGCCTGCGCACCGGGGAGTCCGACATCGCCCTCGCCGGCGGCGTCAACCTCAACATCATTCCCGAGAGCACCGTGGGCGCCGCCAAGTTCGGCGGCCTCTCCCCGGACGGTCGCTGCCACACCTTCGACGCCCGCGCCAACGGCTACGTACGCGGCGAGGGCGCCGGGCTCGTACTCCTCAAGCCCCTGGACCGGGCCCTCGCCGACGGTGACCGGATCCACGCCGTCATCCGGGGCAGCGCCATCAACAACGACGGTGCCACCCAGGGCCTCACCGTCCCCGGCCGTCGTACCCAGGAAGCGGTGCTGCGCCGCGCCCTGCAACGCGCGGGCGTCCAGGGCCGGGACGTGCAGTACGTCGAACTGCACGGCACCGGCACCCCGGTCGGCGACCCCGTCGAGGCCGCCGCGCTCGGCGCCGCCGTCGGCACCGACCACGAAGCGGACTCCCCGCTCGTTGTCGGCTCCGCGAAGACCAACGTCGGCCACCTCGAAGGCGCGGCGGGCATCACGGGCCTGATCAAGGCCGTGCTGAGCATCAAGCACCGCATGCTGCCGCCCAGCCTCCACTTCGAGACCCCCAACCCGGCCATCCCGCTCGATGAACTCCGCCTCAAGGTGCAGACCGAGCCGGGCCAGTGGCCGCACCCGGACCGGCCCCTGATCGCGGGCGTCTCGTCCTTCGGCATGGGAGGCACCAACGCGCACGTGATCCTGGAGGAGGCGCCGCAAGCAGCGGCGGCTCCTGCGGACACCACGGCTCCCGAGGCCGCGGAGCCCACCGTGCTGCCGTCCACGCCGCCCGTACTGCCGCTGCTGCTGTCGGCCAAGACCGACGACGCGCTCCGGGCGCAGGCGGCGCAACTGGGCTCCCTGATCGAGAACGACCCTTCGGCGAAGCCGGCGGACCTCGCGTACTCCCTCGCCACGACCCGTACGGCTTTCGATCACCGTGGTGCGGTGGTGGGCCGGGATCGGGCGGAGTTGGTGGCGGGCCTGGATTCGCTGGCCCGGGGCGAGCGCGGTGTGGCCGTGGTTGTGGGTGGCGGGCGCCGGGTGTCGGGGAAGTTGGCGGTTCTGTTTACGGGGCAGGGTGCGCAGCGGGTGGGGATGGGGCGTGGGTTGTATGCGTCGTTCCCGGTGTTCGCTGCGGCGTTTGATGAGGTTGCGGGGGCGTATGGGCGGCTGACGGGTGGTTCGTTGAGGGATGCCTTGGATGGTGAGGGGGTTCATGGGACGGGTGTGGCGCAGCCGGGGTTGTTTGCGGTTGAGGTGGGGCTGTTCCGGTTGTGGGAGTCGTGGGGTGTCAGGCCTGATGTGGTTGCCGGGCATTCGGTGGGTGAGATTGCTGCTGCGCATGTGGCGGGTGTGCTGGGTTTGGAGGATGCGGTACGTCTGGTGGTGGCGCGGGGGCGGTTGATGGCGGCGTTGCCGGTGGGCGGGGCGATGCTCGCGGTGCAGGCGGGTGAGGAGGCGGTGTCCGAGCTGCTGGTCGGGCGTGAGTGGGAGGTGTCGCTGGCGGCGGTGAATGGTCCTGCGTCGGTGGTGGTCTCCGGGACCGCTTCGGCGGTGGAGGAGGTCGGTGAAACTCTCCAGCAGCAGGGCATCCGCGTGCGTCCGTTGACGGTCAGTCACGCCTTCCACTCCCCGCTGATGGAGCCGATGCTGGGGGAGTTCGCGGAGATCGTGGATGGGCTGTCCTTTGCGGCTCCGGTGGTCCCGTTTGTGTCTGCGCTGACCGGAAAGCTGGTCGTGGAAGGGGAGTTGGGGTCGTCCGGGTACTGGGTGTCTCATGCCCGTGAGGCGGTTCGGTTCCACGACGCACTCCTCACCCTCCGCGAGCAGGGTGTGTCCCGTTTCGTGGAGGTGGGTCCGGATGCGGTGCTGACCGCGTTGGCCCGTAACGCGTTCGACGAGGCCGTCTGTGTGGCTTCGGTCCGCCGGGACCGTCCCGAGGACGAGGCCGTGCTCCAGGCACTCGGCGGGCTGTTCGCCGAGTCGGATACTGCTATTGACTGGCGTGCGGTCTACGGGCCGGACGCTCACGTGACTGACCTGCCGACCTACCGGTTCCAGCGGGAGCGCTACTGGCTCGACACCACGAACGTCACCGTTCCCGCCCCGCTGCCGCAGCGGTCGCAGAGCGGCGCCGACTCCGTCGGCGAGTCCGTGGCGGGGCCGACGTTCGCGCAGCGGGTGGCAGAGGCGTCGGGTGCTGAGCGGGACCGCCTCCTGCGGGAAGTGGTCCGTACGAACATGGCGCTCGTCCTCGGGCACGTCACTCCGCACCTGATCGACCTCGACAAGTCGTTCAAGGAGCTGGGCTTCGACTCGCTGAGCGCCGTCGAGTTCGCCAAGCGGCTCGGGACGATGGCCGGGCTTTCCCTGCCCACGTCCCTCGTCTATGACTACCCGAGCCCGGAGGCCCTGGCCCAGCATCTCGGTACGCGGTTCCTGGACGGCGCAGCCGCCGTCGAGGTGCCGGCCGCCGTCGCTCTGGTCGCTCCGGACGAGCCGATCGCCATCATCGGCATGGCCTGCCGGTACCCCGGCGGGGTGGTCACCCCCGAAGCCCTCTGGGAGCTGGTCAGCGACGGACGCGACGCCATCAGCGGCCTGCCGGAGAACCGTGGCTGGGACCTCGACGGGCTCTACGACCCCGTACCCGGACTGCCTGGCAAGACCTATGCCAGGCACGGTGGGTTCCTCCACGACGCGGACGCCTTTGACCCCGCCTTCTTCGGGATCTCCCCGCGCGAGGCCGCGGCGATGGACCCTCAGCAGCGGCTGCTCCTCGAAACCTCCTGGGAGGCGCTGGAGCGCTCCGGCATCACCCCGGCCTCGCTGCGGGGCACCTCCGCGGGCGTGTTCGTGGGCGCCATGTCGCAGGACTACGGACCGCGGCTGCACGAGTCGGCCGAGGGGTACGAGGGCTACCTGCTGACCGGCAGCACGGCCAGCGTTGCTTCCGGCCGTATCTCGTACACGCTCGGACTTGAGGGCCCGGCGGTGACCGTGGACACGGCGTGCTCTTCGTCGCTGGTCGCGATGCACCTGGCGGCGCAGGCGCTGCGCCAGGGCGAGTGCGGGATCGCGCTCGCCGGCGGTGCCGCGATCATGGCGACCCCGGGGATGTTCATCGAGTTCTCGCGGCAGCGGGGGCTGTCGGTGGACGGGCGTTGCAAGGCGTTCTCGGCGGACGCGGACGGTACGGGCTGGGCCGAGGGTGTCGGCATGGTCGCGCTGGAGCGGCTGTCGGACGCTGAGCGCAACGGGCACCGCGTACTGGCCGTACTGCGCGGTTCGGCGACGAATCAGGACGGTGCGAGCAACGGTCTGACCGCGCCGAACGGTCCTTCGCAGGAGCGGGTGATCCGCCAGGCACTGGCGAGCGCACGTCTGTCGGCTGCCGACGTGGATGTGGTGGAGGCGCACGGGACCGGGACCCGGCTGGGCGACCCGATCGAGGCGCGTGCACTGCTCGCCACGTACGGCCAGGGGCGGTCGGCCGAACAGCCGCTGTGGCTGGGGTCGTTGAAGTCGAACATCGGGCACACTCAGGCGGCCGCGGGTGTGGGTGGTGTGATCAAGATGGTTGAGGCGCTGCGCCGCGGTGTGCTGCCGAAGACTCTGCATGTGGGTGAGCCTTCGCCGCACGTGGACTGGTCGGCAGGCGAGGTGTCGTTGCTGACGGAGCAGCGGGAGTGGCCGGAGGTCGACCGGCCGCGCCGGGCCGCCGTGTCCTCGTTCGGGATCAGCGGGACCAACGCGCACGTGATTCTGGAGCAGGCACCGATCGCGGCGACGGAGGCTCCCGCCGTCCCCGCCGACCCCGCCGTCCCCGTCGAGCCCGCTGTTCCCGGGGTGACCTCTGCTCCTGAGCCCTCCGTGGCTCCTGTCGTGCCGTTCCTGCTGTCGGCGAAGTCCGGAGAAGGGCTGCGGGCGCAGGCCGCCGCGCTGACGTCCCGCATCGAGTCGGAGCCTTCCGCGGTGCCCGCCGGCATCGCGCACGCGCTCGCCACCACCCGCACGGCCTTCGACCACCGTGCTGTTGTCATCGGTACCGACAACGACGAACTGCTTGCCGGACTCGCTTCCCTCGCCCGGGGAGAATCCGCCGCTTCCGTGGTGGAGGGAAGCGTCGGCGATCCCGGCCGGACGGTCTTTGTCTTTCCTGGGCAGGGGTCGCAGTGGGTGGGTATGGCGGTGGGTTTGCTGGATTCGAGTGTGGTGTTCCGGGAGAGTGTGGAGGCGTGTGCGGGGGCTTTGTCGGAGTTTGTTGAGTGGGATTTGCTGGATGTGTTGAGGGGGGTGGAGGGGGCTCCTGGGTTGGAGCGGGTTGATGTGGTGCAGCCGGTGTTGTTTGCGGTGATGGTGTCGTTGGCTGCGGTGTGGCGTTCGGTGGGTGTGGTGCCGTCTGCGGTGGTGGGTCATTCGCAGGGGGAGATTGCTGCGGCGTTTGTTGCGGGTGGTTTGGGTTTGCGTGATGCGGTGCGGGTGGTGGCGTTGCGGAGTGCGGCGTTGGTGGGGTTGTCGGGTGTGGGTGGGATGGGTTCGGTGGGGTTGCCGGTGGCTGAGGTGGAGTCTCGGTTGTCGGGTGTGGGTGGGTTGTCGGTGGCGGCGGTGAATGGTCCGTCGTCGACGGTGGTGTCGGGTGATGCGGGTGTGTTGGGGGAGTGGGTTGCGGGGTTGGTGGGTGAGGGGGTTCGTGCGCGGTTGATTGCGGTGGATTATGCGTCGCATTCTGCGCATGTGGAGGGTATTAGGGATGAGTTGTTGGGTGTGTTGGGGGGTGTGGTTCCGCGGTCGTCGGGTGTGGCCTTTTATTCGACGGTTGAGGGTGCGGTGGTGGATACGTCGGAGTTGGGTGCGGAGTATTGGTATCGGAATTTGCGGGGGAGGGTGCGGTTGGACGAGACGGTGCGGTTGTTGGCGGCGGATGGTTATCGGACGTTTGTGGAGGCGAGTCCGCATCCGGTGCTCACGATGGGAATTCAGGAAACCCTCGACGATGTCGTTCTCTCCGGTAACGGATTCCCGGGCGGAGAATTCTCCGGGGTGGCGGACGGTAAACCCTCAGGGGTGGAGGAGGGCGGTTCTTCCGGGACGGATTCCGAAGAATCCCTTGGTTCCGAGCCCGTCGGGGCCCACCCCGCCGCGCTGGACGGCGGACACGTCGTGGTCGGCTCACTGCGTCGCGACGAGGGCGGCTGGGCACGCTTCCTGACCAGCCTCGCCACCGTGCACACGGCGGGAGTCGGCGTCGACTGGCAGGCCGTACCCGGAACTGCCGCCCCCGCCGGGCCCGTTGAGTTCGTCGACCTGCCCACGTACCCGTTCCAGCGCGAGCACTACTGGCTGAACGCGCCCGCCGCGACCGGGGACGTGACGGCCGCCGGACTCGGTGCCCCGAGCCATCCGCTGCTCAACGCCGCGGTGCCGCTCGCCGACGGGGACGGAATCCTCTTGACCGGCCGGCTGTCGCTGCGCACCCATGCCTGGCTCGCCGACCACGCGGTCTTCGGCAACGTACTGCTGCCCGGAACCGCCTTCGTCGAGCTGGCCCTGCGGGCCGGGGACGAGGTCGACTGCGACGAGGTCCAGGACCTGACGCTCGAAGTGCCGCTGGTGTTGCCCGAACAGGGCGACGTACAGATCCAGTTGGCGGTGGACGCTGCCGACGCTTTGGGCCGCCGGGCGCTGCGCGTCTACGGCCGACCGATGCCGACCGGCGAGGGCACCGGTCTGTTCTCGGACGGTGAGGGCTGGGTGCGGCACGCGACCGGGTGGCTCGCGACCGGGGGCCACGCGGAAGCCGATGCTGCCTCCGACGGTGCGGCCGGCCTCGCGGGTCCGGTGGATGCGGCGGATCTGGCGGAGTGGCCGCCGGCCGACGCCACGGCCGTCGACCTCTCGTCGCGCTACGAACAACTCGCCCTCCAGGGCTACGAGTACGGGCCCGGCTTCCAGGGCCTGAACGCGCTCTGGCGCCGTGGCGACGAGGTGTTCGCCGAGGTGCGACTCGCCGAGAAGCAGTGGGACCAGGCCGATCTCTTCGGCATCCACCCGGCGCTCTTGGACGCGGCGCTGCATGCCGTGGTCCTCCGGGAAGGCCCCTCGGTATCCGCTCCCGCTTCCGTTCCCGCTTCGACCGGCGATGCCGGGCGTGAAGGCCCCCGGCTCCCGTTCGCCTGGGACGGTGTCCGGCTGCTGGCGACCGGGGCCCGCACGCTGCGGGTGAGGTTCACACCGCAGGGCGAGGACTCCGTCCGGATCCTGGCGGCGGACACCGCCGGGGAGCCCGTGGCAGTGGTCGACTCCCTCTCCCTGCGCACCGTCACCACCGAACAACTGGCGGCTGCGGCAGGCACGAACGGCCCCCGGCTGCCGCTGCACCGGGTCGAATGGCAGCTGGTCGCCGATGATGCTGGTGCTGCCGGTACGGAGACGGTCGGCGAGGCAGAGTCCGTCGAGATCAGGACGGACCTCGACGGCCTGCTGGAAGACCCCGTAACCGCAGGCGATCCTGGCGGTACGGCCGACGGAGCCGGTACGGCTGACGGAGCCGGTTCTGTTGACGGAGCCGGTTCGGCTGACGTCGACGTCACCGGTGAGGACGCCGACGAAGCCGTGCTGGGCATCTCACCGGAGCGCGCCCCCCTGCCCGACTTCGTACTGGTGAGTGCCAACGACACGGCGGCGGGGCCGGGCCAAGCGCCCGAGGACGTGCACGCGGCGATCGAGCGCGCCCTCGGCATCGTTCAGACCTGGCTGGCCGACCCGCGCACCGAGGAGTCGCGGCTCGTGTTCGTGTCCCGGTACGCGGTCCGGGCCGACGTGGACGCCGACCGTCCCGACGATACGGAGTCGACTGCCGGGAACCCGGCTGCCGCGAACCTGGCCGGCTCGAACCTGGCCGGTGCGGCCGTCTGGGGTCTGCTGCGCACCGCGCTGACCGAACACCCGGGCCGGTTCGCCCTGCTCGACGTCGATGGAGACGGAGACGGATCGGACCGTACCTCCCTCCGTAGGGCACTGCTCTCGACCGCCGTACGGGAACCCCAACTCGCCCTGCGTGCAGGCGCCTTGTACGCACCTCGCCTCGTCCGTGCCGACCTCCCGGCCCTCGACGCAGCCACCGGATCTGCCCCCGATTCCCCCACCGATGCCGCCTCTGTCTCTGCTGTGCCTGGTGTTTTTGGTGCGGGGACGGTTGTGGTGTCGGGTGGTTTGGGGGCGTTGGGTGGTTTGGTGGCGCGTCATGTGGTGGGTGTGTGTGGGGTGCGTCATGTGGTGTTGGCGGGTCGGCGTGGGTGGGAGTCGCCGGGTGCTGTGGGGTTGGTGGAGGAGCTTTTGGGTTTGGGTGCGGTGTCGGTGCGGGTGGTGGCGTGTGATGTGGGTGATCGTGCGTCGGTGGAGGGGTTGTTGGCTTCGGTGGGTGATGGGTTTCCGTTGTCTGCTGTGGTGCATGTGGCGGGTGTGTTGGAGGACGCGACGGTGGAGTCGTTGTCTGTGGGTGCGGTGGGTCGGGTGTTGCGTCCGAAGGTGGATGCGGCGTGGTATTTGCATGAGTTGACGCGTGGTCTTGGGTTGTCGGCGTTTGTGGTGTTCTCGTCGGTGGCTGGTGTGCTGGGTACGGCGGGGCAGGGTAATTACGCTGCGGCGAATGCGTATTTGGATGCGTTGGCGGTGTATCGGCGTGGGTTGGGTTTGCCGGGTACGTCGTTGGCGTGGGGTCTGTGGGCCGATGCCAGCGGAATGACCGGGCACATGGATGCCACCGACCTCGCCCGAATGAAGCGAGCGGGCGTCTCCCCGCTGCCCGCAGCCGAAGGGCTCGCCCTCTTCGACGCCGCCACACGGTCCGACGCGGCCCAGCTCGTCCCCGCCCGCCTGGATCTCCCCGCCCTGCGCGCCAGAGCGGCCGCCGACGGCGTACCGCCCCTCTTCCGCGCTCTCGTACGTGCCCCCGAACGGCGCACCGCCCAGGCGGAGGACGGCGCCCGGGCCGGCACCGGCACCTGGGCCGGCCGCATGGCCGCACTCCCGGCCGAGGAACGCCACAAGGCGGTCCTCGACCTCGTACGCCACCAGGTCGCCACGGTCCTCGGGCACGCCGACGCCGACGGGATCGCGGTCAACCGCGCCTTCAAGCTGCTCGGCTTTGACTCCCTCACCGCCGTCGAACTGCGTAACCGGCTCATCGCCGCCACGGGCGTGCGCCTCCCGGCGACGGTCGTCTTCGACCACCCGAGCCCCGGCGCACTCGCCGATCACCTGCGCGCCCAGGTGGCGGGCAGCGCCTCCGAGGACCACGGCCCGGCAGCGACCGCGCACAACGGCACCGCCACCCCCGGCGCCGACGGCGAACCCATCGCGATCGTGTCCATGGCCTGCCGCTACCCGGGCGGCGTCCAGTCCCCGGAGGACCTGTGGAAGCTGGTCGTGTCCGGCGCGGACGCCATCGGGGACTTTCCCGACGACCGGGCCTGGGACCTGGAGAGCCTGTACGACGCGGACCCCACGCGGTCGGGCACCTCGTACACCCGGCACGGCGGCTTCCTGAGCGAGGCGGCCGACTTCGACGCCGAATTCTTCGGTCTGTCGCCGCGCGAGGCGCTGGCGACCGACCCGCAGCAGCGGCTCCTCCTGGAGACGGCCTGGGAGTCCTTCGAGCGGGCCGGCATCGCCCCCGACTCACTGCGGGGCAGCAGGACCGGTGTCTACGCGGGCGTCATGTACAACGACTACGGCTCCCGCCTCCAGAGCGTCCCCGAGGAACTGGAGGGATACCTCAGGAACGGCAGCTACGGCAGCGTCGCCACGGGCCGCATCTCCTACACCTTCGGGCTCGAAGGCCCGGCGGTCAGCGTGGACACCGCGTGCTCGTCCTCCCTGGTGGCCCTGCACCTGGCGGCGCAGGCGCTGCGCAACGGCGAGTGCTCGCTCGCCCTGGCCGGCGGGGTCACGGTCATGGCGACGCCGAACACCTTCATCGAGTTCTCGCGCCAGCGCGGCCTGTCGGCCGACGGCCGCTGCAAGTCCTTCGCGGCAGAGGCCGACGGCACCGGATTCTCCGAGGGTGTGGGGTTGCTGTTGCTGGAGCGGTTGTCGGACGCGGAGCGTAATGGTCATCAGGTGTTGGCGGTGTTGCGTGGTTCGGCGACGAATCAGGACGGTGCGAGTAATGGTCTGACCGCGCCGAACGGTCCTTCGCAGGAGCGGGTGATCCGTCAGGCGCTGGCGAACGCCCGCCTGTCGGCGGCGGACGTGGACGTGGTGGAGGCGCATGGCACGGGCACCCGGCTGGGCGACCCGATCGAGGCGCAGGCCCTGCTCGCCACCTACGGACGGGCACGGACGGCCGAACAACCGCTCTATCTGGGTTCGTTGAAGTCGAACATCGGGCACGCGCAGGCGGCGGCGGGTGTGGGCGGTGTGATCAAGATGGTTGAGGCGCTGCGGCACGGCGTGCTGCCGAAGACGTTGCATGTGGGGGAGCCTTCGCCGCACGTGGAGTGGGCGTCGGGTGCGGTGTCGTTGCTGACTGAGCAGCGGGAGTGGCCGGAGGTCGACCGGCCGCGCCGGGCCGCCGTGTCCTCCTTCGGGATGAGCGGGACCAACGCCCACGTGATTCTGGAGCAGGCGCCCGTATCCATCACGCCCGACGTCATCACGGAGGACGGAGCGCCCCGCGACGAGCGGCCCGGCCTCGTGCCGCTGGTGCTGTCGGCGCGGAGCGAAAACGCACTGCGAGAACAGGCGGCCGGCATCCGGGCCGTTCTGACGGAGCGCCCCGCCGCGCACCCGGAAGACCTCGGTTTCTCGCTCATCACCTCCCGGGCCCGCTTTGACCACCGTGGTGTGGTGGTGGGCCGGGACCGGGCGGAGTTGGTGGCGGGCCTGGAGGTGCTGGCTCGGGGTGAGCGCGGCGCGGCCGTGGTCGTGGGTGGCGGGCGCCGGGTGTCCGGGAAGTTGGCGTTCTTGTTTACGGGGCAGGGTGCGCAGCGGGTGGGGATGGGGCGTGGGTTGTATGCGTCGTTCCCGGTGTTCGCTGCGGCGTTTGATGAGGTCGCGGAGGTGTATGGGCGGCTGACGGGTGGTTCGTTGAGGGATGCCTTGGATGGTGAGGGGGTGCATGGGACGGGTGTGGCTCAGCCGGGGTTGTTTGCGGTTGAGGTGGGGCTGTTCCGGTTGTGGGAGTCGTGGGGTGTCAGGCCTGATGTGGTTGCCGGGCATTCGGTGGGTGAGATAGCTGCTGCGCATGTGGCGGGTGTGCTGGGTTTGGAGGATGCGGTACGTCTGGTGGTGGCGCGGGGTCGGTTGATGGCGGCGTTGCCGGTGGGAGGGGCGATGCTCGCGGTGCAGGCCGGTGAGGAGGCGGTGTCTCCGCTGTTGGTCGGGCGTGAGGGGGAGGTGGCGCTGGCGGCGGTGAATGGTCCTGCGTCGGTGGTGGTCTCCGGTACCGCTTCGGCGGTGGAGGAGATCGCAGAGGCGCTGAGGGAACAGGGCGTCCGCGTACGCCCGTTGACGGTCAGTCATGCGTTCCACTCCCCGTTGATGGAGCCGATGCTGGCCGACTTTGCGGAGATCGTGGACGGGCTGTCCTTCGCGGCTCCGGTGGTCCCGTTCGTGTCCGCGCTGACCGGAAAACTGGTCGCGGAAGGGGAGTTGGGGTCGTCCGGGTACTGGGTGTCTCATGCCCGTGAGGCGGTTCGGTTCCACGACGCCCTGCTCACTCTGCGGGAGGAGGGTGTGTCGCGGTTCGTGGAGGTGGGTCCGGATGCGGTGCTGACCGCGTTGGCCCGTAACGCGTTCGACGAGGCCCTCTGCGTGGCCTCGGTCATCCGGGACCGTCCCGAGGACGAGGCCGTGCTCCAGGCACTCGGCGGGCTGTTCGCCGAGTCGGATACCGCTATTGACTGGCGTGCGGTCTACGGCCCCCATGCCCGCCCGACCGGTCTGCCGACGTATCCCTTCCAGCGGGAGCGTTACTGGCTGGATGCCCCGGTGGACCGTGGGGACACGGCGGTCCTGGGGTTGACCGATGCGGGGCATCCGCTTCTGGGGGCCTCGCTGGAGCTGGCCGATGGGCAGGGTGACGTTTTTACCGGACGGCTTTCCCTGCACACTCATCCCTGGCTCGCGGACCACGCGGTCGCGGGGACGGTCATCCTGCCCGGAGCGGCCTTCGTCGAACTCGCACTCCACGCCGCGCAGTACGGCCGCGTACAGGACCTCACCCTCGAAGCGCCCCTGCACCTGCCGGTCGGCGACGCCGTTCGGCTGCGCGTCACGGTCGACGCCCCCGACGCGTCCGGCGTACGCGGGCTGTCCGTCCACTCCCAGCCCGAGGGCGACTCCCCGGACTCCGTACTCCAGGACCGTACGTGGACCAGGCACGCCACGGGAGCCGTGCTGACCGGTGCCTCCGAGCACCAGGAGGACTCCACTCCCGTCTGGGCGGACTTCGCCGGGGCTTGGCCGCCGGAAGGGGCCGAGAGCGTGGATCCGGCCGAGCTTGGCGGGCTCTACTCCCGGCTCGCGGAAGCCGGTTACCAGTACGGCCCCGCCTTCCAGGGCCTGTCGGGGGCATGGCGGCGGGACGGGGACGTCTTCGCCGAGGTGCGGATGACCGACGAGGCCGTCCGCCGGGTGGGCGCTTCCGGTGCGCCCGGCCGGTTCGGGCTTCACCCGGCGCTGCTGGACGCGGCCCTGCACTCCATGGGCTTCGGCGAGTTCCTCGCCGGCGAGACGCGGCTGCCGTTCGCCTGGAGCGACGTGGAACTGTTCGCAACCGGCGCCGCCGTCCTGCGCGTACACCTGGCCTCGACCGGTCCCGACCGGATCGCCGTACGGCTCGCCGACGCGACCGGTGCTCCGGTCGCCTCCGTCGCCGCCCTGGCGCTGCGCCCGATCGCGGTCGAGCAGCTCACCGGTCAGCAGCGCACTCCCGCGACGGAAGGTCTGTTCGGCGTCGACTGGACACCGACACCGACACCGACTGCCACTCCCACACCCACGGCCGCTTCCGGTGACGGTGCCGGCACCCCGCCGGGCGCGCTCACGGGCGGCGGGCCCGGCACAGTGATCGTGGGCGCGGACCCGTACGGTCTCGCGGACAGCGGTACGCCCGTGCACCCTGACCTCGACTCGCTCTTCGCGGACCTCGCGGACGGGCGGCGGACGGTCACCGCCCGTCCGGCACCGGCCCACGTGGTTGTCTTCCTCGGGCACGACCTCGTCGACGACCCCTCGGACGGGCGCCCGGTGGCCGGAGTGGTCACCGTTGACACCGACCCCCTCGGCGCGCCGCGCCGGGTGCGCACTCTCGTGGAGGAAGGGCTCGGACTCGTACAGCGGTGGCTCGCCGCCGACGAGCACGGCACGCACGCGGCGGCGCAGGACGCGCACGCCTCGCTCCCGGCCCAGGCCGGGCCGGGCGCTCCCGGCGGCCCTGGAAGCCCTGGAGCCCTCGGAAGCCCTGGAGGCCTGGGCGGCCTGGGAGGCCCCGCAGGATCCCGCCTCGTGATCGTCACCCGAGGAGCTGTCGCCGCCCGCTCCGGCGAGCGGATCACCTCTCTCGCCGGTGCCGCCCTGCACGGCCTGCTGCGGTCGGCCGCTTCCGAGCACCCCGGCCGGATCACCGTCGTCGACCTGGACGACCACGAGGACTCGGTACGCGCCCTGCCGGCCGCGCTCGCGACGGCCACGGCAGACGCCGAACTCGCCGTGCGCGAAGGGGCCGTGCACGTGCCCAGGCTCGTACGCACCGGGCCGGGCAGCGCGGGCCAGGAGCTCGTCCCGCCGGCCGGTGCCGGTGCCTGGCGGCTGGACGTCACGGCCAAGGGCACCCTGGACAACCTCGCCCTGCTGCCCTGCCCCGAGGTGAACGACCCGCTGGAAGCCGGGCAGGTCCGCATCTCCGTCCGCGCGACGGGCCTCAACTTCCGTGACGTCCTCATCGCCCTCGGCGTCTACCCGGGCGACGCCCAGCTCGGCAGCGAGGCCGCCGGAGTCGTGACCGAGGTCGGCAGCGGTGTCACGGGCCTCGCCCCCGGCGACCGGGTCCTCGGCCTGTTCCCCGGCGGTGCGGGCCCCGTCGCGGTGACCGACCACCGCCTCGTGGCCCCCGTCCCGCGCGGCTGGACGTACGCCCAGGCGGCTGTCGTCCCCGTGGTCTTCCTGACCGCGTACTACGGGCTGCGCCACCTCGCCGACGTACGCCCCGGCCAACGGCTGCTGGTGCACTCGGCGGCGGGCGGTGTCGGCATGGCCGCCATACAGCTCGCCCAGCACTGGGGTGTGGACGTGTACGGCACGGCCAGTCCCCGCAAGTGGGACGTGCTGCGCACGCTCGGCCTCGACGACGCCCACCTCGCGTCCTCCCGCACCCTCGACTTCGAGAAGGCCTTCCTGGAGGCCACCGACGGCGCGGGCATGGACGTCGTACTGGACTCCCTGGCCCACGAGTTCGTGGATGCGTCGCTGCGGCTGCTGCCCGGCGGCGGGCGCTTCCTGGAGATGGGCAAGACCGACATCCGCGACCCGCGGGCCGTCGCCGCCCAGTACGCCGGAGTCGACTACTCGGCCTTCGACCTGCACGCGGATGCCGGAGCCGAACTCATCCAGCAGATGTTCCGCGATCTGCTGGAACTCTTCGAGAGCGGTGTGCTCAAGCCGCTGCCCGTCACCACCTGGGACATACGCCAGGCGCCGGAAGCCTTCCGGTACTTCAGCCAGGCCCGCCAGGTGGGCAAGATCGCACTGACCCTGCCCACCCGGCCCGACCCCGAGGGCACCGTCCTCGTCACCGGCGGCACCGGCTCGCTCGGCGCGCTGGTCGCCCGCCACCTGGTCACCACACACGGCGCCCGGCACCTGCTCCTCACCAGCCGACGCGGCCTCGGCGCGCCGGGCGCGCGGAAACTCCGTACGGAACTGGAGGAACTGGGTGCTACGGTCACGGTCGCCGCCTGCGACACCGCCGACCCCGGTGCCACCCGCGCCCTGCTCGACACGATCCCCGCCGCGCACCCTCTCACCTCCGTCGTCCACACGGCCGGTGCGCTCGACGACGCCACCGTGGAGGCCCTGACCACCGAACGGCTCGACACCGTGCTGCGCCCGAAGACCGACGCGGCGTGGAACCTGCACCGGCTCGTCCGCGAACGCGGCGACGACCTCGCGGAGTTCGTGCTCTTCTCCTCGGTGTCCGCGACCCTCGGCGGCGCCGGCCAGGCCAACTACGCCGCCGCGAACGCCTCGTTGGACGCGCTCGCCGCACACCGACGGGCCCAGGGCCTGCCCGCGGTCTCCCTCGCATGGGGGCTGTGGCAGCAGGACAGCGGCATGACCGGCGGCCTCGGCGAGAAGGACCTCGCCCGGATCCGGCGCAGCGGACTCGTCCCGATCGAACCGGCCAAGGGTCTCGCCCTGTACGACGCCGGACGCACCGCCGCACGCCCGCTGCTCGTACCGGCCCCGCTGGACCTCGCGGTGCTGCGCACTCTCGCCGACACCCAGCCGCTGCCCCCGCTCTTCCAGGGCCTGGTCCGCAAGCAGGTCCGGCGAGTCGCCAACAGTACGGAGGCGGCCGTCCCGCTGGCCGACCGGCTGGCCGGACTGCCCGCCGCCGAGCGGGAGAGCCGACTCCTCGCCCTCGTGCGGGACGAGGTCGCCGCGGTGCTCGGCTACTCCTCGCCGGACGCCGTCGAACCCGACCGGTCCTTCCGTGAAACCGGATTCGACTCGCTGACCGCCGTCGAACTCCGCAACCGGATCAACGGCGCCACCGGCCTGCGGCTCACGGCCACCCTGGTCTTCGACCACCCCAACCCGGCCGCTCTCGCCCGGCACCTGCACGACCAACTCGCCCCCGCCGCAGCGGAGTCCGGGACGGAGGCACACGTCACGGACGTACTCGCGGAACTCGACCGGCTGGAGCGGACGCTCGGCGCGCTCACCGCACCCGGCGGCCCCGACACCTCGTCCGCACCCGCCGACCCGGCGGCCGGACCCGGGACGGGCGGGGTTGACGCGGCCGTCAGGGAAGCGGTCGCCGCACGGATGCAGCGCCTGCTCGCGGACTGGAACCGGCGTACCGCCACCACGGCACCCGAGACCGGCACCGAGGCCGCCACGAAGGAGCAGCTCGCCGCCGCCACCAGCGACGAGATCTTCGACTTCATCGACAAGGAATTCGGCCGGACCTCTCACCACTGATTCCCCCACCGTCCTTGGAGGTCGGTACGCATGACTGACACCACCGGGTCCGCCCCTCAGCACACCTCCGGGCTGACCAACCCGCAGCACACCTCCGGCCTGACCAGCCCTCAGAACACCTCCGCCCAGAGCAAGGAGGAGAAGCTGCTCGACTACCTCAAGTGGGTGACCGCCGACCTGAAGCAGGCCCGCACCCGCATCGAGGAACTGGAGAGCCGCACGCACGAACCCATCGCCGTCATCGCGACCGCCTGCCGCTACCCGGGCGGTGTGTCGTCCCCCGAGGACCTGTGGGACCTGGTCGCCACCGGCACCGACGCGGTCGGCGAACTGCCCAAGAACCGCGGCTGGAACCTGGAGGAGCTGTACGACGCGGACCCGGAGCGGGAGGGGACGACGTACACCCGGCACGGCGGATTCCTGCACACCGCCGACGAGTTCGACGCGGGATTCTTCGGCCTCTCGCCGCGCGAGGCCGAGACGATGGACCCGCAGCAGCGGCTCCTCCTGGAGACGGGGTGGGAGACGTTCGAGCGGGCTGGCCTGGCACCGCGCTCACTGCGCGGCACCAGTACGGGCGTCTTCGTCGGAGCGGTCGCGCAGGACTACGCCCCGCGAGCGCAGCAGGCGCCGCCCGGCTACGAGGGCCACTTCATGACCGGCAACGCGATGAGCATCGCCTCAGGCCGGCTCTCCTACGTCTTCGGGCTCGAAGGCCCGGCGGTGACGGTTGACACGGCGTGCTCGTCGTCCCTGGTCTCCCTCCACCTGGCGGCCCAGTCCCTGCGCAACGGCGAGTGCTCGCTCGCCCTCGCGGGTGGCGTCGCCGTCCTCGCCTCGCCGATGCTCCTGCTGGAGTTCTCGCGGCAGCGGGGGTTGTCGGTGGACGGGCGTTGCAAGGCGTTCTCGGCCGATGCGGACGGTACGGGCTGGGCGGAGGGTGTGGGGTTGCTGTTGCTGGAGCGGTTGTCGGACGCGGAGCGTAATGGTCATCAGGTGTTGGCGGTGTTGCGGGGTTCGGCGACGAATCAGGACGGTGCGAGTAATGGTCTGACCGCGCCGAACGGTCCTTCGCAGGAGCGGGTGATCCGTCAGGCGCTGGCGAACGCCCGCCTGTCGGCGGCGGATGTGGATGTGGTGGAGGCGCACGGGACCGGGACCCGGCTGGGCGACCCGATCGAGGCGCAGGCGCTCCTCGCCACCTACGGACGGGCACGGACGGCCGAACAACCGCTCTATCTGGGTTCGTTGAAGTCGAACATCGGGCACGCGCAGGCGGCTGCGGGTGTGGGCGGTGTGATCAAGATGGTTGAGGCGCTGCGGCACGGCGTGCTGCCGAAGACGTTGCATGTGGGGGAGCCTTCGCCGCACGTGGAGTGGGCGTCGGGTGCGGTGTCGTTGCTGACTGAGCAGCGGGAGTGGCCGGAGGTCGACCGGCCGCGCCGGGCCGCCGTGTCCTCCTTCGGGATCAGCGGGACCAACGCCCACGTGATTCTCGAACAGGCCCCGGCGGCAACGAGCGCGCCCGTGGAGCCCGTGGAGTCGATAGCGGGTGGGGGCGGGGACGGGCCCCCGCACCTCTGGACCTTCTCGGCCGATCGCCCGGAAGCCCTCCGTGCCCAAAGCGCGCGGCTCCGGCAGTTCCTGAACGACCGCCCCGGCTTCGACCCCAAGGGCGTCGGCTACGCCCTGGCCACGACGCGTAGCGCACTGAAATACCGCGCGGCCGTTGTCGCCACGACACAGGACGAACTCCTCGCGGGCCTTTCCGCATGGGCTGAGGGCGGCCGGCCCGAGGCTGTGGTGGTGGGAGATGGGCACTTGGCATCGGGCAAGTTGGCGTTCTTGTTTACGGGTCAGGGTGCGCAGCGGGTGGGGATGGGGCGTGGGTTGTATGCGTCGTTCCCGGTGTTCGCTGCGGCGTTTGATGAGGTTGCGGAGGTGTATGGGCGGCTGACGGGTGGTTCGTTGAGGGATGCCTTGGATGGTGAGGGGGTTCATGGGACGGGTGTGGCGCAGCCGGGGTTGTTTGCGGTTGAGGTGGGGCTGTTCCGGTTGTGGGAGTCGTGGGGTGTCAGGCCTGATGTGGTTGCCGGGCATTCGGTGGGTGAGATTGCTGCTGCGCATGTGGCGGGTGTGCTGGGTTTGGAGGATGCGGTACGTCTGGTGGTGGCGCGGGGTCGGTTGATGGCGGCGTTGCCGGTGGGCGGGGCGATGCTTGCGGTGCAGGCGGGTGAGGGGGTCGTGTCTCCGCTGTTGGTCGGGCGTGAGGGTGAGGTGTCGCTGGCGGCGGTGAATGGTCCTGCGTCGGTGGTGGTCTCCGGTACCGCTTCGGCGGTGGAGGAGATCGCAGAGGCGCTGAGGGAACAGGGCGTCCGCGTACGCCCGTTGACGGTCAGTCATGCGTTCCACTCCCCGTTGATGGAGCCGATGCTGGCCGACTTTGCGGAGATCGTGGACGGGCTGTCCTTCGCCGCGCCAGTGGTTCCGTTCGTGTCCGCGCTGACCGGAAAGCTGGTCGAGGAAGGCGAGTTGGGGTCCTCCGCATACTGGGTCACCCACGCTCGCGAGACCGTCCGCTTTCACGACGCACTCCTCACTCTCCGCGAGCAGGGTGTGTCCCGCTTCGTGGAGGTCGGGCCCGACGCAGTCCTGACGAGCCTCGCCCGGAACTGCTTCGCCGAGGCGGTCTGCGTGCCCTCGGCCCGCAGGGACCGGCCTGAGGAAGAAGCAGTACTCCAGGCACTCGGCGGCATCTTCGTCGCCACGGACACCCCCGTCGACTGGCGCGCGGTGCACGGCCCGCACGCCCGCGCTACGGGTCTCCCCACCTACGCCTTCCAGCGCGACCGCTACTGGCTCGACACCTCGCACGACGCGGCCCTCGCCCGGCCCGCACCTGCGACGAAGGAGCCCGCGTCCTCGCCGGAGACGCTGGCGGAGCTGCCTGCCGAGGAGTTGACCGAACGCCTCCTGGAGCTTGTGCGTCAGCACGCCGCCGACGTGCTGGGGCACAGCGACCCCGGGGCGATACACGACACGGAGAATTTCCTCGACATGGGATTCTCCTCCTTCACTGCGCTGGAAGTGCGCAACCGCCTATGCGATGCCACCGGATTGCTCATACCGCCCGTGGCAATGTACGAGTACCCGACTCCGATCGTGCTCGCCGACTTCCTGAGGGAGGAGCTGCTTGCTGTCAAGGCGTAACGGAGTGATGCTCCAGGCACTGTCAATTTCAGGCCAAAGATGCGCCCTGCAGCCACTGCTTGACGTTCGGAACATAGTCTCTTTGTGGGTCGAATGTGCATCCGATCAATTCGGTACGGCACGTGCAAGCAGGGAGTTGGTGTCGACAGTGGCTGGCGCAGGAACATCTTCCAGAAACGGAAATGTCCGGCTAAGGGAGCACCGTAAGTTGATGGAGGCGCTAGGTGCGATACGCAACGGGAGACGGGTCGTCGAGCTGACCGGCGACCCGGGCACCGGCAAGACGCGCCTGCTCACCCAGCTTGCGGAGGAGGCCAGGAGCAGGGGCTTCGTAGTGGCTCAGGGACGGGCCACCGAGAGTGACCAGCGGGTTATGCTCCAGTCGATCACGGCTTCCCTGGACTGCCGGCTGGTGCTCGCCGCCTCCCGCGAACTGCCGAATGATGTTGCGGCAACGATACGTGCAATCTGGTCGCAATCTTCCGACAATGTTTGTGAAACATTTGCCTCTGCCGAGGAATACGAAAACGCCCATCACGTGACCGGAAAGGAACCCAGGCATTTCGTGCTCTCCGCGATGCGGGGCTTGCTGGAAAGGCTGGCGGGAAACTCTCCGACCGTTGTCGTCCTGGATGATTGCCATTGGGCTGATCAGTACACCACGGACCTCATCGACCAATTGGTCCGATATCCGTTGAACGCACCGATGCTGATCGTCATTGCCCACCGGCCGCGGCAGACCGGATCGTCGTTGCGCAGCACCCTGGCCCAGGGGGTGGTGTCGGGGGTCGTGGAACGCATCCAGCTGTCCGAACTGACGCTGGGGCAGACCGCCGACCTGCTGTCCACCGAGGCCCGCAGCCGCCGCTCCGTCGACCTGTACCGCGAGAGCCAGGGTGTGCCGCAGTACCTGCTCGCGCTCGCCAACCCGGGCGACAAGGACGAGTTCGTCCAACTGGTGCAGACGGAGGCGGCCCTGCTGGGCCACGACGAGCGGCGGGTGCTGGAGGCAGCCGCCGTCCTCGACGGCCGCTTCGACGTCGCCGCGCTCGCCGTGGTGGCCGGACTGGAGCGGGCCAGGGTCTGCACCGCGGCCACCGTCCTGCTGGGCAGGGACCTCTTCCGCCGCGCCGAGCCGGCCTCGGTGATGGTCCTGCGGCACCCCCTGGTACGGGACGCCGTGTACGCGGAGACCGACGGCTGCTGGCGCCGAGAGGCGCACCGCCGCGCCATCGGCTACCTCCGCGGCTGCGGGGCGCCCCCGTCCGAACTCGCCCACCACGTGGCCGCCGCGCCGGACGGCGCGGACAGTGATGACCTGGACATCCTGCTGCGGGCCGCCGAGGAATCCCTGCCCGGCAGCCCGGAGCGGGCCATCACCTGGCTGGAGGCCGCCCTGCGCATGCCGCTGCCGCGTCGCCGGCGCGGCCTCGCGCTGATCGCCCTGAGCCGCGCCCTGTGCGTGGCCGAGCGTTTCGGGGACGCCATGCCCCACCTGCGGGAAGCGGTGGCGATGGGGGCCGCGCTGCCGGTGGAGACCTGGGTCAAGGCGGTGTCCCAGAGCGCCGCCATCGACACGCTGTTCGGCCGCTACTCGGAGGCCAATGCCACACTCGACGGAGCACTCGCCATGCTGGGCGGCCAACCCTCCCTGGAGGAGGTCGAGCTGCTCGTACGGCGTGGAGTGATCGGTCTGTACGACGGCGGCACCCTTGACACCGCGACGGTCGACCTGGCCGCCCGCCGCGCCGAGGAGTTCGAGTGCCACACCTCCACGGCCGCCGCGATGGCGCTGCGCGCCCTGAAGGCCACCTCGCTCGGCGATATCGAGACCGCGCTCAGTGCTCTGAAGACCAGCTCCGACTGCGTCGACAAGCTCTCCGACGCCGAAATCGCGCACAGCCCGGACTGCCTGGCCCTGCTGGGCTGGGCTCAGCTGAACGCGGCGCGCCTCGTCGATGCGGAGGCCACCATGCGCAGGGGGGTGGCGCTCGCCAAGGAGTTCGGCGGTACCAGCGCCCTGCCGCTGTTCCTGCTCGGCCTGAGCCTGGTCAACAACACGATGGGCCGCATCGGGGAGTCCCGGCGCGCGGCCATCGAGGTCAAGGAATGGGGACGCAGAGTCGGCGCCGAGCAGGTACGCGACTTCGGGCTCGCCCTGGAGGCCAACTGCGCGATCTGGCTGAGCCGCAGGAACGACAGCAAGCGGGCGGTCTCCCGAGCCCAGCGCCTCATCAAGGCCCTGCCGCCCAGGACGTACTGGTACAGCACGGGGGCGCTGATGTGCCTCGCCGCCGCCGTGGAGATGGGCGAGTGCAGCGAGTACTGCATGGCCCTGGTACTGGACGCCGGCGGCGGCGGCGCCCTGCCCAACTTCGTCCTGGCCCTGCGCGCGCAGTGCTTCGAGCTGCTCTGCGCGGCGGCGATCCTCCAGGGCAGCCCGTGGGCCGGGGAGTACGCCGAGCGGGCCGCCGCTGCCGCCGAGACGGTCGGCCTGCCGTACCAGCGGGCCTTCGCGCTCGCCGCACGGGGACACGCGCACCGGGCCGCGGGACGGGCCGAGGAGGCGGCCAACCACTACCGGGAGGCGGCGGACCTGTTCGCCGTGCACGGCGCGCTCGGATCGCAGGCCCGCGCGCTGACCCTCGCCGCCCAGTGCGCCTCTGCCGCGGGGAGCCCGGGCCGGGCGTCCGAGATGCTGCGCCCCGCCAAGGAACTCGCCATCCGGTGCGGGTCGCCCCTGCTGCTGGCCGACGTCGGCGCCGAGGAGAACGCCGTCGCCGACGCGGTACGCCAGAACGGGCTCGCCCCGGCCACGCATGTCACGACAGCCGGCGAGCCGGCGGCCAGGGGTGAACAGACCGTGACGGCCGGCCTCGACCTGTCCTGCCTGACGGACCGGGAGCGCGAGATCGCTCAGATCGCCGGAAGGGGATGCCGGACCAAGGAGATCGCCGAGCAGCTCTTTGTGAGCCCGCGCACCGTGGAGGTCCATCTCTCCCGGGTCTACCGGAAGTTGAACGTCCCTTCCCGCGCGGTGCTGGTCCGGCTGATGGCACGCGCAGCCTGACCGCGCCGCCCCGGCCGGCCGCCGTCGCCCCCGGGTACGTTGGCCGGCCGCCTGGACGCACCGGCCGAGGCCTGGCCCGCGGTGGTGGTGGCACTGCGCGAGACACCGGCGGGAAACGGCGCACACTGGCCCGCGTGCGGGCCCTCGTACCGGCCCGGACACGGCAACGGGCGGGTGCCGTCACCCCGTTACGGCACCCGCGCCGTCCACTCCTGCGTCGAGAACTTCGTCCGCGCCAGCTCCTCGGCCCGGGCCAGCTCCTGCTCGCCGACCTTGCCGTTCTCCAGCCCGTACCGTCCCCGGAACGACCCGATCATCCGCTCGATGACGGCCTCACGTGCCAGTCCCGTCTGCCGCCGCAGTGGGTCGACGCGCTTCTTCGCGCTTCTGGTGCCCTTGTCGGAGAGCTTCTCCTTGCCGATGCGGAGCACCTCCGTCATCTTGTCCGCGTCGATGTCGTACGCCATCGTCACGTGGTGCAGCACGGCGCCGCCCGCCTCGCTGACCATGCGCTTCTGGGCCGCGCCGGCGATCTTTCCGGCGTCGGTGGCGATGTCGTTGAGGGGCTGGTACCAGGCCTTCACGCCCATGTCGCCGAGCGCGCCGAGCACCCAGTCGTCCAGGTAGGAGTAGCTGTCGGCGAAGGAGAGGCCCTGGACGAGGGCGGTGGGGACGGAGAGGGAGTAGGTGATGGTGTTGCCCGGCTCGATGAACATCGCGCCGCCGCCGCTGATCCGGCGTACCACCTGAATCCCGTGACGTTCCGCGCCCGCCGGGTCGACCTCGTTGCGCAGCGACTGGAAGCTGCCGATGACGACCGCGGGGGCGCCCCATTCCCAGACGCGGAGGGTCGGCGGGCGTCGGCCGGCCGCGACCTCGGTGGTGATGACCTCGTCGAGGGCCATGTGCAGGGCGGGGGGCTGCGGGGCCTCGTGGATGAGCTGCCAGTCGTAGTCGGTCCAGTCGGTGGCGTGCGCGAGGGCGCGGCGGACCGCGACGGCGATGCCCTCCGAGGTGAGGCCGAACATCACGGTGCCCTCGGGGAGGGCCGCTTCGATACGGGAGGCCAGGCCGGCCGCGTCGGTGTCGACGGGGGCGCCCTCCAGGGCCCGGTTGATGGCGTCGATCGCCTCGTCGGGTTCGAGGAAGAAGTCGCCCGCGACCGTCACATTGCGCAGTGCGCCGCCCTCGACGTCCAGGTCGACGACGACGAGCTTGCCGCCGGGGACCTTGTATTCACCGTGCACCGTGCATCCTCCGAACGGATCAGGACGAACCGGAATGTTGTCCGTTGCGCCCCACAGTAACCGGATATAAAGCCTGTTCACAGCGGGGTCGTGAGGGGTCGGCAGTGCCGCTGCAACGAGTTCTGCAACAGATGCTGCAACCCGCGCAAGCACCATGAGTTCCGCGTCTGGTTGAGCGGGCAACAGTTGTCCGGCCGGCCGATGCGCATACCTACACCAAACGGGGAGCAACAAAGAATGCACATTCTCACCGGCGTGAACATGATGACCAAGGAACTCGTCCTGGTTCATGCGGAAGAGGACAAGCTGGTGACCTTCCCGCTGGAGAGCCTCGACGGGTGGCAGCCCGCCAGCCTCCAGCACTCGTGGATCGCGGCGGACGAGGAGACGGTCTACATCGCCACGGACGCCATCCCGCCCTTCAACGGGTCCATCGCCGTACTGCACCTGAACGGCATCGACTGGGACGGCGGCACCGCCGATGTGGAGTTACGGCAGATCGTCCCGCTGGACGTGGCCGGTACGCCGTCCGACATGCCGAACCTCAAACAGACCTCGCCGAAGCAGCCGATCATGCCGTGGACCCGGCCGCTCTACACCCAGACGCACGGCCCGACCTTCCTGCCGCGCTCGAAGTTCACCTACATCACGCACTACACGGACGACCGCGTGCGCGGATTCCGGATCAAGCCGGACGGCACCCTGGAACAGCGCGTGCTCCACACGGACCGCAAGCTGACCAGGCAGACCCACGGGGTGAACTTCAACCCCAGGGGCACCGTCGGGCTCGGTGTCGGATACGACTACGACATCGGTGAGGTACGCGTCTACCGGCCCGACCGGCACACCGGCAAGGTCGAGGCGACCCACGCGATCCCGCTGGGCACGGAACTCGAGTACGGCGCGTTCGCGCACTACGCCACCTGGATCGACAACCGCTACGCCTACATAGGGGCCATGCAGGTCGGATCCACGTCGCGGACGCCCCAGGGCGCCACGGTGGTCGGGCAGAGCGTCTGGCTGGTCGACACCGAACTGGACACCGCCGAATGCGTCATCGGGCCCACCCGTACGCCGGGCGGCGCCGGAATGTACCGGTCGCCCTCGGACCTGACGGTCGCCAAGGGCAAGCTGTACGTGGCGGAAGAGGACTCGTGGGGCCCGCAGTTCGACAGCCCCTTCAATTACGGGCGGGACGGCTACATCTCGATCTGGGACATCCAGGACCCCGTAAAGCCGAGCTTCCTCAAGCGGCTGCGCCCCGGCCGGGAACTGCCCTCGGACTTCCGCAACGCCCACACCGCCACCGCGATGGTGGACGAGGAGTCCGTGTTCATTTCCAGTTTTGTCAGCGACCACCTCATCCGTATCGACACCAATACGGACAAGGTCGCCAAGGTCTACGACTGCGACGACGGATTGATGATGTTCCACGGGGAGTTCGCCGCCGGGCGGAACCGTTGAACGGACGCGGTCGCAAAGGAGCTGAAGAGGAGTAGAACTCGTGATCATGGATGAGGGCCTGGACCCTCGTGCCGAGACCGACGATCTGTCCCACACCAAAATCATGCTTGAGCGGCTCGCGGTGAGCTGGCCCCGGCGGGCCTATGTCAAGAAGCAGGAACTGGAGCCGTTCTTCGAAACGGGCAAGGAGGACTTCCTCGAAAGCCTCCTGCCGTTTCGCGACATGCCGCAGTACCAGTCGTGCTCGCCGGAAATGAAGTCCCGGGTACTGAGCTGCGGTTGGCTCATGTACAACGCGAAGACCGTGCAGATCGAGACGGAGATCGTCAATCCGACCTGCCTCGACATCCTCGGGGGAACGATGCCGGGGCTGCGTTCCGACGATGCGCAGATGGCGGTCTGCGAGACCATGGTGGACGAGGTCTACCACGTACACCTGGTGGAGCAGGCGAGCCGGCTGACGCGCGGCCGCCGTGGGCTGGGTGACCTGGTGATTCCTCAGTTCAACCTGGTCAGCCACATGCGCGAGCGCCAGCAGCGGGCGGACGAGCCCTGGCAGGGGCGGATGATCCAGTTCGCCACGGCGGTGGTGTCGGAGATCTTCATCAGCGACTATCTCCATCTGCTCAGCGAAAGCCAGGAGATCCAGTCGTTCAACCGCATGACGGTGGCGGCGCACCGGCACGACGAAATGGTGCACAGTCCGCTGTTCATGTCCCTGGCGCAGCTGTTCTCACACGAGTTGACGGAAGGACAGCGGGCCGCCTTCGCCGACGTACTGTCCGAACCCGTGGTCTGGTTCGCGGACCGGGAGCTGGATGTCTGGCTTTCCATGCTGCGGCAGATCGGCTTCCCGAAGGCCGACGAGATGATCCGGGAATGCAGAAGTGCGGGCGCCGCCGATCTGACGTCGCTGAACTACTCGCAGATCGTCTCGCTGGCGCAAGAGATAGGCCTTCTGGAGTCGGCCGCGGCCCGCGACAGTTTCGCGCGGCAAGGGCTGATCGCCTGACCGGGGTCGTCCGGCCGAGAAGGCCCGGTGCACAGCGGAAGGGTGCGCCGGGCCGGTTCGTTCCACGTACGCGGCACCATCGGCTTCGGCGACAGCAGAATCAGCAATGGACGCAGCACACATGCAAATGAATGCTGCACCCACAGCAATGAAAACAGTGCGGGAGTAGGCAGGAAATGTCAGTTGACATCGCAGAGTTACCGGGGCCCGGGGCGCCCGGACCTTGTCAGGAATACACCACCTTTCTTCGCATCAGCGACCGGGAGCGGGCGGCCGACGGAGTGGTCACCCTTACCCTGGTCGATCCGGCCGGGCGGGAATTGCCCCGCTGGACACCGGGAGCCCACATCGACCTGATCCTGCCCGAGCTCGATCTCGTACGGCAGTACTCGCTGTGCGGCAGCCCGAGTGACCGTCACGCATGGCGTGTGGCCGTACTCCTCGAACCGAACGGCCGCGGCGGATCCCGCCATGTGCACCAGGAACTCGGCATCGGTGCGACCGTGCTGGTCCGCGGCCCCCGGAACCACTTCCGGCTGGAGCCGTCCCCCCGCTACCTCTTCATCGCGGGAGGCATCGGCATCACCCCGATCCTGCCGATGATCGCCTCGGCCGAAGCGGACGGCAGGGACTGGGAGCTGCTCTACGGCGGGCGCTCCCGGGCATCCATGGCCTTCCTCGACGAGCTGAGCGAGTACGGCGGCCGGGTACGCACCCATCCGCAGGACGAGGCCGGGCTGCTCCCGCTGGCGAAGGCATTGAACGCGCCACGCCGGAACTGCCAGGTGTACTGCTGCGGCCCCGAGCCACTGGTCGGCGCCGTGGAGACCCACTGCGCCGGATGGCCGGCCGGCAGCCTGCGGACGGAAAGGTTCGGGGCCCGGCCGGTGCAGCCCGAGGAGCAGAGCAGGGCCACCGCCTTCGAGGTGGTCTGCCGGCGCTCGGACCTGACCCTGTCCGTCGCACCGCACGAGTCGATCCTGGATGTGGCCGACCGGGCGGGCGTACGGACGTTCGCGGCCTGCCGCGAGGGGATCTGCGGGACCTGTGAGACCAGCGTCATCGAGGGTGCTCCCGACCACCGGGACTCCATCCTCAGCGATCGGCAGCGGGCATCGGGCGAGAGCATGATGATCTGCGTCTCCCGGGCCGGCGGTCCCCGGCTCGTGCTGGACCTCTGAGGGCCTGTGCCCGAACGGCCCCCACGGGCCCCAGTTCACAGAACCACCACCGGCCGCAGTGGTCCGGTGAACCAGCGAATCCCGAGGATGATCGAGATGACTGAAGCTGTGGCGATCCGGCACGTCGCCTTCGAGGACCTGGGCTCCTTCGAGCAGGTACTGAGGGAGCGGGACATCGACGTGACGTACGTGGAGGCCGGACGGGGGTGGCTCCTGGAACAGGTCGCATGGCGCTCCCCGCAGTTTCTCATCGTCCTGGGCGGTCCGATGGGGGCGGGCGAGACCGACGCGTATCCCTTCCTGGAGGAGGAGCTGGCGCTGATACGGGCCCGACTGGCCCGCGAGGAACCCGTACTCGGCATCTGTCTGGGCGCACAGCTGATCGCTGCCGCGCTCGGTTCCAAGGTCTGTCCGGCGGAGGCGAAGGAGATCGGCTGGGGCCCGGTCGAACTGTCCGAAGCGGGGGCCGGATCGCCGCTCGCCGAGCTGGACTCACCGGTGCTGCACTGGCACGGCGACACCTTCGACCTGCCGGCGGGGGCGACCCATCTCGCCTCCACGCCGGTGTGCGCGAACCAGGCCTTCGCGGTCGGAAGCTCCACCCTGGGGCTGCAGTTCCATGCGGAGGCTCCCGGCAACGACATCGAGTCCTGGCTCATCGGCCATGCTCATGAGATCTCGCAGGCCCCAGGAGTGTCCGTCCAGCAGCTCAGGGCGGACACGCACCGGTACGCGAACCGGCTGGCGCACCGGAGCCAACGCTTCCTCAACCGCTGGCTCGACGGTGCACTGAAGTAGTGGCTGGCACCTTCTCGGCCCCGCGCCCCTGGGGTGAGAGCAGATACGGACCGCCACGTACACCCCCTCATGAGGCGGAAGCGCCGCCTCATGACCGGGATTTTGCCATCCCCGGGGATCGCCAGACACGGCGCAGACGTCTTTCCTGAGGAGTGACGCGGAAGGCCTCCGGTACGAGAGCCGCCGGATCTGTCCACGTCCGAAGAGCCGTGGCGGTCGACCGGGGTGGCACGACCCTCTCCTGCTGCGCCTCGGACGAGTCATGGGTGCGGGGCGGGCCGCGGCACCGGCAACGGCCGGTGCGGGGGCCGCCCCAGGTTTCCGGCGGAGGTGGTGCCGGTTGGGTTGAGGACGACTGTCACGGGGGTGGCGTCGATGGACGAGCAACTGAGGTCCGGAACGCTGTGGTTCGATCTGCTCGGACCGTTGCGGGTGTGGCGCGACGGGGAGGAACTGGACGCGGGGCCGGTGCAGCAGCGGGTGATGCTCGCCGTACTGCTGCTGCACGCCAACCGGCCGGTTTCCCGGGGGAAGTTGATCGAAGCGGTATGGGGTACCGCGGCGCCGGGGCGGGCGGTGAACCTGCTGCAACGGCACGCCGCCGGGCTGCGCAGGGTGCTGGAACCCGGGCGGCAGGCCCGGGCGCCGTCACGGCTGCTGAAGTGGACCGAGGCCGGGTACGTGCTGACGGTGCCGGCCGGCGGGGTGGACTTGGACGTACTCACCGAGCAGATGGAACGGGGGCGGTCCGCCAGGGCCGCCGGAGACCTCCCCGCGGCCGCCGAAGAACTGCACGCCGCGTTGAAGCTGTGGCGGGGCAGGCTCTGCGAAGGGCTGGCCAGCCCGCTGCTCGACGCCGAGCGGGACCGGTTGGAGGAGCACCGGCTGGGGGTGCTGGAGGAGCGCGTCGAACTCGATCTTGCCCTCGGCGCCGATGCGGACCTCGTCGGCGAACTCCGCAGGCTGATCGCCGCGCATCCGCTGCGCGAGCGGCTGCACGGACTGCTCATGCGGGCCCTGCACCGGGCCGGCCGGCAGGCCGAGGCCCTGAAGGCGTACCAGGAGGCACGCCGACTGCTCGCCGATGAGCTCGGTATCGAGCCGGGCGCCGAACTGCGCCGCGTCCACGAACAGATCCTGGCCGCCGACGCCGCCCTGGACCCGCCCACCACCGCCGACCCGTCCCCCGAGGACGGCCGCCACCCCTACGGCGTGGAGCCGCGGCGGCCCGAGAAGCGGGTGCCAGGCAGTCGGAGGCCCGGCAACCAAGGGCCTGGCCAACACCGGCCCGGCAGTCAGACGCACGGCAACAATGCCCGCGCACGGCAGACGTCCGCCGAGCAGGCGCCCGCCAGGGAGCCCCCCGCCCACCAGCCCCCCGGCAACCTCCCCACGGAGCTCACCAGCTTCGTGGGACGTCAGCATGAACTCGACCGGCTGCACGCCCTGTTGGCGACGCACCGGCTCGTGACACTCACCGGCGTCGGCGGCGTGGGCAAGACCCGTCTCGGGCTGCGCGCCGCGCTGAACCTCCAGCCGGCCTTCCGCGACGGCGTATGGCTGGTCGAGCTGTCCGGGCTCTCCGACCCGGGACTCGTCGCGCACGCCGTGGCCACGGCACTCGACATCCACTACCAGACGGGCCGTGCACCACTGGTCTCCCTGATCAGACATCTCAGGGACCGGGAGGTCCTGTTGGTGCTCGACGACTGCGAACACCTCCTGCACGCCTGTGCCGTGCTGGTCGACACCCTGCTCCGGGCGGCCACCCGCCTACGGGTCGTCGTCACCAGCCGGCAGCCGCTGGCCATCGACGGTGAACACCTCTTCCCGGTCGCGCCGTTACGGGTACCACCGGACGCCACGCATGCGCGCGAAGTACCGCCGGGGCCCGCGTCCGGCGCGTACTGCGCGCCCGACGACGAGGACACCGCCGCCCTCACCCTGTTCGCGCACCGGGCACGCGCCACGGTTCCCTGCGGGTTCCCGATGTCGCCGGAGACCACGGAGACCGTGACCCGCATCTGCCGACGGCTCGACGGCATCCCACTGGCAATCGAGCTGGCGGCGGGACGCCTGCGGACGCTGTCTCCCGAACAGCTGCTGGCCCGCCTCGACGACCGCTTCCGGGTCCTGACGACGGCCCGGCCCACCGCGCTGCCCCGTCACCAGACGCTGCAGGCGACGGTGTGCTGGAGCTTTCACCTGTGCACGGATGACGAGCGGCTGCTCTGGGCACGGCTGTCGACCTTCACCGACACCTTCGACCTGGAGGCGGCGGAGTCCGTCTGCGCCGGTGCGGATCTCCCGACCACGGAGATCCTCGACCTGGTCGAAGGGCTCGTCGACAAGTCGGTGCTGATCCGCGAGGAATCGGAAGGGGACATCCGATTCCGGCTCCTGGAGACGCTCCGTGAGTACGGGCGGACCCAGATCGGTGACGCCGGGCTGCGGACCGCGCTCCGGCGCCGCCACCGCGACCACTACCTGGCACTTGCCGAGCGGGGTGAGTCGCAGTGGTTCGGATCCGGCCAGGAGGAATGGGCCGGCCGGCTGCGCTCCGAGCACGCCAACTTCCGGGAGGCGCTCGGCTTCTCCCTCACCACACCGGGTGAAGCCCTGACCGGAACCCGGCTGGCCGCCGCGCTGTACTCCTTCTGGGTCGCCTGCGGCTATGTGGAGGAGGCGCAGCGCTGGCTCGACCGCGCACTGCGCCTCTGCGTCGCCCCGACACCCGAGCGCGCCAAAGCCCTCTGGGTGATGAGCCGCATCGCCTATCTGCGCGGGGACATCGCCGAGAGCGTCGCCAGGTCCGCGGAGTGCCGCGAACTCGCCCGACGGCTCGGCGACGACGTGGCCATGGCCCACGGCACCCACATGGCGGGCACCGCCGCCCTGCTCCGCGACGAACCCCGACACGCGCAGCTCCTGCTGGAGGAGGCCGTCGGCCAGTACGCCGCGCTCGGCGACACCAACAGCATGGTGATCATGGCCCAGTCCCAACTCGCCCTGGCCCACGTCTTCCTGGGGGATTCGGGCCGGGCGGTCGAACTCTGCCGGAAGGCGCGCAGCATCTGCCGTGCGCACGACGAGCAGTGGACCCTCGCCTACGCCCTCTACGTTCAGTCCTTCGCCGAGTGGGCCGGTGGCGACCGGGCCGCGGCAGCCCAGCACGCGAAGCAGTGCCTGCGCATGAAGCGCGACTTCCGGGACCGGCTGGGGATGGCGATGATCGTCGACCTGCTGGGCTGGATCGCCGCCGCGGACGGCCGGGGCCGACGGGCGGCCGTGCTGCTCGGGGCGGCCGAAGAGGAGTGGAACACCATCGGAGTTCCCTGGTTCGGCTCGGTGTACTGGCGGGCGCCGCACAACGAGGGGGAGCGGCGTGCGCGGGAAGCCCTCGGTTCCGACGCCTTCGAGGCGGCCGCACTCCGGGGCGCCCGGCTCGCTCCGGAGGAAATCGTCGCGTCCGCCCTGGAGGGATGCGGCTGACCTCGCCAAGTGATCGAACGGTGAAGCATTATGGCCCGATGACTGCGACTGAGCCCGAGGCTGCCCCCGCATCCGTTCCCGCATCCGACTCCGCGCTGCTGCTGGTCGACCTGATGCCCCGCATCCTCGCGCTGTCCCTCGCCCCCTACGCGGGTGAGCTGGTGTTGCGGCGGTGCCGCGCGCTGGCCGCCGACTTCCGGTCCCAGGGGCTGCCCGTGGTGCAGATCAGGGTGGACCGGCCGGGCGTCGACGAACAGCCGCCGGGCAGCGGGTTCGCCGAGGAACTGGTCGAACCCTCCGACGTGGTGGTGGTCAAGCAGACCCTGGGCGCGTTCCAGGACACCGGTCTGCACGAGGAGTTGGTGAAGCGGGGCGTGCGCAGGGTGGTGGTCGCCGGACTGGTGACGACCATGGGCGTGGAGTCCACCGCGCGGGCCGCGCTCGACCTGGGGTACGAGGTGGAGTTCGTCGCCGACGCCATGTCCGCGTTCGCCGCCGACGAGCAGGACTTCACCGTGGAACGGATCTTCCCCCGGCTCGGTACGGTGCGGAACGCGGCCGCGTACCGCCCGCTGCCCTTCGTCCCCGCCGACTTCGTCATACCGCGCACTCTGGACGCCGGAGAGTTCCGGCTCGAACCGCTCGGTCCCGAACACAACGAGCAGGACCGCGCCGCTTGGGGCGACAGCGTCGAACACATCCGCAACACCCCCGGCTTCGACGGTAGTTGGCCGCCCGCGGAGGGGATTTCCCTGACGGACAACCTTCGCGACCTGCACCGGCACGCCCGCGACTTCGAGGACCGCAGAGGGTTCACCTTCACCGTCCTCGACGCTTTGACCAGCACGGTGATCGGGTGTGTGTACGTCTACCCGGACCGGGAGGACCCGAGGACGGCCGACGTCTCGTCGTGGGTGACCGCGGAGCGGGCCGCGCTGGACGGCCGGGTGGTCGAGGTGGTGGGCGACTGGCTGGACAGGTCCTGGCCGTTCGGCGCCCTCTCCTATCGCTGAGGCGCCCCGCCCCCTGATCCCGCCCCCCCTGATCCCGCCCCCCTGATCCCGCCCGCGTCCGCCGGAGCGAACACCGCCCATTACCGGGGACCCGGCCTAGACCTGGTCCTGTGTTCCACCGGGGAGTGACCGGGCGTTGGCCAGCTGTCGGAGGGGCGTGCTTTGCTGGACGCATGATCGAGAATGTGCTTGTCCACCAGGTCGAAGCGGCTGTGCGCAAGGCCGCCGCCGACGAGATCATGCCGCGCTTCCGGCAGCTCGCCGCGCACGAGGTGCTGGAGAAGAACGGTCCGCACGACCTGGTCACGGTCGCCGACCGGGCCGCCGAGGAGCACCTCACCGCCGCGCTCACGGCCCTGCTGCCCGGGTCCGTGGTCGTCGGCGAGGAAGCGGTCCACGCGGACCCGTCCCGGTACGACGCGATCCGGGGTGACGCTCCCGTCTGGATCGTCGACCCGGTCGACGGGACGCGGGAGTTCGTGCGGGGCGACGACGGCTTCTGCACGCTGGTGGCGCTGGTACGGGGCGGGATCGTTCAGGCGTCCTGGACCTACGCGGCGGCCAGGGACCGGATGGCGGTGGCGGTACGGGGCGAGGGCGCCCGCCTGGACGGGGCGCGGTTGCGGGCGGGCTCACCGGAGCCGGGGGCCCCGCTGCGGGTCGCCATGTCGCATCCCGACTACACGACGCCGGAGCAGAAGCGGGCGCTGCTGGGGCTGCGGGCGGCGGGGGTCGCGGCGCGGCCGTGCGGGTCGGCGGGGCTGGAGTATCTGGCGGTGGCCAGTGGGGAGTTGGAGGCCGTCGCCTTCAGCTGGGAGCTGGCATGGGACCACGCGGCGGGGCTGCTGCTGGTGGAGGAGGCGGGGGGCACGGATCTGACGCTGACGGGGGAGCGGTACCGAATCGTCGGGGGCAACGCACTGCCGTTCACCGCGGCGCGGGACGCGCGGACGGCACAGAGGGTGCGGGGGCTGCTGGCGGCTGACGGGGGGAGGGCGTAGGGGGCGGTCGTCCTACAGGGCGCGGGCGCTGGGGTGGGCGCGGGCGTTGGGGTGGGCGCTGGCGTGGGCCGGGGTCTGTCTGCACGGGCCGGGGTGCATGGGCCGGTCCGGGGCTCGCCCGGCGAGTGGTGGCGCCTGCGCGGGCATGCCTGCCTATGGGGTCCCGTCCAGCAGCAGCCCCGCCAGTACGTGCCGCGCCTTTTCGCCCATGGTGGCGTTCACCGTACGGTACGCGCGGAGCTCGTTCAGGGCGATGGAGAGGGCCCAGCCCCTGCCGCGCTCCCACTCGGCCTCGTCCGCGCCCGACTCCGTGCGGAAGGCGTCGCGGGCGGCCGGGGTCAGCAGGTACCAGGCGGCGATGAGGTCGACCGCGGGGTCGCCGAGGCCCATGCAGCCGAAGTCGATGACGGCGGTCAGACGGCCGTCTGCGACCAGGACGTTGCCGGGCTGGAGGTCGGCGTGGAGCCAGACCGGGGAGCCGGCCCGGCCCGGGGCGCGGCGCGCCCGGTCCCAGACGCGCAGAGCCGCCGCCGGGTCGATCGTTGAGGCCAGGGCCGCGATCGCGTCGCGCGTGGAGGCATCACGGTCAGCGAGTGTCTCGCTGCGGAACGACGCCGGAGCACCGGCCGTGCCGAGGGCGTGCATCGCGGTGGTGAACGCCGCCAGGTCCTTGGCCAGGGACTCGCCCCCGCTCACGACGTCCGGATTCACCCCCTCCAGCCAGCTGTAGACACCCCACGGGAGGGGGAAGGAGGAGGACGGCTCGCCCATGGCCAGGGGCGAGGGGATGGCCACGGGAAGGTCCGGGGCGAACCTCGGCAGCCAGTGGCGGTCCTTGACGATGTCCTCGGCCGCCCCGGCGTCCCGGGGAAGACGTACCACCAGATCCGCACCCAGCCGGAACATCGTGTTCGCCGTGCTCTGGGCCCCGGCGGCCGCGACGGGCAGCGCGGCCCACTGCGGGAACTGGTCACGCAGCAGCTCACGTACCAGAGCTGCCTGCGAGTCGTCGGACGTCATGGCGGCCTTCCGGGCGGGAGTGGCGGGGGATCACCGTAGCGACCCCAACCCCCCTCAGAACAACAGGTTTTCCTCCCGCGCCCCGCCCTCGAACGCCAGCAGCCGCCGCTTGCGGTCCAGGCCGCCGCCGTACCCCGTCAGGCTGCCGCCCGAGCCGATCACCCGGTGGCAGGGGACCACGATGCCGATCGGGTTCTTGCCGTTGGCGAGGCCGACCGCCCGGGAGGCACCCGCCTTGCCGAGCTGGTCGGCGAGCTGACCGTACGAGCGGGTCTCGCCGTACGGGATGGTCAGCAGCTGCTCCCAGACGGAGCGCTGGAAGGGGGTGCCTTCGAGGTGGAGCGGGAGGGTGAACTCCGTCAACTCGCCCTGGAAGAAGGCATTCAGCTGCTCGATGACCTCGGGGAACGGTTCGTCGTCCCGGTCGCCGAAGGTCTCCGGCGCGGGCCGGTGGCGCTGGTCGACCATATAGAGCGCGGAGAGGACGCCATCGGTGGCGACCAGGGTCAGCGGATCGTACGGGCTGTCGATGACGGTGTGCTGCTTGAGCGGTGACATGCGCCAACTCCTTTACGAGGGAAGGGTTTACGAGGGAAGGAGATTGATGGGGTGGGTGTCGGTCGCCCACAGATACTGCACGGCATACGCCCGCCACGGCCGCCACTGCGCGGCCCGCGCGGTGAGCGCCGCCGGAGTGTGCGGCAGCCCCAACTCCTGGGCCGCGCGCCGGATTCCGAGGTCGGAGGGCAGAAAGGCATCCGGGTCACCGAGCGCCCGCATCGCGATCAACTCCGTCGTCCACGGCCCGAAACCGGGCAGCTCCAGCAGCCGCGCACGGGCCTCGTCCCAGTCGCTGTCCAGGTCGAGCTCCAGGGAGCCGTCCGCGAGTGCGCCGACCAGCGTGGTGAGAGTGGTGCGGCGGCTGCGGGGCAGGGCGAGCGACTCCGGGTCCAGGGCGGCCAGCGCCTGGGGGGTCGGGAAGAGATGGGTCAGGCCGCCGCCCGCCGGGTCCTCGACCGATTCCCCGTGCGCGGTCACCAGCCGTGCCGCGTGGGTGCGCGCCGCCGCCGTCGACACCTGCTGGCCGAGGACCGCCCGTACGGCGAACTCGGCGGCGTCCGTCGTACGCGGCACCCGGCGCCCCGGTGCCTTGTCCACCAGCGGTGCCAGCAGCGGATCCGCGCACAGCCGCTCGTCCACCGCCACCGGGTCGGCGTCCAGGTCGAGCAGCCAGCGGCACCGGCTGATCGCCTGGGTGAGGTCGCGGAGGTCGGTGAGGGAGAGCAGGCAGGCGATGTGGTCGGGCTGCGGGGTGAGGGTCGCGATGCCGTGGCCGTACGGGAGGCGCAGGGTGCGCCGGTACGAGCCGTCGCGCCACTCCTCCACCCCCGGCACCCCGGTCGCCGCCAGGTGCCCGAAGAGGTTCGACGGCTCCAGCGGCGCCCGGAACGGCAGCCGCAGTGCGATCGCTCCCGGTGTCTGCGGCAGATTCTGCCGCCCGCGCGCCCGCAGCTCGCTGGGGGAGAGGGCGAAGACCTCGCGGACCGTGTCGTTGAAGGTACGGATCGAGGAGAACCCAGCGGCGAACGCGATGTCCGCCATCGACAGCCCGGTCGTCTCGACCAACAGCCGTGCGGTCTGAGCCCGTTGGGCCCGCGCCAGAGCCAGCGGCCCGGCCCCCAGCTCGGCGAGCAGCTGCCGCTCGATCTGCCGGGTCGAGTACCCCAGCCGCCTGGCCAGCCCGGGCACTCCTTCCCGGTCCACCACCCCGTCCCGGACCAGCCGCATCGCCCGCGCCACGACATCCGCCCGCGCGTTCCACTCCGGCGACCCCGGGCTGGTGTCCGGCCGGCACCGCTTGCAGGCCCGGAACCCGGCCTGCTGACAGGCGGCCGCGCTCGGGTAGAACGTCATGTTCTGCGGCTTGGGAGGCACCACTGGGCAGCTGGGCCGGCAGTAGATCCGAGTGGTCAGGACGGCCGTGAACACCCAGCCGTCGAACCGTGCGTCCTTGGACTGCACGGCCTGTACGCAGCGCTCGGTGTCGGTGTGCATCGTGGAAGGCATGACCTAAGAATGCGGCACCCGAGACAGCTGTCGCTGGCGGAAATCCGACATCGACGTGCTGTGGCCAGGCAACGACCCAGCACCGGTCGGCAGACCCTTGTTCACCACGACATCGACGTGCGGGGAGGTGATGTCGCCCTGACCAGCGTGAGTTGCAGGTGCGTCATACCGGCGTCCCCAGTGTCCTCAGCAGTTCGGGGAGTGCGGTGCCGATGGGCTCGCGGAGCACGGAATCGGCGCGGTCGTCGAACGGGGTCGGCTCGGCGTTGACGATGATCAGCCGGGCCCCGTTGTCGGCGGCCAGCCCCGGCAGGGTCGCGGCGGGGTACACCTGCAAGGACGTACCCACCGCGATGAACACCTCGCACCCCTTGGTGATCGCGACGGCCTCCGCCACCACCCGGTCGTCCAGATGCTCACCGAACAGCACCGTCGACGACTTCAGAATCCCCCCGCACTTCGCGCACGCCGGGTCACTCTCCCCCGCCTCGACCCGGGCCACCGCTTCCGTCATCGGCGTGCGCACCCCGCAACCCGTGCAGGTCACCGAACGTGCGCTGCCGTGCAGCTCGACCACCTTGCGGGCCGGGAGCCCGGCCGCCTGGTGCAGCCCGTCCACGTTCTGGGTGATCACCCGCACGGCGATGCCGTGCCGCTGGTCCAGCTCCGCGATCGCACGGTGGGCCGCATTCGGGGAGGCATCGAGAAGGGTGCGGTCCCGCCGGACCTGCCAGGCGCGGCGCCGGATCTCCGGATCGTTCATGTAAGGGCCGTAGGTGGACAGCTTCTCGGCCTCGGGGTCGCGTACCCACACACCGTTCGGCCCCCGGTAGTCCGGGATGCCGGAGTCGGTGGAGATACCGGCGCCGCTGAGGAATGCCACGAGTGTCATGCGGCAGAGGTTAGGCCGGGGAGCGTGGGCGGGGCGACTGGATTCGGGGCGTCCTGCCGCTCACGCCGGCATCTCCAGCTGTGAGTCGACCAGCGCGTCACCCGTCTCCGTGCGGTAGTAGAGCACCGACCGGCCCGCTCTCCGGCGGTGCACCAGACGGGCGTCGAACAGCACTTTCAGGTGGCGGCCCACGGAACCCAGGGCGAGGCCGGTCAGGGCCACCAGCTGGGTGGTGCTCTTGGGGGAGTCGAGGAGTACGAGGATCTGAGAGCGGGCGGGGCCGAGCAGGGCGGCCAGGGCGTGCGGGGCCGGGGGGCCGCTCGGTTCGGTCAGGGCGCCCGTGCAGGGGTACGTCACCGCGTACCGGTGCCGGCCCTCCCAGGAGACCCAGCACGCGGGGAAGCTGACCGGGACGAACAGCAGGCGTGCGCCGGAGATCTCGCGGGGCGGGTGGTCGTGGGTGTTGATCTGGAGGCGGTCGCCGCCCAGCCAGCGCATGCCCGGCCGCATGTCGTCCAGGGCCGCCGCCCAGCCGCCCCGGCTCAGCTGGGTGGTCCTGGCGACGATGTCCGCCTCCAGCACCCGGCGCCGGCGCGGCCACTGTGGCAGCACCGTCTCCTGCCACACCCACTCCAGCATCCCGGCGGCACGCTCGCCCAGGTCGGTGCGGTGCAGGACGGCGGGCGGCGGTCCGCCGAGCGCGACCGCCAGATCGTCGAGGACGGCATCAGCGGGGGCGGCCCGCACCCGGTCCAGCTCCTGCTCGAAGGTCTGGCTGTTGCCGTCGGCGAGCGGGGTCGGGGTGATGAAGTCGGCGTTCCAGGTGGGGCGGAGGGCGGCGCCCAGGAGGAGGGCCGTGACCGGGTCGTCGGCGAGCCGCGCGCGGAAGCCGGGGAGATGGGTGTCGCGCCAGGCGCGCTCGCCCGGGTGGGAGAGGGGCAGCCCCGGATGATGCAGCACCTGAAGGCTCGAAATGGCCTCCGCGAGGGGTGAGACGAGGAACTTCCCGCGCGCGAGAGTGTCCGCGTTGACCTGCCACCAGCCCATCCGCCGCCCCACCTTCAGCCCTGGCCCGCCGCTCCGGCCTTTCGCCCCCACGCGAAACATTAACGGCGCCCCCGCCCCCGCGCCCACACTCCACGCCATGCGCACCTACCGCGAGCTGTTCCGGCAACCCGAGTTCACGCCGCTGTTCCTCACCGTCTCCATGAAGTCGGCGGCGCAGACCGTCTCCGGTCTCGCCCTCGGCATCCTCGTCTACGACCGGACCGGGTCACCCCTGCTCTCGTCGCTGGCCATGTTCGGGCCCTCGCTCGCCCAACTGGTGGGTGCCACCACTCTGTTGTCCGCCGCCGACCGGCTGCCACCGCGTGCCACCATCGCCGGACTGGGCCTGACCTTCGCCGTCGCCACGGCCGTCCAGGCGATCCCCGGACTCCCGGTCGGGGCCGCCTTCGCGGTGCTCCTGGCGCTCGGAGTCCTCGCCTCGCTCGGTGGCGGCGTCACCTACGGGCTGCTCAACGAGATCCTCGAACGCAGGGGCTTCCTGATCGGCCGCTCCGTGATGAACATGTCCAACGGCGTCATGCAGATCTGCGGATTCGCCCTCGGCGGCGTCCTCGTCCAGGCGCTCTCGGCACGCGGCGCCCTCCTGACCGGCGCCGGCCTCTGGCTCGTCTCCGCGCTGGTCGCCCGCTTCGGGCTGGCCCCCCGCCCCCCGCGTGCCACCGGCCGCCCCTCGGTCGCCGAGACCTGGCGCACCAACGCGCTGCTCTGGTCCTCGAAGCCGCGCCGCTACGTCTACCTCGCGCTGTGCGTGCCCAACGGGCTGATCGTCGGCTGCGAATCCCTCTACGTACCGTACGAGCCGCAGCAGGCGGGCCTCCTGTTCGCTTTCGCGGCGGCCGGGATGCTGATCGGCGACACCGTCGTCGGGCGCTTCGTCCCACCGGCCTGGCGCGCCAAGGGCGGTTCCCTGCTGCGGCTGCTGCTCGCGGTCCCGTATCTGATCTTCTTCCTGAACCCGGCGCTGCCGCTCGCCCTTGCCGCCGTACTCGTCGCCTCCATCGGCTTCGCGGCCACCCTGCTGCTCCAGGAACAGCTGGTGGCCCTCACCCCCGACGAACTCGGCGGGCACGCCCTGGGACTGCAACTCTCCGGCATGCTCACCATGCAGGGAGTGGGTGCGGCGCTGGCCGGCGGCCTCGCCCAGTTCACCTCACCGGCCACCGCGATGACCGTGATGGCGGCGGCCTCGGTGACGGTCACCCTGGCACTGGAACGGGGGCTGCGACAGGGGCGTACGACCGCAGAGCAGACCCGGGACCACGCAGGCGCCCCCAGGGCCACCACCTGACCCCCGCCACAGCCTGCGTCCGGCACCGGCTCCCCACCCGCGACTCAACCGATCTCGCCCACCCGTCGCCCGTCCACCAGTTCCACCGCGCCCGCCCCGTCCGCCAGCGCCGCGAGACCCGCCAGGATCCGATCGCCCAGCGAACCCAGCGCATACGTCCGCACCTCGTCCACCGGCACCAGCTTCCAGGACAGCAACTCCTCCTCCTGAAGGCTGATCGCCGCCAGCCGCTCCGCGTCCAGCACCCCGCCGTCGTACAGATAGGCGGCGATCGGCGGCCGGTGCGGGCTCCGCACCCAGTCGACGACGAGCAGCTGACCCAACTCGACGTCCAGGCCGATCTCTTCGCGCGTCTCGCGCCCCGCCGCCTGCCGGGGCGTCTCCCCGGTGTCGGACTCGATGGTGCCGCCGGGCAGCGCCCAGCCCTTGCGGTAGTTGGGCTCCACCAGCAGAACCCGGCCCTCCGTGTCACGGAACAGGGCGGCCGCTCCGGCCAGCACGCGGGGGAGCGAGGCGATGTAGGTGGCGTAGTCCTGGATCTCCTGGGTCACCCGGCCAGCGTAGGCGCACCGTGTGTACGCTCGCTCGCGATCGTCCGCGATCACCTCGGGGGAGTGGGACATGGGAGCGCACATGCTGGTGGACTTCGGGCGGGAAGAACTGGGCGGGGTGCTCGCCGAGGCCGGTGTCACCCGCACCGACGAGGCCTCCCTGGAGGCGGTGAGCGGGCTGTGGCACCACGGCACCCGCCGCTTCCTCACCGAGGTCGGCCTGCCGTGCGAGGCCCCGCTGATGCGCTTCGACCTGGACGGCGAGCTGCGCCGGCGCGACGGCGCACTGGAGATCGGTCACTTCACGTTCTTCCCCGGCGGCATGCACATCGTGGTGCGGCCGATGACGGGACAGGTGTACGTCGACGACGCCGGCACCCGCAGCCTGCTCGCCTCCGACCTCTCCTCCCTGGTCCACCTCTGTGAACTGGTCGCCCTGCTCGACCCCAACGAGGGCCGCTACGCCCGCCACCGCACCCCGTGCGGCCCCGGCACGGTCGCCGGAATCCAGCGCTCCATGCTGGAACTCGTCGGTGACACCGACCCCGCCCTCCTCGACACCGCCGAGGACATCCACCCGTACTGGCGCACCGCGATGACCGTCCGCGCGCTCGCCTGGATCGCCGGACCCGGCGAGGACGGACTCGCCTTCGACCTGTCCAGCGGCTTCCTGGAGGACGAGTTCGGGCCGCAGGAGATCCAGCGGTACGAGGACGAAGCGCTGCCCGCACTCCTCACCCACGAACCCACCCGCCGCTTCCTGCGCACCCACGGCATCGTCCGGGACGCCGGGCCCCTCGTGCCGAGGCAGGACCCCGTGCCGTGGGCCGACGAGGGCCGGGGACTCGACTCCCCGCCCCGCGCCGGCCGCATGGTCGACTTCGGCCACATCATCGAGGACACCGACCTCCTGATCGAGGGCGACACCGGCCGCCTCCACGGCTGGCACAGCGACTCGGTGCTCCGGCAGGTCAACAGCGATGTCTCCGCTCTCGCCTTCACCTCCTGGGTCTTCCCGCAGATCCGCAGGCTCGACGCACTGCACCAGTTCGCCGAACGGCACCACGAAATGGCCGCCGCGACCTTCGACGCACTCCTCGCGTCGGTCGATCCGTTCGCGGTCGACGGGCCCGCCGAGCGGGTGGGGGAGGGGGCCGACGAGGCAAACGAGGAGGACGACGAGCGCTGGGGCGTCTGGTCGCAGTTCGCCGACGACGAGGTGCTCCAGGCGATGAACGCGCCCTGGACGACCGACGAGGCGCCCCTGCGCGTCGGGTACGACCGGCAGCGCGCCGAGGCGACGTACGACCCCGAGGACCTGATCCGGGCGGACGACCTCCCCGCCGGGATCGGCCACGGCCCCAGCCGCACCTTCCTCACCGAGGTGGGCCTGCCCCGCGAGGCTCCGCTGCTGCGCTTCGGCCCGGACCTGGCGGAGATCCTCCCCGGCCTCTTCCGGCTGGGCCACCTCCCGTACCGGCAGCACTCCCCGTACGTCGTCGTCCTGGAGGGCGGCACCGGGCGCGTCTGGATCGGCCAACTGCCTTCCCGCCAGGATCAGTTCGACCTCCACCATCGTGAGCTGTTCGCCTCCGACCTGTCCACCCTCGCGTACCTCACCGAGGCCCTGACCCGGATGCGGCCCGACACCGGGCCGTACGCCCGTGACCGGGTGGTCTGCGGGCCCGAGGTGGTGGCGGGGCTCCAGCAGGCGATGCGGGAGGTGATCCGGGAGTGCGATCCCCGGCTGCTCCAGGTGGACGACGGGGTCTCGGCGTTCTGGCGGCACATGACGCTGATCAGGCCACTGCTCTGGATCGCCGGGCCGGGGCCCGACGGGCTGGCCTTCGATCTGCGGGCACAGGAGCTGGGGGCGCAGCTCTCCCACCCGAACGCGTTCGTCGCCGCCTATACGCAGGACGACCTGCCCGGCGTACTCACGCACGCGCCCACCCGCCGCTACCTCCAGGAGACCGGCCTCGCACACCACGGCACGGCGTTCATCGAGCCCGACACCGGCCGGCTGCCCACGGTGGCGGAGCTGTACGACACCGACTACGGGGACCCGGAGTCCGCGTTCGAGGTGGACCACGGCTACGACGCCGAGTACTACCCCCGCCCGCCCGACGCCGAAAAGCTGCTGCGTCTCGCCTACCTCGCCGAGGACCGCGCCATGCTGATGGAGGCGGCCACCGGCAGGCTGTACGTGCGAGACATGGACTCCGGTCTGGAAGGGCCCATGAACGCCGACCTCTCGGCGTACAACTTCTGCCACTGGATGACCTCCAGGATCGGCGAACTCCACCAGGAAGGGCACCTCGAAGGCCCCTACCGGGCCCTGCTGGAGGCCGCGCTCGACACCCTCGCGACGGTGGACCCGCAGGCGTGCGCGCAGAGCGGGGACAGCTATCCGTTCTGGCCGAACTACCTGGGGGAGGACCAGATCACGCCCCTGACGGGCCGTACGGGCTCACCCACTGGATGACGTCCCGGCTGCTCGCGCCCTCCACTGGAGAAGGGAGAGCTCGCGTCTCGACTCCCTGGCCCTCCTTCACCGGCGTAACGTCAGTCAGCCGCCCGTCAGTCGTCCGTACGCGACTTCGCCGCCCGGCGCAGTCGCGGATGCCGTTTCTCGGTGCTCTGTTCGGTCATGGCGTCGCCGACCATCGCTCGCACCGCGTCCCGCAGGCCGTGCAGTGCCTGGTGGCGGGCCGGGCCCGCGCCCGGGTCCTCGCGGAGTTCCTTGAGCAGGGCCCAGCAGAGTCCCAGCATCACCAGGACGAAGGGCAGGGCGACCAGAATCGTTGCCGTCTGGAGGGAGTTGAGGCCGCCCGCGACGAGCAGCCCGGCCGCGACCGCCGCCATCAGCACGCCCCACAGGACCACCAGCCAGGTCGGCGGGTGCAGTGCCCCCTTGCTGGTCAGCGAACCCATCACCAGGGACGCCGAGTCGGCACTGGTGACGAAGTACGTCATCACCAGCAGCATCGCGATGCACGAGGTGACGGTCCCGATCGGCAGCGCGTCCAGCATCGCGAACAGCGAGGCCTCCGCCCCGTCCTCGACCGAACTCGCCAGATCGGCGACGTTCGTCTGGTCGAGCCGGATCGCCGAACCGCCCATCACGCAGAACCAGACGACGGTCGCCCCGCTCGGCACCAGCAGCACACCGATCAGGAACTCGCGGATCGTACGGCCCCGGGAGATGCGCGCGATGAAGGTGCCCACGAACGGCGCCCAGGAAAGCCACCACGCCCAGTAGAAGATCGTCCACGCGCCCAGCCAGTCCCTGTCGACGAAGGCGCCCGTCCTGGTCGCCATCGGGAGCAGCTGGTCGAGATAGCCGCCCACGGCCGCCGGGACGGCGTCCAGGATGTAGACGGTCGGGCCGAGCACGAAGACGAACAGCATCAGACAGGCGGCCAGCACGAGGTTGATCGTGCTGAGCCACTTCACGCCCTTGTGCAGGCCGGAGAAGGCGGAGAGCACGAAGGCCGCCGAGAGCGAACCGATGATGATCAGTTCGACGCCGGTGGTGTCCTTGAGGCCCGTGACGATGTTGAGGCCCTTGGCGACCTGGAGAGCGCCCAGGCCCAGGCTGGTCGCCGTACCGAAGACGGTCGCGAACACCGCGAGCAGGTCGATCAGTTTGCCCTGCCAGCCCACCGCGCGCCGTTCGCCGAGCAGCGGCACGAAGGCCGAGCTCAGCCTGTTGCCCCGGCCCTTGCGGAAGGTCGCGTACGCCAGGGCGAGCCCGGCGATGCCGTAGATGGCCCACGGGGTGAGCGTCCAGTGGAAGAAGGAGTACTCCAGGGCGGAGCGGGCGGCTTCACCGGTGCCGGCCGCCGCGCCGGAGCCGGGGGGCGGGGTGAGGTAGTGCTGGAGCGGCTCGCCCACGCCGTAGAACATCAACCCGATGCCCATGCCCGCGCTGAACATCATCGCGATCCAGGCCAGATTCGTGAACTCCGGCTCCGAGTCGTCCTTGCCGAGCCGGATCCTGCCGAACCTGCTCAGGGCGATGAACAGGCACATCAGCAGGAAGACGTCGGCCGCGATGACGAAGAGCCAGGCGAAGTTGTCGAGGACCCAGGCGAGGGCGCTGGACGACGCGCTCTCGAACGAGTCCTTGCCGAGGAAGGCCCAGACGACGACGGCCGCCACGGTGAGCACGCCGACGACAATGACCGTGATGTCCGGACTGTCGTCCTGGAGTGGGCCGTCGGGCGCGGTGTCCAGCTGGGGTGGATCGAGGGATTCCGTACTCATGCCGCACACCTTATGGTGCGTCATGTCGTGATATGGGGGGTTGGCGCGCCCTCGGAAGGGGTGAGTGCGGGCCAGATGGCCATGGGCAGGGGGTGGGTGTGCCGGATATGGTCGGGGCGGCGCGACTGCCTGTTCGAAAGCAAGGGATGCATGGTGGCGGACGGAGCAGTAAACAAAGCAGTTGAGGGTACGGAGACGGGCCCGCTCGCGGGACCGGCAACGGGCCCCGGGGGTGGCGGGGCACATGTGCTCGTCGCCGCCGACAAGTTCAAGGGCTCGCTGACGGCGGTACAGGTCGCCGAGCGGGTCACCGCGGGGCTGCGCAGGGCGGTGCCCGGTGTGGTCGTGGAGTCCCTCCCGGTCGCCGACGGCGGCGACGGAACGGTGGCGGCGGCGGTGGCCGCGGGCTTCGAGCGCCGGGAGGTACGGGTCACCGGACCGCGCGGCGAGGGCCTGACGGCGGCGTACGCCTTCCGTGAGGCGGACGGCACGGCGGTGGTGGAGATGGCGGAGGCCTCCGGCCTCCAGCACCTCCCGCCGGGTGTGTTCGCGGCGCTGACGGCGACGACGTACGGCTCGGGCGAGCTGCTGCGGGCGGCGCTGGACGCGGGCGCGAAGACGATCGTCTTCGGCGTCGGCGGCAGTGCGACGACGGACGGCGGTGCCGGCATGCTGGCCGCGCTGGGAGCGCGGTTCCTGGACGCGGGGGGCGAGCCGGTCGGGCCCGGGGGCGGACCGCTCGCCTCGGTGGCGACCGTCGACCTCTCCGGACTCGACACACGCTTCGGCGCCGGGGTCGATCTGGTCCTCGCCAGCGACGTGGACAACCCGCTGACCGGGCCCAAGGGCGCCGCGGCGGTCTACGGCCCCCAGAAGGGCGCCTCCGAGGCCGATGTGGCCACGCTGGACGCCGCCCTCGGGCACTTCGCGTCGGTGCTCGGACCGGCGGCGGGCGGCCCCGATGTGGCCGACTCCCCGGGCGCGGGCGCCGCGGGCGGCATCGGCTACGGGGCGCTCACCGCGCTCGGGGCCCGCTTCCGCCCCGGCATCGAGGTCATGCTCGACGTCCTCGGCTTTGCCCCCGCCCTGGCCAGGGCCACCCTCGTCATCACCGGCGAGGGCTCCCTGGACGCCCAGACCCTGCACGGCAAGGCCCCCGCCGGCGTGGCCTCGGCGGCCCGCGCCCAGGGCATCGAGGTCGTCGCGGTCTGCGGCCGCCTGGCCCTCCCCGCCGAGGAACTGGGCCGCGCGGGCATCCGCCGCGCCTACTCCCTGACCGCCATCGAACCCAACCCCGAAAAGAGCATGGCCAACGCGGGCCCCCTCCTGGAACAGGTCGCAGAACAAATCGGCCACGACTTCCTCAAGTAGCCACCGACGCGGGCTCCCCCGGGGGGGGGCGGGGACCTCAGGAGCGCGAGGCCCTGAGGGGTGCGAGGCCTCTGGGCTGCGGCGACCCAGAGGCGGACCTCGGGGGCGCTGGGACCTCAGGGGTTCGATGACTCAGCGGCGGACCTCAGGGCCGCGGGGAACTGCGCGACCAGCCCCAACGAACCCGCACGCACCCACCGGGGGCCCGGGGGCCCGCCCCCGGTTTCGGGAAGGGGCGGGTCGGGCAACTGCGCCGCAGGCAGGCCGAGCCGGGCCCCACCGGCCTGGGGCACGCATCACCGCCCTGCGCCGGACCCCACCGGCCGGGGCCCCTGGGCTCGACCGGGCTGGGCCACAGGGCTCACGGCCTTGCCCCCTGCACTCCACGGGCCTGCGCCGGACCCCACCGGCCAGGCCCGCCACCGGCGAGGCCCGCCACCGGCGAGGCCCGCCGACGACCAGGCCCGCCGTGCTCCATCGGCGTGGGTGCGGGGCCTCACCGGCCTGGGGCTGGTGCCGCCGGCCAGGTCCGCCGGGCTTCACCGGCCCGAGGCTCGCTCCACCGCCCCAGCCCGCGAGCTCCGGCCCCGCCCCGGACCCCCTACCACCGATCCCGGTGAACAACCTCCGCGATCGGCCTCCTCCGTACCGCCCCGAAGTTCCCCTTGGGCCACCCCACCGGGATCACCGCGAAGGTCCCCATGTCCTCCGGAATCCCCAGCGCCGCCTTCCACTCCGGTTCCAGCATCAAATGCCAGATGGTGATGTTCGCCGCCAGCCCCAACCCCCGCGCCGCCAACAGCAGGTTCTGCACCCCGGGGTACACGCACGACCCCTCCGCCAACGACTGGAACCGCACCTGGGTCGCCCCCATGTGCTGCAACCCCTCCGCCCCCAGCGCCGCCGCCGAGGCCGCCAGGCCCTCCTCGTCGATCCTCGGCGCGGGGAACTGGTAGCACGGAATCACCAGCGCCGGAGTCTGTGCGAAGTGGTCCCGCTGGTAGCGGATCGCGTCGACCATCCGCCCGTACGCCGCCTCGTCCATCCCCTCCGGGGCGAACTTCCCGGTGGTCGCCAGATACGCGTCCACGCACCGCTCCCACAGCGGCGCCAGCTTCGCCATCACCGCGGGGTCCGTCACCACGACGTACTCGAAGCGCTGCATGTTCCCGCCGCTCGGCCCCCACACGGCGGCCTGTATCAGCCGGTCGAGCAGCTCGTCCGGCACCGGATCGGGCTTCAGCCGGCGCATCGCGCGCATGGTGGACATGGTTTCGAAGAGGGCCGGGTCAACCCCACTGGCCTGCGCATCAGTTGTCATGATCGCGGAGTGTACGGCGCCCACCGCGACCCGCCTCCACCACCTCCCGTCCCGACCATCTCCCCCCTCACGCCGGCGGCAGCCGGAACGCGTCCAGCGCCAGCGTCATCTCCGTGAGGTCCCGCGGCCGTGACAACGACCGCGACGTCAACTGCTCCAACCGCCGCAGCCGGTTGAACACCGTGTTCCGGTGGCAGTACAGCCGCGTCGCCGCCCGCCCCGCCGACCCCTCCGCCACCAGCCACGCGTCCAGCGTCTCCAGCAGCACCGCCCGGTCGCCCGGATCGAGTTCGAGCAGCGGACCGAACACCTCCGCCACCAGCCGCGCCGCCAGCTCCGGCTGGCCGACCACCAGCGCCGTCGGCAGCCGCTCGTCCAGCCGGACGATCCGGGGCGCGTCGGCGAGATCCGGCGAGCTGCACGCCCAGGTCCGCAGCGCCGTCTCGGCCAGCCGGAGCGCGAGCCCCAACTCACCGAGACCGGCCACCACCGGACTCATCCCGCCCGGCCCCGCCCGCCGCCGCTCCAGTTCGGCGGCCAGCTCCGCGAGGCCCGTGTCGGGGCCGAGGGCCACCACGGCCACCTCGTACTCCGTCCGCATCCGCCAGAAGAACCGCATCCCGGCCGCCGCCGTCATCCGGTGGAACTGCTCGCGCCCACCGGAGCGTTCGACCCGCAGTGCCACCACCGCGTACCGCCCCTGCTCGGGCAGATCGAGCCCGGCCGCCGCCTGCGCGATGAGCGCGGCAGCCGGCGCCTGCCCCTCCAGGAGGGCGTCGAGCAGGGCCTGGACCCGCTCGTCGGTACGTCGGTGCATGTCCTCCTCCGTGCTCCGGTACGCGTCGGCGACCGTCGCCGCCTGCCGGTCCATCGCCGCCCACACCTGGGCCGCCGTGTGCACCAGGACCGGCAGCGACTCCGGGTCCGTCTCCCGTACGGTCTCCAGCAGCTCCTCCCACACGAGGTAGCCCGCCTTGCGGTAGGCGTGCAGCAACAGGTCCAGCGAGAGGCCCTGTTCGGCCCGCCGTCTGCCGAGCTGTTCGGCGTACTCCAGGTCGCGGCGTGGAGCGGATCTGGGGGCGGCGATGCCCTCGATCCCGTACTTCAGCGCCTCGTTGATCTGCTCCCAGTGTTCGTCTGCCGGTACGGCGATGTCGTATTGCGGGGAGTGCGAGCGCAGCTTGCCGATGAGCAGGTCAGTGAGGTGCCCGGTCTTCTCGATGAGCACCTCCGACGCGCTCGCCAGCACCGACCACTCGCGATCCGTGCGTGCTCTGCGGCCACTCATGACCGGTGAGGATGCCACCGTCCGGGCCTGGTGGACAGACCCTTTGTGCCCGAGCACAACGCTCGCCGCCCGCCGCTGGTCATCGGCAGCGATTCCGGCATACCCGCTGGACGGTTACACGTGTCAACTGTTGATCTGTGGGCCATCGGGTCAGCAAGGGTCACCAGGGCCCGGCTGGGAGGAGGTTGGTCCATGGGTTCTCCCACGGATACCGGCGGCGCAGGGACTGCCGCCGCGTCGGCGTCCGCGCTGGAGGTGAGGGGCCTGTCCGTCGGGTACGGCCCGGTGCGCGCCCTGAGCGGGGTCTCGCTCGATGTGCCCGCCGGTGCGGTGGTCGCCGTGCTCGGCGGCAACGGAGCGGGCAAGTCCACTCTGCTGCGGGCGATTTCGCGCACCCTCGGATACCACCGGGGCGCGGTCACCACCGGCAGCATCGGCTACGGGGGGCGCGATCTGGGCGGTACCAGTGCCGCCCGGGTGGTCGCCGCCGGGATCGTCCAGGTCCCGGAAGGCCGGCAGGTGTTCTCCCGGATGACGGTCGCCGACAACCTCCGGGCGGGGGCGCTGGGCGCCTCCGGCGGACGCCAGGCCACGCGTGAAGCCCTCGCCCGGGTCCATGAACTCTTCCCCGTACTCGCCGACCGCGCCCGCCAGCACGCGGGCCTGCTCTCCGGCGGGGAACAGCAAATGCTCGCCATGGGAAGGGCGCTGATGTCCGCACCCCGCCTCCTGCTGCTCGACGAACCCTCCCTCGGCCTGGCCCCGCTGATGGCCGCCCGGATCGCCGAGACCATCCAGCACATCAACTCCACCGGCACCTCGGTCCTCCTGGTCGAGCAGAACGCGGCCCTCGCGCTGCGGCTCGCCACCACGGCGTACGTCCTGGACGTCGGCGAGGTCGCCCTGCACGGGCCGGCTGCCGAACTCGCCGCCTCCGACGAGGTGCGCCGCCGCTATCTGGGCGTCGTCGACGAGGCGGCGGCCGAGGACGCGGGCCGGGCGCAGACCGTGGCCCCGACGCTGAGCAGGTGGACCGCATGACCGAGACCCGTAGTGACGCGGCCCTCCAGGTCACCGACGTCACCGTCAGGTTCGCCGGACTCACCGCCCTCGACCAGGTCTCCTTCACCGTCGAACCCGGCAGTGTGCACGCCGTCATCGGCCCCAACGGGGCGGGGAAGTCCACCTGCTTCAACGTCCTGTCCGGCGTCTGCCGGCCCGCGTCGGGATCCGTCCGCTTCGGCGGGGCCGAACTGACCGGCCTGCCCCCGCACCGGGTCGCCGCCCTCGGCGTCGCCCGCACCTTCCAGAACCTGGCGCTCCCCCCGATGGCCACCGTCACCGACAGCCTGATGCTCGGCCGCCACCGCCTCACCCGCGCCGGGTTCCTGGCCACCGGACTGCGACTTCCCTCCGCCGCCCGCGAGGCACGTCAACACCTCGACCGGGTGCGGGAGATCGCCGACTTCGTCGGGCTCGCCGACGACCTCGACCGGCCCGCCGGAGTCCTCCCGTACGGAAAGCAGAAACTCGTCGAGCTCGCCCGCGCCCTGTGCATGGAACCGCGACTGCTCCTCCTGGACGAGCCCGTCGCGGGCATGACCGCCGACGAAAGGCGCGCCACCGCCGCCGTCGTCGCGGGCGTCCGGGACAGCCTCGGCATCTCGATCGTCCTGGTGGAACACGACATGGGGGTGGTGATGCGGCTCGCGGACGCGGTGACCGTACTCGACTTCGGCAAACGCATCGCGGGCGGCACTCCCGCCGACGTACAGAACGATCCGGCCGTCATCGAGGCCTATCTGGGAGCTCCCACACCATGACGACCTTCGTCGAACTCCTCTTCGGCGGCCTCTCCATGGGAGCCGTCTACGCCCTCATCGCCCTCGGCTTCGTGGTCATCTTCAAGGCCACCGAGGTCGTCAACTTCGCGCACGCCTCACTACTGCTGGCGGGCGGCTACCTCACCGCCGTGCTCCACGACGACCTCGGCTTCTGGTTCGCCCTCGCCGTCGGCATCGCGGGCGCGGCGGCCGTCGGCGCCGCGGTGGAATTCCTGGTGATGCGCCGCTACCGGGGCAGCGACCACAGCGTCCTGGCCATCGTCACCATCGGGGTCGACATCCTCCTGGTCACCGAACTGACCCGCCGGATCGGGACCCGGGTGCTGTCACCCGGCGACCCCTGGGGCGACAAGGTCGTCACGGTCGGCTCGATCTCCATGGCCCAGACCCGCATCGCGGCCCTGATCGCGGCGGGCCTGCTGATCGCCGCCTTCCTGCTCGCCTTCCGCTACACCTCCTGGGGCGTGGCGATGCGCGCCGCCGCCGAGAACCCGCAGACGGCGGCCCTGATGGGGATACGTCTGGGCAGGGTCTCCCTCTCCGCCTGGGCGGTCGCGGGCGCACTCGCCGCCGTCGCCGCACTGTTCCTGACCGTCTTCCCGACCCCGGGACTCGAACGCGCCACCTCGCTCGCCGCGATGAAGGCCTTCCCGGCCGCCATCCTCGGCGGACTCGACTCCACCACGGGCGCGCTCGCGGGCGGACTGATCGTCGGCGTGGTCGAATCGCTGGCCACCGGCTACCAGAGCGACCTCTCCTTCCTCGGCCGGGGCATCGGCGATCTCGCCCCGTACCTGGTGATGGTGGCGGTCCTGCTGATCCGCCCGGCGGGCCTCTTCGGCACGAAGGAGCCGGCCCGTGTCTGACACCGAATCCGCCACCGCACCGCGCGTCGAGCCGGTGGCCGCCCCCGCGCCCGCCCCTGCGGGCCGCTGGCGGACCCCCAAGCCGTACCTCTGGACCGCCTTCGCCGTCCTCCTGCTCGCGCTGCCCTTCTATCTGGACCGCTCCTGGCTCCAGGCCGGACTGTTCGCCATGGCCGCCGCCATCGCCGCGATCGGACTCAACCTCCTCACCGGCGCCACCGGCCAGCTCTCCATGGGCCACGCCTTCTTCCTCGCGGTCGGTGCCTACAGCTACTGCATTCTGGCCGCCGACAGCGAAGGCATCGGAAGTGAGCGCTCACTCACCGGCTTCGGCCTGCCCGGATGGCTCGCCGTCCTCCTCGCGGTCGGCATCTCCGGCATCGCGGGCGGCCTCTTCAGCCCCATCGCGGGACGGCTGCGCGGCGCCTACCTCGGCATCGCCACCCTCGCCCTGATCTTCATCGGGCAGCACGTCCTGTTCAACGCCCGCGACCTCACCGGCGGCTTCAACGGCCGCACCGTGCCGCCGCTCTCCCTCTTCGGCGTCGACTTCGACGACTCGCAGACCGTCGTCATGAACGTCCCCTTCGAGTCGACGGAGAAGCTCTGGTACGTCGCCCTGGCCGCCCTCCTGCTCTGCGCCCTCTTCGCCCGCGGCATCCTGCGCGGACGGCCGGGGCGCGCGATGAACGCCATCCGCGACCACCGCATCGCCGCCGGAGTGATGGGCGTACCGGTGGCCCGCTACCGGGCGTCCGTCTTCGTCCTGTCCTCGATGTACGCCGGCCTCGCCGGGGTGCTGCTCGCCCTGGTCTTCCAGCGGACCGTCCCCGAGTACTTCGGGATGGTCCTCTCCCTGGAGTTCCTGGCAATGATCGTCATCGGGGGACTGGGGTCGGTGCGCGGCGCGGTGATCGGCGCGGCCTTCGTCTCCCTGCTGCCCCAGCTCCTCACCCGCTACAGCGATTCCCTGCCCCTGGTCACCGCCCCCGGCACCGGCGTGGGCGGTATCGCACCCGGTGAGGCGGCCCGCTATCTGTACGGCGCCGCGGTCGTCGCCGTGGTCCTGTTCCTGCCGGGCGGACTCTCCCGCCTCCGGCTGTCCCCGCTGCGTTTCGGCAAGCCGCGAAAGGGCTCGAAATGAAGGTACGTACCGTACGCAAGTCCCGCACCCGCGTCACCGTCCTGACCACCGCCCTGGCCCTCACGCTCGCCGTCACCGGATGCAGCAGCAAGGCGGGCACCGGCAGCACGGGCAAGGAGGATGCCAAGGGGATCAAGACCGGTGACGGCGTCACCGACAAGACCATCCCGCTCGGCCTGCTCACCGACCTGACCGGCGTCTACGCCTCCCTCGGCAAGAGCATCACGCAGGCCCAGCAGCTCTGGGCCAAGGAGGTCAACGCGGCCGGCGGCATCTGCGGCCGGAAGATCGAACTCGTGGTGCGCGACCACGGGTACGACCCGCAGAAGGCGATCTCGGCCTACACCGAGCTGGAGAGCCAGGTGATCGGCTTCCCCCAGTTCATCGGCTCGCCCTTCGTCGCCGCCGTGATGAAGCGCGTCGACACCCAGGACAAGGGCCTGGTTCTCCCGCAGGCCTGGTCCGCGTCGCTGCTCGGCAGTCCGTACGTCCGCGTCATCGGCGCCACCTACGACGTCGAGACCATCAATGTGATCGACTACCTCCTCACCCAGAAGCGCATCGCCAAGGGCGACAAGATCGGCCATGTCTACTTCGAGGGCGACTACGGCGAGAACGCCCTGGAAGGCTCCAAGTTCGCCGCGGAGAAAGCCGGGTTGACGGTCGTCGAGCAGAAGATCAAACCGACCGACAACGACATGTCGGGCCAGGTCACCGCCCTCAAGAAGGCCGGCGTCAAGGCCATCGTGGTCAGCGCGGGCCCGCGACAGGCGGCCTCCCTGGTCGGCGTCGCGGCGGCCGGAAAGTTCAATGTCCCGGTCGTCGGCAACAACTCCGCCTTCGCACCCCAACTCCTCGCCACCCCGGCCGGCCCCGCCCTGATGAAGGACTACTACGTGGCCGCCTCCACCCTCCCGATCGGCTCCCCGGAGTCCGCCCCCGCCGCCCTCGCCAAGTCCTATGCGGCGGCCTACCCCAAGGACGGCCTCGACAACGGCGTCGTCGCCGGTTACTCGGCGGGCAAGGTCTACGGCGAGGCCCTCACCAAGGCCTGCGCGGAGAAGAACCTCACCCGGGCGGGCATCGGGAAGGCGCTGCTGACGATGAAGTCCTTCGACAACGGCTTCGGAATCACCCACGACTTCTCCAACCCGCTGGGCCCCTCCACCCGCCAGTCCGTGATCATGAAGCCGGACGCGAAGGTCCCGGGCGGTCTCAAGGTGGTACAGCCCGCGACCACCTCCAAGACGGCAGAGGAGTTCAAAGCCGGCTCCTGACCCCCGAGCCGACCACCCGCCCGCCCCGGGGCACCCTCTCCCTGCCATGCTTTGCCCCGGGCGGCGGGACCACCCCCTCACGGCGTTACCCCCCCCGCCCGCTTGGGCGGCGGGGCCGCCCCCCGGGGGCGGAACGGGCGGGCGAGGGGGCGGCCCCCCCCACGGAGTCCCACCCGCCCCGACCCACCCCGACCCCGGTTCACTCGCCCGCGAGGAGACCCGCTGCGCCGGGCCAGTTCCTCCCGCCCCACCGCAGCAGCCCACCGCCCCCCGCGAATTCCTGCCGCTGTCAGTGCCGGCGTCTAGGGTCACCCCATGCCTTCGGACACCGCCAACACGCCCGCCCCGCAGCCCCAGACGGCCACCGCCCACCCCGCTGACAGCCACGGCCTCATTCAGGTCCGCGGCGCCCGCGAGAACAACCTGCGCAACGTCTCCGTCGACCTGCCCAAGCGCCGCCTCACCGTGTTCACCGGAGTCTCCGGATCCGGTAAGTCCTCGCTGGTCTTCGGCACCGTCGCCGCCGAGTCGCAGCGGCTGATCAACGAGACCTACACGGCGTTCCTCCAGTCCTTCATGCCGAGCCTCGGCCGCCCCGACGTCGACGGGCTGCTCAACCTCAGCGCCGCGATCGTCGTCGACCAGGAGCGGATGGGCGCCAACTCCCGTTCCACGGTGGGCACCGCCACCGACGCGTACGCCATGCTGCGCATCGTCTTCAGCCGGATCGGCAGCCCGCAGATCGGCGGCGCGGGCGCCTTCAGCTTCAACGTCCCCGAAGGCATGTGCCCGCGCTGCGAAGGCATCGGCCAGGTCTCCGACATCGCCGTCGACCAGCTCGTCGACCGGGAGAAGTCCCTCAACGAGGGCGCCATCACCGTCCCCGGCTTCGCCGTGGACTCCTGGCCCTGGCAGATCATGGTCAACTCCGGCTTCTACGACCCGGACAAGAAGCTCGCCGACTTCACCGAGCAGGAGTGGGCCGACTTCCTCCACAAGCCGCAGGTGAAGGTCCGCGTCGGCAAGAACAACTTCACCTACGAGGGCCTGATCGTCCGCGTCCAGCGCACGATCCTGGTCAAGGACCGCGACTCGATGCAGGCCCCCACCAAGGCCTTCGTCGACCGTGCGGTGGTCTTCGCGGACTGTCCCGACTGCGGCGGTACGAGGCTGACGCAGGCGGCGCTCTCCTCGAAGATCGCCGGGGTGAACATCGCGGAATGCTCGTCGATGCAGATCAGCGACCTGGCCCAGTTCGTCCGGGGCATCGTCGACCCCGGTGTCGCCCCGCTCCTGGCCAGCCTCCGCGACCTCCTCGACTCGCTCGTCGAGATCGGTCTCGGCTACCTCAGCCTGGACCGCCCGGCCGGCACCTTGTCCGGCGGCGAGGCCCAGCGCGTCAAGATGGTCCGCCACCTCGGCTCCTCGCTCACCGACGTGACGTACATCTTCGACGAACCCACCACCGGTCTGCACCCGCACGACATCCAGCGCATGAACGACCTGCTGCTGCGCCTGCGCGACAAGGGCAACACCGTCCTGGTCGTCGAGCACAAGCCCGAGGTCATCCGCATCGCCGACCACATCGTCGACCTCGGCCCCGGCGCGGGCGAGGCGGGCGGCGAGCTCTGCTACAGCGGCGACGTGGCAGGCCTGCGTACGTCGGGAACCCTGACCGGCGACCACCTCGCCCACCGCACCGAACTGCGCACGGAGGTACGCCGCCCGACCGGCCGGCTCTCCATCAGGAACGCCACCCAGCACAACCTCCGCGACGTCAGCGTGGACATTCCCACCGGTGTGCTCACCGTGGTCACCGGCGTCGCGGGCTCCGGCAAGAGCTCCCTCATTCACGGGAACCTGCCCGGCCGCGAAGGCATCGTGGTCGCCGACCAGTCCCCGATCCGGGGCTCCCGCCGCTCCAACCCGGCCACCTACACAGGTCTGTTGACCCCCATCCGCAACGCCTTCGCCAAGGCCAACGGGGTCAAGGCCGCCCTCTTCAGCGCCAACTCCGAAGGCGCCTGCCCGCACTGCAACGGCCTGGGGCTGGTCTACACGGACCTCGCGATGATGGCCGGCGTGGCCTCCGTCTGCGAGGTCTGCGGCGGCAAGCGCTTCACCGCCGAAGTCCTCGCGTACACGCTGAACGGCAAGAACATCAGCGAGGTCCTGGGCATGTCGGTGACCGAGGCCCACGACTTCTTCACCACCGGCCAGTCCCGCACCCTGCTCTCCCGCCTCATGGACGTCGGCCTCGGCTACCTCCGCCTCGGCCAGCCCCTGAACACCCTCTCCGGCGGTGAACGCCAGCGGATCAAGCTCGCCATCCACATGGCCGAGAAGGCCGCCACCTACGTCCTGGACGAGCCGACCACCGGCCTGCACATGGCCGACGTCGACAAGCTCCTCGCCCTCCTGGACCGCCTGGTCGACGACGGCAACACGGTCATCGTCATCGAGCACCACCAGGCGGTCATGGCCCACGCTGACTGGCTGATCGACCTGGGCCCCGGCGGCGGCCACGCCGGCGGCCAGGTGGTCTTCACCGGGACCCCGGAAGAGCTCGTCACCAAGGGGGACACCCTGACCGCCCAGCACCTGCGGGAGTACGTCGAGGCGGAGCGCGTCTGATCCCACCGGGAAATACCTGTCGTGGCCGTGACAGAAAAACTCTTCCGAGCGCCGAGATGTCCCTCCGATGGCCGAGAAGAAAGCGGTGGGAAATGGTCTCGGGTGCTCGCGCTGTATTTCCGTGCTACTGTCGATCTCAGTTGCAGTTGTGGTTCCCAAAGCTTTTATTTCCGGCTTACGCCGGGCGGGGCAATCATCACGGCGACACGGGTTCCACGCAGTGTGGCATCCGGGTACTGCCCCAAGGAGATTTGACATGGCTACTGGCACCGTGAAGTGGTTCAACGCGGAAAAGGGCTTCGGCTTCATCGAGCAGGACGGCGGCGGCGCTGACGTCTTCGCCCACTACTCGAACATCGCCGCCCAGGGCTTCCGCGAGCTCCAGGAAGGCCAGAAGGTGAACTTCGACGTCACGCAGGGCCAGAAGGGCCCGCAGGCCGAGAACATCACCCCCGCCTAAGCATCACAGGCAAGCATCACGCAGCTGGGGCCCGCACCTTGGGGTGCGGGCCCCAGCTCGTTGCGTTTCCGGGCCAGGCTGTGTCTCGCCTCCCGGTCCCCCCGGTGTTTACCCCCGGGGCGCTCCACTGACTTTTTGAATTCGCCGCAATTTTCGACCGTTTGGTCGAACGGCTTGATATTCGAACGGCCAGAATTCATTTTCGTATTTCCGGCCCGTTCCTGCGATTCCATGCGGCATTCACCTGCTTTCCGCCGCCCGGAATTCCTCGATACGAGCCGTATCGAGGAAAGGTTCCGCATGGACCGCACCATCCGTTCCGCCCGTACTCCCCGTAGCAACGACCGCTACTCCCGCACCGGTTCCTCCGGTGGTTCCACCGGCTCCGCGGGCTCCGGCCGCGGCGGCTACCGCTCCGCCCCCGCCAACCGCTCCCGCTCCGGCGGCGGTTACGGACGGCGTCCCGCGGCGGTGCAGGGCGAGTTCGCCCTGCCGGTGACCGTGACCCCGCCGCTGCCCGCCGTCGAGGCCTTCGCCGATCTGGAGATGCCCGAGCAGCTGCTCGCCGCGCTGGCCGTCCAGGGGGTGAGCGTGCCGTTCCCGATCCAGGGCGCCACCCTCCCCAACTCCCTCGCCGGGCGCGACGTACTCGGCCGCGGCCGGACCGGCTCCGGCAAGACCCTCGCCTTCGGCCTGGCGCTGCTCGCCCGCACCGCCGGCCGGCGCGCCGAGCCGCGCCAGCCGCTGGCCCTGATCCTGGTGCCGACCCGCGAGCTGGCCCAGCAGGTCACCGACGCGCTCGCCCCGTACGCCCGCTCCTTGCGGCTGCGGCTGACCACCGTCGTCGGCGGCATGTCCATCGGCCGCCAGGCGCACCAGCTGCGCGGCGGCGCCGAGGTCGTCGTCGCCACGCCGGGCCGGCTGAAGGACCTCATCGAACGCCGCGACTGTGCCCTGGACCAGGTGGAGATCACCGTCCTCGACGAGGCCGACCAGATGGCGGACATGGGCTTCATGCCGCAGGTCACCGAGCTCCTCGACATGGTGCGCGCCGACGGTCAGCGGATGCTGTTCTCCGCCACCCTCGACCGCAATGTCGACCTGCTGGTGCGCCGCTACCTGAACGACCCGGTGGTCCACTCGGTCGACCCGTCGGCCGGCGCGGTCACCACCATGGAGCACCACGTGCTGCATGTGCACGGCACCGACAAGCACGCGACCACCACCGAGATCGCGGCCCGCGACGGCCGGGTGATCATGTTCCTGGACACCAAGCACGCGGTCGACAAGCTCACCGACCACCTGCTCAACAGCGGGGTCCGCGCGGCGGCGCTGCACGGCGGCAAGTCGCAGCCGCAGCGCACCCGCACCCTGGAGCAGTTCAAGACCGGCCATGTCACCGTGCTGGTGGCGACCAATGTCGCGGCTCGCGGCATCCACGTCGACAACCTCGACCTGGTCGTCAACGTGGACCCGCCGAGCGATCACAAGGACTACCTGCACCGCGGCGGCCGTACCGCCAGGGCGGGGGAGTCCGGCAGCGTCGTCACCCTGGTGACACCCAACCAGCGCCGCGACATGACCCGGCTGATGCACGCCGCCGGCATCACCCCGCAGACCACCCAAGTGCGCGCCGGTGAGGCGGAGCTGAGCCGGATCACCGGGGCCAAGGCGCCTTCCGGGGTGCCGGTCGTCATCTCCTCACCGGTCTCCGAGCGGCCCAAGCGGGGCGGCTCCGGTGCCCGTGGGCGCCGTCGTCCCTCGCAGGCGCGGCGCTCCGGCGGAGCCCCGCAGCAGGCCTCGGCCCGCAACGCCGCCTGACGTTCCTCCGTACCGACCGCCCAGTCAACGCTCCATCCCTCCCACCTTGTTGAGGCACCATGCGTGTAGTCATCGCCCGCTTCCCCTTCGAGCTGGTCAAGAGTGAAGTGCAGGACGCGATGAAGGGCGTCAAGCCCGAACCCGTCACCACGGGTGAGTCCGTCACGATCAACCGCCGCACCTACCCCGTCAAGCAGGTCGGTGAGGTCATCACCCGCCAGGACCGCCGGGACTTCACCGCCGGTGAGGTGGTGCGCGCACTGAACCGCCTGGGCTTCACCTGCCGCGACACCCAGGCTGCGGCGCCCGCTCCGGCGCTCACCCCGCTGGAGACGGCGTCGAACCTGCTGGGGTCGGCGGCGCACGTCTGAGTGGACGGTCGGACCGGACCGTAGGAACGGACCGTGGGTGGGGGCGGCTTGCGCTGGGGCGCGGGCCGCCCCCACTGCCGTAATGCCGCAACCCTCGCCGTCGTCCACCGGGGCCCCACCGTCACATCCGGGGCCCCGCCCATGCGGTGGAACTGGCCCTCGATAGGGTCTGGTTCCATGCCGGAATCATGGGTCAATTCCGCCGAACGCATCGGTGCGGACCTCCACTTGAACCTCTCCGCCGACCGGGGCAGCCGACAGGCCGTCCTCAGTCGCGCGCTGCGCGAGGCGATCCGGGAGGGCAGGCTCGCGCCCGGCACCCGGCTGCCGCCCTACCGTTCGCTCGCCGCCGACCTCGGCATCGCACGCAACACGGTCGCCTCCTCCTACGCGGAACTGGTCGCGGAGGGCTGGCTCGCCGCCCGCCAGGGCTCCGGCACCCGGGTCGCCGAGCGGGCCGCCCCGCCCAGGCCCGTACGCACCGCGAAGAAGAACCCACCGGCCCCGCCCCGCCCCGCCCACGATCTGCGCCAGGGGCAGCCGGACGCCGCCTCCTTCCCCCGGACCGCCTGGCTCGCCGCGTCCCGGCGGGCGCTGACCGCCGCGCCGCACGAGGCGTTCGGCCCCGGTGACCCGCAGGGCCGCATCGAGCTGCGGCGGGCCCTCACCGAGTACCTGGCCCGGGCCCGGGGTGTGCGGACCACCGCCGACCGCATCGTCATCTGCTCGGGCTTCGCCCATGCGCTGCGGCTGCTGTTCGGCGGTGTGCTGCGCGGTCCGCTGGCGGTGGAGGAGTACGGGCTGCCTTTCCACAGGGGGCTGTTGAGTGCGGCAGGCGTACGGACCGTACCGCTGTCCATTGACGAACAAGGCGCGCGCACGGGGGAGTTGGTGGCGCTCAAGGGGGTGAGGGCGGCGCTGCTCACCCCGGCGCACCAGTTTCCGACCGGTGGGCCGCTGCACTCGGAGCGGCGGGCTGCGGTGGTGGACTGGGCGCGGTCGCAGCAGGCGCTGGTGCTGGAGGACGACTACGACGGGGAGTTCCGGTACGACCGCGAGCCGCTGGGGGCGGTGCAGGGGCTGGATCCCGAGCGGGTGATCTACCTGGGGTCGGTGAGCAAGAGTCTGTCGCCGGCGGTGCGGCTGGGGTGGATGGTGCTGCCGGAGCATCTGGTGGGGCAGGTCCTGGAGGTGAAGGGGCAGCGGGAGGCGTGGGCGAGCGTGCTCGATCAGCTCACGCTCGCGGACTTCCTCACCTCCGGGCACTACGACCGGCATGTGCGGCGGATGCGGCAGAGCTACCGAGGGCGGAGGGATCAACTGGTCGCGGCGCTGGGTGCGCAGGCGCCGCATGTGCACCCCACCGGCATCGCGGCCGGGCTGCACGCGGTGCTGCGGCTGCCGCCGGGCACCGAGGGGGAGGTGCTGCGGGCCGCCGCGCACCAGGGGCTGGCACTCGACAGCCTGGCGGGGTTCCGTCACCCGGACGCGGTGGCTCCGGCGCCGGACGGGCTGGTCGTGGGGTACGCGACGCCGCCGGACCATGCCTACAGGGCGGCCGTGGACGCTCTGTGCAGGGCCTTGGGGCCGGGACCTGAGGCCTGAGTCCTGAGCCCTCTCGGCGGAGAGGACGCCGGCCGCCCGGCTTTCGACACCCCAGCCACCCCGCCCGCCCCGCCCGCCTTGGCCACCGCGGCCTCACCGGCCGGGTCCAGTTCCCGCAGGGCGTCCTCACACCGCCCGGGTCCGCCGCCACCCAGAGTCCGTTGCCCAGTGGTCCGAACCCCTCGAAGCCCCACTGCTGCTCCACCGGAGCCCGGTCGCGCCAGGAATCGGGCGGGACCCGCAGCAGCAGTTGCTGCCACTCGCCCCGCCACGGGGTCTCCTCGACCGCCCGCTCCAGCCGTCGGGTCCACGCCGTGACCAGGGTGACCAGCTGAGGGCCGAGCGTCAGCCGGGCGTACCGCCCCGACACCTCGGTGCGCAGCCGGCCCTCCCGGGCGAGCCGGGGTGACCGCACGCCGCGCCGTCGCCTCTTCCGTACCGCAGGTGCACAGGGCGCCGACGACCGCCCGGGACCACAGCCGCCCGCTTCGGTGCGCACGCGGTCGTCGACCCGGCGGACCGGGATCCCTTCGACGCCCGGGGGGGAGGAGGAGGAGGCCGCCGAACCGGGGCAGGCACTCACGGTGCCGGAGTGCTCGGGCCGGGCCGGGATGCTGGAGGCGATCCTGCCGAAGGCCCCGCATCAAGGTCCTGGTGCGCCCGGGGCCGGACGGGGAGGGCATCCACCTGTCGGGGGGCTCCCCGGGTGCCGCGAGCCCCGCAGGCGTCCACCTGACGCCTCTGAGGACCACACGAAAGAGGGCCCCGGGTCGGTTTAACCGACCTGGGGCCCTCCTTCACGTAGGTACTGCTCACGCGAGCGCTACGGCAGCTGTGCCGCCCGCGTCTCGCGCCGGTTGCCGCGGAACGTGTTCACGCGACGCGCGGTGGCGAACAGCGGAATGACCGCGCCCATGACCACCTGGAGCGCACAGCCGGTCTGCAGGAGCAGCTGACCGCCGGGGGCGTCGAACGCCCACGCCGCCAGCAGGCCCATCGCGCCGATGATCCAGCTCAGCATCGCGACCGCGAGCACGCCGCGCGGCTTGGGGTACTCGACCCGGCTCACCATCAGCCACGCCACGCCCAGCACCGCGAGCAGTGTCGGGACGAAGGGCAGCTCCAGGAGCACGATCGAGACGACCGTGAGCGCACCGAAGGGGCTCGGCATGCCCTGGAACATGCCGTCCTTCATCACGACCACGGAGAATCTGGCCAACCGCATGATCACCGCGAGTAGCACGACGATCGCGGCCAGTGCGGCCACCTTCTGCTGTGCGTCCTCCGCGACCATTCCGTACACCAGCACGAAGTAGGCCGGGGCGAGCCCGAAGCTGATCAGGTCGGACAGGTTGTCCAGCTCCGCGCCCATCGGCGAGCTGCGCAGCTTGCGGGCCACCAGGCCGTCGCACAGGTCGAAGATCGCGGCGAGGAGCATGAGGATCACGGCGGTGGCGGCGCTGTTGCGCGCCATGCCGGACTCCTGGCTGCCCTGGAGGTGCGGGATCAGGATTCCGGTGGTGGTGAAGTACACCGCCATGAAGCCGCACGTCGCGTTACCGAGGGTGAGGGTGTCCGCTATCGACAACCTCAGACTGAGCGGCATGTCCTCCGCGTCGTCCTCGGCGTCGGCCTCCGGAACCCAGCCGGCCTGTGTCTCTGGATCAGTCACGGTCAATTCGAGTCACCCCCGCGGTAGTCGTTTGGCCCACCTCGACCGCGACCTCGACACCTTCCGGAAGGTAGATGTCCACCCGCGATCCGAAGCGGATCAGCCCGATCCGCTCACCCTGCTCGACCTTGGTCCCCTGCGGGAGGTACGGCACGATGCGGCGGGCCACAGCGCCTGCGATCTGCACCATCTCGATGTCACCGAGTTCGGTGTCGAAGTGCCAGACAACGCGCTCGTTGTTCTCGCTCTCCTTGTTGAACGCCGGGACGAAGCCGCCGGGCACGTGCTCGACGGACGTCACCGTGCCGGCCAGCGGCGCACGGTTGACGTGCACGTTCAGCGGGCTCATGAAGATCGCGACGCGGGTACGCCCGTCCTTCCAGGGCATGATGCTCTGCACCACACCGTCGGCCGGCGAGATGACCCGTCCCTGGGTGATCTCGCGCTCGGGGTCGCGGAAGAACCACAGCATGCCCGCCGCGAGCGCGGTGGTGGGGACGGCTGCGGCGGCCCAGCGGCCGGACTTGCGCGCCTTGACCACGGTGAGGGCCGCGGTCGCGACGGTCGGCAGGAGCCACGGCGATGCTCCGCGAGCAAGGCGGCCCTTGGGGATGAGACCCGAGGAGACGCCGTCGCGTGGTGCAGAGGTTTTGCTGTGGGGCATGGAAGACCTTCGTAGCGGATGATGCCGCGCGGAGACGGGGGAGACGGCGGCTTTCCGGCGATGGTATCGGTTGCGGGGTGCAACTGGGCAAGCCGGAAAGCGAGTCAGAGGCCGGAAGACGATGACAGGGTGTGATCTTCTTCGCGTTGAAATCTACGCAAAGCGAACATTCAGCCCTGGAATCGATATTCCTCCAACAGGCGCCTTCCAATGATCATTTTCTGGATCTCGGCGGTACCTTCACCGATCAGCAGCATGGGTGCCTCGCGGTAGAGGCGCTCGATTTCGTACTCCTTGGAGAAGCCGTACCCGCCGTGAATGCGGAAGGCGTCCTCGACGACCTCCTTGCAGTACTCGGAGGCCAGGTACTTGGCCATCCCTGCTTCGAGGTCGTTTCGTTCCCCGCTGTCCTTTTTGCGTGCTGCGTTAACCATCATCGCATGGGCGGCTTCGACCTTGGTGGCCATCTCGGCCAGCTTGAACTGGATCGCCTGGTGCTGGGCGATCGGCTTGCCGAAGGTGTGGCGCTGCTGGGCGTACGAAACCCCCAGCTCGAAGGCACGCTGAGCTACCCCGCAGCCACGTGCTGCGACGTTCACCCGGCCGACCTCGACACCGTCCATCATTTGGTAAAACCCTCGGCCGGTGGTCCCGCCGAGCACGCGATTGGCCGGAATGCGCAGTCCGTCCATGATCAGCTCGGTGGTGTCAACGCCCTTGTATCCCATTTTGTCGATCTTGCCGGGAATGGTGAGACCTGGGCGGACTTCGCCGAATCCCGCTTCCTTCTCGACCAGGAACGTCGTCATCGACTTGTGCGGGGCAGTGCCCTCGGGGTGTCCCTCGTCACTGCGGCACAGCACCGCCACCAGCGTGGAGGTGCCGCCGTTGGTCAGCCACATCTTCTGGCCGTTGAGCACGTATTCGTCGCCGTCGCGCACGCCCTTGGACGAGATCGCCGACACGTCGGAACCGAGCGCCGGCTCCGACATCGAGAACGCGCCGCGCACCTCGCCGAGCGCCATCCGGGGCAGGAAGGTGTCCTTCTGCTCCTGCGTTCCGTGCTGCTTGAGCATGTACGCCACGATGAAGTGGGTGTTGATGATTCCGGACACACTCATCCAGCCCCGTGCGATCTCTTCCACACAGAGCGCGTATGTGAGAAGGGACTCACCCAGGCCCCCGTACTCCTCGGGGATCATCAGGCCGAACAGGCCCAGCTCCTTGAGCCCTTCGACGATCTCCGTCGGGTACTCGTCGCGGTGCTCCAGCTGCGTCGCGACCGGGATGATCTCCTTGTCGACGAAGTTCCGCACGGTGGACAGGATTTCCTGCTGTACGTCGTTCAGACCGGCGGTCTGGGCGAGACGGGCCATGGCTACTTCTCCTTGAGCTTCACGCGGCTAGGAAAGCGGTTCGGGGCGGCCCGGCTGCTCGCCGCCGCGCTCCTTGATGTACGTCTCGGTGGGGACCATGACCTTGCGGCGGAACACGCAGACGACCGTGCCGTCCTGCTTGTAGCCCTTGGTCTCCACATAGACGATTCCCCGGTCGCTCTTGGACCTTGAGGGCGTCTTGTCGAGCACGACGGTCTCGCCATAGAGGGTGTCGCCGTGGAAGGTCGGCGCGATGTGCTTCAGCGACTCGACCTCCAGGTTGGCGATCGCCTTGCCCGAGACGTCCGGCACCGACATGCCCAGCAGCAGCGAGTAGATGTAGTTGCCGACGACGACGTTCTTGCCGAAGTCGGTGGTCTTCTGGGCGTAGTTGGCGTCCATGTGGAGCGGGTGGTGGTTCATGGTGAGCAGGCAGAACAGGTGGTCGTCGTACTCGGTGACCGTCTTGCCGGGCCAGTGCTTGTAGACAGCGCCGACCTCGAACTCCTCGTAGGTGCGTCCGAACTGCATGGTGATCAGGCCTCCGGGGCTTCGAACTTCGAGGTGCGCCGCATGCCGGCCGCCCGGCCCTTGCCCGAGATCACCAGCGCCATCTTGCGGCTGGCCTCGTCGATCATCTCGTCGCCGAGCATCGCGGAGCCCTTCTTGCCGCCCGCTTCCGAGGTGTAGAAGTCGTACGCGTCGAGAATCAGCTCGGCGTGGTCGAAGTCTTCCTGGGACGGCGAGAAGATCTCGTTCGACGCCTCGACCTGGCCCGGGTGCAGCACCCACTTGCCGTCGAAGCCGAGGGCCGCGGCGCGCTTCGCGACCTCGCGGTAGCCGTCCACGTTGCGGATCTGGAGGTAGGGGCCGTCGATCGCCTGGAGGTCGTTGGCGCGGGCCGCCATCAGGATCTTCATCAGGATGTAGTGGTAGGCGTCGGCGCCGTAACCGGGCGGCTGCTCGCCGACGACCAGGGTCTTCATGTTGATCGACGCCATGAAGTCGGCCGGGCCGAAGATGATCGCCTCGGTGCGGGGGGAGGCCTCCGCGATGGCGTTCACGTTGTTGAGACCGCGGGCGTTCTCGATCTGCGCCTCGATGCCGATCTTTCCGACCTCGAAGCCCATGGTCTTCTCGATCTGGGTGAGGAGCAGGTCGAGTGCGACGATCTGCTGGGCGTCCTGGACCTTCGGCAGCATGATGCAGTCGAGGTTCGGGCCGGCGCCCTCCACGACGGTGACCACGTCGCGGTACGTCCACTCGGTCGTCCAGTCGTTGACCCGGACCACGCGCGTCTTGCCGGTCCAGTCGCCCTCGTTGAGGAACTTCACGATGGTGTGCCGCGCCTCGGGCTTGGCGAGCGGGGCGCAGGCGTCCTCCAGGTCGAGGAAGACCTGGTCGGCGGGGAGGCCCTGGGCCTTCTCCAGGAAGCGCGGGTTCGACCCGGGGACCGCGAGACACGAGCGGCGGGGGCGAAGGCGATTGACGGTCATGCGAGGACCTCCAGAGGGTCGAGCTTGTTCGCGGTACGGATCTCGTCGACGATACGGCCGATGATCTCCGTGATCCCGAAGTCCTTCGGGGTGAAGACGGCGGCGACTCCCGCACGCTTCAGTTCGGTGGCGTCGGCGCTCGGGATGATCCCGCCGACGATGACGGGCAGCTCGGGTGCGCCGGCCTCCCGCAGACGTACCAGCACGTCCGGCACCAGCTCCGAGTGCGAGCCGGACAGGATCGACAGGCCCACGCAGTGCACGTCCTCCGCGAGGGCGGCGTCCACGATCTGCTCCGGGGTGAGCCGGATGCCCTGGTAGACCACCTCGAAGCCGGCGTCGCGGGCGCGTACGGCGATCTGCTCGGCCCCGTTGGAATGCCCGTCGAGGCCGGGCTTCCCGACCAGCAGCCGCAGCCGCCCGGACCCCAGCTCGTCCGCGGTCCGACGGACCTTTTCCCGTACGAGGGCCAACGGCGTCCCCGGCTCGGCCGTGACCGCGACCGGGGCCGACGAGACGCCCGTCGGGGCGCGGAACTCGCCGAAGACCTCGCGCAGCGCGTGCGACCACTCGCCGGTGGTGACACCCGCGCGCACGCACTCCAGGGTGGCTTCCATCAGGTTCTCGTCGCTGCGGGCGGCGTCCTGCAGCATGTCCAGGGCCTGGGCGCTGGACGGGAAGACCAGCGGATCGCCCATGCCCTGGCGCTCGTTGGCCTGCTCGCGGGTGGTGCGCCACTCCCCGAGAGCGGCCACCACACGGGCCTCGACGGCCGGGTCGACCGTCATGATCGCGGTGTCCAGGTCCGAGGTGAGCGGGCTGGGCTCGGTCGCCTCGTAGGAGTTGACCCCGACGATCTTCTCCTCGCCGGACTCGATCCGGGCGCGACGCAGCGCGTGCGAGGCGACCAGCTCCGACTTGAGGTAGCCGGACTCGACGGCCGCGAGCGCGCCGCCCATCTCCTGGATGCGGTCGATCTCGGTCAGGCACTCCTCGACGAGCGAGTCGACCTTGGCCTCGATGACGTGCGAGCCCGCGAAGATGTCCTCGTATTCGAGGAGGTCCGACTCCAGGGCCAGGACCTGCTGGATGCGCAGGGACCACTGCTGGTCCCAGGGGCGGGGAAGACCCAACGCCTCGTTCCAGGCGGGGAGTTGGACCGCGCGGGCGCGGGCGTCCTTGGAGAGGGTGACGCCCAGCATTTCGAGGACGATGCGCTGGACGTTGTTCTCCGGCTGGGCCTCGGTCAGGCCGAGGGAGTTGACCTGCACGCCGTAGCGGAAGCGGCGCTGCTTGGCGTTCTCGATTCCGTACCGCTCCCGCGTGATCTTGTCCCAGATGCGGCCGAAGGCGCGCATCTTGCACATCTCCTCGATGAAGCGGACGCCCGCGTTCACGAAGAACGAGATGCGGGCGACCACATCGCCCCGGCGGTCGTCCGGGATCTGGCCCGAGGCGAACACCGAGTCGAGCACGGCGATCGCGGTGGACATCGCGTAGGCGATCTCCTGGACGGGCGTGGCTCCTGCCTCCTGGAGGTGGTAGGAGCAGATGTTGATCGGGTTCCACTTGGGGATGTTGTTGACCGTGTAGCAGATCATGTCGGTCGTCAGGCGGAGGCTGGGACCCGGCGGGAAGACGTGCGTCCCGCGCGACAGGTACTCCTTGACGATGTCGTTCTGCGTCGTGCCCTGGAGCCGGGTGATGTCCGCGCCCTGCTCCTCGGCGACCACCTGGTACATGGCGAGCAGCCACATGGCCGTGGCGTTGATCGTCATCGAGGTGTTCATCTGCTCCAGCGGGATGTCCTGGAACAGCCGCCGCATGTCGCCGAGATGGGACACCGGGACCCCGACCCGGCCCACCTCGCCGCGGGCGAGGATGTGGTCCGGGTCGTAGCCGGTCTGGGTGGGCAGGTCGAAGGCGACCGAGAGGCCGGTCTGGCCCTTGGCGAGGTTGTTGCGGTAGAGCGCGTTGGAGGCTTCGGCGGTGGAGTGGCCGGCGTAGGTCCGCATGAGCCAGGGGCGGTCCTTGGGCCGGGCTTCCCGGGGGCCCGTCATTAGATGTCCCGGAAGCGGTTGATGGCGTCGAGGTGGGTCTCGCGCATCTCGTGGTTGCGGACGCCCAGGCCCTCACGGGGGGCGAGTGCGAGGACGCCGACCTTGCCCTGGTGGAGGTTGCGGTGGACGTCGTACGCGGCCTGGCCGGTGTCCTCCAGCGAGTACACCCGCGACAGCGTCGGGTGGATCTTGCCCTTGGCGATCAGGCGGTTGGCCTCCCACGCCTCGCGGTAGTTGGCGAAGTGCGAGCCGACGATCTTCTTGAGCGACATCCACAGGTAGCGGTTGTCGTACTCGTGGGTGTAGCCGGAGGTCGAGGCGCAGGTGACGATCGTGCCGCCCTTGCGGGTGACGTAGACCGAAGCGCCGAAGGTCTCGCGGCCCGGGTGCTCGAAGACGATGTCCACGTCCTCGCCGCCGGTCAGTTCACGGATGCGCTTGCCGAAGCGCTTCCACTCGCGCGGGTCCTGCTCGTGCTCGTTCTTCCAGAACTTGTAGCCCTCGGCGTTGCGGTCGATGATCGCATCGGCGCCCATCGACCGGCAGATGTCGGCCTTCTGGTCGCTGGAGACCACACAGATCGGGTTGGCGCCACCGGCCAGCGCGAACTGCGTGGCGTAGGAGCCGAGTCCGCCGCTGGCGCCCCAGATCAGGACGTTGTCGCCCTGCTTCATGCCGGCGCCGTTGCGGGAGACCAGCTGGCGGTACGCCGTCGAGTTGACCAGGCCGGGGGACGCCGCCTCCTCCCAGCTGAGGTGGTCGGGCTTGGGCATCAGCTGGTTGGACTTGACGAGTGCGATCTCTGCCAGGCCGCCGAAGTTGGTCTCGAAGCCCCAGATGCGCTGCTCCGGGTCGAGCATCGTGTCGTTGTGGCCGTCGGAGGACTCAAGCTCGACGGAGAGGCAGTGGGCGACGACCTCGTCGCCGGGGTTCCAGGCGTTCACCCCGGGGCCGGTGCGCAGCACGACGCCCGCCAGGTCGGAGCCGATGATGTGGTACGGCAGGTCGTGACGCTTCGTCAACTCGCTGAGGCGACCGTAGCGTTCGAGGAAGCTGAAGGTCGAGACCGGCTCGAAGATCGAGGTCCAGACGGAGTTGTAGTTCACCGAGGAGGCCATGACCGCCACCAGGGCCTCGCCCGGACCGAGTTCGGGCACCGGCACGTCGTCCAGGTGGATGGACTTGCGCGGGTCCTTCTCGCGGGTGGTGAGCCCGGCGAACATCTCCGCCTCGTCCTTGTGCACGGTGATCGCGCGGTAGGACTCGGGGAGCGGCAGGGCTGCGTAGTCCGCGGCAGTCGCTTCCTGCGACTGGATCGCGTCCAGAATTTCCTTCACGGTGTGCCTCCGGCGGATGAGGTCTCCCCTGGTCGAGCGAAGCCGAGAGCCCGGGGAATGCTTTTGGGGAGCGCTGAGGGTTACGTCGGGGTGCTGAGGGTGGAGGTGTGCCGTCGGTTCGGCGGTGATGCGGGTGAAGTGGCGGCGCGGGGTGTGCGCGGGAGGTGCCTGTGACGCAGGCGGCCGGGTGGCGCACACCGGGAGGTGTGCGGGGACAGCCGCCGTACGAGAAGTTCTCCGTACGGCGGCCACCCGGACAACATCAACGTAATGGCACCGCGTGCCAAACCGCAAGACACTCGGTGCCAAAAATCAATGAACGATGATCGATCATTGCAGGTCAGGGGTGGTGTGCCCGGTTTGGGCCGCGGTGGGCACTCGGTGTCATCGTGGGTGGAAAACGCGGAACACCGCCGAGGAGCGGGCTCCTGGGCGGTGTCGGCGGCTCGTACCGCGGTGGCGTGTCAGCCCTTCGCGAGGGCCCGTTCGATGGTCTCCATGATGTCTTCCAGCGGGGCGTCCGTACGGGCCACCGTCACCAGCACCTCGCCGGTGACCGACGCCGTCGCGGCCTGGGCGCCGGAGGGCGCGTCAAGGGTCTCCGGCGTGCTGCGACCCGCGCCGATGCCCGAGCCGAAGGTACGCCGGACGATGGCGAAGGCGTGGTCGAGCTGGGCCTCCACATCGCCCTGGGCGCCGGCCCGCAGCCAGCGTCGCAGGACGTGGTTGTGGGCGGTGACGACCGCAGATGCGGCGACCTCCGCGAGCAGCGGGTCGTCGTTGCCGGGGTGGTGGTCGTGCTCGTCGAAGTGGCCCAGCAGATAGCGCGTGAAGAGGCGTTCGTAGCGGGCCACCGAGGCGATCTCGGCCTCGCGGAGGGTGGGCACCTCGCGGGTCAGCTTGTAGCGGGCCACCGAGACGGCGGGGGCCGCCGCGTACATCCGCATGACCTCCTTGATCCCCCGGCACACGGTGTCCAGCGGGTGCTCGTGCGCGGGCGCCGCGTTGAGCACCGCTTCGGCCCGGACCAGGGTGTCGTCGTGGTCCGGGAAGATCGCCTCTTCCTTGGAGCGGAAGTGGCGGAAGAAGGTGCGGCGGGCGACCCCGCCCGCCGCCGCGATCTCGTCGACCGTGGTCGCCTCGTACCCCTTGGTGGCGAAGAGTTCCATCGCCGCCGCCGACAGTTCGCGGCGCATCTTGAGGCGCTGCGCGGCCGCGCGGGTGCCCGCGGCACTTTCCTGGGTGTCGGGCACGGAGTTGTTACGAGGGGTCCTGGGGGCCTGGGGCATGCCCTGAACGTAACCCATCGGCACCGGGTGCCGTGCCGTCGGGGGCGGGTCGTCGGAGGGGCGCAGGAGGCCGCCCCAGGGGTCGGTGGGTGTGGGGCGGGGGCCGGTTCCGGGGGGCGACTCCCCGGAACGGTCGCTTCCGCGAGGTGCGGACCCTGGCTCGGCGCCGGCGGCCCGGCGGTGGGCCGGCATCGGCTGCGGAGCCGGCCCCGGCTGAGGCTGTGGGGCGTGGGGCGCGGCGGCACGGGAGGCGCTCCTTCTCCGGGGCGTGCGGCTCGGTGGCACCGGGGAGCTCCTTTCCGGGGCGGGGAATTCTGGCGTCCGGGGCGGCCATGGAGTTCGGCACCGACTGGGTCCGGCGGATCGGGGCGGGCCGAACCGGGGCGGGGGAGCGAGCTTCCGCGCCGCCGCAACCGGCTGCGCGGAAGAGCTGACCCGCCACCCGGTTCCGGGGGCGGCAGGCGTGCCCCCCCCGGACGGCTTCCTCAGCGGCGCGCGTACTCGCGGAAGCCCCGGCCGGTCTTGCGGCCCAGGCAGCCCGCCGCCACCAGGTGCTCCAGGAGAGGTGCGGGGGCCAGGCCCGGGTCGCGGAACTCGCGGTGCAGGACCTGCTCGATGGCGAGCGAGACATCCAGACCGACCACGTCGAGGAGCTCGAAGGGGCCCATCGGGTAGCCGCCGCCGAGCTTCATGGCGGCGTCGATGTCGTCGAGCGAGGCGTAGTGCTCCTGGACCATCTTGATCGCGTTGTTCAGGTACGGGAACAGGAGGGCGTTGACGATGAAGCCCGCCCGGTCGCCGCAGTCCACCGGGTGCTTGCGGATCTTCGTGGTGAGGTCGCGGACGGTGGCGTGGACGTCGTCGCCGGTGAGGACCGTGCGGACGATCTCGACCAGCTTCATCGCCGGGGCCGGGTTGAAGAAGTGCATCCCGATGACGTCCTGGGGGCGCGAGGTGGCGCGGGCGCAGGCGACGACGGGCAGCGAGGAGGTGGTGGTGGCGAGGATCGCGCCCTGCTTGCAGACCTTGTCGAAGGTGGCGAAGAGCTGCTGCTTGACCGCGAGGTCCTCGGCGACGGCCTCCAGGGCCAGGTCCACGTCGGCGAAGGCGTCGAGGGACCCGGCCGGGGTGATCCGGGCCAGGGTCTCCTCGCGTGCCTGAGCCGTCATCCGTCCCTTGTCGACGGAACGCGAAAGAGACTTGTGGATACGGGACTTGGCGGTGTCCGCCTTCTCCTGGCCACGGGCCGCGAGAACCACGTCGTAACCCGCCTTGGCGAAGACCTCCGCGATGCCGGACGCCATCGTTCCGGAGCCGGCCACGCCGACCCTGCGGATCTCGCGGCCGTCGGCCAGCGGGACCGCCTCCAGCGGGGTGAGGGCGTCGCGGACGACGGTGGCGCCGCCCGGGGCGTCGTACGTGTAGAAACCGCGTCCCGTCTTGCGGCCGGTCAGCCCGGCCTCGCTGAGCTGCTTGAGGATCGGGGCGGGGGCGTGCAGCCGGTCGTGCGACTCGCTGTACATCGCGTCCAGGACGGTGCGGGCGGTGTCGATGCCAATCAGGTCCAGCAGGGCGAGCGGGCCCATCGGGAGGCCGCAGCCCAACCGCATCGCGGCGTCGATGTCCTCGCGGGAGGCGTACTTGGCCTCGTACATCGCGGCGGCCTGGTTGAGGTAGCCGAAGAGCAGCCCGTCCGCGACGAAACCGGGGCGGTCGCCGACCGCGACCGGCTCCTTGCCCAGGTCGTGCGCCAGATCGGTGACGGCGGCGACGGCGGTCGGCGCGGTGAGGACCGAGGAGACGACCTCGACCAGCTTCATCGCCGGGGCCGGGTTGAAGAAGTGCATGCCCAGGACGCGTTCGGGGCGCGCCGAGTCGGCGGCCAGCCGGGTCACCGAGAGGGCGTTGGTGCCGGTGGCCAGGATGGTGTCCGCCCGGACGATGGAGTCCAGCTCGCGGAAGACCTGGTGCTTGGCCTCGTACGACTCGGGGACGACCTCGATCACCAGGTCGGCGTCGGCGGCCGCGGACAGCTCGGTGGAGGTGCGGAAGCGGGCCAGGATCTGGACGCGCTCAGCCTCGGTGATCCGCTCGCGCCGCACGGCGCGGGCGGTGGAGGCCTCCAGGGACACGATGGCCTGGTCGGCCGCCTGGATGCTCAGGTCGATGCCGATCACCGTGCGGCCGGCGCGTGCCAGCACCTCGGCGATGCCCGAGCCCATGGTGCCGAGGCCGACGACGGCGACGGTGGTCAGGGAGGAGAGAGGGGTGGTGGAGACAGGGGTGTCCATCACGGGACTCCAGAGAATGAGTGACGACTGAAGAGGGGCGTCTGTCCGTACGGACGGACCGCGCGGAGCACGGACACGGCCGGGCGGAGACGGAAGCACCGACGCGCGCGAGAGGCCGCGTGGGAGTGAGGTGTCGTACCTGAGCTGCGGCAGGGGCACAGAGGGTGCCCGGACCGCGGGGAAGAATCGGCGGGCCCTGTCCCAGGCCCTGCCGTACAGAATCACCGAACCGACATGCGACACCCGAGGCGGCTGCGTCACCAGGCCGCCAAGAGTCGATCTTTCAGTGGGTGTTGGCCCTGTGGTGGGGGCGACCCGCTCACTTGAGACTAACTGCCGAGTAACGAGCGCGCCAGCCCCCGTCGGCCGCCGCGGTATGTGATCTACGCCGCCCCGGCCCGTCCACCGGCCCGGCCCCCGCTGGCTACGCTGACGCCCATGGACGAGGAACTGCGGTCCCTGATCGACCGGCTGGCCGAGGAGGCCGGCGAGTCGGCGACGTACGAACGGCTGATCGCGAGCCAGGACATGGACGAACTCGCCGGTGTCCTCACCGAGCCCGGACAGCCGCTCTGGGCAAGGGAGATCGCCGCCTTCCGGCTCGGCTGCGGGGGTGACCGACGGGCCTTCGAGGCGCTGGTCCTGCTGCTCAACCACCGCGACTCGGAGCGCTGTGTCTCGGCGGCGTACGCGCTGGCCCGGCTGAACGATCCGCGTACCGCCCGCGCCGCCGCCGCCCTCGCCACCAACACCATGCGCACCGCCTACGCCCTGCACCCGGTGCGGCTGCTCACCGAACTGCGCGCCCCCGAATCCGTACCGGCGCTGATCACCACCCTGCGCGGGCTGCTCGCACCGAACGAGCCGCACTGGAGGGTGGCACTGGCGTGTGTGGAGGGGCTGGGGCAGCTCAGGGACGTCCGGGCGGCCGGAGTGCTGGAAGCAGCCCTGGGTCACCCGAAGTTGGGGGCCGCCGCCGCCGCTTCACTGAGCCGGGTCGTGCAGCGCACGTCGTAGAGGGTGACACCCGCCATCTCGAAGGGTTCCTCGACGTCCTCGGCGCGGAAGCCGGCCTTCCCGTAGAACCGCAGGGCGCGGACGTTGGACTTCAGCACCCAGGCGGCCATCGCACCGAATCCGGCGCCGCGCGCCTGCCCCAGACAGGCGGTCAGCAGGGCGCGGCCCGCCCCGGTGGAGATCCGGCCGGGATCCAGGTACAGGGTGTACAGCTCGGCGAGCGCAGGCTCCGCGACGGTCCCCGCCGTCCCGCGGTCCGGGCCCCAGCACGCCCAGCCGATGACCTCGCCCGCGCGCTCGGCGACCAGATTCACCACCTCGGGGCCCGCCCCGGTGAAGTGCTCCCGGCGCAGCTCGGTGTCCTGCTCGACGCTCAGGGCGTCGAGATACGACTGCGGCAGCAGGCCCGCGTACGCCGACTTCCAGCCGAGCACCCGCACGGCGGCGACGGCCGCACAGTCGTCCAGGGTCATCGGGCGCACGAGGGTGGCAGTGGCGGCGGGCGTGGTGGCGGCGCGGACCCCGGATGCTGAGCTCATGGTCCTCAGGCAACAGGTGCTGCCCGATGTGCCGCAACCCCAATTTTGGTGGCTTGCCCGCGAGGTGGTTGGGTGAGCGCGACCCTCCGAATGGCCCACCGGCCGCACCGGGGGACCCCACCCGAAACACCGAGTGCTGGAGGAAGAGGCATGGCGCAGGTAGAGGCCACGACCGAGCGGATCATCGCGGCGGATGCGGAGACGGTGTTCGACACGCTGGCCGACTACAGCGGCGCGCGTGGCAAGCTCCTCCCCGAGCACTTCAGCGAGTACGAAGTGCGCGAGGGCGGCGACGGCGAGGGCACCCTCGTCCACTGGAAGCTCCAGGCCACCAGCAAGCGGGTACGCGACTGCCTGCTGGAGGTCACCGAGCCGACCGACGGCCGGCTCGTCGAGAAGGACCGCAACTCGTCCATGGTGACCACCTGGACGGTCACCCCGGCCGGTGAAGGCTCCTCCAAGGCGGTCGTCACCTCGGTGTGGGACGGCGCGACCGGCATCGGCGGATTCTTCGAAAGGACCTTCGCCCCCAAGGGCCTCGGCCGGATCTACGACGAGGTGCTCGCCAACCTCGCCGCCGAGGTCGAGAAGTAACTCAGGTCGGTACCAAGGCCGTTACGGGCAGATCGTTCACTCACCGTTTCGAGTGGTCTTCCGTGTCGGCCGGTTGTACGCCGTAAGGGCTCCCACCGGCCCGAACACCACCCGCGTACGCCCCGCGCGTCAATCGTCGCGCTTGCTCCGCCTTGTCGCCGAATGCGACAAATGGGCGGCGCAGGCGTGACGAGAAGGCGCGACGAGGGGAGCGATCAGGTGGGCGGCATCACTCTGGTGAAGGACGGGCGGGACGCGGGGCGTCCGGTGCGGGCCTCCACCGGCACGGACGTCATCGAAACGCCGCAGGGGGCCGGGGGGCCACCTCCGCGCAGTCACCGTGAACCCGCCGCCCCCGCCGGGGAGTTCAGCCCCCGCCGGATCCGGCTGGTGTTCTGCGGACTGATGCTCGCGCTGCTGCTCGCCGCGCTGGAGCAGATGATCGTCGCCACCGCCCTGCCGAAGATCGTCGGTGATCTGCAGGGCCTGGACCGGATGTCCTGGGCGATCACCGCCTATCTGCTCACCTCCACCATCGGCCTGCCGATCTACGGAAAGCTCGGCGACCTCTTCGGCCGCAAGGGCGTCTTCCTCTTCGCCATCGTGGTCTTCATCGTCGGCTCGGCGCTGGCCGGGTGGTCGCGGACGATGGACCAGCTGATCGCCTTCCGGGCGCTCCAGGGCGCGGGCGCCGGCGGTCTCATGATCGGTGTGCAGGCGATCATCGCGGACATCGTGCCGCCCAGGCAGCGCGGCCGGTTCATGGGGCTGATCGGCGCGGCCTTCGGACTCGCCTCGGTGGCGGGGCCGCTGCTCGGCGGGTTCTTCACCGACCACGCGTCCTGGCGCTGGTGCTTCTACATCAATGTGCCGTTCGGGCTGATCACGCTCGCCGTCGTCGCCGTCGTACTGAAGTTGCCCAAGCCAACTGTCCGCCCGCGGCTGGACATCATGGGCGGTGTACTGCTCGCCGCCGCCTCAACCTGCTTGGTGCTGCTGACCAGTTGGGGCGGCACGGAGTACGAGTGGGACTCCCGGGTGATCCTGGGGCTGGCCGCGGGCGCGGCCGGAACGTCCCTGCTGTTCCTGGTGGTGGAGCACCACGCGGCCGAACCGATCATCCCGCTGCGGTTGTTCCGCGACTCGGTCTTCAACATCACCGGACTGGTCGGGGCCGTCGTCGGCATCGCACTCTTCGGCGCCGCCAGCTACCTCCCCACCTTCCTCCAGATGGTCGACGGGGCCTCCGCCACCGAATCCGGGCTGCTGATGCTGCCGATGATGGGCGGCGTCGTCATCGCCTCGATCGTCTCCGGACAGCTGATCAGCAAGACCGGTCACTACCGGATCTATCCGGTCATCGGCAGTGCGCTCTCCGCACTCGGCATGTGGCTGCTCTCCCGGCTGGAACGCGGCACCTCGCAGCTCGACTACAGCCTCTGGATGGCGGTGCTCGGTGTCGGCATCGGGCTGATCATGCCGGTGCTCGTGCTGGCCGTGCAGAACTCCGTACGCCCCGGTGACCTCGGCACAGCCACCAGCGCCAACAACTACTTCCGGCAGATGGGCGGCTCCATCGGCGCCGCCATCTTCGGCACCCTCTTCGCGGGCCGCCTGGTCGACGCCCTCGCCGAGTCGCTGCCCTCGGGCGTCGATCTGCCGGACCCCTCCTCCCTCACCCCGCAACTGGTGCACGCGATGCCGCCGGCGCTGCGCGACGCCTACATCGACGCGTACGCCGTGGCGATGCCGCGGATCTTCCTCTACCTCGTGCCGGTGCTCGTGCTCGGCCTGCTCATCGCCTGCTTCCTCAAGGAGAAACCGCTGGTGTCCCACAACGCGCCCGTCGAAGCCGAGCCCGCAGAGGTCTACCTCGGCGAGCCCTACACCGCCGTCGTCCCACCCGCCCGCACCTCGCTCGGCGGCGTCGCGGTCTGCGGCACCGTCCAGCACCACGACGGCTCCACCGTGCCGCGCGCCGCACTCACCCTGATCGACATCGGCGGGCGCCAGGTCGGACGGGGTGCGAGTGGCGACGACGGCAGGTACGCGCTGAGCGTGGCCGGGCCCGGCAGTTACGTCCTGATCGCGGCGGCCGGCGGACACCAGCCGCAAGCCGTCACGGTCACCGTCGGCGAACGCCCCGTCGAGCTGGACGTGGTCCTCGGCGGAGCGGGACGGCTCGCCGGGACGGTGCGGACCGCCGACGGCACCCCGGTGCGGGACGCGGCCGTCACCCTCACCGACGTGCGCGGCGAGGTCGTCGCCTCCACCCGCAGCGGGCGGGAGGGGAGTTACGTCATCTCGGAGCTGGTCGCCGGTGAGTACACCCTCGCCGCCAGCGCCCCCGCGTTCCGGCCCGCCGCCCTCCCGGTGAGCGTGCAGTCCTCCCGCGAGGCCAGGCAGGACATCGAGCTGGCCGGCGGTGCGGTGCTCCGCGGCACGGTACGGGCCAACGGCGGCCGTCCCGTCGAGGACGCCAGGGTCACCCTGCTGGACGCGGCGGGCAACGTGGTCGACACCATGACCACCGGCTCCGACGGCACCTTCCGCTTCGTCGACCTCTCCTCCGGCGAGTACACCGTGATCGCCGCCGGATACCCGCCGGTGGCCACCGTCCTCCAGGTGGCCGGCGGCGGACGCACCGAGCGCGATCTCCAGCTCGGCCACGAGGACTGAGGGCCTGCGTCCACACCCCGGCCGGCCGCAGGGGCGGCGCGGGGCGCACACGGACGACAGCGGGGGCCGTTCCGGGAGATCCGGGGCGGCCCCCGCCGCTTCGAACGGGCTGTGAAGAAAAGGGCGTTGCCGCAGATCGGAAATCGACAATTGTCAACCCCAGCGCGCACGGCGCGCGCGCGGCGTGCACGCAGACCACCGCAGCCCGGACAGCCGACAAAGATGCATGTCGACACCTTGTGGTGAGCCCTCCGGGGCGGGGACGGTAGAGCGATCTTCAGAACCTGTGTCTCCACCCGATGCCCCGCGACACCCCCGGAGCTGCGCATGAGCGTGACGACTCGGTACAAGAACGCCTGGGAAGCCTTCTGGCAGGAGGCGCCCGACCGGACGGGTGCGGTCCTCTGGGACGCGGAACCCGCTCTCACCGCGGGCGTCCATCTCGCCCTCTTCGAACCGCACATGACCGAGCACGCACTGCCCGTCGTGGACCTCGGCTGCGGCAACGGCACCCAGACCCGCTACCTCGCCGACCGCTTCGGGCAGGTGACCGGCATGGACCTGGCCCCCGCCGCGATCGCCAGAGCGCGCAGGTGCGACCCGGACGGGCAGGTGCGGTTCCTGGTCGCCGACGCGACCGAACCGCTCGACGTGCACCGGCTGCGCCAGGACCTGGACGGCCGGGACGCGCAGGTGTACCTGCGCGGCGTACTGCACCAGGCCGAACCCGCCGACCGGGCGGCCCTCGCGCGGGCCGTGGCCGAGCTGGTGGGGGAGGAGGGCCGGGCCTTCGTGGTGGAGCCCGCGGAGGCGGCCGGGCACCTGCTGCGCGCACTGGCCGAGCACCCCGAGGGCCCGCCGCGCAAACTCCGCCCGCTCCTCGCGCACGGCATCGCCACCAACGGCCTCCCCGAGACCCAGGCACCGGAACTCTTCCGGGCGGCCGGCCTCAGGGTCCTGGCCGCCGGTGACCTGCCGCTGACCACCACCGAGTACCTGCCCGACGGCACCCGCATCGAACTTCCCGCGCGCTGGCTGGTGGTGGGGCGGCCGCGGTGAGCCGGTGAGCGACGGCTCACGGGCCGGGCCGCGGCACGGGGGGTGCGGCCCGGCCCGCGCGCGCGGACGGCTTGCGCACCAAGCGGACGGCTCCCGCTCCGAGCGAACTGCTTCCGCACCACGTCGTGGAGCCGGTATCCGGACACAGGCTCTAGGGTGATCGCCACATCTGTGCAGTGAGTGTCCTGTGGGAGCAGAGAGGTGGCGGGCCGTGAAGATCCTCATCAGTGCGGACATGGAGGGCGCCACCGGCGTGACCTGGCCCGCCGACGTCCTGCCCGGCACCCCGCAATGGGAGCGCTGCCGGGCCATGTTCACCTCCGACGTCCAGGCGGCCGTGCTCGGCTTCTTCGACGGCGGCGCGGACGAGGTCCTCATCAACGAGGCCCACTGGACCATGCGCAACCTCTTCCTGGAGCGCCTCGACGAGCGCGCCCAGATGCTGACCGGACGGCACAAGTCGCTCAGCATGGTCGAGGGAGTCCAGCACGGTGACGTCGACGGCATCGCCTTCGTCGGCTACCACACGGGCGCGGGCACCGAGGGCGTCCTCGCCCACACCTATCTCGCCAACTCCCTCACCGGGGTCTGGCTCAACGGTGTGCGGGCGAGCGAGGGGCTGCTCAACGCGCATGTGGTCGCCGAGTACGGAGTCCCGGTGGTCCTGGTCACCGGTGACGACCTGACCTGCGCGGACGCCCAGGGGTACGCCCCGGACGCCCGCAAGGTCGCGGTCAAGGACCACGTCTCGCGGTACGCGGCCGTGTGCCGCACTCCGGCCCGTACGGCGGCCGACATCCGGGCCGCCGCGAAGGAGGCCACCGCGCTGGCCGTGCGGCACGAGCCGGTGCGCGGGGAGGCGTTCACCGTCGAGATGGAGTTCGACGCGACGCACCTCTCGGACGTCGCGACCGTGGTGCCCGGAGTGACCCGAACCGGTGAACGGCGGGTCGCTTACACCAGTCCCACGATGTATGAGGGCATTCGTACCTTCAAGGCGGTCACCACGATCGTCTCGTCCGCTGTGGAGGAGCAGTATGGCTGAGAGTGGTGCAGTAGAAGAGTGCGCGGGCGCACGGTCCGATGCCATCGACGGCCTCGCGCTGGACGAGGTGGTGGCCTTCACCTCCGACCTGATCCGCATCGACACCACCAACCGTGGCGGCGGCGACTGCTTCGAGCGCCCCGCCGCCGAGTACGTCGCCGAACGGCTCGCCGCGACCGGTCTCGAAGTGCACCTGCTGGAGCGGACCGAGGGACGTACCAATGTCGTCGCCCGGCTCGCCGGAACCGACCCCGGTGCCGATGCGCTGCTGGTCCACGGCCATCTCGACGTGGTCCCCGCCGAGCCCGCCGACTGGTCCGTGCACCCCTTCTCGGGTGAGGTCAGGGACGGGGTGGTGTGGGGGCGCGGCGCCGTCGACATGAAGAACATGGACGCGATGGTCCTTTCCGTCGTACGGGCCTGGGCGCGCGCGGGAGTGCGGCCGCGCCGGGACATCGTGATCGCCTACACCGCCGACGAGGAGGCCAGTGCGATCGACGGCTCCGGCTTCCTGACCGCCGAGCACGCCGACCTCTTCGAGGGCTGCACCGAGGGCATCAGCGAGTCCGGCGCTTACACCTTCCACGCCGGACCGGGCATGGAGATCTACCCGATCGCGGCGGGTGAGCGCGGTACCGGCTGGCTCAAGCTCACCGGGCGCGGCACCGCGGGCCACGGCTCCAAGGTCAACAAGGGCAACGCGGTCAGCCGCCTCGCCGCCGCCGTCGCCCGGATCGGCGACCACGAGTGGCCGGTACGGCTCACCCCCACCGTCCGCGCCTGCCTCCGCGAACTGGCCGCCCTGCACGACCTGGACACCCCCGACCCGAACTCGCCCGACTACGACGTGGACGCCGTCCTCAACAAGCTCGGACCGGCCGCCGCCCTCGCCGAGGCAACCGTACGAAACAGTGCGAACCCGACCATGCTGGACGCCGGGTACAAGGTCAACGTCATCCCGGGCAGTGCGACCGCGCATATCGACGGAAGGTTTCTGCCCGGCGGTGAGGACGAGTTCCGGACCACCATGGACAAGCTCACGGGGGAGTACGTCGACTGGGAGTTCCACCACCGGGAGGTCGCGCTCCAGGCGCCGGTGGACTCACCGACGTATCGTCAACTCGCTGACTCCGTAAGACAGTTCGCACCGGAGGGGCATGTGGTGCCGTACTGCATGTCGGGCGGTACGGACGCCAAGCAGTTCTCCCGCCTCGGCATCACCGGCTACGGCTTCTCGCCGCTGAAGCTCCCCGAGGGCTTCGACTATCAGGCACTCTTCCACGGGGTCGACGAACGAGTCCCGGTCGAAGCTCTGCACTTCGGGGTGCGCGTCCTGGACCATTGCCTTCGCAGAGCCTGAAATGAGCAGGGCCTGAAATGAGCAGGGCCTGAAATTGGCAGCCCGACGAGAGCCAGTGGCGAGAGCTGGCAGGGGGAGTAGCAGCATGGTGCCCACCGGGCCGTACGGAAGCTGGCCGTCGCCGATCGACGCCTCGTTGGCGGCCTCGCACGACGGGGCCCCGCAGTTCGTCCAGATGGTCGGCGACGAGGTGTGGTGGACCTCGCCGCGCCCCGAGGAGGCGGGCCGGCGGGCGCTGTTGCGGCTGCGGGCGGACGGCGACGGCGCTCTCGTGGAGGAGTCCGTGCTGCCCGCTCCGTGGGACCTGCGCAGCCGGGTCATGGAGTACGGCGGCCGGCCCTGGTCCGGGGCCGAGCGGGAGGCCGGTGGGCCGCTCGTCGTCTTCGTGAACTTCGCCGACCAGCGGCTCTACGCGTACGAGCCCGACGCACCCGGTGCCGAGCCGCGCCCCCTGACCCCTGTCTCGGCGGTGGGCGGCGGGCTGCGCTGGGTCGATCCGGTGCTGCACGGCGGCGAGGTGTGGTGTGTGCTGGAGGAGTTCACCGGGGAGGCACCCACCGATGTGCGCCGGGTGATCGCCGCCGTACCGCTGGACGGGTCCGCCGCCCAGGACCGTTCCGTCGTCACCGAGCTCTCCGACGGGCTCCATCGCTTCGTCAGCGGGCCCCGGATCTCCCCCGACGGGCGTCAGGTGGCCTGGATCGGGTGGGACCACCCCAGGATGCCGTGGGACGGCACCGAGGTGCTTGTCGCCGAAATCCCTTACGGGGGAGGCCGGTTCACCGGAGTGAGGACTGTCGCGGGCGGGCCGGAGGAGTCCGTCTGCCAGGTCGAGTGGGACCGGGACGGCACGCTGCTGTTCGCCTCCGACCGGGGCGGCTGGTGGGAGCTGTACCGGCTGCGGCGCAACGGGACACCCCCTTTCATGGACAAGAGGGTGAGCGGGGCCATGTGCATGGGGCGCGAGGAGGAGTTCGGCGGGCCGCTGTGGCAGATCGGGGCGCGCTGGTTCCAGCCGCTGGACAGCGGCCTGATCGCGGTGGTGCACGGCAGGGGTGCCAACGCGCTCGGCATACTCGACCCCGAGACCGGTGAACTCGTCGACGCGGCGGGCCCCTGGACCCAGTGGTCCGCCACCCTCGCCGTGCACGGTGACCGGGTGGTGACGGTGGCGGCCAGCCCGCGCAGCGGAGCCGAGATCGTCGAGCTGTCCACCGCCACCGGCCGCGCCCGCGTCATCGCCGCCCCGCACGACGACCCGGTCGACCCGGCGTACTACCCCGAACCCCAGATCCGCACCTTCACCGGCCCCGACGGCCGCGACATCCACGCCTACATCTACCCGCCGCACCACCCCGAACGGATCGCGCCCGCCGCCGAGTTGCCGCCGTACGTCGTCTGGGCGCACGGCGGGCCCACCAGTCACGCACCCCTCGTCCTCGACCTGGAGATCGCCTACTTCACCTCGCGCGGGATCGGCGTCGCCGAGGTCAACTACGGCGGCTCCACCGGGTTCGGGCGCGAGTACCGCAACCGGCTGCGCGGACAGTGGGGCGTCGTCGACGTCGAGGACTGCGCGGCCGTGGCGCTGGCGCTGGCCGACGAGGGCACGGCCGACCGGCGCAGGCTCGCCATCCGGGGCGGCAGCGCGGGCGGGTTCACCACCGCGGCCTCGCTCGCCGGTACCGAGGTGTACGCCTGCGGCACCATCAAGTACCCCGTCCTGGACCTGCTTTCGTGGGCCGAAGGAGAGACCCACGACTTTGAGTCCCAGTATCTGGAGTCGCTGGTCGGACCGCTCGCCGGCTGCGCCGAGATCTACACGGCCCGCTCGCCCGGCGAGCACGCGGACCGGATCACCGCGCCGTTTCTGCTGCTCCAGGGGCTGGACGACCCGATCTGTCCGCCGGTGCAGGCCGAACGGTTCCTGTCTCAGATGGCGGGACGCGGCATACCGCATGCGTACATCGCCTTCGAGGGCGAGGGGCACGGCTTCCGCAGGGCGGACACCATGGTCAGGTGCCTGGAGGCAGAACTCTCCCTGTACGCGCAGGCGTTCGGCATCAGCCGGAGTGACGTACCCCGACTGGAGCTCAACAAGTGACGTCTGCCGCACGGCCCCTGGGGGAGCTCTCCCGTCCTTCCCGGCTGCGGCCCGGAGCGCGGGTCTCGATCGTCGCGCCGAGCGGGCCCGTGCCGGAGGACCGGCTGGAGGAGGGGCTCGGCATTCTGCGCGGGTGGGGTCTTGAGCCGGTGGTGATGCCCCATGTGCGGGACAGACACCCGCGGTTCCCGTACCTCGCGGGCGATGACATGGCTCGCGCCCGCGATCTGACCGAGGCGTGGTGCGACCCGTCGACCGACGCCGTGCTGTGCGCGCGGGGCGGGTACGGGGTGCAGCGGATGGTTGACCTGGCCGACTGGGGGGCGATGCGCGGGGCCACGGCTCGCCGGGGGCGGCCCAAGGCGTTTGTCGGATACAGCGACATCACGGCGCTGCACGAGGCGTTCGCGGTACGGATGGGGGTGGCCACCCTGCACGGGCCGATGACGGCCACGCTGACCTTCCTCAAGGACGCGGCCACCCAGGAGTCGCTGCGGGCCACGCTCTTCGAGCCGGAGACGGTACGGGTGCTGGGGCTGCCGTCCGCCCGTCCCCTGGTCCCGGGCCGGGCGCACGGGGTCACTCTCGGCGGCTGCGTCTCGCTGCTCGCCGCCGACCTGGGGACGCCGGGGGCCCGGCCCTCGGCGCGGGGCGGGCTGCTGGTCATCGAGGACATCGGGGAGGAGGCGTACCGGCTCGACCGGATCCTGACCCAGCTTCTGCGGTCCGGGTGGCTGGACGGGGTGGCGGGCATCGCGCTCGGTTCGTGGGTCGACTGCGGGGTGTACGAGACGGAGATCCGCCCCCTCTTCCAGGACCGGCTGGGCGGGCTGGGGGTGCCGGTGGTGGAGGAGCTGGGCTTCGGTCATGGCGCGACGGCGCTGACGGTGCCGCTGGGGGTGCCGGGGGTGCTTGACGCGGGGGCGGGGACGTTGACGGTGGAGGGGCCGGCGTTGGTCTGACGGGGGTGGGCGTGGGCCGGCGCGGGCAAGGGGGGCTGGGTCGATGCGGCGAGGACGGGCGGCCCCGCCGCCGAGGCGGGCGAGCAGGAGCTGTGGTGGTGGGGGCCTTCACGAAGTCTTCAAAGGGGACTTCTGTCGTGTCCGTTGACTCCGGTATGGCCTGTGTCACAGCATGAACGCCGCCCCGTACCTACCAGTCGGTAGGGCCGTGCTCCTCAGTGTGGAGGCCCGCATGCCCCGTCCTCGTCGTACCGTGCCCAGATCCACCCGGGCCCTCGCACTCGCGGCCGGCGCCGCCGTCGCCGTACCGCTGGCGCTGACGGGGCCCGCCGCCCAGGCGCAGCCCCGCGCGGCGGGCGAATTCACCGTCACCGCGCTGAAGTTCACCCTCAGGGCGGGCGACCGCACCTGCACCGTCGACGCGGACCTCTACCGGCCCGCCGGGGTCGACGCCGCGCACCCCGCGCCCGCCGTCCTCACCACCAACGGGTTCGGCGGCAGCAAGGCCGACGGCTCCACAGCGGGCGCCGCGAAGGCGTTCGCCGAACGCGGCTACGTCGCGCTGTCGTACTCGGGCCTCGGCTTCGGCAAGTCCGGCTGCACCATCTCCCTCAACGACCCCGCCATCGACGGCCAGGCCGCCTCGGGACTGATCGACTTCCTCGGCGGGAGCCGGGCCGCCGACGACGGGACCAAGGCCGACTTCGTCGTCCGGGACGGCGAGGGCGACCCGCGCCTGGGCATGATCGGCGGCTCCTACGGCGGATCCATCCAGCTCGCGACGGCCTCGCGCGACCGCCGCCTGGACGCGCTGGTCCCGCTCATCACCTGGAACGACCTCGCGTACTCCCTGGACCCGAACAACGTCCAGGGCGCCCCGCAGGTACCCGGCGCCTACAAGTACCAGTGGACCACCGGATTCCTGCTGATGGGCGAGGCGCAGGGCCTCCTCAACCCGGGCATCGACCCCTCCCGGATCGGTGGCGCCGGCTGTCTGCACTTCATCGCGGAGGCATGCCGCACCACCCGGCTGCTCGCCTCCGGGAGCTACCCGGCGGACCGCACGCCCGGGATGCTCCAGTACGCCAGGAGCGTGTCCCCGGCGTCGTACCTCCCCCAGGTCAAGACCCCGACGCTGCTGATCCAGGGCCAGGCGGACACCCTCTTCAACCTCAACGAGGCGCAGCAGACGTACGAGACGCTCAAGGCGCAGGGCACCACCACCAAGATGATCTGGCAGTCCTGGGGGCACAGCGGCGGGCTGAGCGACCCGGCGTCAGGCGAGCTGAACATGGGGGAGGGGAACCTGGAGACGAGTTACGTCGGGAAGCGGATCCTGGCGTGGTTCGACCGCTATCTGAAGCGGCAGACCTCCACCGACACCGGACCCGCCTTCGCCTACTACCGGGGATGGGCACCGGAGAGCGGCTACGGGACGGCCGACGCCCCGCCCGCGCTCTCGCAGAAGCTGTACCTCTCCGGCGACGGCAAGCTCGTCGACAACCGGTCGAAGGTGGCGCGCGGATCGCGCTCGTACAGCAACTGGCTCATCCCGACGAGCCACTCCGAGTCCTCCCTGGCCGGGCTGATCGGACTGCCCGACGGCAAGCCGCGCGACACCGCGGGGACCTATCTCGGCTGGTCGACGCAGCCGCTCAGCGGCCCGGTGGACGTGGTCGGCGCACCCAAGGTCACCCTCAAGGTGGTCTCGCCCAAGGCCGAGCGGGTGCAGCACTCCGGGGACGCCGCCGACAAGCTCGTGCTCTTCGCGAAGCTGTACGACGTCGCGCCGGACGGCACCAAGACGCTGGTGCAGCGGCTGGTCTCGCCGGTACGGGTGCCGGACGCGACCCGCGCCTTCGAGGTGAAGCTGCCGGGCATCGTGCACCGCTACCGGGCGGGCCACCGGCTGGAGTTCGTGGTCGCGGCCAGCGACGACGCGTACTACGGCAACCGGGGCGTCAAACCGGTGACGATCACCGCGGCGCCGCAGGACACGGGGGTCCTGGAGCTGCCCGTGGTGAAGGGAACGCTGGGCTGAGACCCGCCGCCCACCTCACGCCGCGTCACCCGTACGGGCCCGCCCAACGCCCCTCCACGCCCGGAGTCTGCCCATCCTGGGAGCTACCGTGCCGGGCGCGCCGGGGCGGTCCTGAACCAGGAGGCGCAAGTGAGACGGAAGCGTGCGGCGATGGCGGCGGCGGGAGCGGTGCTGGCCCTGACGGTGACCTCGGCCGGGGTGGCGACGGCGGCGGTAACGCCGGCCGCCGCCCCGGGGACGGTCCGGGCGGCGGTGATGGACCAGCCCGACCCGCTGCCCAACTTCGTCGGACGGAACCTCTTCCGCGTCTACTCCACGGTCAGCGCCGAGACCGCCCTCGACATCCGCGACCTGAGCGGAGACCACCGCAAGGTGCTGTGGCCGCCCAACTGGAAGGTGTGCACCCAGTCCCCGAAGGCGGGTACCAAGCTGAACGGCGGCACGCTGAGGCTGGGCGTGGTCAAGACCGGCGAGAAGTGCCCCTGACCGAGGGCCCGACGAGGTGTCCCCGACCGAGGGGGCCGACGGAGTGTCCCTGACACAGGGATCCGACGAGGGGCCCCTGGCCGAGGGGCCCGGCGGCTGCGACGTAACCTGGCCGGATGTCCGAATCTGCGATCACCCCCACCCGATACGTCACCGAGGGGCCGCGGGTGGGCATCCGGCCGTTCCGTCTCGACGACGCCGAGGAGTTCGCCGCGCGGGCCCGCGAGAGCCGTGAACTGCACCGGCCGTGGCTCGCGCCGCCGGACGAGCCCGAGGCGTACCGCGAGTACGCGCGCAGGCTCATCGACGATCCGGCCCGCGCGGGCTTTCTGCTCTGCACCCGCGACGACCACCGCATCGCGGGCTTCATCAACATCAACAACATCGTCGAGGCGGCCTTCCAGTGCGGCGCCCTGGGCTACGGCGCGTTCGCCCACGCGGCAGGCCGTGGCCTGATGGCCGAGGGCCTCGGCCTCGTCCTGCGCCACGCCTTCGGCCGCCTCGGCCTGCACCGGCTGGAGGCCAACATCCAGCCCGGCAACGAGGCCTCCCTCGCGCTGGTCCGCCGCGCCCACTTCCGTTACGAGGGCTACTCGCCCGACTTCCTGCACATCGACGGCGCCTGGCGCGACCACGAACGCTGGGCGATCACGGCACCGGAACTGCGCCCCCAAAAGCCTTTGCCCGAGGGGTAGCCGGCAGACCAGGCTGGCGGCCATGACCGCCCACCTCACACGCCTCAACCCGGCCACCCTGCACCCGACTCCCGGCTACCACCACATCACCGTCGTCGAAGCGGGCCGCACCGCCCATCTCGCCGGACAGTGCCCGCTCGACGTGCACGGCGACCTGGTCGGCCCCGGCGACGTACTCGCCCAGGCCGACCGGATCGCCGTCAACGCGACCACCGCCCTCGCGGCGGTCGACGCCCGCCCCGAGGACGTCATCCGCTCCGTGATCTACGTCGTCGCCGACGGCACCACTGCCCTCGGCGAGGTCTGGCAACGGCTCCTGGCCTCGGAGCTGGCCCCCGCCTTCACCTCCGCGAGCACCCTCCTGGGCGTCGCTCAACTGGGGTTCGCCGGGCAGCTGATCGAGATTGACCTCACCGCCGCCCTTTCCGGCTGATCTCCATGGTGTCCAAGCCGGTCGCCCGGAGGGCCCCGGGTGACGCGTCTTTGCATATTTCTGACCGGTGGAACCCCTGGTCAGGCCGGTACCCGGCGTGTTCGGATGGATACCGAAGAAGGGCGTCGTCCGCTGCGCCCGGAGCTTCCCGGACCCCAGTGAGGTTGTTTTGGCCACGACCGTGCGACGTGCCGTACTGACCCTGCCCGCCGCCCCGTTGGGCCCGGAGAACCCACTGCCGGGGCTGCGCACCCTGGACCAGGTGCACGTGCTGGACGAGAGGTCGAAGCAGGGGATGCCGCGGGACATGGTCCGCCAGCTGGGGCATGCGCCGCTGCGCACACTGCTGCCGGTGCGGACCCTGGACGGGTACGGACGCGAGCGTACGGAGACCGGTCTGGACACGATCGTGATCGAGAACGACCGGCTGCGGGTGACCGTCCTGCCCGGACTCGGCGGCCGGATCCACTCCCTGCACCACAAGAGCACCGGCCGCGAACTGGTCTACCGGAATCCGGTGTTCCAGCCCGCGGACTTCGCGCTCAACGGCGCCTGGTTCTCCGGCGGCATCGAGTGGAACATAGGCGCCACCGGCCACACCACCCTCACCTGTGCCCCAGTGCACGCGGCCGTCGTCCCCGCACCCGACGGGGGTGAGATGGTCCGGCTCTGGGAGTGGGAGCGGCTGCGCGACCTGCCCTTCCAGGTGGACCTCTGGCTGCCTGCCGACTCCGACTTCCTGTACGTCGGCGTACGGATCCGCAATCCGCACGAGCGCACCGTGCCCACCTACTGGTGGTCCAACACCGCCGTCGAGGAGACCGCACGCACCCGCGTCATTGCCCCCGCCGACGAGGCCTGGCACTTCGGCTACGCGCACACCCTCAACCGGGTCCCCTCCCCCCGCTCCGAGGGCGTCGACCGCAGCTACCCGGCCCACGGCGCACACCCCGCCGACTACTTCTACGAGGTGCCCGGGGAATCCCGGAAGTGGATCGCGGCCCTCGACGCGGCCGGGCAGGGCCTCGTCCAGACCTCCACCGACCGGCTGCGCGGCCGCAAGCTGTTCCTCTGGGGATCGGGGCAGGGCGGACGCCGCTGGCAGGAGTGGCTGACCGAACCGGGCACCCCGGGATACACCGAGATCCAGGCCGGCCTCGCCAGGACCCAACTGGAGCACGTCCCCCTCGAACCCGGCGCGGACTTCAGCTGGTTGGAGGCGTACGGACCCCTCGCCGCCGACCCGGACACGGTCCACGGGGACGACTGGACGGCAGCCCGCGCCGCCACCGAGCGCGCCCTTGAGGACGCACTGCCGCGCGCCGGCGTCGACGCCGCGTACACCGCCTGGCTCGCGCACGCCGACCTGGAGCCGTCCGAACCCCTGGCCACCGGCTCCGGCTGGGGCGCCCTGGAAGTGCTGCGCGCCGGACACAAGCTCCCCGGCACTCCCTTCCCCGAGTCCAACCTCACCGAACTCCAGGAGCCCTGGCTGGAGTTGCTCCGCACCGGCACCTTCCCCTACCCCCGCAAGGTCACCCCGCCGGGCCCCACCCTGGTCGCCCCGCACTGGCGCGACATGCTGGAGACCGCCCCCGCCGAACCCCTCACCGAGTACCATCTCGGCGTCGCCCAGTGGCACGCGGGCGACCTCGCCCAAGCGGTCCGCAGCTGGGAACGAGGCCTCCAACTCGCCCCCTCCCGATGGCCGTTGCTCCGCTGCCTCGCCCTCGCCGACTGCGAGGCGGGCCACCCGGAACGGGCCGCCGACCTCTACGCCGAGGCCTTCGCCGACCTCTGCGAGGAACGCCGCGAGGGCGACACCTGGACCGCCGCCACCGCCGCCCTCGGCCGCGAAGCCATCGCCTCCCTGCTCGCGGCGGGCCGCCCCGCCCAGGCCCGCACCGTCTGGGAAGGCCTGCGCCCCGCCACCCGCCGCACCGGCCGCTTCCGCCTGATCGAGGCGACCCTGCTGGTCGCCGAGGGCGACCGGCAGGCCGCTCGCGCCCTCTTCGACGAGGGCTTCGAAGTGGCCGACCTGCGCGAAGGAGCGACGGTACTCAGCGACATATGGGCGGAGCTGACGGACGAACCGGTGCCGGAGGCCTACGACTTCCGGGGGCCGCAACAGGCGTAGCGCCGGACTCCGGAACTCCGCCGCCGGTGCGGTGGACCCGCAAGTGGGTTCCAGACGCTGCCCGGCCTGCGAGGCCTGGGTGCCGGTGGACCCGCTCCACGTCGACTGGTGCGCCGCCTGCGGCTGGAACGTGGACCCCGGCGACGGGCAGCAGGACGAGCCCGCACCCGGCCGGGTCGAGGCACTGCGCCGCAGGCTCGCGCACGAGTACGGCGAGGAGCTCTTCCGGGAGCCACTGCCCGACGTCGACTCCCGGGCCAGGCCCCCGCGTGGCCGGGAGGCCGTCCTCGCACTGCTGATCGCCACCACGGTGCACGCCGTCACGCTCGCCATGGTGGTGGGCGGGCTGCTGCTGGTGGTGCTCGGCTGGAGCACCGTGGTGCAGCCCCTCGTCGGCGCGGTGGTGCTGACGGTCGCGTATGTGCTGCGTCCCCGGGTGGCCCGGCTGCCCAAGGAGGTTCCGCTGCTCCGCCGCGCGGACGCACTCAGGCTGTTCGCGCTCGTCGACGAGGTCGCGGAGGTCGTCGGCACCCGCGGCGTGGACGTGGTGGTGGTCGACGCCCGCGCCAACGCCAGTGTGACCACCTACGGCTTCAGGCAGCGCAGAATGCGAGGAACTCGCACCGGCCCGCGTCGAATGGCAGCGACGGGTTGTACGGGGCTACTGGAGGGCGGCCGGGACGATGTCTACTGCGCGCCGCCCCGGTCCACGTACTCGAAGACCGAGCCGTCCGGGTGCAGGGCGATCAGGTTGCGGCCGACCGGGGTGGCGACCGGGCCCGCGATGATCTGGGCGCCGGCCGCGGTGAGGGTGATGTGGGCCTGTTCCACGTCCGTCACGGCGACGGTCGCCGCCACCTTGCGCAGCAGGTCGATCTCCTCGGGCGGTCCCGACATCACCAGGAAGCAGCCGACGGCGGCCACCGACACCCCACCGCGTTCGAAGCGCTGGGCACGGCTGCTGGTGATGCGCTCGTAGAAGGCGGCAGTGCGTTCCAGTGCGTCGGTGTCGTCGACGTAGATGCGCAGGGTGGTTCCCAGGATGTCCATGGGGGCGAGGGTAGTTGGGGAGGGCTGGGGGCGTGATCGATTCGGGGGGAAACCGGTTGCGGATCGCGCGCTCTCGGGCGAGGCGGCCCGGGGGTGCGGTAGCCCCGGGGTGCGGCAGCCCCCGGGGTGCGGCAGCTCTCAGGCGCGGCAGAGGATTTCGCCGTGCGGGACCATGAACCAGGCGTCCTCGCGGGTGCCCCAGTCGCGCCACGACTCGGCGATCTCCTTGAGCTGTGCGGGAGTTGCGTGGCCGCCGTCGACGGCGAGGGTGGCGTAGGAGGAGGCGGTCGTACGGTCCGCCCAGAGGCCGCTCCACCAGGCGCGCTCGCCCTCGGCGGCGTAGCACCAGCTCGCGGCGGAGGAGGTTACGTCGGTGAAGCCGGCCCGCTGGGCCCAGGAGCGCAGTCGGCGGCCCGCGTCCGGCTCGCCGCCGGCGGCGCGGGCGACCCGTTCGTACAGGTCCAACCACGTTCCCAGGACCGGGAGTTCGGGATACCAGGCCATCGCCGCGTAGTCGGCGTCACGGGCCGCGACGATTCCGCCGGGGCGGCACACGCGGCGCATTTCGCGCAGGGCGGTGACGGGGTCGCCGACGTGCTGGAGCACCTGATGGGCATGGACCACGTCGAAGGAGTCGTCGGGGAAGTTGAGGGCGTGGACGTCGGCGGTGGTGAAGTCGGTGTTGTCCAGGCCGTGTTCTGACGCGGTGGCGCGGGCCTGGTCGAGGATGCCGGGCGCGGCGTCGACGCCGGTGACCCGGCCTTCCGGGCCGACCAGCCGGGCCAGGTCGGCAGTGATGGTGCCGGGGCCGCAGCCGACGTCCAGGACGTGGGCGCCGGGGTTCAGATGGGGGAGCAGGTACGCGGCGGAGTTCTCGGCGGTGCGCCAGGTGTGGGAGCGCAGTACGGACTCGTGGTGGCCGTGGGTGTAGACGGCGGTCTCTTTCGGCATGGTGGTACCCCGTTCACGCGTGGTGGGCGCTGACTGCGTTCACCGTACGCCCGCGTGTTACATCGTGAGATACGCGTCTTGAAATGTGGACGTGAGGGTTGCGGGGCAAGGGGCTGGCAAGGGCTGGTGCGTAGTGGAACGGCTGACGGGTATGCGGAGCGCATGGGTACGAACATGGATACGAACTTGGGAAAGGGTGCGGGCGCGGCACCGAAGCTGAACCCCTCGCAGGAGATCACCCGGGCGGTGCGCGAGGCCGTCGCCGAGGAACTCCGGGAGCGGATGAAGGAGCAGCGCCGGCCCGCCCGGTTGTACGCGGGCGCGGGTGCGGCGGGGCTGTACGGCGGCGCGGCGCTGGTGACGGGTGTGGTGCTGGCCCTGGGGCTGGTGCTCCCGATGTGGGCGTCCGCGCTGATCGTGGCGGCGGCGCTGCTGATCGCGGCGGTGATGCTGCGGCAGGCGGCCAGGCCCGGCCGGCCCGGTGTGGGTGCGGGCATGGGCGTGGGTGCAGGTGCGGGTCTGGGTGAGGACTCGGGCGCGGGGCGTGTGAAGGTGGCTCCCGGTGTCGAACCGGGGGCCGCGGCAGAGGGGCCGGCCGCGGTGCCGGGGGCTCCGCCGGTGCCGGTGAGTGCGCCCGAGGTGGGCCGCAAGTAGGTGACGCCGGGCGCCGCACGGTGCGCGGGGGCGGTCCGCCTCGGTGAGCGGGTGCGGCGGGCTGGGGTGCGGTGCGGGTGGGAGCTTCACGAGTAGGACAGGATCCGGCCGGGTCGCGTGCCACTGTGGTGGCGGGCGGCGTCTGCCCGCCGGAGACGACAGGAGCGGAACACCACCATGACGGTTCTCGACACCCGGGCCCTCAACCGCGCGACCCTCGCCCGCCAGTTGCTGCTCGACCGGGCCGACCTGTCCGCCCTCGACGCGGTGAGGCATCTGGGCGGGCTTCAGGCGCAGGAGCCGCAGGAACCGTTCGCCGGGCTCTTCTCACGGCTGCGCGACTTCGACCCGGCCGAGCTGTCGGAGCTGGTGAGCGGACGGCAGGTGGTGCGGACGCATCTCATGCGGCGCACCGTCCACCTGGTCACCGGCGAGGACGCCCTCGCCTGGCGGTCGCGGCACGACGCCATGCTGCGGCAGAAGGTCTTCGGGGTCTATCGCAGCGAGTTGGCGGACGTCGATCCGGCGGAGCTGGCCGAGGCGGGGCGTGCGGTGATGGCCGACGGGGAGCCGCGGACGATGACGGAGCTGGTGAAGGAGGTTGGCGGGCGCTGGCCCGACGTGGGGGTGAGGCCGCTCGGGGAACTGCTGGTGGCGGGCGTGCTGTCGACGGTGCAGCTGCCGCCGCGCGGGCTGTGGCGGCAGAAGGCGGGAGTGCGCAACCTGCTGCTCGCCACCTGGCTGGGGCGGGAGGCCGACCCGCTGCCGGACGACCCGTCCGACCCCGTCGGGCAGGTCCTCGTACGCCGCTACCTGGCCGCCTACGGCCCCGCCGCCTCCGCCGACCTGCGCGCCTGGTCGGGTGTGGCCGGGCTGCCGGCCGCGGTGGCCGCCGTACGCGAGGAGCTGGTGTCGTTCCGGGACGAGCGGGGGCGGGTGCTGCTCGATCTGCCGGACGCTCCGCGACCGGATGCCGATACGCCTGCCCCGGTGCGGTTCCTGCCCGCGTTCGACAACGCGATCCTCGGTTACCACGACCGCAGCCGGATCATCGACGACGCGCACAAGGGGCTGTCGGTGAAGGGGGAGCGGGTGGTGCTGGTCGACGGGCGGGTCCGCGCGACCTGGACCGTCGACGCCGGAGCGGTGGTCGTCTCACCACTGAGCAAGCTGAGCGGGGAGGACCGAAAAGCGGTCGCCGACGAAGGGTCCGCGATGGCATCGTTCCTGTCGGATCGGGAATGCGACGCGGTGCGCGTGCGCGACGATCTCTAGACCCCCGTCCCCACCCCGGGAAGTCGGTGCCATGAGCAAACGCACGATGAGTTTCGGTCTGTACGCCGACGAGGACGGCCTCGCTTGGGTCGAGGGGGTCGTCCGCGGGGCCGTGCTGCCGCGCAGCGCCCGGATCGTGCGCCTGTACGTCACCGACACCTTCCGCGGCAGCGGGATGTCGGCGGCCGAGGGGTACGACCTGCTCGCGGAGCAGTGGGCCATCGAGAACCCGGGGCAGGACAGCGGTGCACGCCAATCGGTGGAGCTGCGGCTGGAGTTGGACTGCTCGCTGAAGAACTGGCGGTCGGTCCGCAACGCGGTGATCCGCGGCCTCTGCCCCGAAGGCATGGCCGCCCACACCTGCCGCGTGCCCTGGATGGCCTGAGACGCCCCTCCGGTGGGGACCCCGCACCTCTCGCCAGGTCACGACCTCTCACCCGGTCACGCCACCCGGTAGGGCTCCGCCTCCTCGTGACGGAACGTCAGGCCGTGCCCCGGTGCACCCGAGTCGACCCGCAGCGCGCCACCCGTCGGATCCAGTGCCCCGTCGAAGAACATCGACTCCACCCGTACATGGTCGTGGAACCACTCCACATGCCGCAGATTGGGCACCGCCGCCGCGAGATGCGCGTGGGCGTGCGGGGCGCCGTGGGTGGAGATCTCCAGGCCGTGCGCCTGGGCGAGCGCCGCCGCCCGCAGAAAGTCCGTCGCACCCCCGCACCGGGTCGCGTCCAGCACCAGGCAGTCGACCGAGCCCGCCGTCACCATCCGGGCGAAGGGCGCCAGGCCACCGCCGTGCGCGCCCGCCGCGACATCGGACACCACCGCGTCCCTGACCAGCCGCAGCCCCGCCAGGTCGTCCGGCGGGACCGGTTCCTCGAACCAGCCCACCCCGTACTCGGCGAGCGGCGCACCGATCCGCACCGCCTGCTTGCGGGTGTACGCCCCACTGGCATCGACGTACAACTCCGCCTGGCTGCCTATCACTTCGCGGGCGAGACGGGTCCGGTCCAGGTCGCGGACGGCCGCCCTGCCCCGGGCTTCGCCGATCTGGATCTTGACCCGGTCGATGCCCTGCCCGTGCACCCAGCCCGCGAGCTGGGAGGCCAGATGGGTGTCGTGGTACGTGGTGAAACCGCCGCTGCCGTACACCGGCACCGCCTCCCTGGCCGCGCCGAGCAGCCGGGCGAGGGGCAGGCCGAGGAGCCGGGCCTTGAGGTCCCAGAGGGCGAGGTCCACCGCCGAGATGGCCGCCGAGGTGAGCCCCGGCCGGCCGAGGTCACGTACCGCGGAGCACATCACCTCGTGCGCCGCCGGGATGTCCAGGACGTCCAGGCCCAGGAGCAGCGGGCAGAAGTCCTGGGTGATCAGGGTGGCGACCGCGGTGGGCGCGTACGTCCAGCCGGTGCCGTACACGGTGTCCGCCGCCCGCGCCTCGACCACCACCACCCAGGTGGCCTCCCAGGTGAGGGTGCCGTCCGCCTCCGGGGCGTCGGTCGGCACCGAGAAGCAGGTCACTTCGAGCTGTTGGAGGGGGAGCCGGGCGCCTTCACGGGCGGACGGGGAGCCGTTCGCGGTGTCCACGGTCGCGGTCCCGTCAGGCGTTCCGCCGCCGCAGTACGACGGACCTGAGGCGGGCGGCCAGGTAGCAGAGCCGGGTGCGCGGGGTCGGGCGCCAGGCGGGGGACGGGTGGTGGACGACCTGCGTCAGTCGCATCTCAGGGCTCCTGAACCTGTGGCAGCACCTTGGTGCGGTAGAAGTCGAAGAAGCCGCGCTGGTCCGGGCCGATCTGGTTGACGAAGACCCGGTCGAACCCGGCGTCGGTGTACGCCCGCAGCCGCCCCACGTGGGCGTCCACGTCGTCGCCGCACACCACCTTGTCGGCCACCATCTCCTTGGTGACCAGCTGGGACACCTGCTCGAAGTGCCGTGGGGTGGAGAGGATCTGGCCCATCTCGCCGGGCAGCTGCTCATTGGCCCACAGTCGGTGCGCGGTGTCGACCGCCGCCGCCCGGTCCGGCCCGTAACAGACCTTGTAGCCGCCGCTGACCGGCTTCGCCCTGCCGCCGCCCTTGCGGAACCGGGTCACCGCGCCTTCGTCGGGCGTCATGGTGATGAGCCCGTCGCCGACCCGGGAGGCCAGTGACATCGCCTTGGGACCGAACGCGGAGATGTCGATCGGGACGGGCTCGTCCGGCACCGTGTACAACCGGGCGTTCTCCAGCTTGTAGTGCCTGCCGTCGTGGCTGACCTCATTGCCGTCGAAGAGGTTGCGGATCAGTTGGACGGCCTCCTCCAGCATGTCCAGCCGCACCCGGGCGCTCGGCCAGGGGCCGCCCATGATGTGCTCGTTGAGCGCCTCCCCGCTGCCCACTCCCAGCCGGAACCGGCCCCCCAGCTGCACCGCCGCGGTGGCCGCCGCCTGCGCCACGATCGCCGGATGCATTCGCACGGTCGGGCAGGTCACCGCCGTCTGCACCGGCAGCGACACCGCCTCGGACAGCGCGCCGATCACCGACCAGACGAACGGGCTCTGGCCCTGCTCGCCGTTCCACGGGTGGAAGTGGTCGGAGATCCACAGCGACTGGAAACCCGCCTGCTCGGCCATCCGGGCCTGTTCCACCAGCTCGACGGGTCCGAACTCCTCGCACGAGAGGAAGTAGCCGAATTCGGTCATGGGGAGTGCGCCTTCCAACGGGAGTGCCTTCCAACAGAGTGAGCTTCCTACTGTGGCGAGTAACCCGCGGGGACGTCCGGAAACACACCGATCACGGAGTTTGGGTGGGCTCGGGGAGGGCACGCGGGACGAGTCCCGACAGGTATCCGACCGAGCGCCGACCGCGAGGCCGCCACAGCCGCCACATACGCATCGCAGACCCGCACCGCAGAGGAGACACATGCCCACCGAAGGACTGACGGCCGCCGAACTCGCCGAACTCGCACAGCAGTTGAGGGTGGACTCCGTTCGCGCCACGGATGCGGCCGGGTCCGGCCACGCGACCTCGTCCATGTCCGCCGCCGAACTGGGCGCGGTGCTCCTGGCGAACCATCTGCGTTACGACTTCGAGCGCCCCGACCACCCGGGCAACGACCACCTGATCCTCTCCAAGGGGCACGCCTCGCCGCTGCTGTACGCCATGTACCGGGCGGCCGGCGCGATCACCGACGAGGAACTGCTCACCTTCCGCCGCCAGGGCAGCCGCCTCGAAGGGCACCCCACCCCGCGACTGCCCTGGGTGGACGTGGCAACGGGCTCGCTCGGGCAAGGCCTGCCGGTGGGAGTGGGGGTGGCCCTGTCCGGCAAGCGGCTGGACCGGGTCCCGTACCGGGTGTGGGTGATCAGCGGGGACAGCGAGATGGCCGAGGGGTCGGTGTGGGAGGCCGTCGAGCACGCCGCCGTCGAGCAGCTCGACAACCTCACCCTGATCGTGGACGTCAACCGGCTGGGCCAGCGCGGCCCGACCCGGCACGGACGCGACCTCGACGCGTACGCCCGGCGCCTCAAGGCGTTCGGCTGGCACACCATCGAGGTCGACGGACACGACGCGCAGGCCGTGGACCGGGCGTACGAGGAGGCCCGTTCGACGCTGCGACAGCCGACCGCGATCCTGGCGAGCACCGTCAAGGGCAAGGGAGTGGAGGCGGTCGCCGACCAGGAGGGCAAGCACGGCAAGCCGCTCCCGGACGCGACGGAGGCGATCGCCGAACTGGGCGGCGTACGGGCGATCCATGTCGACGTGGCGAAGCCGGCGGCGGCCCGCACCCTGCACGCCGTACCCAGCGGGCATCTGACCCTGCCCCGCTTCGAGACCGCCGCCGACAACGGTGACCAGGTCGCCACCCGCGACGCCTTCGGCCAGGCGCTCACCGCGCTCGGCTCGGCCCGCAGCGATGTGGTGGTGCTGGACGGCGAGGTCGGCGACTCCACTCGGGCCGAGTACTTCGCCAAGGAACACCCCGACCGGTACTTCGAGTGCTACATCGCCGAACAGCTGCTGGTCGCGGCGGGCGTCGGGATGCAGGTGCGCGGCCATGTGCCGTACGTCGCCACCTTCGCCGCCTTCCTCACCCGCGCCCACGACTTCCTCCGGATGGCCGCGATCAGCCGGGCCGACCTCAATGTGATCGGCTCGCACGCGGGCGTCGCGATCGGTGAGGACGGGCCCTCCCAGATGGGCCTGGAGGACCTGGCGATGATGCGCGCCGTGCACGGCAGCACGGTGCTGTGCCCGTGCGACGCCAACCAGACCGCGCGGCTGGTCGCCACCATGGCCGACCTCAAGGGCATCCGCTATCTGCGCACCGGCCGGGGCAAGAGCGAGGTCATCTACGGCCCCGACGAGGAGTTCCCGGTCGGCGGGTCCAAGGTGCTGCGGCGGGGCGAGCAGGACCGGCTGACGCTGGTGGCCGCCGGGACGACCGTGCCGGAGGCGCTGGAGGCGGCGCGGCTGCTGGCCGCCGACGGCATCGACGTACGGGTGATCGACCTGTACTCGGTCAAGCCGGTGGACGCCCGGACCCTGTGGGCGGCGGCCGAGGAGACCGGGTGCCTGGTCACCGTGGAGGACCACCACCCCGAGGGCGGGCTGGGCGACGCCGTCGCCGAGGCGTTCGCCGACGGCAGGCCGACCCCGCGACTGGTCCGGCTCGCCGTGTCGAGCATGCCCGGATCGGCAACCCCCGACGAGCAGTTGTACGGCGCCGGGATCGACGCGGAGTCGGTGGCGACGGCCGTACGGCTGCTGGTGGAGAAGGCCGTGGTGCGATGAGCGGTGCCGCCCACGGCAACGACCCGGACGGCACGCTGGACGTCCGGGCCGGCCGGCACACCGTCACGGTCCACCGCCCCGACAAGGTGCTCTTTCCCGACCCCGGAATCAGCAAGGCGGACCTGGCGGCGTACTACCGGCGGATCGCCCTGTTCATGCTGCCGCAGCTGCGCGACCGGCCGCTGATGCTGGAGCGGCGGCCGGACGGGGTGAAGGGGCCGAGCTTCCTTCAGAAGGACACTCCGGAGAGCTATCCGGCGTGGGTGCGGCGGTCGAAGCTGGACAAGGAGGGCGGGACGGTACGCCACGTCGTCTGCGACGACAGCGCCACCCTGGTCTTCCTCGCCGACCAGGCGTGCCTGGCCCTGCACCGGTGGCTGTCGCGCACCGAGCGGCTGCCGTGGCCGGACCGGCTGATCTTCGACCTGGATCCGGCGCGGGACGACTTCGGGGCGGTACGGGACGCGGCGCGCCGACTGGGCGAACTGCTGGACCAGTTGAACCTGCCCTCGGCGCTGATGACGACGGGCTCCAAGGGGCTCCATGTGATCGTCCCGCTGAACGGCCACACCACCTTCGAGGAGTCGCGGGGCTTCGCGAGGGAGGTGACGGAGGTGCTGGCGGACCGGTATCCGTCGACGCTGACCACCGCGGTGCGCAAGAGGGCGCGCGGGGACCGGCTGTATCTGGACGTGCAGCGCAACGCGTATGCGCAGACGGGGGTGGCGCCGTGGTCGCCGCGGGCGCTGGCGGGGGCGCCGGTGGCGGTGCCGATCTCCTGGGAGCAGGTGGACGACCCGGGAGTGACTGCCCGGACGTGGTCCCTCGCTGACGTGGACGCAATCCTGGAGCAGGCGAAGCGGAACCCCTGGGCGGGGGTACTGACGAGGGGACGCTCACTGGGCCCGGCCAGAAAGAGGCTGAAGGCGGTGGGGTAGGGGGGCGGCCCCGCCGGAGCCGCCCCCACCTCCCGCCGCTACGCCCTCTTGCCTCTACGCCGTCCTGCCGCTGGGGGCCGGGGGCACCGTGCTCAGGGGTGCGGCGATCGACTCCAGGCTTCGGCGTTCACTCTTGACGCCGAGGAAGGATTCGACGATGCCTGCGGCGACCATCAGGCCCGCACCGATGCAGAAGGCCAGAGTGGTGTCCGCGGGCTTGCCGCTGCTGACCAGGCCGTTGAAAAGGATCGGGCCTGTGATGCCGCCGAGGGCCGTGCCCACCGCGTAGAAGAAGGAGATGCACATGGCGCGGGTCTCCAGCGGAAAGACCTCACTGACCGTCAGATAGGCCGAACTCGCCCCGGCCGAGGCGAAGAAGAGAACGACGCACCAGCAGGCGGTCATGGTGGTGGCCGTCAGGGCGCCGTTCTGGAAGAGCATGGCGGTGCCGAAGAGGAGGAGCCCGGACAGGATGTACGTCCCGGCGATCATCGGCACCCGGCCCACCGAGTCGAAGAAGTGGCCCAGGATCAGCGGTCCGAGCAGATTGCCGACCGCGATGACGGCGAAGTAGTACGCCGCCGACCCCGTCCCCACGCCGAAGAACTTGTCCAGGATGACGGCGTACCCGAAGGTGATCGAGTTGTAGAGGAACGCCTGCCCGATGAAGAGCGACAGGCCCAGGATCGCCCGCTTGCGGTACTGCGAGAAGACGGTCCGCATGATCTCCAGGAAGCCGATCGAGCCGCGCTGCCTGACGGTGATCTCCTCCTCCGGGTCCGGCAGCCGCTCGCCGGTCTCGTCGGCGACCTTCCGCTCGACCTCGGAGACGATGCGGTCGGCCTCCTCGTTCCTGCCGTGCACCATCAACCAGCGCGGGCTTTCCGGCACATGGCGACGTACCAGCAGGATCACCAGACCCAGCACCACCCCGATCGCGAACGCCAGCCGCCAGCCCACGTCCTTCGGGAACAGGTCCGTGTCCAGCAGCGCCACCGACGCCAGCGCACCGAGAGCCGCGCCGGCCCAGAACGTACCGTTGATGATCAGGTCGATACGGCCGCGCAGCCTGCTCGGAATCAGTTCGTCGATGGCCGAGTTGATCGCCGCGTATTCACCGCCGATACCGAATCCGGTGAAGAACCGGCAGACGAAGAAGAACCACGCCGATTCGGCCAGTGCGGTCGCCGCGGTCGCCGCGAGATAGACGGCGAGCGTGATGATGAAGAGTTTCTTGCGGCCGAAGAGGTCGGTGAGACGGCCGAAGAACAGGGCGCCCACACACGCACCCGCCACATAGAGTGCGGCGGCGGTAGTGGTGACCTGCGTGGTGGTGATCGCGATACCGCTTCCCTCTTCGGCGAGCCGTACGACGATATTGCCGACGATGGTCACTTCCAGGCCATCGAGGATCCACACCGTGCCGAGGCCGATGATGATCCTCCAGTGCCAGGGGGACCACGGCAACCGGTCCAGCCGCGCGGGAATGCGCGTGCGGACCTCCGGGAACTCTCCGCTGTCTGTTGTTGTCATGGCGCGACGAGTACCCCGCCGTGATTCGAACAACGCTCACCCGTTGCGGGGTTTGCGCCAGACCTGCCGGGATACCCGCACCTCCGAGGCTGACATGGCAAATACATCAGAGAACACTCCGAAGAAAACGCAAGCCAAGGCCGACGAAGAACAGAGCGAAGAACGGCACGAGCAGGCCGAAGAGCCGAAATCGAAGCCGCGTAAGCCGGGCCCGATGCAGATCCTTCGGGCGGCCCGCGAGCAGATTTCGGAACTCACCGGAATGCCCGCCGAATCCGTGTCCTCCTTCGAGCAGTCGGAGGGCGGCTGGGTGCTGAGGGTCGAGGTGCTCGAACTGGAGCGCGTCCCCGACACCATGAGCCTGCTCGCCAGTTACGAGGTCCAGCTGGACCCGGAGGGCGAGCTCACCGGATATCGCCGCGTCGGCCGTTACGAGCGCGGCCGGGCCGACAAGAAGTAACACCGGCCCACGGCACCTGAGCGTGCCGCGCACCCCAGGGGTGCCCGCGCAACCGATCAAGAGAAGCAAGAGAAGGAGGACCGGTTCATATGTCCGTTGTACCGGCACAGCAAGGTGGTGGAGGCGGCGGCGGTACCAGCGGCCTCTACGACGTCCTGGAGCTCGTTCTCGACCGGGGGCTCGTCATCGACGCGTTCGTCCGTGTCTCCCTGGTCGGCATCGAGATCCTGAAGATCGACATCCGTGTCGTGGTGGCGAGCGTGGACACCTATCTGCGGTTCGCCGAGGCCTGTAACCGTCTCGACCTGGAGACCGGTGCCAAGAAGCCCTCGGGTCTGACCGACATCACCGGCGACATGATGGAGAAGGGCGCGTCCGGCAAGACCAAGGGCGCCCTGTCCGGAGCGGCCGAGACCATATCCGGCGCGTTCCAGCAGGCACGTGACGAGGGCGGCCAGAGCGAGTCGAAGCCGCGGGCGCGGCGCACCACGTCCCGCCGGAAGGAGGAGCAGGAATGAGCACCTACGTCTACGGAATCACCCGGGCGGCTCACCCCGGGCTCCCGGAGCGGATGGGCGGAGTCGGCGATCCGCCGCAGCCCGTCCGGCTCATCAGGACCGGCGAACTGACCGCCCTGGTCAGCGAGAGCCCGGAGAATCTGCGGCCCAAGCGCCGCGATCTGCTCGCCCACCAGAGCGTGCTCTCCGAGGCCGGCGCGAGCGGCGCCGTACTGCCGATGCGCTTCGGCAGCGTCTCGACCGACGACGAGGCGGTGAGCACCGTCCTCGCCGAACGCGAGAAGCACTATCTGGAGCGGCTCGACGCCCTTGAGGGCAAGGTCGAGTACAACGTCAAGGCCACCCACGACGAAGAGGCCGTACTGCACCACGTACTGGCCGAGAACGCCGAGCTGCGCACCCTCAACGAGGCCAACAGGGCTGCGGGTGGCGGCAGTTACGAGCAGAAGCTCCAGCTCGGCGAGCGTGTCGTGGCCGCCGTGCAGCAGCGCGAGCAGCAGGACGCGCAGCTGGTGCGCGAGGCACTTGAGGGTGCCTCGGTGGACGTCAGCCCGGGGCCCGAGTCCACCGGCTGGCTGGCCAACGTGTCCTTCCTGGTGGGGCGCGAGGACGCCGCCTCGTTCAGTGACGCGGTGGACGCGCTCCAGCGCGAGGCCCCGCACCTGGTGCTTCAGGTCAACGGCCCGCTGCCCCCCTACAGCTTCGTGGAATGAGAACCCATGGGTCTCCTGGGTGAGCTGCTGCTGCTTCCGCTGGCCCCTGTCCGCGGCACCGGCTGGGTGCTGCGGCAGGTGGTCTCGGAGGCGGAGAAGCAGTACTACGACCCCGCGGCGATTCAGGCCGAACTCCGGCGCCTGGAAGGGCAGTTGGAGTCCGGCGAGATCGACGACGCGGAGTTCGACCGCCGTGAGGACGAGCTCCTCGACCGGCTGGAACACCAGCAGAGGCAGCAACAGGCTCCCCCGCCCTGAGCGGGGCCCGTCCTGAGCGGGGCCCGACAGTGGGGCTCGACCCGAAAACGACCGGAAAGCAGGATTCGTCATGAACAACAGGCTCGGCCTGGGGCTCGCTGTAGGAGCGGGCTATCTGCTGGGGCGGACGAAGAAGCTCAAGTTCGCCTTCGCCGTCGGCACTTTCGTCGCGGGCAAGAAGCTGCAGCTGAGCCCGAAGGCGCTGATGGACTTCGCCTCCTCTCAGTTGCAGAACAACCCGCAGTTCAAGGAGATAGGCGACCAGCTGCGCGAGGACATGCGCGGCGTCGGCAAGGCCGCCACCGGTGCGATCATCAACCGCCAGCTCGGCGGGCTCGCCGACCGGCTGCACAGCAGCACTCTCAACGTCCAGGACAAGGCGGCCGGCATCGTGCCGGACATCACCAGTCTCAAGGACCAGGACAAGGGCCGGGACGAGGAGCAGGACGAGGAGCCCGAGGAGGAGACCGAGGAGCGCGAGCAGCCCCGGCGGCAGACCCGCAAGAGGGCGGCGTCCTCCGAGTCCGGTCCGTCCGATTCCCGTTCCTCGGAATCCGGGTCGTCCCGCTCCGGTTCCTCCCGTTCCGGTTCCTCCCGCTCGGGCTCGTCCGGGTCCGCGTCCGGCTCCCGTACGGCCGGGAAGACCGGTTCCGGGACCGCCAAGAAGACCGCATCCGGCGCCGGCGCGGCCAAGAAGACCGCCTCGCGAACCGCTTCCGGTACGGCGGCGAAGAAGACCACCTCCGGCACCGCCAAGAAGACCGCCGGGGCAGCGAAGAAGACCGCATCGAGGGGAGGCCGTGGCCGTGGCTGACACCAAGAATCCCGCCGAGAGCCTCACCGGCGCACTCAAGCCGGACAGTGAGATCACCGACCGGCTGAAGCAGGAGTTCCAGGCGTATCTGGCCGCCCAGGCCGAGCGCGTACTGGTCGGCGTGGGCCGCAAGCTCGGCGAGTCCACCTCCAAGCTCACCGACATCGCCGAGGGCAACAGCCCCGGCTTCGCCAAGCTCGCCCTGGACGGCGGCCGCAAGCTCGCCGAGGGCAAGGGCCCGGTGCGCAGCGCCGTGGAACTCGGCGCCGGCCACCTCAAGGACAAGGCCAAGGACGCGGTGTCCGGCCTGTTCGGCGGCAAGGGCAAGCGCAAGAAGGGCGGCGGCGGAGGCAAGCCGATCGTCATCCTGGAGACCATCGACGTCGGCGTGCCGGTACGGGTCGCCTACGACCAGTGGACCCGCTACGAGGACTTCTCCACCTTCGCCAAGGGCGTCAAGAGCGCCACCACCGCCGACGACACCACCTCCGACTGGAAGCTGAAGGTTTTCTGGTCCAACCGGAGCTGGAAGGCCCACACCACCCAGCAGCTGCCGGACCACCGGCTCTCCTGGACCACCGAGGGTGCCAAGGGCACCACCAAGGGCGTCGTCACCTTCCACCCGCTGGGCGACAACCTCACCCGGGTGTGCCTGGTCATGGAGTACTACCCCAAGGGCCTGTTCGAGAAGACCGGCAACATCTGGCGCGCCCAGGGCCGCCGGGCCCGGCTCGACCTCAAGAACTACGCCCGGCACATCTCGATGAAGGGCGAAATCGACGACGGGTGGCGCGGCACCATCGAGGACGGCGAGGTCGTCAAGACCCACGAGGACGCCATCGCCGAGGAGGAAGAGGCCCGCGCCGAGGAGGAGGGCCAGGACTCCGAGGAGCACGAGGGCGACGACGAGCACGGCCCCGACGACGGCGAGCAGGAGGCCGAGTACGAGGACGAGGGGGACGAGGAACACGACCCCGACGCCGAGTACGAGGAGGACGACGGGGAACCCGAGGCCGAGTACGAGGAAGAGGGTGAGCCCGATGCCGAGTACGACGAGGAAGAGGGCGAGCCGGAGGCCGAGTACGAGGAAGAGGCCGAGGAGGAGGACCCCGAGGCCGAGTACGAGGACGCCGAGCTCGTCGAGGACGACGACGAGGAGGACGCGGACTCCCGCAAGCAGCGTGAGTACGCGGACTCCGGAGACAAGGGTCACCGATGAGCACTGCTGCCAGAATGCCCGACCCGTACGGGTCGGGAGGCGGGGCCAACCTCGCCGACATCCTGGAACGGGTCCTGGACAAGGGCGTCGTGATCGCGGGAGACATCAAGATCAATCTCCTGGATATCGAGCTCCTCACGATCAAACTGCGCCTGATCGTCGCCTCGGTCGACAAGGCCAAGGAGATGGGCATCGACTGGTGGGAGGACGATCCTTCGCTGTCCTCCGGCGCCAGGCGCCGCGAGATCGCCGAGGAGAACGAGCGGCTCAAGCGCCGCATCGCCGACCTGGAGTCGAGCTCCGCGGAAGCCGTCACAGCGGGCGAACGCGAGAGCGAGCGGAAGCTTGAATCCGCCCGGGACGGGAACACCGAAAAGGCATGACAGCTACGACAGACACCACCGGCACGGGAGCGATTCCCCAGGAGGAACTCCGTTACGTCTACGCCGTGACCCGCCCCTTCGACGGGGTCCTCCCCGACGAGGGCGGGCGCGGACTGGACGGGGAACCGCCCCGGCTGCTGCACCACGGCGACCTGGTCGCCGTGGTCAGCCCGGTGCCGGCCGCCGACTTCGACGAGGCGCCGCTCAAGGCCCACCTCGAAGACCTGGACTGGCTGGCCGACACCGCCCGCACCCACCAGAACGTCATCACCGCACTGACCACGGTCACCAGCCCGGTGCCGCTCCGGCTCGCCACCATCTGCCGGGACGACAGCGGGGTGCGGCGGCTCCTGGAATCCGGGCACAGCCGTTTCGTCACGACCCTGGACCGGCTGGACGGCCGGATCGAGTGGGGGGTCAAGGTGTACGCCTCGAATCCGGCGCCCGCCCCCGCCGCCCCGAAGACGCAGGCGCCGGCGCCGAGTGCGGACACGCCCGGCGCGGGGCGCAGTTACCTCCAGCAGCGGCTCGCCCAGCGACGTACCCGGGAGACCGCCTCGAACCGCGCGGACGCACTCTGCCGCAGGATCCACGCCGAGCTCTCGGAGGCCGCCGAGCACGCCCTGCTGCACCGCCTCCAGGACGGTCGGCTCTCCGGCCGCAGCGGGCAGAACGTGCTCAACGCCGCCTACCTGGTGCCCCGTGCGGACAGCGAGGCCTTCGTCGAGAAGGTACGCGCGCTGACCCCCGAGGACGCCGAGGGCGAGGGCGTACAGGTCGAGCTGACCGGCCCGTGGGCGCCGTACTCCTTCGCGGACATCGGGGCGTCCGGTAAGGAGGACGCAGCCGAGCGGCCGAAGGGGGACCCGGCATGAGCCACTACACCGACGACCACGACATCGACGCACTCGCCCAGCGCGAGATCGCCCTGGTCGACCTGCTCGACCGGCTGCTCGCGGGCGGCGTGGTGCTCGCCGGTGACCTGACCCTGCGGATCGCGGACGTCGATCTCGTACGCATCGACCTCAACGCGCTCATCAGCTCGGTCAGCGAGAACGTGCCGTCCCCGTTCGAAGACAGGCGATGAGAGAGGAGCCGCGATGACCACCGAAGACCTGACCCCCGCCGAGGTGCGGCGGCTCGACGCCGACCGCCTCACCCCGACCGCCGATGTCGACCTCAGCGCCGTGGACCTCGACACCGCACTCGGCAACGTCCTGGGCGCGGAAGCCGTCTCCGGGCGGAGCAACGGCGCCGTCGGCCTCGGCAGCAGCCGCAAGGAGAGTCCGGCGGACAAGGCCGACGACGAGACCCGACGCCGGGTCGAGCTGGACGCGGACACCGTCGAACGCGACCTGGTGAAACTCGTCCTGACCGTGGTCGAACTGCTCCGCCAGCTCATGGAGCGCCAGGCGCTGCGCCGTGTCGACACCGGCGAGCTCACCGAGGAACAGGAGGAGCGCATCGGCATGACGCTGATGCTCCTGGAGGACCGGATGGGCATCCTGCGCGACAAGTTCGGCCTGGAGCCCGAGGACCTCAACATCGACCTGGGCCCACTGGGCCCCCTGCTCCCACGGAATTGACCCACGGTGACCGAAAACTCCACATCCAGTGAAGGCTCCGAGGGTGGCGGTTCGTCCGACCACAAGACCAGGGTCACCATCCTGGTCGCCCTCGGAGCCAATCTCCTGATCGCCGCCGCCAAAGCTGTCGGCGGCCTCATCGCGTCCTCGCCCGCGCTGCTCTCCGAGGCCGCGCACTCCGTCGCGGACAGCATCAACGAGGTCTTCCTGCTGGCCGCCCTGCGCCGCAGCCGGCGTCCCGCCGACCGCCAGCACCCCTTCGGCTACGGCAAGGAGCGCTACTTCTGGTCGCTCCTCGCCGCCGTCGGCATCTTCGTGCTCGGCGCCGGATTCTCCTTCTACCAGGGCATCGAGGCCCTGACCGCGCCGTCGGCCGGTGAGTCCACCAGCGGTTACGTCGCCGGGCTCATCGTCCTCTTCGTGGCCCTGCTCGCCGAGGGAACCTCCCTGGTCCGCGCCCTGTGGCAGGTCCGCAAACAGCCCGGCAAGGGCCTCGGCAAGGACCCGGCCCTGCGCACCGTGGTCGCCGAGGACAGCACCGCGGTGGTCGGCGTGCTGGTCGCCATGACCGGCATGGTCCTGCACATGGTGACCCACCAGGTCGCCTACGAGGCCGCGGCCTCGCTCACCATCGGACTGCTCCTGGTGTACGTCGCCTACCGGCTCGGCTCGGACGCCCGCGCCCAGCTCATCGGTGAGGCCGTCGACGTGGAACTGGACGACGGCATCCGCGAGTTCCTTGCCGCCCAGCCGGAGATCGACCGGCTGGTCTCGCTGCTCACCATGCGGCTCGGCATGGAATCGACCCTGGTGGCCGCCCGCATCGACCTGATGCCCGGCCTGGACAGCGAGCGCGTCGAGCTGGTCTCCGAGCGCATCAAGCGGGACATCAGAAAGACCTGGCCGGAGGCCGACCAGGTCTTTCTCGATGTGACGGAGGCGCCCACCGACGAGCACGCCGACGGCGAACTCCTCCCGGAGGAAGCGGAGCTGCCGCCGTTGGAGCGTCCGGCAAGTCCTACAGGGCGCTCTGTGCGGTCGGCAGCGGACGGTACACCGTAAGCGCCTCGTCCGCCTTGTCCACCACGAACGCTCCGGGCGCCGCCGCCACTTCACCGTCGAAGGCGAGCGGCGTCCCGGGCTCGATCCCCGCCACCCGCATCCGCCGCATCCGGCCCGCCGCGTGGAACGGGGACTTGCTCAGCGGACCCGCCACGGCCGCCAGCATCAGCCGCAGCCCCGGCAGCCGCCCGCCGTGCACCACCCGGACGTCCAGCAGCCCGTCCGCGAGGTCGAAGCGGCGGCCCGGGGTCGGCCCCATCCGCTGGTACAGGCCGTTTCCGGCGAACAGCATCCACATCCCGCGCTTCTTGCCGCGCACCTCGGCCTCCAACGGCCGCTCCCCGCGCAGTACCTGATAGGCGGCCAGGACGCCCGCCGGCCAGCCACCGATCCGCGGCGACCAGTGCTCCCTGATGCGGACCAGCTCCGGGTAGGCGCCCAGGCTGAAAGTGTTGAGGAAGTAGCCGGGGGAGCCGTCCTCGTTCGGGCCAGGGGTGAAGCGGCCCAGGTCGACCTTGACCGCGTCGCCCTCGGCCAGTGCCCGGCAGGTGTCCTGGACGGTCTCGATGCCGAGGTCGTACGCGAAGTGGTTGAGCGTCCCGCCCGGGAAGACGGCCAGCGGAACCCCGGCCTGCGAGGCCGCCACCGCCGCCCTGTTGACCGTACCGTCGCCGCCGCACACGCCCAGGGCGCGTCCGCTGCGCACCGCCTTGTCCAGCTCGGCACAGAGGTCCTCGGGGTCCACCTCGCGCACCTCGGCGGCGGGCAGCGACTCCCGTACCAGAGCGGCCTTGGCGGCAGCGCTGCCGGACGCCTTGTTCACCACCACGATCAGGTCCTGGCCGTCGGGCAGCCGGGGGGCGTCGGTGTGCGGGCGGCCGGGGGAGGGCAGCTGGTCACGCGTCGGCACCAGCCCCCGTACGGCGAAGGCGGCGCCCACGCCGAGCGCGGCACCGACCAGCACATCACTGGGAAAGTGTGCGCCGGTGTAGATCCGGGACAGTGCGACGGCGCCCGCCACCGGGGCGACGGCGGCGCCCCAGCCCCTGGACTCCAGGGCGACCCCGGTCGCGAAGGCGGCGGCGGACGCGGAGTGGCCGGACGGGAAGGACGTGGTGACGGGCTGGCGCTTCAGCTGACGAATCAGCGGCACCGTGTCCAGGACCGGCCTTATCCGCCGCACCGAACGCTTGCCGACCGTATTGACCGTCGCCGACGCCAGCGCCAGCGAGGCGACCCCGCGGATCGCCGCCCGCCGGGAGCGGGTGCTGCCGCCGAACGCGGCGATGCCGGCCGCCGCGCCGAACCACAGCAGCCCGTGGTTGGCGCTCTGACTGAGCCGGGGCAGCACCCGGTCGGCGCCCGGCCAGTGCCGGGCGGCGACGGCATGGAACACGGCATGGTCGCGGGCGGTCAGCCAGTCGCCGATCCGGTGGGTGGTGTGACGGGCCGCGGGTGTTGGGGAAAGGGGCTCAGACATGGCAACCGGTTACCCGCCCGGGCCGCTCCGAACCAAAGGCGCGGGCCCCCACCCGTGGAGCTGTGGGTGGGGGCCGCAGGGTTGTCCGGTGGCGTCGGTGCGCGCTCTTCAGTGCCCGCTCTTCGCGAACTCCGCGGTGAACGCCTCGCAGAACGCCTTGAGGTCGTCCGGCTTGCGGCTGGTGATCAGGGTGTTGGGTCCGCCGGTGCAGACCTTCACCTGCTCGTCGACCCAGGTGCCGCCCGCGTTGCTGATGTCGGTGCGCAGACTGGGCCAGGAGGTGAGCGTCCGGCCGGACAGCACATCCGCCTCGATCAGCGTCCACGGGGCGTGGCAGATCGCCGCGACCGGCTTGCCCGCCGCGAAGAAGCCCTTGACGAAGGCGACCGCCTCGGCGTCCATCCGCAGCGCGTCCGGGTTGGCGAGCCCGCCGGGCAGCACCAGGGCGCCGTACTCCTCCACGGAGGCGTCCGCCACCACCTGGTCGACGGGGAAGCTGTCGCCCTTGTCGAGGTGGTGGAAGGCCCGGATGCTGCCGGGGGTGGTGGAAACCAGCCGGGGGGTGTCACCGGTGGCGGTCACCGCCCGCCAGGGCTCGGTCAGCTCGACCTGTTCGACGCCCTCGGGCGCGGCGAGAAATGCGATCCGCATGCTGTGCTTCCTCTCTGTTCAGAGGGGTTCGGAGTTCATAGGGGTTCGGAGCGTCTGTTCAGAGCGGTTCGGAGCGATCCGTTCAGACCGGGGCGCCCGGCACCGCGGCCACCGCCACCGCCTGGACATTGTCGAACACCGACCCCTCGGGGAGCGCCGAGACCACCTCGCAGAGCTTCTCCGGGGCGTGGCCGTGCCGCAGCATGGCCACCACCGCGTCCCGGTCCGCCGGGAACTGGGTGCGGCCCAGATGCCGGGCCAGCTCGAAGCGCACCTTCTCGAACTCGCCCGCGGGGCCGGGCCGCGGCGCCGGGTCCGAGGCGAGCGCCGGGTCGTCGTCGGCCACCGGCTCCGGGTCGTGCCACTCCTCGGTCCTGGTCGGGTGGCCGGACCGCAGCTGCCCCTGCAGCTCCTGCTTCATCTCGTCGTCCTGGCGCCGGCTGACCCGGTCGCTGCCACGCTGCATGAATGCATCACTCCATGATCTGTCGGGGGTTTTGGGCGGGTACCCGACACATGGGCCGTAAACCCGCTTCCGCACATGGGCCGTAAACCGGCTCGCGGCCATGTGCGGCCATGTGCGGAAACCCGCTCCCGCGATCCCGTTCCAACTTCCTTCTTGGGCAAGGGGTTTGGGCTCGCCGAAGCGGGGGACCCGGATCGCGGCCGCACGGCCACTGGGATAGGGATGGGCTCCGGGCGCGGACGACGCACTGTCAGGGACGGCGGTGCTCAGTCCGCGCCCGGAGTGGGTTCCGGGTGAGCCCGGGAGGGGTTTTCGGACGGAGTGCCGGGCCCGTGCCCTCGCGGGTTTACCGGCTGTGAGGGCGGTCACCCGCATGACACCAGGCCCGGACGAAACCGGGGCCCGTGCCACCTCCAGGGAAGGACGGGGCCATGGCTCTGCTGGCCGTGCTGCTACCCGTGTTCATGCTCGGCGCGATACTCGCGCTCGGCCGTTACGAGGAAGTCCTGCTCGCCCCACCGGCGAAGGACGGCGAACCGGCGGTCCGTCTCGGCCGCTACGCGAAGGGAAAGGTCTGAAACCCATGGGCAAAGTGCTCTACAAGCCGCTCGGCATGATCTTCGGCTTGGCGGGCGGCATGCTCGCCGGCGCCGCGTTCCGCAAGACCTGGAAGGTGGTCACCGGCGAGGACGACGCCCCGGACGGACTGGACCGTGACCGCCGCTGGCGCGAGATCCTGCCCGCCGTCGCCCTCGAAGGCGCGATATTCGCCGTCGTACGCACGACGGTCGAGCGCAGTGGCGCCACCGTCGTGCGCCGTTTCACGGGGTACTGGCCCAGCTGAGCGCCGGTGTCCGACCCCCGGCCGGATCAGCCACCGGCTCCGCATCCGACGCCCTGACCCGTACGGCCCGGCCAGGCCCCGGAGTTCACCCACCGGGCTCCGACTGTGCCGCCGGTCACAGATCGACTCGCTCCCCGTTTGCCCCGGGCAGCTCAGGGCAGGCGAACCCCGTGCTTCGGACCGGAGGCACGCCCGTGGGAGCGGTCTCTGTGCTCCGGGCGTGTGCTGTTCCAAACGGCGGGCACCCGAGCTCCGGTTTCTCCCTTCCAGCGGTGACATCCATTCGTCTGCACCGTTCCGTCACAGGGAGTTGCACCATGCGTACTCAGATTCCAGGCAAGCACCCGCATGACGACGCCCCCGACACCGCCGCCGCCTTCCACCGGCTGGCCGGGCTTCCCGAGGGGTACGAGCGCGAGGTGATCCGGCAGGAGATCGTCAACGCGTGGCTGCCGATGGCCGAGCGGCTCGCGGGCAGGTTCCGCAACCGCGGCGAGGCGCTGGAGGATCTGCGACAGGTGGCAGCGCTGGGCCTGGTCAAGGCGGTCGACCGTTACGACCCCGAGCACGGGTCCGCCTTCGAGAGCTTCGCCGTACCGACCATTACGGGTGAGATCAAGCGGCACTTCCGCGACCACATGTGGACCCTCCATGTGCCGCGCCGCGTCCAGGACCTGCGCAACCGGGTGCGCGCCGCGCACCAGGAGCTGGCCCAGACGATGGTGGGCCGCTCCCCGACGGTCGCCGAGATCGCCGCCCAGGCGGGCATGAGCGAGGCGGAGGCGCTCTCCGGCCTCGAAGCCCTGGACTCCTTCACCGCCCTGTCGCTGGACGCGGAACTTCCCGGCAGCGGGGACGGCTACTCCCTCATCGACGCCATCGGCGGACCCGATCCGGCTTTGGAAGTGGTGGTCGACCGCGAGGCCGTGAAGCCGGGGCTGCGCCAACTCCCGGAGCGGGAGCGGCAGATCCTTTACATGCGGTTCTTCCGCGACATGACGCAGAGCAGCATCGCCGAGGACCTCGGCCTCTCCCAGATGCACGTCTCCCGGCTGATCAACAGGTGCTGCACCCAGCTGCGCGCCCAGGCGCTCAAGGAAGCGGCATGAGGGCCCGCTTCCACGAGCCTGTGCCGGGGCCCCGGCCGGGTGCCCGCCCCCGTACCTAGGCCGCGGCCCCGGCCCGCTTCTTGCGGGCCGACATGCACGCGTACACGATCACGCCCGCGAACAGGAACAGCACGCCCTGGTAGACGGCGGCGTACCCGGATCCGGCGACCAGCCACATCGAGAAGCCCGCGGCCAGCGCCGCCAGCACGCCGTCGCGGACCAGCCGCCCCCGGTTCACCCGCTCCGACTGCCCCGACAGCAGGAAGTACAACTGCGCGGCCGTGGCCAGCAGATAGGGAACGGTCGCGGTGAACGTGGTGACCAGCACCAGCACCTCGAAGACACCGTCCGAGCCCGCCGTGTAGTTGTAGATGGTCAGCAGCGAGGCGAGTACCACGGTCACGATCACACCGACCGTCGGGACACCGCGGCGCTTCGTCGCGAAGACGGACGGGAAGAGCCCGTCCTTGGCCGCCGCGTACGGGGTCTGGGCACTCAGCAGGGTCCAGCCGTTCAGCGCACCGAGGATCGAGATAAGTGCCGCGCAGGCGACCACCGTGCCGCCCCAGCTGCCGCCGAACATGTGGTTCACCGCGTCGGAGAAGGGCGCCCCGGAGTCCACCAGCCTGTCGTGCGGAACATTGCCGAACACCGAGAGCGTGCCCAGCAGGTAGACGAACGCGGCGCCCAGCGTGCCGAAGATGGTCGCCCGGCCCACGTTGCGGCGCGGGTTGCGCACCTCGCCCGCGCTGACCGCGGCCGACTCCACGCCCAGATAGCTGAAGAGCAGGATCGCCGCGGACGCGGAGATCGCCCCGACCGGACCGGAGCCACTGGCCTGGAACGGGCCCAGATTGTCCGCCTCGAAGGTGAAGAGACCGCCGATCGCGACCAGCAGCAGCGGCGCGAACTTCAGTACGGTGGCGACGACCTGCACCGCTCCGACATAGCGGGTGCCCGCGAGGTTGGCGGCGGCCGGCAGCCACTGGATGACCAGCGCCGCCAGCATCATCGCCATCTTGGAGTCACCCAGCGGGATCAGTACGTCGAGATAGCCGACGGCCGCCACGGCGAGCGCCGCGTTCGACACCCAGGCGGTGATCCAGTAGCTCCAGGCGGCCAGGAACCCGGCGAAGTCGCCGAACGCCTCACGGGCGTAGACGTACGGGCCGCCCGTCCTCGGATGCTGATTGGCCAGCTTGCCGAAGACCAGGGCCAGACAGATCGCACCGAGCGTCAGCACGCCGAAGGCGACCAGGCTGATGGTGCCGAACGGTGCGACGGAGGCGGGCAGCAGGAAGATTCCGCCGCCGATGATGTTCCCCATCACCAACGTGGTGGCGACCCCGAGACCGAACCGGCGGGAGTGCTTGCCGCCACCGTCCGAGCTGTCTGTGGGGGCTGCCGGATCCGGCTGCGGAACGGTTCCGGTGTCGTGCATGGGGTGGTGCCTCTCGCCGTACGAAGTGCCCAGGGTCGCCGGGCGACAGCCATGGTCGGGTACGGGCAAGGCTGCACCAAATCAAGCTTTTTCATTCTGTACGGCGCGGTCCGTGGCGGGAAAACCTCCTTCGTCCGGCACCTTCGACAAGGAATCCTGCGCGGCCCCCAACGGCACCTGTGGCCCCTGGCATTCGCGCAACCAGCGACGAAGTACCTGGTGAACGGCTTGCGCACCGACGAGCTCCGCCCCCTCGGGCACCGGCTCGGACAGTGCGAGCGGCCACAGCAGGAAGGGGCGGGTCTGTTCGCCGCCCAGACCTCCGTGCGAACCGATCTGCTCCTCGAAGGCGTGCACCTGCCCGGTCTCCGGGTCGTACACCGAGTTGATCATGAGGTCGGCGGTGTGCGGAAAGGTGTCGGTACGCCGGATCGCGTCGGCCGCGCCCTTGCCGAAGTGCTGCAACGGGCCCTCGCCGTCCCGCAGCTCGGGCAGCGGAATCTCCGAGCCGCCGGGGCCGAGCACCACCGCGCCGTACGCCTCGCTCCGCACCAGTACGAAACCGATCCCCGGGTGACCGGCCAGCATCCGCAGCAGGGCGGGGTGGCGGCGGTCGATCTCCTCGCGGGAGGCGCGACCCGGCAGGTCCGGGAAGCTGACCAGGCCCAGATTGCCGGAGGCGAGCACGATCGGGTCGGAACCGGAGACGGCCGACGGGGGCTGCTCCTCCTCGGTGCCGGCGGGCGGGCGGTGCAGGGCGATCCGGACCGCGTCCCGGGCCTCGGAGCCGCTCTTGGTGTGCTCGGCGCGGCGCGGAATGGGCAGCCCGCAGCTCGCCCGGACGTAATCCCGCAACGTCAGCCCGAAGCGGCCCTGGAAGGTCTCGCCGGGGCTCTGCCCGTGGTCGGAGAGCAGCACCACCCGGTACGCGCGCGGGGCGTGCTCGGCGACCTTGACCAGCAGGGCGAGCGAGCGGTCGAGGCGGCGCAGGATCTTCTCGGCGTCCTGGCTGCGCGGCCCCGAGTGGTGGGCGACCTCGTCGTAGGCGACCAGATCCGCGTAGATCGCGGTACGTCCGGCCAGCAGGTCGCCGATGACCGCGGCGACCACCACGTCGCGTTCGATGACCGTCGCGAAGGCACGGATGAAGGGGTAGAAGCCGCCGCGGCCGATGCGCGGGGTCTCCTTGCGGAGCCGTGAACGGACGGACGAGCGGATCTCGCGAACCACCTCCGCGACGAAGGACATCGCGGTGCGGACCGCGTTGGCGGGGTCGGAGAAGTAGGCGAAGTACCCGGCACGGGAGCGGTTGTTGGGCCCCCGGCGGGCGGCGATGGAGAGCACCAGGGCGAGCTGGTCGGCGCCGCCGGAGAAGAGATTGCCCCGGCTGGCGCCGTCGTAGGTGAGCAGTCCGCCGTCCCCGGTCCGCTCGATGGCGCGCTGCTGGAGCTCGGCCGTGCTGGCCGGGCTGGAGCACACCATGGTCCGGCCGGTCTCCTTCTCGTACCAGCGGAAGGCCGGGACGTCGTGGTTGGAGCCGTGCAGGATGCCGAGCTGGCTGGCGCCGGTCTGGCTGGACCAGTCGGTGCGCCACGGGGTGAGCCGGTGGGAGGGGACGAAGGAGCCCTCCGGCTCCACCAGATTCGCCACCGTCGGCATCAGTCCGTCGTCGAGGGCGCGGCGCAGGGTGTCGTGGCCGAGCCCGTCGAGCTGGAGGAAGAGGGTGCCGGGCATCCCGTGCCGGCCCTCGTCGCGCCGCCCGCCGCGACGCCGTTGCGCGAGACGCGAGAGCCTGCGCCGGTACGCCTCGTCGTCACGCACCGCGAACGCGGTGGACGTCGTCGACGCCACGGCCGACATCACGGCGGCGACCACCACCGCGGTCTGCGGATCCGACTCGCCGCGTCCGTCCGGAATGAGGCTCAGCGCGACCAGCAGCAGCGAGCCGTTGAGGAAGAACACCAGCAGACCGAGGACCAGCGCGGGCACCAGCAGCAGGGCCCGCACGGCGAGCGGCCAGACCAGCGCCGAGAGCAGACCGAAGGCGCCCGCACCCCAGACGGCGGTGACGGCGACGCTGGTCAGCGACTCCTTGTCGTCGCTCTGCAACTGGAAGTCGGGAAGGATCCCGGCCAGCGCCAGCATGGTGAGGGTGGAGACCGCCCAGACGGTGATCACCCGCAGCAGGGTGCCGCCCGCCCGCCGCCAGCTCGCTCTGCGCCCGCGCCCTTCGGCCACCACGCCCTACCTGCCTCTTCGGTCCCTGCCGGCCCCGGCCGTCCGGGGCTCCGCTCGTCCGGCAAGGGTGACACAGCGCACTGACACTTCGCGCCGAGAGGGGACATAGGCGGACAAGCTGCGGTCCCGAGCCGGGAGTGGTGGCGGTCAGCAGCCGTCGTAACCCGCCGTCGGCATGGACAGCCGACGGTGCACATCCGCCTTCATCGGCGCGCTGTAGACCGGCTCGTCGAGCCCCGCCTCCTCCAGCCGCACACCGCGCCGCTCGCACTCCGCGGAGAACTCGTGGGCCGAGGCCAGCGCCCGGTCCAGAACACGTCTGTTGGGCACCACGAAGATGTCGACATGACCGGCCTCGACATCGGCCCACAGTGCGCGGTGGTCGGGGCGCAGCCCGTGCAGCACCAGCCGACGGGTGACCACATACCCCTTGTCGGCCGCCCATCGCGCGCACATCGCGTGCTGACTGCGGGTGTCCACCAGGAAGGGGTCGTGGTCCAGCTCCTCCAGCGGGGTCAGGCCGGCGATCGCCGCCACCCGCAGATCACCCCGGACATCGCCCGGAACGTCACCCCGGGCGCCGTCGGTGTCCGCACGCGCGTCGTCCATGACCCGTCCCCTTCGCCGCTGTCACCGCCAGACCCTACTCCGGACCGGCCCCGCGCGAGGAGGCGTGCACCGTGGGCGCGGGGTGCGCCGTAGGGTGGACGGCGTCGCGCGGAAGGAGCCCGGAACACTGTGAAGCCCGGACAGCTGTGAACAGCGAAGGCCCCCGCGAACCGGGCCTCCGTGCACCAGGCACCGCCCAGGCAGGTACCGCCGTCACCTGGTGGGGGCACGCCACCTGCACGATCGAGGACTCTGGGGTGCGGGTGCTGACTGACCCCCTCTTCGTGCGCCGCTTCGCCCACCTGCGCCGCCGCCGGGGCGCCCTCCCCACGGCCGAGGCGCTGCGCGCGGACGCCGTCCTCATCTCCCACCTGCACTCCGACCACCTCCATCTGCCCTCCCTCGCCCGGCTCGCCCCCGGCACCCTGGTGGTCGTGCCGCGCGGCGCCGTGCGCCAGGTCTCCGGACTGCGCAGGTTCCGCACGGCCGAGGTCGGGCCCGGCGACCGCGTGCGCGTCGGTGCCCTGACCGTCCGGGCGGTCCACGCCGAGCACGACGGCCGCCGGCTGCCCGTCGGCCCGCACCGCTGTCCCGCGCTGGGTTACGTCGTCGAGGGCGCGTCCGCCACCTACTTCGCCGGGGACACCGGCCTCTACGACGGGATGGCCGAGGCGGTCGGCCCGATCGGCACCGCACTGCTGCCGGTCGGCGGCTGGGGCCCCAACCTGGGCCCCGGACACCTGGACGCGGGCCGGGCGGCCCAGGCGCTTGCCATACTGGATCCGCGACACGCCGTACCGGTGCACTACGGGACGTACTGGCCGATAGGGCTGGACGGGGTGCGACCCCACGAGTTCCACGCACCGGGGCACGAGTTCGTACGGAAGGCGGCCGCGCTGGCGCCCGAGGTGGCGGTGCACCGGCTGGAGCACGGCGAGAGCGTAACGACGGAGGGACCTGCGTGAGCGGGCAGTGGAGAGCCGCGCAGGGCGATGCCGGACAGTGGCTGGCCGACGCCCTTGAGGCGGTGCAGACGCAGGCGGTGAACGTCCCCGTGCCGCCGGAGGCGACCCAGCAGGCGTTCGGCTACCCGGCGCTGTTCGCGCTGGTGGCACTGGGCGCGCTGGTGCCGGTGGTGCCCACGGGGGCGCTGGTGAGTACGGCGGCGGTGGTCGCCCTGCACCAGAGTCTGCCGGTCCTGTCGCTGCTGATCGTCTTCGTGGTGGCGGCCGCCGCGGCCTTCGTGGGGGACCTGGCGCTGTACTGGCTGGGGGTGCGCGGGGTGCGCTCCGAGCACGGCTCGAAGTGGCTGGACGCGCTGCGCAGGCGGGCGCCCGAACAACGCCTCCAGCAGGCCCAGCAGAAGCTGGAGGAGCACCGTTCACAGGTGCTGACCCTGTCCCGGCTGGTACCGGCCGGGCGGATCCCGGTGATGCTCGCCTGCCTGCTCGCGAAGATGCCGATCGGCCGGTTCGCCCGGGGTGACATACCGGCCTGCCTGGCGTGGGCGGCGGCCTACCAGCTCATCGGAGTGCTCGGCGGCAGCCTCTTCTCCCGCCCCTGGGAAGGGGTGGCGGCGGCGATCGCGGTCACGCTGCTGATCAGCGCGGTGCCCTCACTGTGGCGGCGGGCGCGACGGGCGACGGCCTGAGAGCGAACCGCTTCGGGTGCCCGAACCGCTTCGGGCGCTCCAACCGCTCGGGCCTTTGAACCGCGCCGGGCGCTCCGACCGCGTGGGTACGTCCCGCCGCCCGGACACCGTCACGTCATGACCCGGGACGCCCCGACCGCCAGATCCCACAGCTCCTCGCGTGCGCGGCCCGCCCGCTCCCAGGCGGCGCGGACCCGGGTGAGGGGTTCCAGGACGGGTTCGGCGGAGAGCACGAAGGTGCCCCAGTGCATGGGTGCCATCTGCCGCGCGCCCACCTCCGCGCACGCCCGCACCGCTTCCTCCGGGTCCATGTGGACGTCCCGCAGCCACCAGCGCGGCTCGTACGCCCCGATGGGCAGCAGCGCCAGATCGAGGCCGGGGTGGCGGTCGCCGATCTCCCGGAACCAGTGGCCGTATCCGGTGTCCCCGGCGAAGTACACACTCTGGCCCCGCTGATCACTCAGAACCCATCCGCCCCACAGCGTGCGGCAGGTGTCGACGAGGGACCGCTTGCTCCAGTGGTGTGCGGGGACGAAGTCCAGCCGTACGCCGCCGAATTCGGCGCCCTCCCACCAGTCCAGCTCGGTGACCCGGGTGAACCCCCGGCGGCGGCACCAGCGGGCGAGGCCCGCCGGGACGAAGAGTGCGGTGTCGCGCGGGAGTCTCTTGAGGGTGGGGGCGTCCAGGTGGTCGTAGTGGTTGTGGCTGATGACCACGGCGTCGACCGGTGGCAGGTCCTCCCAGCGCACCCCCACCGGGGTGATCCGGGCCGGCGTACCGAGGATCTTCCGCGACCAGACCGGGTCGGTGAGCACCGTGAGCCCGCCGATCCGCACCACCCAACTGGCGTGCCCCGCCCAGGTGACGGCCACCGTCGCGGCATCCACCACCGGCAGCGGGCCCGGCTCGAACGGCAGCCGTGCGATGTCCCGCAGCCCCTCCCTGCCCGGCCTCATCGCACCCTCACGGGCCAGCCTGGCGAGCGCGCGCACGCCGGGGAGCGGGGCGGTGAGACGGTCGGCGAAGGTCCGGGGCCAGGGGGTGGTGCGGACCTCGCCGAGGGGGCGGGTGCCGGAGGAACGCTCGGCGGGACGGGATCGTTCCACCAGATCCGAGGCCCGGCCCGCGGAGTGTTCCGGGGGTTCGGTCAGTTCGGTCTGTTCCGTCATCGAAAGGCTCCGTTCGGAGGCGTACGGCAGGGGAGGGGTGCGGCGTCGGATCAGCCCAGTTCGGTCGGATCAGCCCAGTTCGGCGAGTGCCGTGCCCAGGTGGTTCAACGCCTGCTCCAGATGCGGCAGTTCAAGCGGTTCCTCCGCCGACAGGGACTCCATTCGTTCTTCCGGGGTTGCTCCGAGCAGCGGTGCCGTGGAGATCCGTACACGCAGGGCGGACAGCGGATCGCCGAAGCGGTGGCCGCCGGGGACAGGGGTGCCCAGGCGGCCGCTGAGGTACTCCTCCAGCTCCATCGAGTCGCTGACCCCCCGCGCGGCGAGGCCGTCGCGCAGCGGGTCCAGATCGGCATAGAGATGCCGCCCGGCGGTCGGCGGCCGGGCCAGCGCGCCCGCGGCCAGCACCTCGTGGAGCACGGCGTGCTGCACTCGCGCGTGCAGTGCGGCGGCGGCCCTCGCCCGGGTCACCACGGGCTCCGGATCACCCAGCGCGTACGTCGCGGCCGCGGCGAGGGGCGCCGGGACGGTGGCCCCGAGCGCGGCCAGGGCGTCGAGGACCCGGGCGCGGAGCGCGGACCCGTACGCGGTGTCCGGGAGCCGGGCGACGGCGACGCGCCAGGTGGTCGGCACCAGGGCCCCGGCCAGATCGGAGAGGACGACCACGTGGTCGGGGAACATTTCGGCTGCGCTGAGGAAGACGGGCCCGGGGAGCGGCGGGGTTCCGGGGCCGGTCGGGCCGGTGGGCGTGCCGGGACCTGGCCGTGGGGAAAGGACCGTGCGGCCGGTCGTCCCGTGGTGTGGGGGGCGGTGCGACGGGCGGGGTGCGGGGCGGTGCACCGGGGTGCGGGTCGGCCGGTGCAGGGTGTCCCGCCATGTCTCGTCGCTCACCACGAACAGCCCCTCGGCGAGTGCGGCCTCGCACACCTGGTGCACCACTTCCGGCGGGGCGACCGTCGCCGTCGGGTCGTCCGGCACGGACAGCACCAGCAGACGTGGGGCGCCGCCCTCCGCCCGTACCCGCCGGACCGTCTCCAGCAGGGCGTACGGGTCGGGGACGCCGCCGCACTCGGCGGGCGTGGGCACGTGATAGGCGGCTCGCGCACCGCCCAGCAGCCGTACCTGCGGGGCCCACCAGGCCGGGCAGGGGCGCGGCAGCAGGACATCTCCGCCGATGGCGGCCATCAGAGCGAACAGCAGGGGTGGGGCGCCGGGGGCGGCGACCACTTCGTGCGCTTCGACCGGGAGGGAGCGCCGGTGCCAGTGGGCGGCGGCGGCGTCGCGTATTTCCGTGCCGCCGCCCGGGGGATCGACGCGGGTCAGGTCTGCCGCGTCGGCCAGAGCTTCGGCCAGTTCGGGCAGTACGGGGAGTCCGGGCGGCGGGGGTGGGGGGCCGTGCTGGACCCGGCCCTGGTCCTCGGGGAGGGTCCGCTGCATGGGGGCCTCTCGGGGGTGAGGTCGTTTTTCCGGGGGTTGCGCCCCCTGGCCCTTTATATGTGTGGTTGGGCGGGGGCGCATGGGGGGCGGGGCGGTGGTCCGGGGCGGGGCGGCGGTACCGGGGTGGGCCGGGGCCGGGAGGGTGCGACTCCGTCGGGGGCCGCCCCC
>NZ_JBITDM010000015.1:158345-199638 GCF_044454195.1 Streptomyces sp. NPDC051561 | reverse complement strand
AACTCAGCCCGGAGACTCTGTACTTCACCCAGCCTCACACCAGGACCTTGCCCGCCACCAGGCGAGATCACTCAACCTAACGAAGCACTACTAGGCACTGTCCGGCGGATCATTCTTCGGGGGCGACGGCCCTGAGGTCGTAGAGGTAGGAGCGGTCATCCTTGAAGCTGCGCCAGACGGTGGCCGGGGGTTCGGGTTCGTCAGCGAGGCTGTTGAGGGGATGGGCGGTGACGAGGCCGTCCGTGATCTCGCAGTGCCAGCCGTCGGCCGGCGACCAGACACACCACACCTTCCCGTCCGTTCGGCGGTAGGCAGGACGGCCGTTGTGCTCGCCGTCCCGTTCGAAGTGGTAGCGGAGCCCGTCTATGTGGCGCACGAAGGTAAAGGATGCGAGTGGCGTCATATTTTCGGCACTGTATGAGATGACGCTGCCGGTGGCTAAGCAGTTCTGTGTGTCACCAGATGCAGGGCGCATCTCACGGGCGGAGCCAGAGCCGGATTGCGGCGACGGTGACGGTGACGGTGCCGTGGAAGACGTAGACCCTCTTGTCGTAACGGGTGGCGATGGCCCGGGAGTTCTTGAGCCGGTTGATCGTTCGCTCGACCTCGTTGCGGCGTTTGTAGATCTCGCTGTCGAAGCCGGTGTGCCGACCGCCCTTGCTTCCGCGTCTTGTGCGGTTGGCCCGCTGGTCCTTCGGTTCGGGGATGGTGTGCTTGATCCGGCGTCTTCGCAGGTAGCGGCGGTTGCGGCGTGAGCTGTATGCCTTGTCGCCGCCGAGGCGGTCTGGCCGGGTGCGTGGCCGTCCGCCCTGCGGTCGGGGAACGGCGACGCGTTCGAGGACCTCGATCATCTGCGGGGCGTCGCCCCACTGGCCGGGCGTAAGAAGGAACGCCATAGCCGGCAGCCGCCCTCACCGGCGAGGTGGATCTTGCAGGTCAGGCCGCCCCGGGACCGTCCGAGTCCTTCGTCGGGGTGGTGGTGCCGAGGCGTTGTCCTTTTTTCGGGATGCGCGGCTTTTTCTTGCGTGCCCCGGCAGCGTGCTGATGGGCACGGCAAGACGTCGAATCGACGCTGACCATGCTCCAGTCGATCCGGCCCGCGAGATCGGCGTCCGCCTGGACAGCACGCAGAATCCGGTCCCACGTGCCGTCCGCCGACCAGCGCCGGTGTCGCTCGTAGACGGTCTTCCGGTTGCCGAAACGCTCCGGAAGATCCCGCCACGGTATGCCCGTTCGCACCCGGAACAAGATCCCGTTGATCACCCTGCGGTGATCACTCCACCGGCCGCCACGCTGCCCCGACACCGGCAAGTGCGGCTCCAATCGGCCCCACTCGGCATTCGTCAGATCACCCCGCCCCATGCAGGGGACAACGAGCCACCAACCCGACAGTCACATGATCCGCCGGACAGTGCCTGGTCCCGGCGAGTGAAACGCCCGGCCGCAGGTGGTCGCGCGCTCACGAGGGGAAACCGATGAAGGCGTACGCGGCCGTAGGCGCCGCGCCTCCCGATAGGAGAAACCATGCCGCAGGGTTCGAATGCCAAGCGTGAGAGGCAGTACGAACACATCAAGGAGAGTGCCGAGAAGCGAGGCACCTCCAAGGGCCGCGCGAAGGAGATCGCCGCGCGCACCGTCAACAAGGAACGGGCCCGCTCCGGCGAGTCCAAAACCGCGAGCAGGACATCCACTCAGGACAAGAAGTCGGCCCCGCAGCGCGGCGGCGAGCACTCGCACAGCGGAGCCCAGGGACCGACCAAGGACCAGCTCTACGCGGAGGCGAAAAAGCGCGGCATCGACGGCCGTTCCTCCATGACCAAGGCGGAACTTGCCAAGGCCCTCGGCCGCTGAACAGGGCGCCCCCGCGACGCGGTGGGACCTACCGGTTCCCTGCGCCGCGGGGCGCGAGGGCCACGACGGCGGGACCTTGGCGGCCGGTGCCGACCGGGGGCGGGAGGCGCCGAACCGGAGCGCTCTCCACGCCCGCAGCACGAGAGCCGCGGCTCACTGATCGCCCCGCCTGTACAGAATCAGGTGGCCACGTCTGGCGGGACCTGCCCTGCGCCAGGGGCTCGCGGTGGGGCGAGCGTCAACTGCGGGAGGGCCTGCGGGCAGGGCGCGGTTCCGCAGCCTGGGCATCTTGCTCGGCATCTTGCTCCAGACACGCTCCAGAATGGATCATGCCGAGAAGCCCTCAGCCATGCGCGCGGGAGCAGGGTGTGGCCGAGAAAACGGTGGGGATGCGCATCCGGCGCAGGAGATCGCGGGTAGTGCGCTGGTGCAGCGTGCTGCGCCAGGTGAGTTCCGGGTGGCGGGAGCGCAGGTGGGAGAGCGCACGGGTGCCCAGACCCGTGCTGTGGAAGTGCTCGTCGATGACAACGGCGGTGATGACACCCTGGGTGCAGTCCGTGCAGATCCGGTACTGGACTTGGCCGACGACCTTGCGGATGTGGACCAGGAGCAGACATTCCTCGCCCGGGCCGGGGCCGTCCGGGAGGTGCGTGGGCAGGAACTCGATCGCCCTGTAGGCGAGAAGGCGGCGGCGCAACCGCAGGCCGAGCCGGCCCCCGCGGGAATGCCTGGCGCCGCTACAAGCGGGTGGTGTGGTCCCGACTGCGGAGGCCCGGCCGAACAGAGTGCTCTTGGTGGGACGCGCATGTTGTCCGTGCATGACACCCCGAGTGCCCCAACAGCCAATAGCTACCCGCTCGGATGCCCGCGTCGCCCTCAGGGGTCCGGCAACCCTCGTGCGGTTCACTGCTCGACGGTGGCTGCTGGGGATTCTCCCCTCGCAGGGCAGACCGATTTCGCCCCCGCGGACTTTTACGCACCAAAGGGTTCATGAAACAGGGCGATGCGGGCACTGGTATCGCAGTGGAGGGGGAGGCAGCCCCTCCGGATCCGGGCCTGTGCCACTACCGGCGTTGAGGCGGAGGGCCGCGCACGGTGAAGGCACACACGCCTGCCGGACGAAGGAGCCACCGTGAGCAGACGTCATGGGGGCGTACGCGCGGCCGGATTATCCGGGCTGGGCGAGTGCCGGCGGGCTGCGCCATGCGGTGTTCTCCCGCTCCCTCGGCCTGGTGATGGGCGCGCTCTTCCTGCTGTCCTGGCTGACCCAGTCCCTCGCGGGCACCGCCGCGTACAACGACTCGCGGGCACCGCCGCGTACAACGACTCGCGGGCACCGCCGCGTACAACGACTCGCGGGCACCGCCGCGTACAACGAGCAGCAACTGCGTCAGCTCCAGGACCCTGTCGACTGGGGGCAGTACGTCGCGTCCGCGGACTTCTGGAGCCGGAGCCTGCAGAACTGGCAGTCCGAGCTCCTCGCCGTCGCCTCCATGGCCATCCTCTCCGTCTACCTGCGCCAGCGGGGCTCCCCCGAGTCCAAGCCCGTGGGAACCCCGCATGCGTCGACCGGCATCGAGGGCTGACCTGCGGCGACCGCAGAGGAACGGGCGCCCCCCTCGACGGCCGACCGACCGCGACCAGGACGCAAGCAGGCCCTCTGCCCGGCTCCCTACCTCTTCACCCTGGTCACCGGGGAGGTTCTTCTCCTGGGTCCGCCCCCGTGCCGTGCCCCTTTCAGCTGCCCTGCCCTGTGTCCGGTTGCGGGCATTAGGCTGTCGCTATGTCCACTGCCGCACAGATTCCGCCCGCCGCCTTCGACGTGGTCTGTATGACCGCGTCGCTGGGCGGGGTGAGCGCCTACCGCGAGATTCTGTCGGAGCTGCCCGAGTCGTTCCCGGCCGCGCTGGTGCTTGTGCAGCACCGTGCGGTGCGTGAGCAGGACTCGCTGGCACGAGTGTTGCAGTACCGCTCCGCACTCCCCGTGCGGTTGCTGCACGACGGTGACCGGCTGGCACCCGGGGTGGCTCATGTGGTGCCGTCGGGGCGCTGGGCCGCTTTCGCCCCGGACGGCCCGGTGTCGCTGCACCCGATGGACGGCCATTGCGCGGGGGATTCGACGTTCGCCTCTGCCGCAGCCGCTTTCGGTCCGCGCCTTTTGGCCGTGGTGCTGACCGGCCGACTGCAGGACGGGGCTTTGGGGGTGCGCCATGTCCGCGGTGCGGGCGGGCGGGCGCTGGCCCAGGATTGCATCACGGCCGAGGCGTGCGGCATGCCGAGCGCGGCGATGGCCACTGGGTGCATAGACTTCGTGCTGCCCTTGCCGGTGCTGGCGCACGCGCTGGTCAGCCTGGTGATGGTGCCCGGTGCCGCGGGCCTGCTGCGTGTGTCGCTGCCGCCCTGGGCGGCAGCCCTCCCCCCGGCCTTCGCCACCTGATGTGAGGACGAGAGGCGGACTTCATGACGAGCGGCACGACCGGCCCGGATGACCCGCAGCGCAACCGGCTCCTGGCCGCCCTGTCGAAGAGCGGACGCGAAGAGCTCCTTCCCCACCTGGAATTGATCGAGTTGACGGCCGGGGAACTGCTGTACCGACCCGGCGAGCGCATCGAGACCGTGTACTTCCCGCTGATCGGGGTGATCTCGATCGTCACCGATCTGGAAGGCCCGACCGTAGAGGTCGCCACCGTCGGCGACGAAGGCATGGTGGGCCTCCCGGTCTTCCTCGGCGTAGCCACCTCCAGCGAACGAACCCTGTGCCAGGTATCCGGCCGGGCCCTGCGCATGGACGCCGACCAGTTCCGCCATGAGGTCGCCGTCCTGGACGGACCGCTGCAACAGGTGCTGCAGCGCTTTACCCAGGCGATGTTCACCCAGCTGGCACGCAATGCGGGCTGCATTCGCGGCCACCGCACCCATGAGCGCTGCGCGCGCTGGCTGTTGATGACCGCTGACCGCATGCACAGCGACCGTTTCGACCTGACGCAGAAGTTCCTCGGCCAGATGCTTGCGGTGCGCAGGTCTTCGGTCAGTGAGGTGGCCGGCGCCCTGGCCGCGGACGGCTGCATCCAGTACAGCCGCGGCACCATCACCATCCTGGACCGCGACCGCCTCGAAGCCCACGCCTGCAGCTGCTACCGCGTCATCCGCGACACCCTCGACGCCACCCTGCCGCCGAACACCGGCACGTACTGACGTGGCTCGCGACCGGCTTGTCCCGACGGCCGCGCCATGATCGGCGCGCACAGCGCCATCGCGGACCTTCGTGGAGCCGTTCGCGGCTATCCCGCCCCGGCGCATGCCTCCGCCTCAGTCAGGTAGTGCGCCACCGGGCCCAGGGTGAGCATTCCGCCGGCGGCGCCGGCGTGTTCGGCGCGGGCATCGCGCAGGGCGACTGCGGCGCGTGCGGCGATTGCGTGCTCGCCGAGGCGTACGGCGGCGCGGGCGGTCAGGCACCACATCGCCTCCTGCATGTGATCATGCGGTGGCTGGGGCATCGCGAGGAGGGCGGCACGGGCCTCCTCGGCCTGGTCCTGGGCGAGCAGCACGAGGGGGAGCGCCCAGGGCCGGTACGGGCCCCAGTCGAGGCGGGGGTCGGTGGGTGCGGGCCGGTCGTGCAGCAGGCGCAGCCCCAGGAGAGCGAGCGGGAACAGGCCCCGGTGCAGCCCCGGCATTCCGGCCGTCCGGAGGGCGTCCTCGGCAGCGCGGTAGTGCGCTGCCGCCGTGGCGGCGGTCGGTCCGCCGGCTTCGGCGCTGCGAGCCGCCGTGACCCGTGCCCGGAACCACCGGGTGAGGACGGGGACAAGGGGTGCCTCGGTGGTGGTGGCGAGCTGTTCGGCTGCCTTCGCGTGCGAGGCCGCGGCGAGGAGATCGCCGAGGGCCGAGGCGGATTGCAGGCGGACGAGTCGGCCGAGTACGGCGAAGTTCGGCAGCTCGTGCTGGGTGGCCAGGTCGAGGATCTCGGCGCCGATCCGGTCCCGTACCGCCGCGAGTCCGGGGCGGCTGAAGGTCTGTAGGAACACCCCGTTGAGGGCGAACGCCAGCAGGGCGGGATCGGCCAAGTCCCGTGCCAGGGCCTCGGCCTGCCGTGCCGCCTGCCGTGCGCGCTTCAGCTCGGAATGGGACAGATCGGCGCTGCGGCTCTCGACGGCGATCGTGGCCAGGAGGCGGGCCAGCAGGTCGGCGGAGCCGTCCGGGCCGAGCGCGGTGAGCGTGCGCTCGGCCGCCGCGACGACGGCGCGGGACTGCTCGGGATCGTCGGCCCGGCTCCAGAGGGCAGGTACGTCGTAGGCGCCGATGATCCGGGCTGTCAGGGAGAGGTCTCCCGTGCGTTCCGCGGCCTGGACGGCGGCGAGGCGGTCACGCCGCGAGTGGACGAGGGCGTCCCCACCCGCCAGCGCGAGGGTGCGGGCCAGATCCACGGTGGTGCGCGGGCCGAGCCGGACGCCATGGCCGGCCCACCCGGCACGGGCGCCTTCGGGGGGCACGTACCCGTTGAGGATGTCCGCCTCCAGGCGTTGGAGGCCGGCACCGGGGTCCAACCCGAGTTGATCAACGAGCATCGTGCGGGCGCGGCGGAGGGTGGCCAGCGCATCGGCCTGGCGGCCCGCGCGGAGGAGCGCGCGGGCAAGGAGCCCCCAGGCCGGCTCGCGCCACGGGTGTTCGGTGACGTGGGCACCCAGGTCGGCGACGAGATCGGCTCCTTCCCCGGAGTCGAGGAGGATGCGGGCGCGCAGTTCCGCCCCCTCCAGCCTCAGCTCGTCCAGCCGGGTCCGCTCGCGCTGCGCCCATGCGGCGCCGGTCACATCGGCGTAGGCGGGTCCACGCCAGTTGGCGAGAACCCTGCCGAGATCGGTCACCGCGTCGGGGTTTCGCCGGGCTCGCGCCAGGGTGTCCTGGAACCGATGGACGTCCACGTCCTCGCGCGGTAGCCGCAGTGCGTAGCCGGGACCTTCGGTGACGATCACGCGCGGCGGATCGCGGGGTGGCCGGTCGGGTTCGAGGGCGCGGCGCAGCGCGGCAACGAACGTACGCAAAGCGCCCACGGCGCGGGCCGGCGGATCGCTCCACAGGTCGTCGACAAAGCTGTCAGTGGTGACCATCCGCCCCTCTGCGGCGACGAGCCGGGCGAGCACTTCGCGATGGCGGGGTCCGCCCAGGTCAACCGGACTGCCGTCGTCGCGGAAGGCCCGCACGGCACCGAGGACGTCGATTCGCATGCCCCCATCCTCCTGTGTCAGGGGTCGGCTGCGCCCCACCGTACTGATCGGCTGCTGATCGCCGTCGCCCAGGCTGATCCAGTCCTGTTCCCCATCCAGTCCTGTTCCCCATCCAGTCCTGTTCCCACCCGAAAAGACGGCTCTTCATGACGCTCACCATTCCCGGCTTCGACCACATCCGCCTGCCCGGCGCGGACGGTGTGGAGCTGGCTGCCGCCGCGGGCGGCAGCGGCAGTCCGGTCGTGCTGTTGCACGGATTCCCCCAGACCCACCTGATGTGGCGACACGTCGCCGAGCGGCTCGCCGACGAGCACACGGTGATCTGCCCCGACCTGCGGGGCTACGGCGCCAGCGACAAGCCGGCGGACACCGGCCCCGACGTGTACGCCAAGCGGACCATGGCCGCCGACGTCGTGACCCTGGCGGCGGCCCTCGGCCACGAGCGTTTCGCCCTCGTCGGCCACGACCGGGGCGCCCTGGTCGCCTTCCGAGCGGGGCTCGACCACCCCGAAACCCTCACGCACCTGGGCATTCTCGATGTCGTACCGACGCTCGACATGTGGACTGTCCTGCGCGGTACTTCGGCGGCAATCGGCTACCACCTCTTCCTCATGGCGCAGCCGCCAGGCCTCCCGGAGGAGATGATCGCCAAGAGCGCGGACGCGTTCTTCGGCTCGTTCCTCGACGCCTGGGCCAACGACCCGGCTGCCATGCCGAAGGACGTGCGTGCCGCATACCTGCGGGCAAGCGCTGCGGCGGTGCCGTCGATCGTCGCGGACTACCGGGCCTCGGCAAGCATCGACGTGACGCACGACCAGGCGGACCTGGACGCCGGGTCGCAGCTGGCCATGCCCGTGACGGTCGTCCAGCAGGACTGGGGCGCGCAACTGGGCTTCGACGCGGCTGCCGTGTGGAAGGCGTGGGCGCCGGACCTCGACCACCGGCTGACCCGAGCGGGGCACTTCATGGCTGAGGAGGCTCCCGACGAGATCTCCGAAGCCATCGAGGACCTGCTGGCCCGCTGACCCTGCTTCTCCCTGCTCGCCGACCGGGCTGCGGATGGTCGCCGTGAGGAATGCGGATGGTCGCCGTGAGGAATAAGAAGAGCCCCGGCTGGACGGGGGAGACCAGCCGGGGCGGTAAAGCGTGGCAGGCGGAGGGCGGTCGCCTCGCGGCGAAAGGCTCCATGGGGCTTCAGCCGAACGATCTTCCCCATGGGCTATAGGTAGGGCCCGGGGACACTGTCCCCTCCGCAGCCACACTCAACAGAACAGCACCCCGCCCCCGGATGTTCCGTGCGCACCCCCCATCAGGCTGTGAAGCGCGGCACACCGGGAGGCGGGGGAGGCGCCGCCGAAATCACAGCGCCATCCTGCCCCGTCCCGAGCCCACCGGCGTTGTGATGCGTCCGGCCTCGTCCGGTGGCGACGAGGGCGGAGAACAGGATGCGGAGGTGACGATCAGCAAGGAAGCAGCCATCGGCTCACCAGCGCTCGAACGCGGAGAAGGCATGATCGCCGGCCGCCCCGACGACGATGATCCGCCCGTCGTGCTCGGAGAAGTAGCCGCTGGGCGCTTCCTCGCGGAAATGACGCTCGTCGAGCTCCTCGCCGTCGCGGGCGTCGTACACGAGCAGCTCGGTAATGGCGCTGGCCTGGGTCGACCACTCGCACAGCACGGTGATCCGGTCGCCCCGCACGGCCAGCCCGGCGGCGGGCTCGTCCAGCTCTTCGTTCCACACCTCTTCGCCGGTCTTCAGGTCGAAGGCGATCAGCCGGTAGTGCCGTCCTTTGGAATAGGTCCACGCCAGCGCGTACATCCGCTCGCCGACGACCTCCGCCGCGTCGATCTGTCCGTAGTCGCCGCTGAGTTCGACGCCCTGCCGGGTACGCCCGTCCTGATCGAAGGGGACGAACGTGCCCGTCGCCTCGCCCGCGTTCTCGTTCGAGGACCGCACGACCCTCAGCACCAAGGGGTCCGCCGACTCGATGGATACCTTGGCGTCCGTCGACACGGGGCGGCGGGCGTCGATGGGAACGTTCCACTTCAGGGCGCCGGTCCTGCGGTCGAAGGCCGCCGCCATCAGCTCCAGGTCACCGCCGCCGTAGGAGCCCGGGTCGTTCACGCCCTCCCCGCAGGCCAGGACGGCGTGGACCTGTTCCTCGCCCACGGAGGTTTCCCGCACCCCGCACGTGCCGGGAACGGCCGCCGTCCAACGGGCCTTGCCTGTACGGAGGTCGAGGGCGCGCAGGGAACGGTTGCCACCGGGCTTCCGCATCTCCTGCTCGGTCCGTTCGTGCTGGATCAACGCCAGTCCGCCCCCCGCCTCCAGGACTCCGCCCCCGGGGAACCGGCCGTCCGAGACGGTCCGCGGGACGCTCCAGAGTTCCCGTCCGTCCTTCGAGTCGAAGGCGACAACGGTCGAGCAGCCCTTTCCCTTGCCCGGCGGGGCGGGCTTGCCGCTCCCGCCACTGGTGGCTTTGCTCTCCAGGCCGTACGCGACCAGGAGGACCCCCTCGCCCGCACGAGGCGCGCTCCCGCAGATCTGGGCGCGGCCGGGCGGTACGAACTCCCAGAGCTTCTTGCCGTCCTGCCCGTCGGCGATGCCGAAGCCGGTCACCGCATCGAACCGGCTGCGGACGGCGACGTCCCCGACAACCCAACTGTCGTTGGACTTGCCATCGCTGGGCCGGTCCTTCGCGGTGGCCCAGGTCCGCACCATGGCGTCGCCGGGCAGATAGCCCTCGAACGACAGGAACCAGGCGGTGATGGACCCGATCACCCCCAGCACGAGGCCGATCACCGCCAGCGCCTTCATGAACCCTGCTCTGCCTGACATCACGCGCTCCCCCTGCCGTGCACCGCACGCCCCCTGCGAGCGGCGTTCCGGAGAACCCGCCCGACACGTTGATCTTCGAACGACGGTCAGGCTAAGTGCAGGGCCTCCCAGCCGTCCATGCCGATCCGGGGCCGGTGGAGGTCATGCCGGCCCGAGGGCGAGCTGCGCATCTGCGGATTCTCTCCCTCACCACCGACGATGTCCGGGCCCTCGCTGCTGAACAGCGCGAACGTGTGCGGAGCGGAGGGGCAGTCGCGCAGACTGAACGGCATGACGACACCCGCAGAGCTGCTTCGGTCCTTCGCCCGCACCCGGGCCTCGCTCGACGGGGAGGAGGTCACGTACTGGTGGTCCGGGGATGTGTACTCCTGGGCCCCCGACGAGCCCTACCAGCGTCTCTTCGGCTTTGAAGGGCTCAACGTGTCCCGCCTTGCCGAGGACCCGGAAAACGGCCCGGACGCCTATCAGCTCCTCACCCGCGAGGCCGCCTTCTACCTGGACCCCGTCACCCGCGAAATCCTGGAGACGTGGCAGGGCCTCCCGGTGGTGCACATCTGGAACGACCCGGCGAACCAGAAGTGGCGCCCCTTTCCGATCCCGACGACGGCCCTTGGCGATCAGGTCTGCTTCAGCCTGGAGATCCCGCTGGCCTACCCTTCGCCGCTGCCGGTGGCCGACTACCCGCTTGCCTCCGCCGGAGACACGTACAGGGCCCTGGAACTCTTCCAGTTCTTCGCCGACCGCGCCGACCTTGCCGGGGCGGCACCCAGCGTCCCGGCCACGATGTCGTGGAGCCGGATGTCCCCGTGGCTCCCGTGGATGGGCCGTGGGCAGCAGCCGGGCGGCCTCACTTACCACTGCCGGGGCCGCAAGCTCACCTCGTACGACGAGGTCCCCGAGCGCACCCGCGCCCACATTGCCGATCATCATCCGGAGTTCGCTCACGCCCCGGAGAAGTGGAGCGAGCCGAACGAGACCAGCTGGACGTACTGGCGCAGGCTCCACCCGCCCAAGTAGTTGCCGAGAGCGCTCACGCGACACCGGGGGCAGCGGGCCCTTGTCGGCGGGCCAACCCGTGCCGCCCCGTGTCTGCGCGAGCTTCACCGGGCCGTGACCGCGAGGGCCACCCACCGGAATCCGGCGTCCCACCCACCGGAATCCGGCGTCCCGCGCCGACCATCGTCGCCATGATCCGACCGGGATTTCGGCACAGGATGTGAGCCGGCCGAACCGTGCCCCGCCCCCAGCGCGCACGCTTGTTCGGAGCGCACGGTAGCGCACGAGAGCGGGGCAGTGAGCCCCCTGTGCTTCGCGGGGGCGGCGGCGGAGCGTTGCTTCATCCCCGTCATGGGAACTGGTGTTGCGGTGTCCCTCCGGGTCCGCCCGGACCCCCGGTCAAGGAGTGCAGCGTGATACGTGTCCAAGTCGCCCATGCGGAAGGCCTGTTCGGCTCGGCCCTGGTGGCCCTGTTGCGCGAGGAAGTGGACTTCGAGGTCACCCGTGGCCCTGCCGATCCCGTGACGGAGGACCCTGGCTGGGCGGAGGTGCTGGTGGCGGACGCCGACGAGTTACTGCCGCCCCCCGTCCCCTCGGTTCCACCGGCCTTACCGGGCGCGGAAGTCTTACCGGGTGCGGGAAGGGGAAAGGGGAGGTCCGTGGAACCCGAGGCGGCTCGGCGCGCCGCCCCCGCCCTCCCCAAGGGGGCCGGCCTGCTGGTTCTGGCCACTGCCCACCGGCCGGGCGCCCTGCGACGCGCCTTCGATGCGGGGGCGCTGGGCTATGTCAACAAGGCGGGCTCCCCGGAGCGACTGGCCGAGGGGGTGCGTGCGGTGGCCGGAGGGGCGCGGTACGTCGACGTCTCACTGGCCATCGATCTCCTGCGCGCCACCGAAATTCCCCTGACGCCGAGGGAGTTGAGCGTCCTCGCGCTCGCCGGAGCCGGGGCCGGTGTCCGCGAGATCGCCCTCGCCCTGCATCTGTCCCGGGGGACCGTGCGCAACTACCTGGCGGCGGCCATCCGCAAGACCGGGGCCCGCAACCGGGTGGACGCGATACGCATCGCGCACGGCGCGGGCTGGGTGTGACCGGGGCCCGGAGTCCGACCGGGCGTGTCCCCGTGCCCCCTCCTGCCAGTGACCCGCCAGGTCCCGGTAGAGGGGGGACCGCTCCAGCAGCTCCGCGTGCGTTCCGCAGTCCGCCCGGACGCCGTCCAGTACCAGTACCCGGTCCGCACGCAGGGCCGACGACATCCGGTGCGCCACCACGACCAGCGCTCCCGGCCGTGCCGCCAGGGCCCGCTCCGCGCGTTCCTCCGACTCCTGGTCCAGGTGGCAGGTCGCCTCGTCCAGTACGAGGAGCGGGGCGGGCGACAGGTGGGCGCGGGCAAGTGTGAGCAACTGGGCCTCACCGTGCGAGAGTTGGGACGGATCGAGGGTGGCGTCCAGGCCGCCGGCCCGGTCGGCCACTGGGTCCAGGTGCAGGGCGGCGACGGCCTCCGTGACCTCGGCGTCCGTCGCGCCGGGGCGCAGATGCGTGAGGTTGTCGCGCAGGCTCGCGGTGAAGACGTACGACTGCTGGGGGACGAGGGTGCGCCACCGCGCAAGTTCGGCGGGGGTACGTTCCCGGACGGGCCGGCCGCCGAGGAACACCGCTCCCCGGTCGGGCGCCAGCAGCCCCGCGAGGATGTTGGCCAGGGTGGACTTGCCGATGCCGCTGGGACCGACCACCGCGAGGTGCTCCCCGTCGCCGAGGGTCAGGTGGAGGTTCTCCAGTACGGGTCGGGCACCGGGGCCGTAGGCGAGGGTGACGCCCCGTAGTTCGGCGGCGGGCACGGAGGGGCGGGTGGCCGGGGTTCGCGAAGTCGTGGAAGTGGGGCCGGGTTCGGTGGTCGTACGGGGGGATGGGGTGCCGCCGGGCGTCCCGTTGCTCCCGGGTGCCTCGTCGCCGCCGGGATCGGGCGCGAACCTGTCCAGTACCACCAGCAAGCGGGTGCCCGCCGCGCCCAGCGCCGTCATGAGGGTGTGCAGGGCGGGCAGGAGCGATTGCACGAGATAGGTGAGCGCACCCGTCAGTGTGCCCGCGGTGAGGCCCCGGTCCAGCAGCCACGGTACGGCCAACAGGAGCAGCAGGGGCGGGAGTTGGCCTGCCAGTCCGAGAGTGAGTGTACGTACCGCGGACCAGCGGGCCAGTACGCCAGCCGCCCGCTCCGCCGACCGTGCCGTCCGTGTGACACGCGCGCCCACCTCGCGCTGCACGCCGCAGGCCGTTACGTCGCGCAGACCGGCAGCGGCCGTGCGCGTTCGGTCGGTAAAGTCCTCCTCCGCGTCCAGGGCGGTTCGCTGGGCTGCCGCCATCGGACGCAGGGTGACGATGAAGAGTCCGAGCCCGAGCACCAGGGGAGGGGTGGTGACCAGCAGCAGCTCCGGTGCGAGGACGAACATTCCGGCAAGCGCGCCGGCTGCCGTGAACACGAACGACCGCGCCGTGAGTACCAGTCCGGCGAAGCTGTCCCGGGCGATCTCGCTCTGCTGGGAGAGGCGCGAGACGGCGCTGCCCGCCGCCCCTGCCGGGCGGGAGGCCGCAGGGGGTGCCCCTGCCGCGGCGGCCGGAACCGCCGCTGTCGCGTCGCGGCCCGTGACGGCACGACGCAGTGCTTGGTCCACCGCACGCCGTACCAGTGCGTCCCTGAACGGCTCCACCAGCAGGGCGAGTTGGGTGAACACACCACGGGCCACCGGGCCGCCCGCCAGGATCGCCAGCGCGGCGAACGCCAGCCAAGCCGCACCGAGACCCGCCCGCCCCGCCAGAAAGCCCCGGTCGAGCGCCTGCGCGAGGCAGTAACCGCCCAGGAACGTCTGCGCCGACTCCACCAGCGACCACGCACCGACACGCACCAGCACTCCCTTGCGGCGGGCGAGGAAACGCCACCCGTCACGCCACAGCCAGGAGCGGGAGTTGGGGTTGAGGTTGGGGTTCGGGTTGGGGTTGCCACCTGGGCTTCGGCGGATGCTGCTGGTGCCGCTGACAGTGGCCCCGCCCCCGCGATCCCCGTTCGCCGAGCCCCTGCTTCGGGCCGTCCCGCGCGCCCTCACGGTTCTATCGCCCCGGGGAGGCCGGGGCGTACGGCCTCCTGCGCAGCCCCGGCGCCCTGGGCCGTCGCGGCGAAGACTTCGCGGTAGGCGCTCTCGTGCCACAGTTCCCGGTGCGGGCCCACCGCTCGCACCCGTCCTTCGTCCAGCCAGACGACCTGGTCCGCGCGCACCGCGGAGGAGAGCCGGTGTGCGACACACAGCCGGGTGCCCGGGCCCACGTCCTGGGTGAGGGCCTCCTCGATGCGCCGTTCGGTCGCCGTGTCCAGGCTGGAGGTCGCGTCGTCGAGGATCAGCAGGCGCCCGGCATGTGCGAACGCCCTTGCCAGGCCCAGGCGTTGGAACTCGCCGCCGGACAACGGTGCTTCGACGGGGTCGGTGTCGTATCCGCTGGGCAGTAGTTGTACGAAGTTCTCCGCGCCCGCCGCGCGGGCCGCCGCCCGCACCTCGGCGGGCGTCGCGGTACGCGCACCCGAGGCGAGCGCGGCGGCGAGGGTGTCCCCGAAGAGCGCCGGACGCTCGAACGCGTACCCCACCTCGGCGCGCAGTTGACCGGCGCCGAGCTCCCGCAGCGGTACGCCGTCCAGGAGCACGGTGCCCGCATCCGGGTCGCAGAGCCGCCCGGCGACCGCCGCCAGCGTGGATTTGCCCGCGCCGCTGCGGCCGACCACCGCCGTGGTCGTACCGCCGGGAAGCACTAGGGAGACCTCGCTCAGCAGGGGCTTTCCGTCGTGCAGGACGTCGACACCGCACAGTTCCAGGGTGCCGGGGCCGCCCGGCGGCAGTTTCCGCACACCGTGGGTCAGGCCCGGCAGCGCGAGGACTTCGGAGAGCCGGCGGGCGGCCGTGCGGCTGCGGACCAGGGTGCCCAGGAGCCCTGCCACCGCGCCGACCCCGGCGGCGAGGGCCGCGTACCGGGAGGCGGCGAGGAGTTCGCCGACGCTCATCCGGCCCGACACCACGCCCAGGCCACCGACCAGGACCACGGCGGTCGTCAGGAGGGGGAGGAGGACGCCGCTGCGCGCCACGGCCCGGCCGTGGACGGCCCACATGCGGTGTCCCTGGACTCCGAGTTCGGGCAGCGGGGCCAGGATGCGGGCGCGGTCGCGGTCCACGGTGCCCGCGGCGGCGATGCTGCGCGCACCGGCCAGCGCTTCGGTGAGCAACGACGCCAGGACGGACTGGACCTGCTGGTAGCGGGCGACGCTGTCGGAGGAGCCGACGGCGAATGCGCGCAGTACCAACAGCAGCAGCGGCAGCCCGGCGGCGAACGCCAGCGCGCACCAGGGGTCGACCAGCACCAGCGCGACGAGCGCACCGGCAGGTGCGAGCAGTGCCGCCGCGAGACCGGCGGCGGCTCCCGGCGCGGCCCCCGCCTCGGTCGCGTTCACGGAAAGCCGGGTGGCGGTGTCGCCCGGCGGGAAGCGGGCGGCATCCCTCGGCGCGGACCCCAGCAGTCGGGCAACTCCGCGCGTGCGCAGCCATGCGGTCGACCTGGCCTGCGCGGTCCCGGTGTACCAGCTCTCCGCAGCCTCCAGCAGCACCTCCGCCACGACCAGTACGGCGCACAGCACGAGCCAGCCCCGGGCCGCCGGATCGCGGGCGAGCAGCAGGTCGAGGGTGCGTCCGACGACGGCGGGCAGCGCGACGGCTGCGCCCGCGGAAAGCGCGGAGGAGGCGAACACCCCGGTGGCGCGGCCCTTGTTGCGCCGGACCGCATCCCGGAGGAGAGAGTCCGCGGGGCTTGCAGGGTTCGCAGGGGCGGGCTGGCGGGTGTGCCGCGGGTCCTGCTGGGTCACGGGCGGCGCCCTTCCCTCGTACCGGCGTGATCGTCTGATGGGCGCAGGTTCTCCTCGCGCGGGCCTCCCCGGCACGGGCTCCCGGGGTTCGGGCCTCGCGCAGTACGGGCCCCGGGCGGAAGGTTCCGGCCGGGGCCCGCGACCACTGACGGTCCGTAACGGGTCAGGGTGCCCAATCCGTCACGTACGACGGTCAGTTACGTACGAGGTCAGTTACAGGTGGTGACGCTCAGGCTGCTGTCGCCGCAGAGGAGCAGGCTCGCGCGGCTGCCCGTCTCGACGTCGCCCATCGCTTCTTCCTTCGGGGTCTCCATCGACTGGAGGTCAAGAATGCTCATGGCATTTCCTCTCACTGGGGACGGTGTGTTTCTGGTACGGCCCCCGACGGGGGCCGGCTCTGGGGCCGCAGTGGCGGCAGGAAGGGCAGCTGCGCGTGCCTGCCTTCGACGGTCGGCTGACCGGAGGCGGCGGCGAGTGCCAGCAGACAACCGGCGGAACCGGTCGCGAGGTCCATGGAAAGGCGCATCATCTGCTCGCCCGGGAAGGCGAGTTGACCACGGTGCGGTACGGCGTGCCAGCTGAGCGCGTCGATCTGACGCCGGACGTCGGCGGGCCGGGTGCCGGGGCCGCCGGTCGTGGTCCGGCTCAGGTGCAGCACCATGCCCGCCGCACCCCGGAACAGGCCGGGCTGCGCGTAGAAGGTGGCCTGCGCGGCGCCCACGATGTCCCGGCGGGCCCGCTCGAACTCGCCCTCAGGCCCGGCGGGGTCGGGCCGGAGGGCGAGGAAGTCGTCGAGCACCGCCCCGATGCCGACACTGCCCGCCCCCAGGTACGGCATCGTGCGCCAGCCCTCGTCGACCTGGAGGGTGCCGCTCGCACCGCGCACACAGCGGTCGAGATCACGGCGCAGCGCGTCGGCGGCGAGGTCGAGCAGGGCGTCGTCGCCGGTGCGCTCGTACAGCCGCAGGAAGAGCAGAGCGCTGCCGGAGGCCCCGTACAGGAGCCCGGCGCGCGGCGATCTGCCGTCCGGGGCACCGTCGTTCGGCCGGGCGAGCAGATCGGCGCAGCGCAGCGCCGCGTCGTGCAGAGCGGGTTCGCCGCACGCCGTGCCGAGCGCGTCGAGGGCGAGGCCCAGCCCGGCGAGCCCGCTGTGCAGGTCGGGGGAGAGCGCCTCCCAGGGCTGGGCGAGGGAGAGTTCGGCCAGCTCCAGGGCGCGGGGGCGGTGGCCGAGCCGCTCCAGTGTCCAGGCGATGCCGGAGAGCCCGTCGTAGAAGCCGAGCGGATGTCCGGAGTCCGGTTCCTTGGTACGGGCGAGCAGCCACTCCTCCCCGGCCACGTACCGTCCGGCCCCGCTCTCGGCCAGCGCGTACAGGACCCCGGCCGTGCCGTAGCCGAAGCTCTGCCCGCCGCCGGTGGTGGCGAACTGTGCGATGTCGCCGGGGAAGCACCGGTCCTCACGCCCGGGCGTCGCGGCAGCGAGGATGCCGCCCACCAGGGAGTCGCGGCTGCGGGGCCAATCGCCGGGGGAGACGGGGAGATACGGCTCTGCGGCGACGGAACCAACCGCACCACCCGTGCCCCCTGCACCACCCACCCCGAAGGCGGACGGCCGCACCCGCGGATCGCGCAGTATCTCCTCGACCGCCTCCCGCAGGAACGACTCCGGGACCGGGAACTGCCGGCCCGCGATCTCCGCCAGATGTGCCGACTTCCCCCGGTCCAGTGCGAACAGGCTGGTCAGCGGTATGAACAGGGAAAGCCGAAGACAGGCCAGTGCATACAGATCGACGTCGAAGCCCCGCCGGTCCGCAGGAGCCACGAACGCCGGGTTGGCGACGGTCTGCCGCCGGTTCTCCGACGCGGGCGCGGCGGCCTCGAAGTCCAGCAGCACCACCGACGACTCGTCCTCGGACACCATGATGTTGAACAGATGCAGGTCGTTGAAGACCACACCCCGCGCATGGACCGCGGCCACCGCGTCCGTCACCAGCGCGTGGATGCGCAGCGCCCACGCCGTGTACTCGGCGAGCCGCTCCGGTCCTGGATCGGCCTCGATCAACGGATGCCGGCGCGCGAAGAACGAATTGAGCGGCTTGCCCTCGATGAACTCCAGCACCAGGAAGTGGTGCTCGCCCAGCACGAAGGAATCCAGCACCTCAGGAGTGCACCCGAGCCCCGACAGCCGCTCCAGCGCGTCCCGTTCACGGGCCAGCCGGCCCACCGCGTCCACCCCGTCGGCCGCGAGCCCCGCATGCGGCCTGGCCTCCTTGAGCACGACCTTGGCCCCGGTCCTGCGGTCCGTCCCCGCGTACACCCCGCCACCGTTGGAGAAGTGCAGCGCCTTCTCGATCACGTACGGCAGCTCCGCGACGGTCGCGGCGGCACGCGCCTCCTGATGCGGCCGCAGCCACTCGGGCACCTCGATCCACTCCGGCACCCGGAAGACGGGCCCGCGCACATCGGGCACGAGCACCCCTTCGGCGTTCTCCAGCGCCGGGCGCAGCTCACCGCGCCCGTCGTAGCTGTGCCGCCGGGTGAAACTGCCGTACCGCAGATGGACGGGGCCCTCGCCCCAGCGCAGATCACTCAGGATGTACGGGCCGGGCTCCCCTGCCAGCAGGGCGTCCAGGTCTGTGGCGACCTCCCGGCACTGCGCGTCGTCCGCCGGGTAGACGGTGAGGAACTTCCCGCTGGCGCTGCGGTCCGCGTACTTGGCGTTGCGAGCGTGCAGCAGATACCGGCTCGGCACGAACTTGAAGGCGACGGAGCGCGGCACGCAGTACTCCATGACCCGCTCCAGCACCGACTGCGCGTTGTCGAGCGTCGCCGACACATGGATCTTCCAGCCCTGCGCGGGCAGCCGGCTCTCCACCGGCCGCAACGCCAGCCAGTCGCCCGACCGGTGACGCTGCCAGCCCTCGGGCACAGGCCGCACGGCCGCCGGGTACAGCGCATTGCTGCCCCCGTGGGCGTCGGCGCTCATCCGGTGCGGCGCGTCGTAGAAGTGCCGGTCCGCGTCGCAGAACACGGCGTACCCCTTGTTCACGCGCTCTCCTTCGCCCTCGCCCCACCTCGCGGCCTGCTGACGAAACGAATCTGTCACGCGCACTCGGGGGCCCGGCAGTCACAATTGTCACCGTACGACCATGCATAACTCACCAGCGGAATGCGGGCGTTACGGGAGAAGTGAGGGCTTTACGGTACGAGTCCGCAGCCGAGCCATCGACTGCGGGCACGCGAACCGCGGGGGGAGCACCGCTTCCGTCGACCTTCACCGCCCACAGGGCGTACTCCTCCCGCCGCGACCGTCGCTACCTCGCCTCGCCTCGCCTCGATCCGACTCCGGCCCGGCCGATGACCCTCCTCGGGACACACTCCTACGCTCGGGCGAGTTGGTCGGCCAGGCCGGCCAGATCGTCGGCGTGCACGTCGAACCCGTCCGAGGATGTGGGCGGGTCGCCGACGGGGCGGGCGACGTAGGCGGTGCGTAGGCCGAGGCGCTGTGCTCCGCGCAGGTCCCAGGCGTGGGCTGCGACCATCAGGAGTCGCTCCGGCGGTCGTCCGGAAACGGTGACGGCCAGTTGGTAGACCGCTGGGTCCGGCTTGTAGGTCCGGGCGTCTTCGGCGGACAGCGCTTGGTGCCAGCGCAGTCCGGCGTGGGCATTGAGACCCAGCAGCGCCGTCCGGCTCGCGTTGGAGAGTCCGATCAGCGGGAACCGTTCGGCGAGTCGGGCGAGCCCTGTCACGGTGTCGGGCCACGGCGGGAGCCTGCGGCCCGACAGGGCCAGAGCCGCTACGGCGGTCGGGTCGTCGACGCCGACAGCATCAGCGACGAGTCGGGCGGCTTCCAGGTCGAGGACGTCGCTGGTGCGATAGGGCCGGGCGCCATCGAGGATGCGCCGTTGCTCGCGGTCGATGTACTGCTGCCACAGCGACAGAAGCTGCTCGACCCTGGGACCGTCGAGCGAGGGGTCGAGTGCACGAATGCCGGCGCGGATACCGGCGGGTTCGTCGACGAGCGTGCCGAGCACGTCGAACACGACGGCATCGATATCTGGCTCTGACATGAGATCTGACATGAGAGAGGTCTCCCGGACGAGGCAGGGGCACAAGAGTGGCTGCTGGCTGCTGGCTGAACGCGGCTGGAAGCCACCTGCATTCCGGAACCGCGCGGCCCGTACGGGAACCGCCTCAACGTCATCGGCCACCGCGCCCGCCAAGCCTGCGACGCACGACCGGGTCCGCAGCACGCCCGGGGGACATCCACATGATCAGCCAAGGTCAGTGAGGCCCGGCTCTCTCCGGACCGGTGAGCCCCGGAGGCCCGCTGCCCCGTGGGCCTCCGGTTGCCGCTGAGGCCCGTGTGAGTAAGCGTGTGAGGGGTACCTGGGGCCGAACAAGGATCTTCCTTGGTGCTCAGCGCCCCCCGATGCGCAGGAGGAAACATGACTCACCCCGACCAGGACCCGAACGAGCAGGAAGGCCCGGCCGACGGCGGTGCGGCGGGTACGCCGGGAGTGCATGACGGTGGTGCGGACGGTGGAGCCGAGGGTCCCGCCGACGGCGGCGCGGCAGGTACGCCCGGTGTGCATGACGGTGGTGCGGACGGTGGAGCGGAAGGCCCGGCCGACGGCGGCGCCGCGGGTACGCCGGGAGTGCATGACGGCGGTGCGGACGGTGGAGCCGAGGGTCCCGCCGACGGCGGCGCCGCGGGTACGCCCGGTGTGCAGGACGGCGGCGCGGACGGCGGAGCCGAAGAGTCCGGCGGCGGAAATTGAGCCTGGGGTCCCTCACCCTCCAGGAGACCGCGGCCGACCAGGGCCGCGGTCTCCTGGAGGGACGCCTCATCAGCCTCAGCCGTGACGAATTCGCCCGGGACGTCTGGGCACGATCCCCGCTCCTCACCCGCGCGGCGAGCGACTTCTCCGACCTGTTCTCCACGGCGGCCGTGGACGAGCTGATCGCACGGCGAGGGCTGCGTACACCGTTCCTCCGCGTGGCGAAGAACGGGGCCACTCTCCCCGACACGTCGTTCACCTCTTCCGGCGGCGTCGGAGCCACCATCACCGACCAACTGGACGACACCGCGCTGTGGCGGAGCTTCGCCGACGGCGCCACGCTGGTCCTGCAAGCACTGCAGCGCACCTGGGCGCCCGTCACCGACTTCGCTTCCCGGCTCGGTACGGAGCTGGGGCACCCGGTACAGGCCAACGCCTATGTCACCCCTCCGCAGAATCGTGGATTCGACGCGCACTACGACGTGCACGACGTCTTCGTGCTTCAGATCGCCGGAACCAAACGCTGGGTCGTCCACGAGCCCGTACACCCCGACCCGCTGCGGGACCAGCCGTGGACCGAGCACAGGGCGGCGGTCACCGAGGCGGCCCAGGGCGAACCGCGCATCGACACCCTGCTGGAGCCCGGAGACGTGCTCTACCTGCCGCGCGGCTGGTTGCACGCCGCTGAGGCGCAAGGCGCCGTGTCGGTGCATCTGACGCTGGGCATCCATAACGGAACGCGCCACGCACTGGCCGAGCAACTCGCCCAGGCCGCCCTGGAGTTGCTGCGCGACGACCCCGCGATGCGCGCCTCCCTGCCGCTGGGCGTGGACACCCCGGACCCGGAAGGCGACCTGGCCTACGTACGGGAACGCCTGACCGCCGCTCTCGCCGAGGCCGATCCCGCGCCCCTGTTCCACCGGGCCCGCCGCAGCCAGGCCCGCCCAGAGCCCATGGGGCCGCTGGCCCAGCTCACGGCCGTGGCCACGCTCACCGCCGACACCCCGGTGCGGCTGCGCGAGGCCCTGGCGGCCCGGCTGGAGGGCCCGCGCCTCACCACACGCGTGGGCTGGCTGGACTTCCCGGAGCGGGACCTGCCGACCGTACGGCGTCTCCTCGACGGCGAGCCGCACACCACGGCCGACCTCGGACGCGAGCTCGTCGAACGGCTGCTGCGCGCGGGCGTGTTGATGCCCGCAGCCCCATGAGGTGCCGTACGCGGAAGCAGCCGCGGTGACGGCGCCGGCCCGCTTCTTCTGCGCCGAGGCAGCCCGCGAGCGCGGTGATCCACTCGCGGGCACCGCACCGTACGGCGCCGTCTGGATTCTCATCGAGTACCGGGGCGGCTGGCCGTCCAACGGTTACGACGGGCTCGACCTCGAACCGGCGACCAAGTCCCGCGTCTACGCCGCGGCCCAAGCGGTGCGAGCCCGCATCCTGTTGATCAGGCGCCCCGGCCGCCGCCGCTCGGAAGGCCCGAAGCGCTGGGCCGTCCTGCACGGCGACCGCGACGGCGCGCACCGCCAGCAGTGGGGCACCTGGAACGACGACTGGGACCTGGCAGCGATCGCCCAGGCCCTGGACCCGCCCGACGCCCCGAACGCGACCGGAGAAGCGGGCCCCGGCCGCCCTCCCGTCCTGCTCGTCTGCACCCACGGCCCGCACGACACCTGCTGCGCCGTGCGAGGCCGCCCGGTGGCACAGGCGCTCGGCGAGCGCTGGCCCGAGCTGGTCTGGGAGTGCACACACATCGGGGGCGACAGGTTCGCCGCCAGCGTCGTCGTCGCCCCCGACGGCGTCTACTACGGCAACCTCGACGCCGGCACGTCCCTCACCGCCGTCGAACACCACCTGGCCGACCGTATCCACGCCAACCACCTGCGCGGCTACACCGACCTCACCCCGGCCCAGCAGGTCGCCGTGGCCGCGGTCCTCCGCGAGTCGGGACCTGCCGGACGGCACGACTACGCCGTGGAGCGAACGGTGCGTGACAACGACCGGTGGCTCATCCGCGTCGCGGGAATCGCACCCGGCCTGCCGTCCTACGACGTCGAAGTCACCTCCCACCGCACTCCGGCGAGGCAACTCACCTGCCACGGACGGTTCCGCAGCTCCGCCCTCGTCCACGAGGTCACCGCCCTGCGCGCGGTGTGACCCGCGCGTTGAGGGTGGCCTCACGGTCCTGCGATCAGCCACAGGATGAGCGCGGCGTCCAGGTCCAGGTCGTTGCGGTACACCACGCTGATGCCACGGCCGCCGGTCTGCGCGGGCACCAGCGGGATGGTGTACGACCGGCTGCGCGGGTCGGTGCCCGGGAGGGCGCGGGCGTGGTCCGGGGTGGGGTCGTCCTGCAACGCCCGACGGACGGCCTCGACGGCAGCCCGCTCGGAGCGGGTCAGCTCGGTACGGATCTTCTCGGCGGCGTCGCTGTAGAACGCGTAGGTCACCGGGCGTTCCCCTCGGCCATCCTCTGCCCCAGCTCGAACGCGACGTCCTCGGTGCTGCGCATGACGGCGGCCATGGCCTGCGGGTCGCAGCGCAGCATCACGCGGTGCCGGAACTCCTGGATGAGGCTGCGGATGCGGGTGAGGTCGTCGAGGTCGAGGGTATTGAGTTCCTTCTCGAACTCGGTGAGGTCGCCGGGGAACCCCCAGACGCCGAGCGCGGCGCGCAACTCGGCGAGTGTGCGCATGGGCGGGGGAGTGGAGCCGGGCCGGTCGGCCTGGTGGTCGGGCTGTGCGGTCACGATGCCTCCTCGTCGTCGCCGTCGACGCTACTCGCCCAACACCCGGCAGCGGTACGGCCCTGGGGGATTCGGATCCGTGCAAGCCGGTACGGCTGCGAAAGTCCTTTGCCAACGTGCTGTCTGCGGCTCCCGAGTACGCGGGTACCGACGTATCGCACGCGCTGCTGAGCCGGCTCGTGCAACCAGAATCACGATCACGCCGATGAGCACCACGGGCGCGGCAATCAGAACGCCCCGAAGGCTCTTCCTGCGCCGGTGGTGCCCATCAGCCGCTGATGTGATGCGGATCACGCCCGCACGCCGTGTGTGCTCAGCGTGTCCGAGGCTCACAAGCCGCGCCGGTTACGGGGGTGGGGCGCTCGCCGAGGAAAACGCTTGCCAAGCCATTCTCCTGACATAGGCTCAGCGCCGATCGTTCGGGGCTGCCGGCAGTTTCCCGAGGCCTTTTGCAGAAAGAGGAAATAATGGTCAACCCGCTCGCCCGCATAGTCCTGGTGGCCGCGACCGCCGCCGCCGTGTTCGTCACCGCGGCAACACCCGCCCTGGCCGCCGACGTTCTCGTCTCGAACAAGGTCATCAAGCTCCCGGGCGGCCGGGGCAGCATGACGTTCATCGACGACGGGGACATGTTCCAGGTCTGTGACACCAAGGCGGACGGCCATGGCGTTGCGGGTCGACTGATCGACAACGACTACAACCAGAAGCTCTACATCACCGACGGTGGCGACGCCAACTGCGGCAAGGACGGTTACAACGTCGGCCAGAGCGGCTCGTACCAGATGCAGCTCTCGTGGAACGGCGACGGCTATGAAGTGAAGTCCGAGTGGTTCAACGAGTAGACCCCACCCTTTTGCCTGCGAATCCGGACGTACCACGGCAAGTGTTTGGTCGTGACGGGCTACGGGCTACCTACGGGCTACGGGCACCCGATTGCTCACGCCCGATCGCGCACACCCAAGGGGCACCGGCCTGACCAAGGCCGGTGCCCCTTGCCGGTGGTCGGCTGTTATTCGTTGAACCGCTCGGACTTCACGGTGGCTCCGCCGCCGTTCCAGGCGAGCCACATCTCGTACAGCTCGTTGAACTGGTTGCCGACGTTGTAGCCCTTCTTGCCACAATTGGAGTCGCCGCCGTCGGTGACGGTGAGGCGCACCTTGTTGCTTCCGTCGGGGTAGACCTGGACCAGCTCACCGGTCATGCCGTGGCCGTCCGCCTTGGTGTCGCAGACCTGGAACATGTCCCCGTCGTCGATGAACGTCATCTTGCCGTGGCTGTTGCTGATGGTCTTGTTCGAGACGGCCATGGCCGGTGTTGCCGTGCCGACGAGTACGGCGGCAACTGCCATACCAGCCACAGCGATACGGGAGAACGATTTCACAGTTTTTCCTCTTTCTCTTTTCCCCACTGGCCGAGAAGTCCGATCGGCGCTGAGCCTAGGCCAGGGCAATTATTTAGCAAGCGGTTTCCCGAATTCCGGTTCACCTCCTCAGGAACAGAGCGTGACATGCACGCAGCGTGCATACAGGGCACGGGTTCGGCGATCGTGTGATTCTGGACGCAGAAAAGGGGCAAAAGCGAAAGCGGCCGACACGGCGCGTACTAACCTGAATGGAAAGTGATCTGCGCCACACATGTATGCGGATTCGCTTACCGGGCTTCCGGGGGCACCGGGAGGCGACCTTTTTGGCGTATTGATGAATGAGTTGCCACCATTTATCAATTCATAAAGCATTCATGAACGTGACGTACATCACTAGACTGCGCTTTCTGTACGCGCAGTGTTCGGCGCCTCCGATCCTGCTGGCCACGGTGTCCCGAATCGCACCATCACCGAGCTGGCACCCTGTATGCGAGCACCCTCTCTGTCACTCTCCGTACGTGATTCGGATGGTGGCCGGTCTTGCGAAACCGCTTGCTAAACAGTGGCGCTGGCCTAGGCTCAGCGCCGATCGGACTTTCCCGCAGCTCGGCGGGGAAAAGAGAAAGAGGAAGCAACCGTGAAATCGTTCTCCCGTATCGCTGTGGCCGGCGCAGCCGTTGCCGCCGTAATCGCCGGCACGGCGACACCGGCCATGGCCGACACAAACAGAACCATCAGCAACAGTCACGGCAAGTTCACTTTCATCGACGACGGGGACATGTTCGAGGTCTGTGACACCAAGGCGGACGGCCACGGAGTCACAGGAAAGCTGTTGGAATCCGGTTCCAACGACTTTGTTCTCACCGTCACCGATGGCGGAGACTCGGGCTGCGACAAAAAGGGATACAACATCGGTAACCTGCGGGAATACCAGATGTGGCTCTCCTGGAACGGTGGCGGCGCCACCGTGAAGTCCATCTGGTTCAACGAGTAGAGCCCTCGCGAGGTCGAGGTGAGGGGCGACGAGAGAAGCACTGGGCTTCTTCGCGTTGGCCATCGATCGGGTGACGGGCCGTGAAGCGCGGCGCACGAGGCCCCCGGGCTGCGGATCGAGATGTCCAGACGTCTCAATCACGTTGCCCGGGGGCCTCGTTGCTCATCTCTGGGAGGCTGGTGGTTGAGAACCGGGGGCGGGCGCGGCATCCGCCTTCGGGCGAATCAATGTGCTGGCCCGCCAGAGGAAATGGACGCCACCGGTGACTGAACCGCCCCCCGTGTCATCTGCCAAGCGCACGTCTCGTGTCCATGGGCTGGGGCCCCGCGTGGCTGCCGCGCTCGTGTTCGGCTCCTCGGCCGCGGTCCTGGTGGTCGAGATCGCCGCCCTGAGGCTGCTGGCTCCGTACCTCGGGCTCACCCTTGAGACGAGCACGATGGTCATCGGGATCGCCCTCACCGCCATTGCCCTCGGCTCCTGGCTGGGTGGGCTCATCGCCGACCGGCTCGAACCACGGCGGCTCATCGCTCCCGCGCTCGGGGTATCGGGTGCGGTTGTGGCGCTCACTCCCGCTGGTTTGCGCGCCGCTGCGGAGTGGGTGCCGGTGACGCTCTTTCTGGTCGCGGCGCTGACCATCCTCGTGCCGGGCGCGCTGCTCGCCGCGGTGACACCGCTCGTGACCAAGTTGCGCCTCACCAGCCTCACCGAGACGGGAACAGTGGTTGGCCGCCTGTCCGGCGTCGGCACCGCGGGCTCCATCGTCGGCACCGTTCTCACCGGCTTCGTCTTTGTGTCCCGGTGGCCCGTCAGCGGGATTCTGATCGGCCTCGGAACGCTGCTGCTGGTTGGTTCGGCGCTGATCGGGTGGCGAACGTGGGGGTGGACGGGTACTCCGGCGCTGGCCCTCGTGGTCGTCGCCGGGGGACTCGCCAGTGCGGTCGTGCCCGGTGACTGCGACACGGAGACCCGGTACCACTGCGTACGCGTCGTCGCGGACCCTGCCCGTGACGGCGGCCGCACGCTGGTCCTGGATGGTGTTCGGCACTCGTACGTCGACCTTGCCGATCCGACCCACCTGGAGTTCACCTACGTGCGCGCCGTCGCGTCCGCTGTCGATGCCGTGTTTCCCGAACGTGAGCCCCTGGTCGCCCACCATCTGGGCGGAGGCGGCCTCACTCTGCCCCGGTACCTGGCAGCCACGCGGCCCGGGACACGCAACGTGGTTTCGGAAATCGACAGCGGGGTCGTGCGCGTCGACCACACCCGGTTCGGAAGTCCGGATCCTCGCACCGAGGTACGTGTCGAGGACGGCAGGCTCGGCCTTCGGCGACTGGATCCGGGAAGCCGTGACCTCGTGGTCGGCGACGCCTTCGGAGGTGTCAGCGTGCCCTGGCACCTCACCACGGCAGAAGCATTGGCTGAGGTACGGCGTGTGCTCACCACGAACGGCCTTTACGTTGCCAACCTCATCGACCACGGCGACCTGGCCTTCGCCCGCGCCGAAGTAGCAACCCTCCGGGCGACCTTCAAGCAGGTCTCCCTCCTCGGAAGGCCCGCCGACATCGGCACCGGTTCGAGCGGTACCCGGGTAGGGGGCAACTTCGTGGTGCTCGCCTCCAACTCCCACCGGCCCGTCGATCTGCGTGCGACCCAGGAAGCGCTCGACGCCCGGCACACCGGTTGGAGAATCGCAACGGGCGCCGCCCTGACCACGTGGATCGCTGACGCCCAACCGCTCACTGACGACTTCGCGCCCGTCGACCAACTCCTCCAGCCCAGCCCGCGACGAAGCCGGTAACCGGCGCATCCCGGTGCGTCAGGTGACCAGCCGGACGCCTCGGCGCGCGAGGTAGGAGGTGGGGTTCACGTCGCTCCCGTACTGGCGCCTTGCCCTGATCTCCAGGTGCAGGTGCGGGCCGTTGGAGCGCCCGGTGTTGCCGCTCCTGCCCAATCGCTGCCCCACCCTCACCCGGGCTCCCTGGCGCACCTCGATCCTGGACAGGTGGGCGTACACGGCGAAGTGGCCGTCCGTCATCCGAACGGTCACGGCTCGGCCGTAGGAGCCGGACCACTTCGCCAGCATCACGACGCCCGCGCCCACCGCGTGCACCGGCGTCCCCGTGGGCACCGCAAGGTCGATGCCGGTGTGGTGGCCGGCCAGCCAGTCACCCCGGACCCCGTAGCGGGTGCTCACCCGGTACGGGCGGCGCAGTGGCTTCGACCCGCGGGGAACGGGGCCGTGGCGTTCTCCGCGGTCGGCGGCGAGTGCGGGGAGTTGCGTGAGCGCCCGGGTGAGGTCGTCCTCGAACACCGGGTCGTGTCCCAGCGGACAGGCGTCGTCCTGCGCCGAGGGGGTCGTGGCGGAGGCAGGGCCGGGCGGCGGCCACAGCACCAGGCCGAGTGCGAGCAGCGCGGATCGCCGGGTCACGGACCCCGCGCAGGCATCTGTCGTAAATCGCTTCATAACATCGACCTGAAGCGCACTGCCCCCGGAACGCACGCCCAGCCGAGCGTACGGGGGACGGGCCCGCCCCCCGGCGGATGTTTCCTGTGCACACCACGGGGCCGCCGTGCAGGTACACATCCCGGGCCCGTGCCGTGTACACCCCGGCCGCCGTGCGCCGGGCGGCGAAGCGGCCGTCCTCAGAGAAGCGCGTACCGCAACGCCATGCGGAGGGTGATGGCGCCCGGCAGGGCCGGATCGGCCTCGACGCCCCGGTACTGCCTGACTTCCCGTCATCCCCGGGCGGGGGCGGAGGCCGGGTCACCCCGGGAACGACGGTGTCTCGATGATCTTGCGGAGGGCCTGCAAGCCTCGGCGGATGTGGCTTTTCACGGTTCCCAGCGGCAGGCCCGTCTCACGGGAGATCTGGGAATGTGTCAGGTCGCCCCAGATCGCCAGCCCCAGCAGACGCCGCTGGACCGCGGGCAGCCGGCTCAGCGTCTCCAGGAGGAGAACCCGGGTCAGGGCCTCCTCGCTCTCGTTGTGCTGCGAGTGGCGCAGCGCGTCCTCCTGGTGGGCGGTGGCCAGAGTGGTGAGTCTGGCGCGGCGGGTGCGGGCGGCGAGGCCGTCGGCGATCGCGTGCCGTGTGATGCCGACCAGCCATCCGCCCAACGATCCCCGGGCCGGGTCGAATCCGTTACGTCCGCGCCAGGCGGCGAAGAACACCTGCTGGGTGGCATCCTCCGCGTCCTGTGGGTCACGCAGTGCTCGCAGTGCCAGGGAGTACACCAGGGAACCCCAGCGCTCGTACGCGGCGGCAAGGGCGGCTTCTTCGCCCCGGGCGAGCCCGTCGGCGATGGCGGCTTCGGCGCCGGCGAGCGCGTCGGGGGCCGGAGCTGGGTGGGCGATGTCCGCCGCACGAGGCAGGGCGGGCAGAGCTGGGGGCATGGTGCACTCCTCGCGGTCTGGAGCCGGTTCGCGACGTCGATCAACGTTCGGCAGTTCGCTCCGGCGACCCAACTCGCATTGGTTAGGCATCGGTTTGGGAGGAGCCGTGTGCGGCCCGCGCGAACCCCGCCCGTTGTGGCCCGGCAGTGCGGACCCGCAGGTCAGTGGCGTAGTCACGGGAGTTGCCTGGGCCGACTTCGTGGCCGGATGCGGGCAGGCGCCGGAAAGGAGTGGAGTGAATGCGCATCCAGGGACCGGCGATGCCCGGTATCAATCGGTGCCGCAGGCCCGCCCGTTCGAGCCCCTCCGGAGGGGCTGCGGTGAGCCTGGGCCGCCGTGGCCCGGCGGCTCCCAGGTTCCGCCCCATGTCCAGCGCATCCTCAGTTCGCGCGGAGGTCACCATGCCCGGCCACCTGGACTCCGACGAGCTCGCCGAGATCTCCCTCTGTCCTCCCGATCCCGTCCGGCTCACCCCGTACCAGCGCGACCACCTCCGGCTCTGCGACCGCTGCCGCGGTGAACTCGCCGAACTGCGGGCGGTGGTCCGGACAGCACGCGGTATCAGCAGTGAGGACCTGCTCGTCGAACCTCCCGCATCCGTGTGGGAGTCCGTCGCCGCACGGATGCACCTCGACGACGACGAGGACGCGTAGTTCCGTGCGCACACCCGCCCCGGACAGACCCGCCCCCGGGCGCCCGAAGGGGCCCGAGCTGTCCCGCCCGTCCGGTGCGCCCGCTGCTGCGACGTCCCCGCGCCCTGCGGCAGGAGCCGTCCCGCGAGACGGTCTGCCGCGCTGACGACCCCGGCGGGCCCTTTCCACGACGTACGGTCGGGTCGTGGACAGGACAACGCAGGCGGCGGAGGAACCGGGGGAGGCGAGCTTCTCCACCGGAGAGGTCGCCCGGCGCCTGGGGGTGTCGCCCACCACCGTGCGCTCGTGGGACCGGCGTTACGGCATCGGCGCCGGAACGCGTACGCAGGGCAGCCACCGCCGCTGGAGCCCGCAGGACATGGCCCGGCTGGAGCGGATGTGCGGGCTGACCTCGACGGGTGTGCCGCCCGCCGAGGCGGCCCGCCTGGTGATCGGCAGCCTCCCGCCGCCGGCCGGCCAGCCATCGATCCCGGCGCCCACGAGTGCGGGCGGCCGGGCGGGCGGGGGGATGCGCCTGGGCAGTGTGCGGGCGGAGTGCCGGGGCGTCGCCCGGGCGGCCCTGCGCCTTGACGCGGGCACTCTGGACGAGCTGCTGACGACCGTCATACGGGACCTCGGGCTGATCACCGCCTGGACGGAAGTGATCATGCCCGCGCTGCACGCGGCCGGCCGGAAGTGGGAGGGAGAACCCGACAGATACGTCGAGGTCGAGCACTTCCTGTCCTGGCACGTCTCCGGTGCGCTCCGGCGGGCCTGCTCTCCGCTGCCCCCGGGCAGGTCGCGCGGCGCCGTCACTTTGCTGGCCTGCGTGCCGCAGGAGAGCCACACGCTGCCGCTGGAGGTTCTGGCGGCCTCCTTGACCGAACGCGCCCTCCCGGTGCGCATGTTCGGCGCCGCACTGCCGGCCGAGAACCTCCTGGGGGCGGTCGAGCGAACCGGACCCGTGGTCGTCGGTCTGTGGGCGCAGTCCCGCGCCACGGCAGACCGTGTGCTCGCCGATCGCGTGGCGGATCTGCGATGGGGCCCTCAGGGAGCCCGCAGGAAACCCGCCGTCCTCGCGCTGGGGCCCGGTTGGTCCGGTACCTCGGCACATGCCCGCCCGCAGGGGCTCGCGGAGGCCGTCGCGGCCGTGGAAGCGCGTGTGGCACAGCACCAACGCGGCCGCCGACGGCACTCGGCCGCCTCGCGGTGAGCAATCCGTCACCCCGGGCGTCGGCAGCGACGCCGCTTGTCGTACGAGCCCGCCGCCCCGGGGCGTCGGCCGCCCTGCTCGCTTCCCCCAGCCTGTGGCGCCGACGAGCTTGAGGGACCGCGTCGACCGGCCGACGGCCGACGGTTCGACTCACTCGTACGAGGGAACTCCGCCCCGTGGCTGCGCTGCGGCGCATCCGACGGGGCGTCACGGAGCGAAGGTCCGCAAAGGCCGTCGTCGTCCGTGTCAGTGCCGAAACCGGGGCTGCCGGCGACGGGGGCCAGCGCCACTGTGTGGTCACACCGAACGTGCCGTCACACCGAACGTGCCGTCACACCGAAGCCTGGCCGCCGACAGATCGGACCGGCCCAAGGGAGCTCCTCGATGAAGTTCGTCCGCTCAGCCGCCCGTACCGCAGTCGCCCTCGCCGCCGCGACGGCCTGCGTTCTCACGGCCGGGGGTGCCGCGCCCGCCGCCCCGGCTTCCTCCGCCGAAGCGCACGCCGCACCGGTCCCGGCCGGCGAACCCGCCTCCGTCGGCGTCCTCGACGTCCCGCGCTACCTCGGCCACTGGTTCCAGTTCGCCGCTGTGCCACGGGCGTTCGAAGCCAAGTGCGCGAAGAACGTCCATGGGGTTTACGGACTGCGGCCGTCGGGCTCTCTCTCCGTACGCAATGGCTGCACCACCTGGCAGGGGCGCGCCACTTCCATCGAGGGCGAAGCCAAGCCGCTCGATGCCACCGGATCGCGGCTGAACGTCTCCTTCGTCGCCGTCGACGGCGTCCACCAGCACGGCGAGAACGCCAACTACATCGTCGTCGGGCTCGCACCCGACCACCGCTGGGCCGTGGTGACGGACAGCGCACGGCGGTCCGGATTCGTGCTCTCCCGCACCCCTGGCCTCTCCCCGGCCCGGCAGCAGGCCGCCCGGCACGCGATCCGCGCGGCGGGTCTCGACCCGTGTTCCTTCCTGACGACCCGGCAGGACGGCGGCTCCGGTACGAGCGCACCCTTCTGCTGACCTCCGCCGGCCGGCGCCGATCCTCGCCGTCGCCGGTCGACGTGCATCCGAATGCGCCTCCCGTACGGAATCCTGGTCGACCGGCTCTTCGGCGCGAGAGGAATGGACGGAGGCGCCCCCTTGCACCCCTCACACCCACGTACCCCCGAGGCCCGAAAACCGCGTGCCCCGGCCGACCCCGGCCGCCCGGTCCCGTGGCACGGCACGAAGACGCACGGCAGTAGGACCTACGACGCCGAGGCCTATGACACGGACATCGCCGTCATCGGCGCCGGGGCGGCCGGACTCTCCCTCGTCCACCGGCTCTGCGCACCCGCCCCCGGCCGCCGGCCCGACGTAACCCTGATCGACGCGCCACCAGGACCGCTGCGGCCGCCGGAGCGCACCTGGTGCTTCTGGGGGGAGCCGGGCGGCGCGTACGACGAGGCGCTGACCGCCTCCTGGGACCGGCTGCGGCTGCGCGGGCACGCCGGGGACACCGTCGACTGCACGCTGGCTCCCACGCGCTACAAGATGCTGCGCTCCACCGACTTCGAGCGGCTGGTGAACGCACGGCTCGACGCCGCCCCCCACCTGCGGCGGACGACGGCGACCGTCGACGGCATCGACGACCTGCGCCCCGGTGCCGTCGTACGGGGGACCACGGAGGGGGGAACGCCACTGCGTCTGCGCGCCCGTTGGGTCTTCGACTCCCGGCCGCCGCGCGCCCTGCCCCCGGCCCGCACCCTGCTGCTCCAGCACTTCCGGGGCTGGTTCGTCCGTACCGCACAGCCGTGTTTCGACCCCGCCGTCGCCGACCTGATGGACTTCCGCACCCCCCAGCCCGCACACGGGCTCTCCTTCGGGTACGTGCTGCCGCTCGACCCGTGCCGGGCGCTGGTGGAGTACACCGAATTCTCCCCGCAGCCGCTGGACGACACCGGCTACGACCGGGCCCTGCACCACTACACCTCCCAGGTCCTGGGGCTGGGTGCGTTCGAGGTGACGGGCACCGAGCAGGGCGTGATCCCGATGACGGACGCCCGCTTCCCCCGCCGCACCGGGTCCTCGGCCTTCCGTATCGGCACCGCGGGCGGTGCCACCCGGCCGTCCACCGGCTACACCTTCGCCGCCGTGCAGCGGCAGAGCCGAGCCGTCGCGGACGCCCTGGCCCGCGGTCGCCCGCCGCTGCCGCCGCCCGCCTACCCGGCCCGCTCCCGGGCCATGGACGGCGTCCTGCTGCGCGCACTGGCCACCGGACGGGTGGACGGGACGCGGTTCTTCACCCAGCTCTTCCGGGAAGCGGGACCGGAGCGGATGCTCCGCTTCCTGGACGGCCGCACCACCTGCCGCGAGGACTTCGCCCTCGGCCTGCGCACCCCGGTCCTGCCGATGCTGCGCACGGCCGCCGAACTGCCGTGGCTGCGCAGACGCCCGGACACCCGGGCGCGCGGCATCCCGGCCGGCGGGCGCCCCGGGCACGAGGAGACCGGGCCACCGGCCCCGGAAACCGGACCCCTTGCGTGACCGACGCCCGCCCGCACCCGGCAGCCCGCATCCGCCCCACCACGCCCACCAACCCCACCTCGATCACCCCCGGAAGGACCGCATGAGCCTGCTCCGCGACGACGCCCTGTCCACCGCGTTCGACCATGCCGCCCACACCTACGACCGGCTCACGGCGGCCAACCCCGGCTACCACTCCCACCTGCGACGCTCCGCCCGCCGACTCGGCCTGCCGGACGGTGCCGCGGGTCTGCGACTGCTGGACCTGGGCTGCGGGACCGGCGCCTCCACCGCGGCCCTCCTGCGGGCCGCCCCACAGGCGGAGATCGTCGCCGTGGACGCCTCGCGGAGGATGCTGGAGCAGGCCCGGGCCAAGCCCTGGCCGTCGGGCGTCACCTTCGTCCACGCACCTGCCGAAGGCCTCGAAGAGGCGGGCGTACATGGCCCCTTCGACGCGGTGCTCGCCGCCTACCTGCTGCGCAACGTGCGCGACCCGGACGCCGTCCTGACTGCCGTACGCGCACTTCTCGCCCCCGGCGGACGGCTCGCCGTGCACGAGTACACCCTCAGCGGCAGGCCCCTCGACCGCATGGTGTGGAGCGCGGTGTGCCACGGGATCGTGCTGCCGGCGGGCCGGGCGTCCGGCGACGGGGACCTCTACCGGCACCTGCTGCGCAGCGTGGTGGAGTTCGACACCGCCGACCGGCTCGCGGCACGGGTGCGCCGCGCCGGCTTCGCCTCCGTACGCGTTCTGCCGATGCCCGGCTGGCAGACCGGCATCGTGCACACCGTCCTCGCCGCCGCCCCGAGCGCGACGGCGTACCCGGCCCCGGCCGGTGCGGAGATGTCCCGATGAGGACGAGGGCGCCCCGCCGGGGCCGCGACCGCCGCGCGGAGATCCTGCCCGGCCCCGCAGGACGCGCCCGTGTCCAGGGCGAGGCCCCCTCGGTAGCCGTCGTCGGCGGCGGCATCGCCGGCCTCGCCGCGGCCACCGCACTCGCCGAGCGCGGCATCCGCGTCACCGTGTACGAACGCGAGGACACCCTCGGCGGACGCCTCGCCGGATGGTCCACCGCACTCGCCGACGGCTCCACCGCCACCATGAGCCGCGGCTTCCACGCCTTCTTCCGGCAGTACTACAACCTGCGCGGCCTGATCCGGCGCGTCGACCCCGGCCTGGACGTCCTGACCAAGCTGCCCGACTATCCCCTCCAGCACAGCGACGGCCTGCGCGACAGCTTCGCCCGGGTGCCGCGCACCCCGCCCTGGAGCGCGCTCGGCTTCGTCGCGCTCAGTCCCGCCTTCGGATGGGGTGATCTCGCCCGGATGAATCCGCGCGCCGCCCTGCCCCTGCTCGACGTCCGGGTGCCGGAGGTGTACCACCGTCTCGACAAGGTCAGTGCCCGGGACTTCCTCACCGGCATCCGCTTTCCCGAGGCCGCCGACCACCTGGCGTTCGAGGTGTTCTCCCGGAGCTTCTTCGCGGACCCGCGCGAGCTGTCCGCCGCCGAACTGGTCCTGATGTTCCACATCTACTTCCTCGGCTCCAGCGAGGGGCTGCTCTTCGACGTCCCCCGCGAACCGTTCCCGGCCGCCCTCTGGGACCCCCTCGGGCGCTATCTCGCCGGGCACGGTGTGCGACTGCGCACCGGGACACCCGTGCACGGCGTCACCCCGGTTCGCGGCGGCGGGGTCGCCGTCGCCACGGACGCGGGGGAGGAGCCGTACGACCGGCTGGTCCTGGCCCTGGACACCGGCGGCCTCCAGCACGTGGTCGGGAACTCGCCGTCACTCGGGAACGCCGCCTGGCGCGAGCGCATCGCCCGGCTGCGCACCGCCCCGCCCTTCCTCGTCTCCCGGTACTGGCTTGACCGCCCGGTGGCCGCCGACCGGCCCGGCTTCCTGGGCACCGGCGGGTACGGTCCGCTGGACAACGTCAGCGTGCTGGACCACTGGGAGGGCGAGGCGGCGCGCTGGGCCGCCCGCACCGGCGGCTCGGTCGTCGAACTCCACGCGTACGCCGTCGACCCGGGGGCCGACCGCGAAGTGGTCCAGGACCGGGCAAGGGCCGAACTGCACCGGGTGTACCCGGAGACGCGGGACGCCAAGACCGTCGACGTACGGCACGAATGGCGGGCGGACTGCCCGCTGTTCGAGGTCGGCGGCCACCGCGACCGGCCAGGCACGCACACCCCCGACCCGACCGTGGTCCTCGCCGGCGACCTGGTGCGCACCAGCCTCCCCGTGGCCTTGATGGAGCGAGCCGCCACCACCGGCTTCCTCGCCGCGAACGAACTCCTCGGGCAGTGGGGGCTGCGCGGCCAGACGCTCTGGACGGTCCCCGCCCGCGGCCGCGTGCCCGGCCTGCGGACGCTGGCCGCCCTGGCCGCGACCTGACGCCGCACCGGCCGGTGACCTGACCGCACGCCCGGCCGGTACCGCACGCGTGGCGAGCGGTACCGGCCGGGCGCGCGGGCCATGGGCCACGGGCCTCAGCCCGGGAACCGCCCCGTGCTGCGCAGTGTCCAGCGCCGCTCCGCGTACGCGAGGTCGTCGCGCCACAGCCGCCCCGCCGCCGCACGCATGAGCGGACGCAGTGCGGGCGCGGCCGCCCTCGCCACGGCGAAGCCCCTGCGGTCCGACGCCGCGACGACCGCTTCCACCACCGCCGTGCGCGGGCGCCCCGAGGCGTCCGGGGCCAGCGGAGTGGCATGCGTCTCCACCACCGAACCCTCCCCCTCCCCCCGGGTGATGTGCATGACGACGGTGCGTGGCTCGGGCGCGGTGAAGACGGCCCGCACCGGCACCACGGCACGCCCGGCGACCTTGAAGGACACGTCCACCACGAACGCGTCCTCCCCTGCGTGGTCGTCCTCCCCCGCCACCCCCGAGTGGTCACGGTCGGCGGCTTGCGGACCCGGCGAGCCGACCACCGTCAGATCCACGAAGGAGTACGGGTGGAACCAGGCCCCGTGCCACGGGTCGAGGCGATTGGCCACCACGTCCTCCGGCTCGCAGCGCCCCACGACCGTGCAGACGGCCGCGACCGACGAGACCGGGTCAGGACGCGGGGGCACCACCGGTCGCTCCAACGGCTCCTCACCGCCCACCCGGTCGAGCCTGACCCACAGCAACACCCCGTCGTCATGCACCGGGTAGGGCTCCCACCCGGCGAACGGGCCGCCGTCCAGGGCCAGTCCGTGCCAGTGGCAGACGAGCGTGCCGCACCGCACCCTGCTGTCCTTCAGCGGTGCGCCCAGATGCGGGCACGACCCCGCCCCGGCCCGTACGCTGCCGTCCTCGCCGCGCCAGAGCACGACCTCGGCCCCGGCGACGAGGCGCCCCAACGGCCGGTCGGCCGGGACGCAGCCGGAGCTTCCCACCACGTACCAGTTGCCGGAAGGGCGGGCCTGCGCGCGCTTCAGCGCGGCGGCGATCACCCCGGGGGAGGCGTCGCGCCACGTGGGCCGCTGACGTTCCCAGGACACGGGGGCGCGCCGCAGCCGCAACGGGAACCGCCCGTTCGCGGGCGGGGAACCGCCGTCACCGTCCGGTCGCCTGTCCTCGTTCACACCGTCTCCTTCCGAACCTGTCCGTCGCGCGCCACAGCGCCCCCGCCCACGACCGCGCGCCGGTTCGCCGCGGCCGCGGCACCGTGCGTGCGACGTGACCCGGCCGCGCGGGACCGGGCCGCCGCGAGGCGCACCAGCCCGTCGGCGGCCACCACCGCCCGCCGTCGCCGGGACACCACGGCCCGCCGGTGCAGCACCCGGTACCCGTCGTCCGCGACGGCATCCAGGATCGCCCCGTACAGCACGAAGGCGGTACGGATGCACGGGCGGGCCACCGGGTCGAGCTGCTTCAGCCCCGGCGCCGCCTCCCGGTACACGGTGCGGGTCAGCTCGGCGAAGTGTCGCAGCGCGGCGGTGATCCGCCGGTCCGGGAGCCCGGTCAGCCGGCTCCAGGCGAGCAGATCCCGGTCGACGCCGTGCGCGGCCAGCAGGTCGCCCGGCAGGTAGACCCGGCCGCGGTCCAGGTCCTCGCCCACGTCCCGCAGGAAGTTGGTCTGCTGGAAGGCCACACCGAGCGCTGCGGCCTGCGGGGCGGCCTCGGCGCGCGGCACGACGGTCCCCAGGACCGGCAGCATCTGGAGGCCGATCACCGCCGCCGACCCGTGCATGTACGCCCGCAGGTCGTCGTACGTCGGATAGTCGGTGACGGTCAGGTCGCTGCGCATGGACGCCATGAAGTCGGTGAAGAGGCGGTGCTCGATGTCGTACCGGGCGGCGGTGTCCGCCAGCGCGCACACCACGGGCTCGTCGCTGTGTTCCCCGGCCAGGCCTGCCGTCAGCCGTGCGCGCAGCGTGTCGAGGGCTGCCGAACGGTGTGCGGTGGTGGCCGGGGAGTGCAGGTCGTCGACGATGTCGTCGGCCCACCGGGCGAAGCCGTAGAGCGCGTGGACGGCGGGCCGGCGTTCCACGGGCAGCAGCCGGGTCGCCAGGAAATAGGTGCGCCCGTGCCGGGCGTTGAGCCCGCGGCAGTGGTGGTACGCCGCACGCAGCGCCGCATCGGTAATGCCGGCGGCGTCGAGTTCACGGTCGGTCATGCAGGGGCGCCTTCCGGGCTGCGGGGTCGGTGGTTTGGATCGGGAGTGCGGGGCCGGGCATACGGGCGGCACGGGCGGGCAGATCGGCGCCGGTGATCCGGGCGGCCGCGAGCTTCCCGGAGATCAGGACGGTCGGTACGCCGACCCCGGGGGTGGTGCCGCAACCGGCGAGGACCGCGTTGTCGGTGCCGCGCACCAGGTTGCGCGGCCGGAAGGGGCCGGTCTGCGGGAAGGTGTGGGCCGCCGAGAAGGGCGTACCGGCGCCGTGGCCGTCCGCGCTCCAGTCGGCGGGCGTCACCAGGCACTCCTCCTCGATCGCCGCGCCGAAGCCCTCCAGGCCGCGGGCGGCGAGGGTGCGCAGGAGGCTGTCGCGGTAGCGGGGGCCGAGGTCCGCCCACTCGCGTACGTCAGGGCCGACGACCGTGTTGGGGCAGGGCGCCAGCACGTAGTGCAGGTGCCGGCCCGGCGGCGCCAGCGAGGGGTCGGTGGCGGTGGGGCGGGTGATCAGCAGGGAGGGGTCGGACATCAGGTCCCCGGTGCGGGTCAGCTCCCGGAAGGTCTCCTTCCAGGCGCCGCCGAAGGAGATCGTGTGGTGGCCCAGTTCCGGCCAGGTGCGGTCGGTGCCCGCGTGCAGGATCACCGCGGACGGCGAGTGGCGCAGCGGCGCCGGGCGGCGCGGGCTCCTGCCCAGCAGCCGGTAGGCGACCGGCAGGTCGGGGGTCAGGACCACCGCGTCGCAGGGGATGCGCTCCTGGTCGGTGATGACGGCGGTGATCCGCTCGCCGGTGCCGGAGCGCTCCAGGCGGGTCACGTCGTGCCCGTAGCGGAAGTCGGCGCCCGCCTCGGCGGCGGAGCCGGCCATCGCGCGCGGCAGTGCGTGCATGCCGCCGCGCGGGAAGTACACCCCGGCCACGGTGTCCATGTACGCGATCACGGCGTACGCGGCGAGGGCCCGCGCGGGCGGCACACCCGCGTACAGGGCCTGGAAGGTGAAGACGCGGCGCAGCCGCTCGTCGGAGAGGAAGCTGCCGATCCGGGCGTCCATCCTGCCGAACCCGCCGAGTGCGGCGAGCCGTGCCAGGTCGGGGTGCAGGAGCTGGAGCGGGGAGTCGAAGTTGGCGTCGATGAAGCGGCGCATCTGCACCCGGTACAGCTTCTCCAGCCAGGTCCGCAGCCGCCGGTAGCCGAGGGCCTCGCGGGCCCCCGCGAACCGGGCGATCTCCGCCTCCATCTCCGGGCCCCGGGTGTGCACGTCCAGCGCGCTGCCGTCGGCGAACCGGGCCCGGTAGGCGGGGTGCAGCTCCAGCAGTTCCAGCCGTCCGCTCAGGGAGTGGCCGACGGCGGCGAACGCCTCCTCGACGAGGTCCGGCATGGTGAGCACGGTCGGGCCGGTGTCGATGCGGTAGCCGCCCCGGTCCAGCAGGCCCGCCCGGCCGCCGGGTTCACCGGCCCGCTCCACGACGGTGACCCGGCGTCCCGCGCCGAGCAGGTGCAGGGCGGCGGACAGTCCGGACAGGCCCGCCCCGACCACGACAACGTGGTCGGTGGGTCCCGGCAGCGTCCTCGTCGCCGATGCTCCCGCGCGGTTCATCGCGCTCATACGATCGTCTCCTCACGGAATGCGGCCCCGGCCGGGCCTTGGCTCGTCCGCGTGCCCCGCCCGGCGTTCTTCGGTCCGCCGCGTCCGGCGTGGAGCGCGTGATCGGTCGGGGGTACGCGGACGGTGGCGACGGCCCCCAGGAGTTCCCGCAGCCGTCCCTCGGCCTGCGGCAGGAGCGGAACCGACGTCAGATGCCGGTGGGCCGAGGCGACCAGCCGCTGGATCTTGGTCTCCACCAGGTCCCGGGCGCCGGTTTCCACCAGTACGTGCCTGACTCGTTCCAGGCCCTCCTCGTCGAGCCCGGGGTTGCCCAGGGCGGAATCGAGGAGGGCGGCAGCGGCCCGGTCGCCGGACACCTCGGCACGGGCGCGGGCGAGGGCCGTCAGATAGGTGGGCTTGCCGTCGCGGACATCGTCACCGGACGGTTTGCCCATCGTGCGGGGATCGCCGAAGATGCCGAGCAGGTCGTCGCGGAGCTGGAAGGCGATGCCCGCGCACCGGCCCGCCGAGCACAGCGCCCCGCTGGTCCTCTCGTCCGCCCGGGCGAGGGCGGCCCCCAGAGCCAGCGGCCGTTCCACCGAGTACAGGGCGCTCTTGAGCGTCGCGGTGCGGATCGCGGTACTCGCCGCGCGGGACCCGGTGACCTGGCCGTGCAGGTCCAGGTACTGCCCGGCCACCATCTCGGTCCGCATGGCCCGCCACAGCGAGCGGACCCGCGCTCGGACGTCCGCTGCTACCTCGGCAGCGTCCCAGGCCTCCGCCACCACGTCGTCGGCCCAGCTCAGGGCCAGGTCCCCGGCGAGGACGGCCGCTGCTCTGCCGAACGGTCCGTCCCCGCCGTGGGGTGCGCCCAGCGCGATGTGGAGGGCGGGCCGGCCCCGGCGGACGGGGGAGTCGTCCATCACGTCGTCGTGCACCAGGGCGCAGGTCTGGATGAGTTCGAGCCCTGCGGCCAACCGCAGGGCGGTGTCCGCCGTACCGGCTCCCGAACCTCCGCCACAGGCCCGCAGCCCCCACCACAGGAACTGGGCGCGCAGCCGCTTGCCGCCGTTCAGCGTGAAGTCGGCGACCCGCTCCGCGACATCCACGCCGAACGTGGCGTCGAGTGCGGCACACTCCCGCAGCCGTTCGTGCAGCAACTCCTCCAGCACGCGCCGCACGGCTGCCGGAACGTCCTCGTCGATCCGCCGGGCGGCCACGGCGGCGCCGGTGGGCATCGCCTGCGGGCCATGGCCCACCGGGGACCGCCCGGAAGCCGCTCGTCGCTCGTGGCCAGGCCCCGGGCGGATCTCATGGCCGTCCGGGGAGCTCTCGCCCGTCCTCGTACGGTGCATCGCGCTGCCTTTCGTGGCGTCGGCGGTCTCGGTCCTGGGTCTTCGCCTCCGCCGCCCCCTTCGGATGCACCGGGGGCCGTCACATTCCCTGCGGCATCCCCAGCCGGCTCGCTGCGGGTGCGTGAGGCCACCTGCGCGAACCCCGGCGCCTGGTGCCTCCCCCGATGCCTCGCTGGATAACGCCGACCCCGGCTCGCCCACCCGAATGCGGGCACCCGCCTCCCGGCTTTCCGGGGCACCCGCCGCGGGGGGGGGGGGGGGGGGGGGGGGGGGGGGGGGGGGGGGGGGGGGGGGGGGGGGGGGGGGTGAGGGGGGGGGGGGGGGGGGGTGGGTGGGGT
>NZ_JBITDM010000015.1:0-158335 GCF_044454195.1 Streptomyces sp. NPDC051561 | reverse complement strand
CGCGCGCCCGCCCGCGCCCCCCCCCCCGCCCCCCCCCCCCCAACCCCCCCCCCCCCCCCCCCCCCCCGGGGGCGCCGCCCCCCCCCCCCCCCCCCCCCCCCCCCCCCCCCCGCGGCGGGGCTTCTCCCTATGCCTCGTAGAACATGAACCAGCTGTTCTGCGCGGAGTTGAAGACGCATGTGGTGGCATCGACCCACCAGTATTCGTTCTTGTACGACGCCGCCTTGGCCCAGCAGGCACCCGCGGTGGCGAATGCGGCGTAGAACGTCCACTCCGTGCCGGGGGCGTTCACCACTTTGGTGACGGGCACGGTACGGACAGCCTCGGGCGTGCTCGCTGCCGCGGCGGTCTGCACGCCGACCGCGGGAACCAGCAGAGCCACCATTACTGCGGCGGTCGAGAGTCGCTTGGCGACTGAATTCATGGGGCAACCTCACTTACGTACTGGGGGCGTTGGGAAGGAAGGGGAAACGGCGGAGCGGCACGGAACAGGTGCCGGTCAGTCCTTCGTCCAGATGAAGATGTAGGCGTTTCCGCCGGACATCTTTTCCGTGGCGTCGACAACGTTGTACATCTCCGTGTGCACGCCGAAGGTCTTGGCCTTCCACAGCTGCAACCCATGCGCGTTGAAGTCCGAGACGGAGACCTGGGCGCTGGACGACTGCTGGTTGTCCTGGGCCTGGCAGAGCACGATGGGACCCGTCTGGATTCCCTTCCACCAGGTGACCCCGGACAGCTTCAGCTGAATCGAGATCTGGCCAGGCGCCGCGCCTCCGGGGAGGACGGTGGCCTGGACGACGTCGCCGTCCGGAAGGCGCTCCCCGTTGAGGAGCTGCTGGAAGTTGATTCCCTCGGCCGCCATCGCGGTCGACGTGTGGCCGACCACCTGTACGGAGCCGATCATGGCCGTCATCAGCGCAACGACCGGTAGCCGCTTGACAATGGAACGCATGGTGCGGTGCCACCTTTCCTGGTGAACCTCGGTCATCGGGAGTCGATCACCGGAACCCAGAGTGGCGGATTTGGATCTTCACTCTCATGGGGCGCGAGGGGGCGCTCGAATTGCGCTGCTTCATTTCAATGCTTCAACACATCCTTTCCGTACGGACAATGGGGAAATAGGAAGAGTCGACCAAATGATCTGCACGGCCATGGTCATGTTCATGGGGCGGCGCGGCGTCATGGGTGGTGCGGCGTCATGGGTGGTACGGCCGCCTGCGCCGCGGTCGCCCGCCCGCTCGGCGGGGTGTCGCGTTCCACCTCGCCGGCGCCGGTCACCGGCGCCGACGATGACATGGGTTCCCGTTGAGTCGCAGCCGCCGTACTCCCGGCAATGGTCTGGACCTTGACAGGTCCAGACCATTGCGGTTGGCTCGGGCCAATCTCCCCTCACCGAGGATGTGATGTCGTGTTACGCACGCCGACCTCCACCGTGAAACTTCCCCGCCTCATCGCCTCCGCCCTCGTCGCGGCCCTGCTCGCGGTGCTCTTCCCCCTCTTCGCCGCGACCGCGACCGCCGCCGCGAGCTGCGCCGCCGCCTGGAGTTCCGGCGCGGTCTACACCCAAGGCGTGACCGTTTCCCACGGCGGTCACAACTACCAGGCCAAGTGGTGGACCCAGGGCGAGACGCCCGGTACCACCGGCCAATGGGGCGTCTGGGCCGACCAGGGCACCTGCGGCGGCGGAGGCGGACAAGACCCCGATCCGTCCGGATTCGTCGTCTCCGAGAGTCAGTTCAACCAGATGTTCCCGAGCCGGAACAGCTTCTACACCTACGCCGGCCTGGTCGACGCCCTGAAGGCCTTCCCCGCGTTCACCAAGACCGGCAGCGACACCGTCCGTCGTCAGGAGGCCGCGGCCTTCCTCGCCAACGTCAACCACGAGACCGGCGGCCTGCGTTACGTCGTGGAACAGAACACCGCGAACTATCCGCACTACTGCGACGCGACCCAGCCCTACGGCTGCCCCGCGGGCCAGGCCGCCTACTACGGGCGCGGCCCGATCCAGCTGAGCTGGAACTTCAACTACAAGGCGGCGGGCGACGCTCTGGGAATCGACCTGCTGCGCAACCCGTACCTCGTTGAGCAGAACCCGTCCATCGCCTGGCGGACCGGACTCTGGTACTGGAACACGCAGAACGGGCCGGGCACCATGACGCCGCACGACGCGATCGTGAACGGGCGCGGCTTCGGTGAGACCATCCGCTCCATCAATGGCTACCTGGAGTGCGACGGACGCAACCCGGCGCAGGTGCAGAGCCGCATCAACAGCTACCAGAGCTTCACCCGGATCCTGGATGTCACCCCGGGTTCCAACCTGAGCTGCTGATCGCACGGGTGCTGCCAACACCGCCCCCACGACGGCGAATTCCTTGAGCAGTCCCAGCCGCCGGGGCGAGCAGTCGCAACCGCCGGGGCACGAAGCCCGCACGCTTCGTGCCCCGGCGGTACGGCCTGAGAGCCTGTGTCCGAACCCCTGGGCGCGGGGTACGAACTCCCCGGGCCTCCACCGACGATGAGCCCGAAGCCCGCGCTGTCACCTGCAACGCGCCGTGCGGACCGAGCTGCTGGGGTGCCCGGAAACGGCGGGCAGGAGAGCCGTAGGGTGAGCAGGAGAGCCGTAGGGTGAGCAGGCGCCGCTCACCACCACCTGTCGCAGCGGCCCCTGTGTGCCCGGGCCGGGCGCCGCCTTGCTCCGGGTACCGGGAGCAGATCAGGAGTTGACCGGTGATCAGTACGGCCGCAATAGCAGGAGTGGCCCTGGTCGAACTGGGCATGGCCCTGATTCCGGGACCCAACATGATCCATCTCGCCTCGCGCGCCATCACTCAGGGCCGCAGGGCGGGCCTGGTCAGCCTGAGCGGGACCGCGGTGGGATTCTTGTGCTACCTGGTGGCCGCGGCGGCGGGTATGTCCGCGCTGTTCGCCGCCGTGCCGCTGGCTTTCACGGTGGTCAAACTCGCGGGGGCCGCCTACCTGGCCTACCTGGCCTGGGACATACTCAAGCCCGGCGGCCGCTCGCCCTTCACCCCCCACCACGACCTGCCCCCGGTCTCCGACGCCCGCCTGTTCTCCATGGGCCTCCTCACCAACCTGCTCAACCCCAAGATCGCCCTCCTGTACGCCGCTCTCCTGCCCCAGTTCATGGACCCGCAGGCAGGCCCGGACTGGGCGCAGATGCTCCAACTCGGCGGCGTACAGATCATCGTCGGGGTCTCCGTGAACGCCCTGATCATGCTGGCCGCGGCGCGGGTAGCGGGATTCCTGGCCGCCCGCCCCCGTGTGATGGCCGCTCAGCGCTTCACGACGGGCGGCCTGCTCGGCGTCTTCGCACTGCGCACCGCGCTCTCCGACACACCCGCCTCCGCCTGAGCCGGTCCCGCGCACGTGCGGGACGGAGGTTTTGAAGCCGAGCCGCCCAATCGTGATGCCGTTGTCGAGGATGACGTCGAGGGCTCAGCCCGCGATGCCGCGCAGCTCCGCGTCCGGCGGGAGGACCCGTACCAGCTTGCGGTTGACGAACTCCCGCATGCCGAGCTGAGAGAGCTCTCGCCCGTAGCCGGACCGCTTGATACCGCCGAACGGCAGGTCGGGCTGGGTGGAGGTGGGGTGATTCACCCACACCATGCCGGTCTCGATCCGCTCGGCGACTCGGCGGCCCCGCTCCAGGTCGGCGCAGAAGACGGAACCACCGAGCCCGTACTGGCTGTCGTTGGCGAGGGCCACGGCCTCGTCCTCGTCGGCGACCCGGTAGACCACCGCGGCGGGCCCGAACAGTTCCTCGGCATACGCCCGCATTCCGGGCTTCACACCGGTGAGGATCGTCGCCTCCACGAAGGCGCCCTGCCGGTCGATCCGGTTGCCGCCCAGAACGAGCTCGGCTCCCTGCGCCACGGTCTCGCGGATCTGGTCGACAAGGTCCGACGCCGCCTGCTCGGAGGAGAGCGGCCCCAGGGTGGTCGCCTCGTCCGCCGGGTCGCCGGGCTCAAGTGCTTCGAAACCGCGCCGCAGCCCCGCCAGGAAGTCGTCGTACACCTCGTCCAGCACGATGAACCGCTTCGAGGCCACGCAGCTCTGACCGGTGTTCGCCATCCGGCCCGCCACGGCGGCGCTCACCGTACGCTCCAGGTTCTCCCCGTCGAGGACGACGAAGACGTCGCTGCCGCCCAGCTCCAGCAGGCTGGGCTTCATGTTCCGCCCGGCCCGCTCGGCGACCTTGGCGCCGGCGCCCTCGCTGCCGGTCAGCGAGGCTCCGCGTACGACGTCGCTGTCGATGATGCGCGAGATCTCGTCGTGGCTCACGAACAGGTTCGTGTACACGCCCTGGGGCGCCCCGGCGTCCTGGAACAGCTTCTCCAGGGCGAGCGCGTTCTGCGGGCAGATCCCCGCGTGCTTGACCAGCACGGTGTTGCCCAGCACGAGGTTGGGGCCCACGAAGCGCACCACCTGGTAGAGCGGGAAGTTCCACGGCATGACGCCGAGCAGCACACCGAGGGGCTCGTTGACCAGGTAGGCCTCCCCCTCGTCGACCTCCAGGGGCTCCGCGGCGGCGAACGCGGGCCCGTTCTTCGCGTAGTACGCCAGGATCGACGCGGCGAGGTCCACCTCCCCACGCGCCTCCTCGATGAGCTTGCCCATCTCCAGCGTGATGGTCCGGGCGAGCTCCTCCTTGCGTTCCTTCATCAGCCCGGCCGCGCGCTCCAGCACCGCGGCCCGCTCCTCGATGGGCCGTTTCCGCCAGGACCCGAAGGCCCGGTCTGCGGTTTCCAGGACGGAATCCACTTCCTTGCCCGAGGCTGCCGGGAACTCCGCGAGGGTTTCCCCGGTGTACGGGCTGACGGTGGCGAACGCACTCTTGCGCTGGTCCGACATGACATCTCCAGATCAGGTGAGACGATAACGTCGTTAACAAGAACTAAACGGGGCAATTCAGTATCACCCTCGCTGTGCGAAGTACCCGGTACGTACATATGCAAACTGCCCTTCGGCTTCCCTTCCGCCATCCCGGCGGGCTTCCGGGTGCGGCGGTGAGGGCGGGCGAGGGCCGTCGTCACGGTGACGCGAGGGCCGGAGGCCGGAGGGGGGCCCAGGGCGCCGCCCACCTCCGACGACACGCAAGCGGGTTGTCTCAGCTGTGGTTTCCCCAGCGGCGCCCCAGGGGGTCGTATGCGTACTGAGGCAGGCCCTCGATGGCGCTGGTGCGGAACGGACGCCCGTTGTCGTCGATGCGTACGGTGCCGGTGCGGCCCTGGGAGGACCAGTCCAGTTCCAGGTACCAGCGGCAGTCGCAGGAGCGGGTCCGGGCGGTGATCAGCAGGACTTCGGGGTCTTTCGCTGAGACGCGGTAGGGCATGCGCACGGCTGGGACCGGGGTGCCGGTGTCGTTTCCGGCGACCGCGCGGGCGATGGGGCGGTCCTTGTCCAGGTCGACGGCGAGGTAGCGGGGGGTGACGGCCCCGCCGCAGCCCAGGCCCATGGAGTAGGCGTTGCCCTGGGCCGGTGCGGTACGGCCGACCACGCGCACGCGCAGCGCCTCCAGCACGACGGCTGTGTCGTCGCGCCCCTGGACCGACAGTTGCACGAGCGTTTCGCCGCCGTGCACCGCGCTCTGCGTCGCCGCCCAGGGCGCGGCGTCCTGCGGGGCGGGGGGCGGGGGGACGAGATGGGGTGGTTTGGCGATGACGTACGAGTGACCGCAGCCGAGCTTCCAGGCATGGGAGTTGACGGACCAGGCGAGCGGCGGGCCGACCGGCTGTTCGCCGCGGGGCGGAGGCGCGGATCGCGCGCCGGGCGGCCGGACGGCGCCCGGTTGCTGCTGGGGAGAGGCGGAGCCGGACGGCCTTACGGAGCCCGGAGCCGGGGTGCCGGACGGCTGCCCGGTGGTGAGGATGTCGCTCGGGCCGGATGAGGCGCTCTGCCGCGCGGGCGCCCCGGCCTCCTTGGTCGCGGTCACCCCCTCGGAGCTGCTGACGGTCGCACGACGCCCGTCCGGCAGGACGGAGAAGCCGCCGAGTGTGGCGAGAACGGCACAGAGGGAGGTCAGCCCGGCCACGAGTCGCCGCCGCCGGTACCAGGGGCGGCCCGGGAGTGGGGAGGCGGCGGAAGGTGCGGGCGTCGCGGGTGGTGCGGGCGCAGGACCCCTTCCGGCTGCCGGGCTGTCGGCGGTCCTCGATGCCGTGTCCGCTGCGGGCGTCGCCCGCACCGCCGTGTTCGGGCCGCCCACCGCGTCGGGTACGGCTTCCGACCCCGTGTCGGACGCGCTCGGCGCGGCCTTCACCGGGCGAGCCGGCCGACGGACCGCTACTGCCAGGAGCCACTTGCGGTGGAGTTCCAGACGTTGCTCCGGGGTCGCGCCGCACAGCGCCGCGAAGCGCTCCACGGGGGCGAAGTCGAGCGGGACAGTGTCGCCCGCGCAGTAGCGGTGCAAGGTCGAGGTGTTCATGCCCAGACGGCGCGCCAACGAGCCGTAACTCCGGTCCGTGTGCTCCTTCAGCATGCGCAGCAACGCAGCGAACTGTGCCACTTCGTCGACGCGTTCACCGTCGATGCCCTCGTCGTCGATGTGTGCCGACACAGGTCCCCCGCCCTCGTAGCGATCTCCACCGGGCCGGGACGGTATCCCAGGCACCCGTATACCTGCACGTCACAAGGGCTGGGATGGTTCCACCGGGTGCAATCGGCCGTTGTTTGTTGCGCACGGCCGCTGCCACGTCTGATGCTTCTGGTGCCGCACCGGCCAGGCCCGGGCCGACCAGGGGCTCGCCGCGGTATCCACGTTCATTGATCTCATCCACTCTCATCCACGGGGGAACACCCATGTCCGTACGTATCCGAACGAGCGCCGCACTGACCGTCGCCGCCCTCGCGGTGGCCACGGTCCTCACGGCACCGGCCGCCGGCGCCGCGCAGAGGGCCGCCGCTCCGAAGTTCCTGTCGGCGTCCCAACTGCCGCCGCACCCGACGTCGTCCTGGACCGCCGGGCCGGTCACCGAGGGGTTCCCGGAGGCACTTGGCCTCTGCGTGAGCACGGAGGGCATCCCCTCCTACGACTACCGGCACCGGGAGTTCCGCACCGACCTGGACACCAGCGCCGTTCAGCTGACCGTCGTCGCGGGCACGGCCGCCCAGGCCAAGGCCTTGGCGAAGCACTACGACGACCTGATCCGCACCTGCGCCGAGCGCGTCGAGAAGTCCTCGCCCGACATCGAGGCAGAGGGCCGGGACTACGGCAAGCTGCCGGTCGAGGAGGGTGCGCGTGTCCGTGGTCTGCACACCGAGACGTCAGGGGGTGCCTCCGACGTCGCTCTGCTGTCGGTCGGGCAGGACGACAGGACCGTCACCGTCGTGAAGTGGGGGCAGTTGGGCGACTTCGGGAACGCGCCCGTGGCCGCCTTCAAGAAGACCACGAGCACGGCCGTCGCCAAGTTGTACTGACCGGGCGGCTCACCGCGGAGCGTGGGGCCGTCCTCCCGTCACGGGGGTGGGGAGGACGGCCCCTGCCGGATACGCCTCGCATCCACCGGGATGCGCATCGGACCTGCCACGGGGCGGACACCTTCGTACGGGCAGGCTCTCCCGTACGGGCAGGCTCTCCGGGTACCCCACGCCGGCCCGTCCCTCCTCGGTGGTTCGACCGGATCGCCGTTCAGCCACCGCGGAGGCCGGGGCACGCGCGAGGACGCGCTTATGATCAAGGGATGACTGAAGCCCACCGGTCCCTCGCCGACATCCTCGAAGGCGACGATCCCGACCACGAAGAACTCCTCGCCGCCGTCGTCGCCGACGGAGTGATCATCGCGGTGGACGAGACCGAATCCGTGGTCTTCATCCAAGGCCAGGACGCCAAGCCCTGGCTGCCGGCCTTCGCGGACGAGGCCACCTGCGCCCGCGACATCGTGCACGGCAGGCCGCTGCGGTGCGACGCGCCCCGGCTGCTCGACATCGCCGCGCGGACCGGGGTCAGGACCATGACGGTCGCCTCCGCGACTCAGTGCGCGACAGTCCCGATCGCCCTGGTGGGCAGGGCGGCCAACCACAAGCGGTCCTGAACCCCACCCGTTCGGCCCTCACCGGTCGTCCCCTCGGGGGCGCCCTGTCGAGAGCATCCCCTGACCCCTCCGGCTGCCGACGCGTCGGCGTCACTGACGGCAACTCTTGAGCGTCGTCGGCAGACAGGCGCGCGTCCGAGGGTGGAGAAGGGGTCGGGGAGGCCGCCGGGGTCGCCTCCTCCTGCCACGTGACTGCCACTCCTCCTGCCACGTGACTGCCCTCCTCCTGCCACGTGACCCGTACGGCGTCTTCCCCGCCTGCGGCACCCCGCGTGTTCCTCCCGCCCCGCCGACGGCCGGCATCAGGACGCGCACCGGCATGCGACCGGCCACGAAGCCGGAGGCCGCGCCGCCGTGGCTGACGTCCTATTGGTCCTGTGGGGGTGCCCGGTTTTGGCTCTGTTCGCGAGACCAAGGCCGCTCCAGAGTGGAAGGACCTTGAAATCCGCGGAGGACCCCTTGAGTATCGCGTTCCTGCTCACCACCCTTGCCGTGGTGATGACCCCCGGCTCCGGCGTGGTCTACACCCTCGCCGCCGGACTGTCCCACGGCCGACGGGCGAGCGTGGTGGCCGCGTTCGGCTGCACGCTCGGAGTCGTGCCGCACCTCGTGGCCTCGATCACCGGGCTCGCCGCACTGCTGCACACCAGCGCTGTCGCCTTCGAGGTGGTCAAGTACCTCGGTGTCGGCTATCTCCTGTACATGGCGTGGGCGACGCTGCGCGACAAGGACGCCCTGACGGTACGGGAGTCCGAGGCGAGGCCGGCGGGCCGGGTGATCGTCTCCGGCGTGCTGCTCAATCTGCTCAATCCCAAGCTCACCATGTTCTTCGTGGCGTTCCTCCCGCAGTTCGTACCCGCCGGCGGCCCCGGCTCGCTGGGCGTGATGCTTCAGCTCAGCGCCGTCTTCATGGCGCTCACCTTCCTCGTCTTCATGGGATACGGCATGGGCGCCGCGGCCGTGCGCGACCGGGTGCTGGCCCGCCCACGGGTCATGACGGGCATCCGGCGGGTCTTCGCCGTCACCTTCGTCGCTCTGGGCGCACGTCTGGCGGTGGCCTGAGATGCGCTTCCGGCACGCGGACGCGATCTGGTCCGCCTACCCCGAGCTGAGCGCGGGCGCACTCTACGCCGACGCCATCGGCACGGCCGTCGACGTCGGTCCGCGGGTGGCGGAGTACACCGCCGGGGCCCGGGAGCGGCTCGCCGCACACGCGGAGGGCCGGTTTCCCGAAGTCGTCGCGTGGCGAGGGGCGTTCGCGCGGATGCGGCTGAAGCCCACGCAGTACCGGTGCGCCTCGGAGTCGCTGCTGCGCAGGCTGCGGAAGGAAGGGGCCCTGCCGCGCATTCACCCGGTGGTCGACCTCTGCAACGCGCTCTCCGTCGCGTACGCGGTCCCGGTGGCCGTCCTCGACCTCGACCGCGTCGCGGGCCCGCTGCTCGAAGTGCGCCCCGCCCGGGGCGACGAGTACTGCACGACCTTCGGCGGCGACATCGAGCATCCCGCGCCGGACGAGGTGACGTTCGTGGACTCCGCGGGCCGCGCCCACGCCAGGCGATGGACCCACCGGCAAAGCGGTCACTCCGCGGTCGGGCCGCGCACCCGCCGCGTCCTGGTGGTGGTGGAAGCCATGCACGACGCCGGTCCGCGGACCGTGCCGGAGCTACTGAAGACGCTCGGCGACGAGTTGTCCGCGCTCTGGCACACCGCTCCGCTGTCAGCGGTACTCACCTCCTCCGCACCCGAGTTCACCTTCGGCGACCGGCAGGAGGACCGGGACCCGCCCGAAGGACCCCGCCCCGGCCCGCACCGGAACGACGCGGGCGGCTGAATGCGGGTCGCTCCACCGGACCGAGCCCGGGCATCGGCGCGACCGGGCTCCGGCCGGCCCCGCCTCGCCGGGCACACGCATGGCAGCATGAGCCGGTGAGCAACGGGGAGCGGGCGACGACCGGCACAGGCGCGGTAGCCACGGGCACGGCATCGGCCGTGGGAAGCCGGGTGGCAGCCGCCGCGTCCGCCGGGCCGGCAGCCGTCGGCGAAGCCGCACTGGTGGCGCACGGCTCCGACTTCCTGCAACTGGACGTCAGCCGCGCGCCGCTGGGCGGCAAGGCGGACTGGCTGGCCCGTCATCTGCGGAAGGCCATAGCGGACGGGCGGCTCGCGGTGGGCGCCAAGCTGCCGCCCACGCGCGTCCTCGCCGCCGAACTGGGCGTCTCCCGCGGTGTGGTCACGGAGGCCTACCGCAGGCTCACCGAGGACGGCCACGTCGAGGGCCGTCGGCGCGGCGGTACGACGGTGGTCGCCGCTCCGCTCACGTCCTCACCGACGCCGTCCGCTCCCAAACTGCCCCGGGGCCCGGGCCGGCACTTCGGCACCGCCGCACCGTGCGCCGTGTTCACGGGGGAACCGGGGCCCGAGGCCTTCGACGCACTGCGCGCCGCCACTGCCCGCTTCGACCTCACCCCCGGGCAGCCCGACCTCTCGGCCTTCCCCCGCACGGCCTGGTTGCACGCCGAACGGGACGTGCTGGCCCAGCTCTCCTCCCAGGACCTCGGATACGGAGACCCACGGGGAGCGCCACGCCTGCGCCGTGCCGTCGCCGACTGGCTGGCGCGCAGCCGCGGCGTCCGGGTCGTGCCGGACGACATACTGATCGTTGCCGGCACGGCACAGGCGCTCACCCTCCTTCACCCGGTCCTGCGGGCGCACGGCGTCGACAGCGTCGCGGTCGAGGATCCCGGATCGCTCGGCACCCGCCAGCACCTTCGCAACGGAGGTCTCATCACCCCGCCGGTCCCGGTCGACGAGCACGGCCTGCGCGTCGACGCGCTGCGCGCCACGGGCGCTTCCGCCGTCCTGGTCACCCCGGCCCACCAGTTCCCGACCGGCGTGGTGACCAGCGGGGAACGGCGGCGTGAGCTGCTGGGCTGGGCGGCGGACGGCGGGCTGGTCGTGGAGGACGACTACGACGCCGAACACCGTTACGACCGGCCGCCGGTGCCCGCGCTCCGCTCGGTCCTCGACGACCGGGTGTGCTACCTGGGCAGCGTTTCCAAGCTGCTCGCCCCGGCGCTGCGCATCGGCTGGATGGTGCCGCCGCCCCGCTACCGCAAGGAGCTGACCGACGCCAAACGGTTCAGCGACCTGGGCAACGCCGTGCTGCCTCAGCTGGTGCTCGCCCATCTGATGGAGTCCGGCCTGCTGGAACGGCATCTGCGGTTGCTGCGGGGCCGTCACGTGCGGCGGCGCGACGCGATGATCGACGCGCTGGCCGCCCATCTGCCGGGCACGGTCGTGCACGGAGCCGCGGCGGGCCTGCACCTGACGGTGACCTACCCGCACGAGGTCCCCGACACCGAGCTGGCCGCCGCGGCGCTCACCCGCGGGGTGAAGTGCCAGCCCCTCTCCTGGCATCGCCAGCTCCCCGGCCGTCCCGGCCTGGTCCTCGGTTACGCGGCAGGTCCGGCCGGCGCCGTCGCCGAAGGCGTGGAAATACTCGGCCGCACCCTGCGCGAGCTGACGCACAGCCGACCTTCCCGTCTCCCGGCCCCGCCCAGACCGCTGTCGCCCCCGTCGGTTCGGCGGGGCATGGAACGAACATAGCCGCGACCACTGACAACGGCCGGTGCGCTGCACCTGGTCAGGGGGACAGGGGACGGACCCGCCACGGGGGCAGGGGGAACGAACCGGGGCCCGGGGGCAGAGCCCCCGGCAGGCGCCCCAACCACCCGCGCGTCCCGCCCCCGGCAGGAAGGTCCCCTCAGATCAGGCCCTGTGCCAGCATCGCGTCCGCGACCAGTTCGAAGCCGGCGATGTTCGCGCCGACCACGTAGTTGCCCGGCACCCCGTACCGCTCAGCTGTGCTGTAGCAGGCCTCGTGGATGTGCCGCATGATCTCCTCCAGCCGCTCCTCGGTGTGGGCGAAGGTCCATGAGTCGCGCGAGGCGTTCTGCTGCATCTCCAGGGCGCTGGTGGCCACCCCGCCCGCGTTCGCCGCCTTTCCGGGTGCGAACGCGACACCCGCCTCCTGGAAGACCTTCACTGCCTCCGGAGTCGTCGGCATGTTCGCGCCCTCGGCGACCGCGCGGACACCGTTCGCCACCAGGGTGCGCGCGTCGTCCTCGTCCAGCTCGTTCTGCGTGGCGCACGGCAGCGCCACGTCGCACGGCACGTTCCACACGCCGCGGCCCGCGACGAACTGGGCGTGTGCGCCCCGGCGTTGCGCATACTCCGAGACGCGGCCGCGACCCGCCTCCTTGATCTCCTTCAGGAGCGCGAGGTCTATGCCCTTGTCGTCGACGACGTAACCGCCGGAGTCCGAGCAGGTCACGACGGTCGCGCCGAGCTGCTGGGCCTTCTCGATCGCGTAGATCGCCACATTGCCGGAACCGGACACGGCGACCCGCCGGCCGTCCAGGCTCTCACCCCTGGCACGCAGCATCTCCGCCGTGAACATCACACAGCCGTAACCCGTGGCCTCGGTGCGCGCCTGCGCGCCGCCCCAGCCAAGGCCCTTGCCGGTGAGGACTCCGGACTCGTAACGGTTCGTGATGCGCTTGTACTGGCCGAAGAGATAGCCGATCTCGCGTCCGCCGACGCCGATGTCACCGGCCGGAACATCCGTGTATTCGCCAATGTGACGGTGCAATTCGGTCATGAAGGATTGACAGAAGCGCATCACCTCGGCGTCCGAGCGACCCTTGGGGTCGAAGTCGGAGCCGCCCTTGCCGCCGCCGATCGGCATGCCGGTCAGGGCGTTCTTGAAGATCTGCTCGAACCCGAGGAACTTCACGATGCCGAGATTGACCGACGGGTGGAAGCGCAGTCCGCCCTTGTACGGGCCGAGCGAGCTGGAGAACTCTACCCGAAAGCCCCGGTTGACGTGGATGTCGCCCTTGTCGTCGGACCACGGGACACGGAAGATCAGCTGCCGCTCGGGCTCGCAGACGCGCTCCACTATGCGGGCGTCCATGAATTCGGGGCGCGCGCTCAGCAGCGGGCCGAGCGTCTCCAGGACCTCGCGGACCGCCTGGTGGAACTCGCTCTCACCCTGATTGCGGCGCAGCACCTCGGCGTACAGCTTCTCGATGACGCGGTCGTCGAAGACGCCGTTCCTGACGGCACCGTTCTGAAGGGTCGCAGACATCGGTCACATCCTTTCCATGCTGGTCGGCACCCGGCACGGCCCTCACCGGGAGGGCGGCCGGGGGCCCCGTCGGCCGCACACCGACTCGGGAATTCCTCGTCCGTGTGCACGGGGCACACGGACGCGTCTGACCGATGATTGTTCCAGCGCACGTCAAGGGCGTTCCCAGCAGTCCACATACTGGCGCTCCCGCCCGGCCGTCTCCATTCCCTCTGCCCGTCCATCTGCCCGTACGGCCGGCCTGTACGGGCGGACCGGTCAGTAGCCGACAGTGATCCGTTCCTGGAGGAAGGTGCCTTGTTCCAGTGTGTCCACGACCGCGGCTGCGAAGTCGCCCACCGAGATGCGGCTCTCGCCGTCGGCGTCGGCAATCGGGGTGTCCCGGGCCTCGACCCGGAAGGAGCCGGTCTTCGGCCCGGGAACCAGGTGCATCGGCGGCGGGCTGACATATGTCCACTCGACCGGCGTCCGTGTGGCGCGCAGCAGGTCGAGAGCCTCGGTCTGGTCGCGCGCTGTCTCCAGGTACGCGGCGGGGAAGCCGGGCGCGTCGACGAACCGCTCGCCCGGTGCGTACTCCAGGCTGCCGCCGCCGCCCAGGAACACCAGCCGGGAGACTCCGGCATCGGGCAGTGCCTTCAGCAGGGCCTGCGCGCTTCTCGGCACCAGGCGGTCCGGACCTTTGACGCCGACCACCACAGCGTCGTGCCCGGCGACGGCCGCGGCCAGAGCGGTGGGGTCGCTGACATCGGTGGTGGCACGACCGAGCGGTGTGACCTGGTGACCGCGTGAGGTGGCCTCCGCGGCGACGGCGCCGCCGAGGTTTCCGCTCGCTCCGACAATCGCGATCCTCATGGGTGTCTTCTCCTTGATGTCGGTGGGGTGGTTGGTCTCTGTGGTGCTCATGGCGTTGGTGGCGCTCCTGGTTTCCGTGGGGCGCGCGGAGACGTCGAGGAAATCGGCGATCAGGGGAGCCATCTCGGGCAGCTTCTCCTCCAGCGCGAAGTGGCCGGTGTCGAAGACGTGCACCTGCGCCTCGGGCAGATCGCGCAGATAGGCGTGCGCCCCGGCTTCCGGGAAGAACGCGTCACCGCGGCCCCACAGCACCAGGGTCGGCGGACGGTGCTCGCGCAGCCACTGCTGCCAGACCGGGTAGCGGTCGATGTTGGAGTGGTAGTCGAGGGCCAGTGCGACCTGGGCCTCCTTGCGGCCCGGCAGGTCGAGGAAGTGCTGGTCCAGGGTCCAGCCGTCGGGGGCGATCAGAGCGGGGTCGCCGGTGCCGCCCTCGTACTGGCTCCGGGTGACCGGGAGAGTCAGGATCTCGCGGACCCGTTCCTCGGCTCCCGGTACGCCCGGCCGGTTCGCGGTCAGACCCCGGGCCAGGTCGGACAGGCCCTCGGCGTAGCTGTTGGCGTTCTGAACGATCAGCCCGTTGATCCACTCGGGGTGCCGGGCGGCCAGTCGCATGCCGACCGGGCCGCCGAAGTCGAAGGCGTAGAGCGCGAACCCGCCCGCGCCCAGCCCCAGGGCTTCGACGAAGCCCTCCATGACGTCGGTGAGGCTTTCGAAGGAGTACGTGAAGTCCTCCGGAGTCTCGGTGTGGCCGAAGCCGGGGTAGTCGGGAGCGACCAGGTGGTAGCGGGTGCCGAGGGTGTCGATCAGCCGTCGGAACTGGTGGGAGGCGGACGGGAATCCGTGCAGCAGCACCAGCGTGGGCGCGTCGGTGGGACCGGCTTCCCGGTAGAAGACCCGGACCCCGTCCACCTCCACGAAGCGGTGGACCGTCCGTGTGACCTCTGTGCCTGCTGTGCTGTGCTTCGTCATGTCACATGCTCCCTCGTGGCGTTGATGCATTAGTTATAGCGGGGAGGCTGCTAATGGGTCAATGGCCTGAAGTAGCATTAGATACATGAGTAACAGGCTGCCCCTGGTCGGCGAACCCCTTCCACTGGACCTGGTCAACACCCGCGTCGGCGGACCTGCCGGCGAGGTCGACCTGCTCGACTCCGAAGAGCAGCTCCACCACTGGCTGAACGCCCAGGCCGGACGGCTCACCGGGCCGCCCCCCGGGTCCGACGGCCCCGGCCTCGACGCGCTGCGGGCGCTGCGCGGTCGGATCTCGACGGTGATCGACTGCGTCCGCCACAACGCGGAGCCGCCCGCCCAGGCGCTGCGCGCGCTCACCCGGGCCCAACTCGCCGCACCCCTCCACCGCAGACTCGCCTGGGACGGGGAAGCCGTCACCGGGACCCGAGTGCGCAGCGGGAGCGTCACCGATGTCCTGCTCGCGGAACTGGCCGACGCCACCGTCGACCTGCTGACCGATCCGGTCGCCCTCGGCAGGTTGCGCCACTGTGAGGGGCCCGGCTGCAGACTGCTCTTCCTCGCGGTGAACCCGAGACGGCGCTGGTGCTCACCCGCACTGTGCGGGAACCGGGTGCGGGTCGGCCGCTACTACCAGCGGCACAAGGGGGAGCCGGCCTGAGCGACGCGAAGCGCTTCGAGGATGCGCACCTGCACGCGGGCACCGGAGTGCGCCAAGCCACCGTCCGCAGTAAGAGCCTGTGTCTAAACCCCGGCCAGGCGGCGGGCGCCCGGCCGGGGTTTAGACACAGGCTCTAAGGCTTGAGCGGCGCCCGGTCTCGTGCGAAACCCTTCAGGACTGCCGTTCCCAGAGTTAGGACTGGCGTCCCAAGAGTGAACCCACCGGGCTCTCTGCCCTCCAAGTGACGCAGCGGCGACATGCTGTTCGCGTTGATCGGATCAGCGCATTGTGCGTCCAGGGGAGAAGGCATGAGCACGCAGCAGGCAGTCGACGGGCACTTCCCCACCGCCACGGTCCCTCCACGTCAGGAGAGCGGCGGGCAGGGCGGCAGGGTGCCGCGCCATGTCGCATGCGTCATGGACGGCAACGGCCGCTGGGCGCAGTCCCGTTCGCAGCCGCGCACCTACGGGCACAGCGCGGCGGAGGCGGCCGTGATCGACGTCATTGAGGCGGCCCGCTCGTCCGGAGTGAGGTGGCTGAGCCTGTACGCGTTCTCCACCGAGAACTGGGACCGGCCGGGCAACGAGGTGGAATTCCTGATGCGGTTGGTACGGCGCGTGGTGCGCAAGCACGCGCTCTTCCTGCACGCACGCGGCATCCGCTGCCGCTTCCTGGGGGTCAGCGATCCGCGCATCCCCCCGGCACTGGCCCGGGATTTCGACGACCTGATGACGCTGACCGGCGACAACCGGGGCATGACGCTCACCGTGGCCTTCGACCACGGAGGCCGCCGGGACATCGTCGAGGCCGCACGCTCGCTCCTGCGCAGCAAGATCCCGGCCGACACCGTCACCGAGCAGACCTTCGCGGACCACCTCCCCTACCCGGACACTCCCGACGTGGACCTGGTGATCCGCACCTCCGGGGAGCAGCGCATCTCCAACTTCATGCTCTGGCAGGTCGCGTACGCCGAGTGGGTCTTCCCGCCCGTCCTGTGGCCCGACTTCCGCGCCTCCCACTTCCTTGAGTGCTTGCACGCCTACCAGCAGCGCGACCGTCGCTTCGGCGGTGTGCTGCCCAGCGAGATCGGAGCATCCCGACCGTGACCCTCCACGACGCCCCCCACTCCGACGGCCCCGTCGTCGACGCCGGACCGCAGGACACCCTCCCCGGACAGGACACCCTCCCCGGGCAGGAGCCCGCGCCGGGCACCCGTGCGCGGAGCACCCCGCTGCCGGGCCCGGACCCACGGTTCGGCACGTTCTTCAACGACCCCCGGTGGGCACTGGCCATGATCCGGGCGACGGTCCTGGAAGCCGCCCATCCCGCGATCGGGGCGGCCCTCGTCGAGAACTCCACCTTCGTCGCCCACCCGTGGCGGCGCCTGCGCAACACCTTCCTGAGCATGCAGCGCATGGTGGGGGCGGACGACGCGACGCGTGAGCGGGAGGCGGCACGACTCAACCGCATGCACGCACGCCTCACGGGGACCGACGCCAGGAACCGGCCCTACGACGCGATGGACCCCGGTGCACGTGCCTGGGTGGTGGCGACCCTGTTCGAAAGCTCCGTCACCATGTTCCGGCTCAGCGGCCAGCCCCTGGAGCAGGAGTTCACGGAGGAGCTGTACGCCGAGTTCCGGGCGATGCTCGTCACGATGGGGGACGAGCCCGGGCAACTGCCCGACACCCTCGCCGAGTTCTGGCCGTACTTCGACAGGGTGGTGGCCGAGGAGCTGGAGAACACGGAGGCGATGCGCGTCATCCTGTACAAGCTCTTCGACCGCCTTCCGGCTCCTCCCCTGCTGAGCGGCCTGCCCACCCTGTGGGCCACCGGCCGGGCCCTCGCCGCTCCTGTCGTCGGGGTGATCGCCGTGGCCTCGCTGCCCGAGCCGTTCCGCCGTCGCGCGGGCCTGCCCGAGCTGCCCGGCGCGCAGACCCTGATGCAGGGCGCCTACCTGGCCGTCGGGCTGACCCGTTTCCTGCCCGCGCGCTGGACCGAGCCGGAAAACGTCATCGACCTGCTGTCCCTGACGCCCGACCCCGACAGCGACGACCCGCGCGCCCGGAGCGTCGCGGCCCTGTACTCCCGGATGAGGCGGGCCGGAGCCCTGCTCAGACTCCTCTCGCCGCTGCCCGGCCAGCCGGAGCCCCCCGCACACGCACCGCCGTTCACCGGCGCCGCGTCCGCGCACCGGCAGGAGTCGGAGGACTTCTTCCACCAGGTGCTGGACCAGACCGGCAACGGCTCGCTGGACTGGCCGGACCTCGCCGCCATGGCCCGTGAACTCGCCAGTCGCCTCGACCTGGACGAGCCCGAGGAGACCCGGCTCTACCAGGCCTACGCGGACTGGTGGCGGGAGCTCCAGCCGGCCCTCGACACCGACGGCGACGGCAGCATCAGCGCCGAGGAGTACGCCGCCGCCGCACCCTCACTCGCCGGGCCCGCCCTCATCAGGGTCGCCGAGGTGCTCTTCGACGTGACCGACAAGGACGGCAGCCAGCACATCGACGCCGACGAGTACCGTGCGCTGTTCCGCACCGCGTTCCGCCGCGACACCTCGACGGCGGGCGAGGCGACGTACACCCGCAGCGCGTTCGTGAAGGAGTTCCTCGCGTTCATGGCCGGGCGGCAGCGCACCACGCCGTTCGACCCGCTGCTCGCCGAGGCGTAGACCCCCGGGCAAGAGAGGTCAGAAGTAGTGTTTCCGGCCGCCGACCGCGCGCCCGGTCGCGCCGAGGATCCAGAGGACGGCTCCGACCACGACCAGGATGCCGCCGATGGTGGTCAGGAGCGATACATGGGCCAGTAGGCCGATGAGGAGGAGGATGACGCCGAGGACGATCATTGCTGCTCCGATCAAGCCGTCGGTGCGCCCGCCCCGTGAGGCCGGGCGACGGGACCTTCGCGCTTGCCCGCTCGACAGGCGGGAGATCCCTGAGGGCACCTCCATTGTCCTTTCATCCGGAGTCTCACGCACGTGGAGCAAGTGACCGGGGGGACAGGTGAAGGGGCGGGATGTCCTCGGCGAGAGGGGCCAGGCCCCGCCCCCACCTCGGCCCCCCACCTCACTTCTGTTTTCTTCGGAGAAGCAGGGCATTGCGTAACCGTGGGAAATGACGAGCGTTGGGAGGGCGTGATGAAGACCCTGATGCGCACCTCGGTGATGGCCTTCGGCCTCACCGCCACCGCCCTCCTCGCCGCCGTTCCGGCACATGCCGACTCGACAGACACCCCCCACAGTGCGCCTCTCACCGCCCCCACCGAAATGGGCGGAGCCGACGAAATGGTGGACAAGGCCGCCGACCTCACCCTCAGCACCCTGGTCGGTGAAGCCAACAACGAGGAAGACGGACTGGTCGGCTCCGTCCTTCCCGGCAAGGGCAATGGTCACGGTCTCGGCCTGGACGTGTCCGGCATGAACCGGTAAACGGAGGGCGGCTGTGTGACGGGCCCGGGGCCGAGTGGCCCCGGGGGAGCGCCTGTTGGTGCTCGTGTGCCGATGCGGCCCGACTACGCGGCCAGAGCGGCAGGCTCGCCGAGCCGGAGCGCCGCTGTGCGCCAGGCGGCCGTCACCGCCGCGTGGGCCTGCCCCGTCCTGGCGACCTCGTCGGACGTCCACTCGACCGGCCGGCCCACGTGCACATGCAGCTCCGGGCGGCGCAACGGCGCCGTCACCAGACCCCCGATCTGCTTGGCCCTGCTTCCCGAGGTGACACGGCGGGCACCGGCCTGACCCACCGGTACCACCGGAGCCCCGGTGCGCAGAACGAGCCGGGACAACCCCGTCCGGAACCCCTCGGGAGCCGCCTCGGCGGCGTCGGTACGGCGCGGGAGACCGCCCTCGGCGTAGATCAGGACCAGGCGTCCGCGCTCCAACGCCTCGACGGCCCCGTCCAGCGCGCTCGCCGCGCGCCGATCGCCGCGGTGGACGGGGATGTGCCCTCCACTCGCGAGCATGCGGCTCAGTAGCGGCACCTGCCACAGCCCTGCGGTCGCCATGACGACCGGCCGCGTTCCGAGCCGGTGCAATGCGGCCAGGACGACGGCCGGGTCGGCGAGGGAGGTGTGATTCGCCGTGATGATGCTGCCGGGCGCGAGCACGGCAGCCGGGTCGGTGGTGACCGTGAGACGCCCCATTGCAGGCACCAGGAAGCTGGCAAGACGGCTGAGCATGAGACGACCCCTGTTCCGTGATGTTGATCTTCATCATCGGGTGCGGGAGCGCCAAGAGCCTGAGTATCCGCACTCATCTTGCCTCCCCGCACCGAACCTCCGCGTCTGTGCATCACCCGACCGCGAGAGGCTGCGGGCACCCGCCTCGGGTCCGACGTCCGAGCACTCCGATGTCCGAACACCCGAACGGCTCCGGGGGCGGGACGCCACGTCAACCGCCCCAGCGGCCCACCGCGGGCCGGAACCGTCCCGGCCGACGGCGGCAGGGCTTGCCCCAGGGGGCTCCCGTCCGCCTCCCGGGGGCCACTTCCCGCGGCCCCGGCCTGCCGTCTAGGGTCGATCGCATGATCCCACGCGCCGCCTCCGCGAAATTCGACGTCGTGCCGCCCGGCCACGTCCGACACCGGACCGCTGGGCAGACCCCCGGCGACGTGCGTCACCCGGCCGTTCCGTGCCGCGCCGTCATGGTCGAAGTACGGTGACCGGCCCCTCCGTGTTCCCCGGCGGCTCCGGGCTGTTCCGGCTCGGCACCACGGTGGCGCACCTCAATCACGGGTCCTTCGGGGTCGTCCCGATCCCCGTGGCACAGGCCTGGCGGCGCCTTCAGGACGAGGCGTCCGCCGACCCGGACGCCTTCTTCCTCGGGGTGCCGGACCGGGTCGCCGAGGCCAGGACCCGGATCGCGCACCACCTCGGAACGGCCCCCGACGGTGCGGCGTTCGTCGCCAACGCCACCGAGGCGGCGCACCTCGCGCTGGACGCCGTGCGCCTCGCACCCGACGACGAGGTACTGGTCACCGACCACGGCTACGGCACGGTCGTCGCTGCCGCCGCCCGCAGGGCCCGCGTCGTCACCGTCGCCCTCGATCCGACGCTGCCGGACGAGGAGGCGCTGCGCGCAGCGGTCCTGGCCGGGGTGACCCCGCGCACCAGGGTCGCGGTGCTCGACCAGGTCAGCTCCCCGACCGCGCGTTTCATCGCGACCCCGAGGCTCCTCGCCGACCTGCGGGACCGTGGCGTGACCACGATCGTGGACGGGGCGCACGCCCCTGGCGCGCTCGCCGAACCACTGGCCGGGGAACCCGACTTCTGGTTCGGGAACCTGCACAAGTGGGGGTACGCGCCACCCGGCAGCGCACTGCTCGTCGTGGCCCCGCAGTTCCGCGAACGAGTGCCGGCGCCGGTCCCGTCCTGGGAGCACGACCGGGGCTTCCCCCGCGCGGTGGAGTACCGGGCAACCGTGGACTACACGGGGTGGCTGGCCGCCCCGGAGGGGCTCGCCCTGCTGGCGGAACTCGGTGCCTCGCGCGTACGCCGCCACAACAGCGCACTGGCGGCCCACGGGGCGCACCTCCTCGCCCGCATCCCGGGGATGACCCCGCTGCCGTACGACGAACGCCTGCCGATGCGGTCAATGCGGCTGCCGCCGGGGATGGCCAGGACCGCACCGGAGGCGGTCGCACTGCGGGAGGAGATCGCCCGCCGGGGGTTCCGCGTGCTGACCTGGCCGTGGGCGGGTGGCGGCGGGATGCGGGTCAGCGGGCAGATCTACAACGAGCCCCAGGAGTACGAGCGCCTGGCAGGCGTGGTGGCACGCGTGCTGGACGGACGCTGACGCACACCCCGGGCCTCAGCATGTCGGCCTTGGACGACATCGACGTCGTGGTGCACGGCTTCGGCGCTCGCGGATTCCGCCCCGAGTTGACGACCGATTGGCTCGGGTCGCGGCGGGGCACCGCTGTCATGTGAGCACCAAGAAACCTGAACCGCCGCCGCGTACCCCTGACGGGCACTACGTGCTGATCAAGGGACGCCGGTGGCGCGCCACCGACCCCGATCTGCCCGTGGACGTCGCCGACCGGCTGCGCCACCACCTCATGGCGGCACGCCGCGAGGTCGGCGCCGCGCTGCGTGCCGGCGACACGACCGCCGAGCGAGCCGCCCGTCACCGCGTCCGGAGTGCCAAAGTCGCGCTGGGGGAACGGGGGGCACCCTGGTGGGAGCAGAACGGCGAGGAACGCCGCGAGAGGTGGCAGACGGGTCTCGCGGAACTGGAGCCCCCGGCCGACGGCGACTGAGGCGTCCCACGCGAGCGGCACCGACCGGCGGGCGAGGGGGCGGGGGGCCTCCCGACACAGCGGCGGCCCGTGCGAGGACCTTCCCGCACCTTGCGACCGCCCGCACCACGCGACCGTTCGCTGATCCGACCGGGGTCCAGACGCAGGCTCTGAGGAGCCCCGGCCCGACCCGGGGGGACACCGCCGACAGCACACTCAGGAGCAAAACCATGCGAGAGACCTCCCACGGCGCCAAAAGCACCCCCGCACGCCGCCCCAGACTTCGCTTCGACGGATGGATCGCGGGGATGGGCGCCTCCTGCGGCACACGCATCGTGGTGGGGCACTGGCCGCGCTCGCCCTTCGGCGCATTCAGCGACGTGATGCTCGAACGACCCGACGGAGAACGCGTATTGCTCGCACCCACGCAGGAGACGGCGGAGTTCATCCGCGACACGTACACCTTCGACACCGTGCACGTCGTCCCGGTACACGTGACGGCCGATGGCGACAACTGGGCCGTCTCGGCGGGCCCGTTGGACCTCCGGTTCACCGTCGGACGGCGGGGCCCGCTGGGCCTCCTGCTGCGCGCCGTACCCGGACCACTCGCCCGACGCCCCGCGTGGAGCACGGTGATCGACTGGCCCGCCCGGCTGTTCCTGAAGGGAGTACGGACCCGCGGCAGCGCCGGCGGTGGACGCCGCGAATGGTACGGCGCGCGCGACCTGCACCCCGTCGTCACACTGACCGCGACCTACGGAAACGACACCCTGGGCCGCTGCGCTCCGGTCGAGCCACCGGTGCGCTTCGGCTTCGGCTCCGTACCGCGCAAGCCGGCCCTCACGCGGGTCACCACGACAGTGGAACTCGGGGACGGCGACTAGGGCGGCTCAGGCGGACTGGCTCAAGCCGTGGGGCGTGCCCGGCCCACCGGTGACCGAGTGACAGGGCTTCCCGTACGGGCTCCTCTCCCCGAGAATGGCCCTCAACTGTCTGGCCTTGGGGGGCTCGTGTCGGATCGTGGTTCCACTCCTGTTCCGCCCGCCATGCGCAGAGTCGCGCGGGACTTCGAACTCGGGTCACGCCAGGGGCTGGTGTGGACCGAGCCCAAGCGTTTCCCGTGGATCGTGGTGCTGCTGCCGGCGCTGGTCGGGCTGCCGGTGGTCTGGCTGGGGATTTCGGCTGCGGTGGAGGGGCGGCGGAGCCATGGCGCCTGGTACTACGGGCTGCCGTTGCTCATTCTGGGGGCCGTGCTGGTCGCTGCGGCCGGGTACTTCCTCGTCCTCGCGCTCACGAGACGGCAGGCGCAGATCTGGGTGGGCCTCTACCAGCAGGGCATCGTCCGAGAGGTCGCCGGGCAGGTGCCGGAGGCGTACTCCTGGGACGAGATCGACGGCATCCGGCGGCGCAGCACCAACGTGACCAACGGGATCACCAGCGCCACCACGCACGAACTCTGGGTGTGTCCCCGTGAGGGCGCCGAGATAGTGGTGACCGACGCGTACAAGGGAGCCGCCCTGTTCACCGACGAACTGGACAGGACATTCACGCGCATACGGCTGCCGCAGGACAGCGACCGGCTGAAGGCGGGCGAACGGGTCGACTTCTTCGGGGCCCACCTCGATCCCGCCGGTGTCGGGTACCTGGACCACCGGCTCGGCTGGCGCGAGGTCGACCGGGTCACGGTGAAGCAGGGCTGGCTGGAGATCCATCGGCACGGCGACGGAAAGCCGTGGGCCAGGCTCCCCGTGGAGATGGTCCAGAACCTGTCGGTCTTCCTGGCCCTCGCCACAAGGACGCGCCGGGAGAAGGCCGGCAGACGCCCGCGATCAGATGATCCGGGGGACACGGGACGGGGCGCATGACTTTTGCGACGGCAGTGGAGGGGGGACGGCGTCGTTGACGCGGTGGCGAAGAGAGCGACACGCATCACGAGGTCCTCGGGGTGGACGTCAGGAGGTCCTCGGGGTGGAGTCGAGCCGGGCTGCGGCCGCGTCCCAGGCGGCGCTGTCACCTTGCGGGGCGTAGTGCCGCAGGTGCTGGGTGGAGGCGATCAGCCGGCGCATGTCGGCGAGGTCGCCGACCAGACCGGCGGCCCGTGCCTGGACGAGAATGTTGCCGAGCGCGGTGGCTTCGGCGGGGCCGGCCACGACGGGCAGGCCGGTGGCGTCGGCGGTGAGCTGGCAGAGCAGGTCGTTGCGTGATCCGCCGCCGACCAGGTGGACCCGGGCGATGTCGCGGCCGGCCAGCTCGGCGGCCTGGCGCAGCGTGCGGCGGTGGGCGAGCGCCAGGCTCTCCAGGATGCAGCGGACCACGGCGCCCGGGCTGTCGGGTACCTGCTGTCCGGTGCGGGTGCAGAAGTCCCGGATGCGGGCCGGCATGTCGCCGGGGGCCAGGAACTCCGGGGCGTCCGTGTCGACGAGCGAGGCGAACTGATGGGCCTGGGCGGCGTCGGCGAGCAGCGCGGGGAGGTGGGTGGAGAGGTTGTCCTTCTCCCAGGTGCGCCGGCACTCCTCCAGCAGCCACATGCCCATGATGTTGCGCAGGTAGCGCACGGTGCCGTCGATACCGCGCTCGTTGGTGAAATTCGCCGCCCGGGAGGCCTCGCTGAGGACCGGGGCGGCGAGTTCGAGGCCGGCCAGGGACCACGTCCCGCACGAGACGTAGGCGAAGTCCACCTCGGTGGCGGGCAAGGCGGCGATCGCTGACGCGGTGTCGTGCGAGGCGACGGTCGTCACCGGGGTCCGGGCATCGAGCCCTGTGTACGCGCAGACGTGCGGGAGCAGGGTGCCCGCAGGATCGCCGGGGGAGCGCAACGGGGGGAACAGGTTGGCGTCGAGGGAGAGCCGGTGCAGGAGTTCCTTCGACCAGGTCCCGGTGCGGGAGTCGAGAAGGCCGGTGGTGGAGGCGTTGGTCTCCTCCGCTCCGAGGGAGCCGGTCAGCCAATGGATCAGGAGGTCGGGGACGAGCAGCAGTGTGCGGGCGGCGTTGCGTTGGGCGGTTCCCTCGCAGGAGGCCAACTGGAAGACCGTGTTGAACGGCAGGTGTTGCAGGCCCGTGATCCCGTACAGCTCCTTGGGTCCGACCTTGGCCCAGACGCGGGCGGCGGCGTCCGTGGTGCGGTCGTCGCGGTAGTGGAACGGGTGGCCGAGCAGGGCGCCGTCGGCGTCCAGGAGCCCGTAGTCCACGGCCCAGGTGTCGACGCCGACGGAGGCGACACCGCCGGAGCGGGCGGCCTCGCGCAGTCCGTCCAAGGTGCCCTGGAACAGGGCGAGTACGTCCCAGCGCAGACCGTCCGGGAGGCGCACGGGCGTGTTGGGGAAACGGTGCACCTCGGTGAGGTCGAGGCTGTCCGGGCCGACGCGGCCGACGATCACCCGTCCGCTGGTGGCGCCGAGATCCACCGCGGCGAACGCGGACACGAAGGCGGAGGACGGAGGAGTGGTGGTCACGTGGAACCTCTGCGATGCGGACGGCTCATCCGGGGACGAGGAGCGAGGAAGGCGGACCGGCGGCGCCCGGCGGGAGCGTTCAGCGAAGGAAGGCTGTGGCGACACCGGCATCCACGGGAATGTGCAGACCGGTGGTGTGGGTGAGGTCGCCACCGGTGAGGGCGAAGACCGCGTTCGCCACGTGCTCGGGCAGGACTTCCCTCTTGAGGAGAGTGCGTTGGGCGTAGAACTCGCCGAGCTTCTCCTCCTCGATGCCGTACGTCGCCGCCCGCTGCGCGCCCCAGCCCGCGGCGAAGATGCCCGAGCCGCGCACCACACCGTCCGGATTGACCCCGTTGACGCGGACACCGTGCTCGCCGAGCTCGGCGGCGAGGAGACGCACCTGGTGGGCCTGATCGGCCTTGGTGGCCGAGTAGGCGATGTTGTTCGGCCCCGCGAAGACGGCGTTCTTCGAGGCGATGTAGACGATGTCCCCGCCCAAGCCCTGCTCGATCATGACCCGGGCTGCTTCGCGGGAGACGAGGAAGGAACCGCGGGCCATGATGTCGTGCTGAAGGTCCCAGTCCCGGGCGGTCGTCTCCAGCAGCGGCTTCGAAATGGAGATGCCGGCGTTGTTGACGACGAGGTCGACGCCGCCGAAGGCGAGGACGGACGCACGGAACGCGGTGCTGATCTGCTCCTCGGAGGTGACGTCCACCGTGACCGCCACCGCTGTGTCCGGACCGCCCAGTTCCTTGGCCACCGCAGCGGCGTTGTCGCTGTTCAGGTCGGCGACCACGACGCACGCCCCCTCGGCGGCCAGCCGGTGCGCGATGGCCTTTCCGATGCCCGAGCCCGCGCCCGTCACCAGGGCCACCCGGGTCGCGAGGGGCTTCGGCTTCGGCATGCGCCGCAGCTTGGCCTCCTCCAGCTCCCAGTACTCGATGCGGAATTTCTCCCCCTCCTCGATGGGGGCGTAGGTGGAGACGGCTTCGGCGCCGCGCATCACCTGGATCGCGTTGACGTAGAACTCGCCCGCCACCCGGGCGGTCTGCTTGTCCTTGCCGAAGGAGAACATGCCGACGCCGGGAATCAGGACGATCGCGGGGTCCGCACCGCGCATGGCGGGCGAGTCCTCGGTGGCGTGCCGTGCGTAGTAGGCGGCGTACTCCTGCCGGTACCGCGCGTGCAGTTCCTTCAGCCGGGCCACCGCCTCGGCCAGCGGTGCGTCGGCCGGCATGTCCAGAACCAGCGGCCGCACCTTGGTACGCAGGAAATGGTCCGGGCACGAGGTGCCCAGCGCCGCCAGGCGCGGATGCTGGTCGTGGGCGAGGAAGTCCAGGACGGCTTCGGCGTCGGTGAAGTGGCCGACCTGCGGCCGGTCCTGTGAGGCCAGGGAGCGGATGACGGGCGCGAGCGCGGCCGCCCGCTCCCGGCGCGCTCCGGGGTCCAGCGCCGCGCAGCCGGCGAGCGGTGCGCCGAACGGCTGCTCCTTGCCGCGGTCCGCGAGGAAACTCTCCGCGGTGCGGATCATCCACAGCGCGTTCCGCTCGCACTCCTCGGCGCTCGTCCCCCAGGCGGTGATGCCGTGCCCGCCGAGGACCACGCCGACGGCCTGAGGCTGAGCCTCCTTGACGGCGGCGATGTCCAGGCCCAGTTGGAAACCGGGCCGGCGCCACGGCACCCAGGCCACCTTGTCGCCGTAGCACTCCTTGGTGAGGGCCTCACCGTCGGCCGCGCAGGCAAGCGCGATCCCGGAGTCCGGGTGGAGGTGGTCGACGTGTGCGGCGTCCACCAGGCCGTGCATGGCGGTGTCGATGGACGGCGCGGCACCGCCCTTGCCGTGGAGGCAGTAGTCGAACGCCGCGACCATCTCGTCCTCGCGCTCCGCTCCCGGGTACACGTCCCTGAGCGCCCGCAGCCGGTCGAGCCGCAGTACGGCGAGCCCGTCCTCGGTGAGGGTGGCGAGGTCGCCACCGGACCCCTTCACCCACATCAGCTCGGTGTCCGAGCCGGTGACCGGGTCGGTGACGGTGCCCTTGGCGGATGCGTTGCCGCCCGCGTAGTTGGTGTTGCGGGGGTCGGAACCGAGCCGGCGCGCGCGGTCGAGAAGCGCGGCGACTTCGAGGTGGGTGGCCATGGGGAGTTGATCCTTCGGTGTGGAGGCTGCGGGAGAAGGAGAAGGGGGAGTGCTCTTCGGGGCGGGGGCCGTGCGGTCCTGCGGGCCTTCTGCTCAGGCTCCCCAGCCGGCCTGTTCGCCGCCGACGCGCTCGGCTGCGATACGGGCCTGCCACCCGGAGGCGGTGTATGCGGCGACGGGGTCGGGGGCCAGCCCCTGTTCCTCGCGTACTTCCCGCAGCAGGGGGCGGACGTCGGTGTTGTACGCGTCCATCAGTACGGAGTTGGCGGCGAGGACGTCACCCGTGTGCTGGGCGGCGGTCAGCGCGTCGCGGTCGACGAGGAGTGCCTTGGCGGTGGCCTCCTGGACGTTCATCACGGAGCGGATGACGGCGGGGATCTTGGCCTCGATGTTGTGGCACTGGTCGAGCATGAAGGCCACGTTCGTCGCAGCTTCCAGGCCGCCGTTCTTGGCGACCTCGTGCATGATCCGGAACAGCTGGAAGGGATCGGCTGACCCGACCATCAGGTCGTCGTCGGCGTAGAAGCGGGAGTTGAAGTCGAAGCCCCCGAGCTTTCCCTCCCTCAGCAGGAAGGCAACGATGAATTCGATGTTCGTGCCCGGCGCGTGGTGGCCGGTGTCCACCACGACCTGGGCCTTGGGCCCGAGCCTGAGGCAGTGGGCGTACGAGGTCCCCCAGTCCGGCACGTCCGTGGTGTAGAAGGACGGCTCGAAGAACTTGTACTCCAGCAAGATCCGCTGTTCGTCCCCGAGCCGCCCGTACACCGCGGCGAGGGCCTCGGCGAGTCGGTCCTGGCGGGCGGCGATGTCGTCCTGCCCGGGGTAGTTGGTGCCGTCGGCGAACCACAGTTTCAGGTCCGTCGAACCGGTGGCGTCCATGATGTCGACGCACTCCAGGAGGTGCCGGACGGCTTTGCGGCGCGTCTTCGGGTCCGGGTGGCAGACGCTGCCGAGCGTGTAGTCGTCGTCCTGGAAGGTGTTGGAGTTGATCGCACCCAGTTCCAGGTCGCGTTCCTTCGCATAGCCGGCGAGGGCGGCGTAGTCCTCGACGCGGTCCCACGGGATGTGCAGGGACACCTTCGGTGCAACACCGGTGAATTCGTGGACCTTCGACGCGTCGTCGAGCTTCTCCCACGGTGTCCTCGGGACACCGGTCTGCGTGAATACCTTGAAGCGGGTGCCGGAGTTCCCGTAACCCCAGGAGGGCGTCTCGATGCGCTGGGACTTGAGCGCGGCCTTCACGGCTTCCCGTACGACAGTCATGGGGCAACCTCAGCGCCTGGGCCGCGCTGTTTGCGACGGCGTATGAATCGTTTCATCGCTAAAGAAGCATGAGTCGGGTGTAGTGGTCAAGAGATGAGACGTCACTTGATTGAATGCATTCATTCAGAGTGAGGGCTGCGGAGCGCGTCACCGAGGAGGTACGGACCCGGGTCCACGTCGCGATCGACCTCCTGGGTGACGTCCGGAGTGAGCCGGCACGGCAACTGCGGGCCGGCCGGAGCCGCATGCTCGGCCTCCTGGTGAAGGAGCAGGGGGAATCCCTTTTCCGCCGCTCTCGCGCGAGGCGCCGAGCAACGTCGAGCCTGCGGACGTCCTCGCCGCCGTTCACGTCCGTGGCGAGACCGTGGCCCCTTCGCGTGCGAGGGCGCGGCCGTCTCGGCCCGCGCCCGTGACGACGACGACCTTCCCCGCGAGACGCCCGCTTTTCACGGCCGCTCCCGGCTGTGGCGCCGCCCCCTGGGCAGCTCGACAGGCTTGCTGCCGGGCACCACTCGGTTGGTGAGGGATCCGATCCCCTCCACCGTCAGGGTGACCGTGTCGCCGGGCTTCAGCGGCGGTGGGACCTGTGCGCCGGAGCGGCCCCACAGTTCGGCGAGACAGCCACCGTTGCCGCAGGTACCGGATCCCAGGACGTCGCCGGAGACGATCCGGGTGCCCCTTGAGGCGTAGGCGGCCATCTCCTCGAAGGTCCAGCTCATGTGGGACAGCAGGTCGCTGCCGGTCTTTTCGCCGTTGACCTCGGCCGTCAGGGCCAGACGCAGAAGCCCTTCGCTGTCGCGGTAGGGCTCCAGCTCGTCGGCGGTCACCAGGTACGGGCCCAGAGTGGTGGCGCCGTCCTTGCCCTTGCACGGCCCGAGCCCGACCCGCATCTCGGCGGCTTGCAGGTCCCGCGCGGACCAGTCGTTGAACACCGTGTAACCGACGATGTGCTCGCGAGCCTGCTCCGGGGTGAGGTCTTGGCCGTCCCGGCCGATGACGGCCGCCACCTCCAGCTCGAAGTCGAGCACCGAGGAGCCGGGGGGCATGGGGATGTCGTCGTCGGGGCCGAAGACCGCGTGGGGATTGGTGAAGTAGAAGGTGGGTGCCTCGTACCACTGCTCGGGCACTCCGGATTCACCGCTGACGGAACGGCGTACGCCCTCGACGTGCTCCTCGAAGGTGACGAAGTCTCTGACGGAGGACGGCTGGAGGGGGGAGAGCAGCCGGACTTCCGAGACGTGCGGCCCGGGCGGGACGTCCAGTGCTGCCGCGCCGGCGTCGAGAAGGCCGGGGAGACCGTCGCTGTCACGGATCAGGTCGGTGAGTGAGGTGACACCTGGCAGGGGGAACAGTGTGCCGTCGTCCTCGACGACGGCGGCACGGGTCCGGTGCCGGTATTCGAAAGTGGCGAAGCGCATGATGCGGCTCCCAGGTGAAGAGGGGTGACACGGGACAGGACCGGCCGGGGCGGAATGCCCGCCCGCGGAGCCCTTCTTCGGGCAGCTCCGGCCCCGTGGACCGGGAACGCGACGGCGCGAGCCAGGGCAGGACACCGCCTGCCGCGTCCCCGGAGATCGGACGGGTTCGGTGGGCCGGTTTGTCAACCGACGGGGCCCAGACCGGCGGGCCTGGACCGACGTGGCCCAGACCGGCGGGGCCTAGACCGGCGGGGCGAGGAAGCAGCCGCGGTCGGGGTCGTTGAAGGACTCCTTGGCGATCAGCTCGTTCATCGCGTTGGCGGTGCCCCACTGGTCGGTGACCTCGGGCTGGGAGAAGTCGTAGACGTGGGGGTGCCAGGTGTCCTCGTCGAGCTCCTCCAACTCGGTCGTGTACTCGACGGTGTTGCCGTGCGGGTCGAGGAAGTAGGTGAAGGTGTTGTCACCGGCCATGTGCCGGCCCGGACCCCAGAGCTTCGTATGACCGGCCCGCAGGACCCGGCCCGTGCCGCGCATGTACTCGTCGATGCCGCGCATCTCGAAGGAAACGTGGTGCAGGGAGGTGTGCGGGCCCTTGGCGAGGGCCATGGAGTGGTGCTGGTTGCTGATCCGCATGAAGTGCATGACCTCGCCCATGTGCGGCGAGCTGAGAGTGTCGGAGAGCCGGAAGCCGAGGTGCTGCTCGTACCAGGCGCGGGTGCGGTCGAGATCGGGCGAGTTCAGTACGACGTGGGACAGCTTGACCGGGATCGCCTCCTTCTCCTCGATCTTGCGGTGCCGGCGGGCCTCGACGTCCGCGGAGACCTCGATGGTGCGTCCGTCGACGTCGAAGAACCGGAAGCCGTATCCGCCGCCGGGGGTGTCGACGGTGCCGGGCTGCGAAATCAACTGCACCTGCCCAGCGAGGAGTTGTTCGGCGAGTGTGTCCACGTCGGCCGGGGTCGCGGCCCCGTAGGAGACCAGGTCGAGGCGCTTCTCGGCGGCCTTGCGAAGCCGGACGACGTACTGTTCCGGGCTTCCCTCGGCGGCGAGGAAGGAGATGCCGGAGTCCTCGGCGACCTTGGTCAGGCCCCAGACGCCCGAGTAGAAGTCGAGCTGCTTGTCGTAGTCGGGCACGGCGAGGTCGACGTGCCGCAGATGGGTGAGCAGACGGTTGTTCGTCATCGGGTGCCTCCTCGGGCGGGGGAGAGGTTGAGCAGGGCGGCGGCGTTGGCGCCGCGGACGGCGTGGAAGTCGGCCTCGGGCAGGTCGGCTGCTCGGAGTGCGCCGAGGGGGTCGTCGGATCCCATGTCGAAGGGGAAGTCGGAGCCCAGCAGCACCCGGTCCGCACCGGCCGCGTCCACCAGCGCGCGCAGCACCTGCGGGTCGTGGACGAGCGAGTCGAAGTAGAGGCGCCGCAGATAGCTGCTGGGAGGATGCGCACACCGTACGGACGCGTCGGGCCGCGCCCGCCAGGCGTGGTCGCTGCGACCGATGTGGGTGGGGAGGTAGCCACCGCCGTGGGCTGCGACGAGTGTGAGCCGGGGGTGCCGGTCGAGGACGCCGGAGAAGATCAGGTGGGAGAGGGCGACGGCGTTCTCGGTGGGCTGGCCCACGGTGTTGGACAGGTACCACTGGCTGAGGCGCTCATCCAGCGTGCAGCCGAAAGGATGCAGGAACACGACCGCTCCGGTCTCCTCGGCCCGCGCCCACAACGGCTCGTAGACCGGATCGGACAGTTCCCGGCCGGGCGCGTTGCTGGAGATCTCCACGCCGGCCAGGCCCTCTTCGAGCGCGTGGTCCAGGGCCGGCACGAGCAGGCCGGGGTGCTGGAGGGGTACGAGCCCGAGCCCGCGGAGCCGCGAGGGTGCCACCGCGCAGTGCGCGGCGGTCGCCTCGTTGGCCAGCCGGTAGACCTTCTCGGCCGTGTGCGCGTCGGCCCAGTAGTGATAGTGCGAGGGCGAAGGGCTCACCAGCTGGACGTCGATGCCTTGGGCATCCATCCGGGCGAGCCGGACGGCGGGGTCGGTGAGGGCCGGGATCCGGTCGCGGACCATGGGGGCGTTGACCGCGAGTGCGTCGGGGCCGTTGCGGCGGGCGTCGAGCTCCTTCGACTCGGCGTGCCCGGGAAGCCCCGCGACGAGTGCCTCGATCTGAGGCAGCAGGACATGGGCGTGGACGTCCACGGTGGGCGCGGTCACGGCAGCTCCCTGAGCATGGTCATGGTGCGGGCCATGAGACCGGGCACGTCGGCGTCGCGGACGCCGTCGAGTTGCCACTGGCCGATCTGGACGGACGCTTCCACCACCGGGCGTACCCGAGTGATCCGCCGCTCGTAGTACCTCTGGAACAGCTGGTCGTCCCAGTCGTCACCTGCGGTGAGCATCTGGACGAGTACCCAGGCGTCTTCCAGGGACAGGGCCGCGCCCTGCGCGAGGGTGGGCGGGCAGCAGTGGGCGGCGTCGCCGACCAGGACGACCCGGCCGCGGTGCCAGGAACCCTCGATCAGGAGCCGGTCGAACCAGGTGTAGTTGACCTTCGAAGGGTCGGTGATGGTGGCGGCGATGGCCGGCCAGGCGCCTCCGTAGGCCCCGGCCAAACGCCGCATCTCCTGCGCGTACGACTGGGTGGGTATGGAGGAGCGGTCGCGGTTCTTCTCGACGACGTAGGCGTAGAGGGTGGTGTCGCTGGTGGGGCAGTAGCCGGCGATGAACGCGGGCCCGCCGTAGGCGAGGTCGGTGTGCTCGACGCCTGCGGGCCGGGGGGCGGCGACGCGCCAGATGGCCATGCCGGTCGGTTCTGGTTTGTCCGTTATCCCGATCTGCGCGCGGGTTGCCGAGCCCAGTCCGTCTGCGGCGACGACCAGGTCGTACCGGTGCTCGCTTCCGTCGCTGAACCTGACCGCGACACCGGAGGCGTCCTGGTCCCGGATCTCGGCGGTGGTGCCCAGCCGGACGGTCGCGCCGCTGGCGCGCACGGCGTCGATCAGGATCTGCTGGAGTCGCGGGCGCTGCATGCCCACGGTGGCGGGCAGGTCGGCGCCACCGGTGCGCAGGTCCCGCTGGACGTGCAGGACAGTGCCGTCGGGGGCGGTGATGCCGACCGATCCGAAGGGGAAGCCGGATGCCTTCACCTCTTCCCAGACGCCGAGTTCGCGCAGGACGCGCAGGGCGTTGCCCTGGAGGGTGATGCCGGAGCCTGCGGTGGCGTTCCAGTCGTCCTTCGCCTCGACGAGGTCGACGTCGATTCCGGCGCGGCGCAGCAGGACGGTCGTGGCGTTGCCGGCTGCGCCGCCTCCGACGACCAGGACCTTGCGGGGTGTGTTCATGGGGAACTCCCTTGTTCCTCGGGCTTGGGGCCGGGGACTACTTGACGGCGACGGGGTTGACGGGAGAGCCGACGGCGCCGGTGATGGGCAGGGGGGCCGCGGTGAGCCAGAACGCGTACACGCCGTCGGCCGCGCAGTCCTCGGCGAGGGCCTCCAGATCCCACATCTCGCCGATCAGCAGGCCGATGTGCGGGATGACGACCTGGTGCAGGGGCTGGAAGGCGTGGTCGAACTCGTTGGGCCGCACTTCGAAGCCCCATGTGTCGGTCGCGATCGCGGCGATCTCGCTGCTGTGCAGCCAGGACGCGGTGGTGAACGACAGGCCGGGGGCCGCGCCGCCGGCGTAGTCGCCCCACCCGTCCCGGCGGACCCGGGCGAGCTGTCCGGTGCGGACGAGGACGATGTCGCCGCGGCCGATGGTGACCCCGTGCGCTTCGGCGGCGGCCGTCAGGTGTTCCTGGGTGATGGCGAAGCCGTCGGGGAGTTCGCCGCTCTCGCCTGCGGTGCGGCCGATGTCGAGGAGGACGGCGCGTCCGGCGATGTGCGGGGCCATGTGCTCGATGCCGGTGACCAGATCGCCGTCGGAGGTGACGACCTGCTCGGCCGGACGCCCGTTCCAGGCTTTGCCGTGGTCGAAGATGTGGCCCAGGCCGTCCCACTGGGTCGAGCACTGCAGTGGCATGGCGATCACGTCGTCGGCGCCGCCGATGCCGTGAGGGAGCCCCTGGTTGCCCAGGGCGGCGTCCGTGCCGGTGTCGAGCATGGTGTGGACCGGGTTGGTCCGGCGCCGCCAGCCCTTCTGCGGGCCGTCGATGTCAAAACTCTGGGAGAGGGAGAAGCTGACGCCGCGCCGGATGAGTGCGGCGCCTTCCCGGCGCTTGGACTCGTCGAGGAAGTTCACGGTGCCGATGCGGTCGTCCTCGCCCCAACGGCCCCAGTTGGAGCACTCCTTGGCGGCCTGGGCGATCGAGCCCTCGGGGTCGGTGCGGTTCACGCTTCCTCCGCGACACACCGGGTGCGCTGGGAGCCCAGGCCCGTGATGGCTGATTCCATGACGTCGCCGTCGCGCAGCAGTCGTCCCCAGTGCATGCCGTTTCCCGCGGGGGACCCGGTGAGAACCAGGTCGCCGGGCAGCAGTTGTGCGCTCTGGGAGGCGTAGGACACCATGCGCGCCACGTCGAAGATCATGTCCTTGGTCGACTCGTCCTGCATGACCTCGCCGTTCAGCTTCAGCGTCAACCGCAGGTCATCGGTGGCGCCGACGGATTCGGCGGGCACGATCCACGGGCCGAGCGGCGTGAAACCGGGTGCGTTCTTGCTGCGGAGCCAGTCCGTGCCGATCTGCGGCATGTCCCTGCGGAACACCGTTGCCCGGTCGGTCAGATCGTTGGCGATCGTGTAACCGGCCACGTAGTGCAGAGCCTCCTCGGGAGACACGTGGTGGGCCGGGCGGCCGATCACCGCGACGAGCTCCAGCTCCCAGTCCGGCTTCGCCGCCCAGGAGGGAAGAATGACGTCGTCGTAGGGGCCGGTGACAGCGCTGGGCAGACCGATGAAGACGTACGGCAGGTCCTCGGCGGCGCGCCGGTCCATGATTTCGGCCGCCTCGGCGCGCCGGACCTCCTCGGAACGCTCGTCGCCCGGCGCCCGGTGAGCGACGTGCAGGTCGATGACGTGCTGCCGGAAGTTGGCGCCCGACTGGAAGACCTGCCGCGGTTCCACCGGGGCGTGGACCCGGAAGTCCGCCAGCGGATGGCGGTCGAGTTCCTCGGAGTCGGCGAGTTCCCGCAGCCGGGGGAGAACGGCGGGCCACCGCTCAAGCAGGTTCCGCACGGTCAACGCAGGCTCGGCCAGAGCCACTTGCAGGTCAAGGGCCTGCCCGTCGGGGGTGACCAGGGCGGGGAAGGCCGGGCCGTCGGCGGCCGAGAGGGTGGCCAGTGCGAAAGGCCCGGCGAAGAGAGCGGAAGCGGATGCAGGTTTCACAGACATGTCCTCCTGATTGCGGTGGGACTAATCTGAACCCCCATCCAGTAATCAGGGAAATCGATTCTGTGGATAGCTTCCATCGCTGACACAAATAACATGTGGTGACGTCGTTCTCGGAAGGGTGCCGCATCGTGAACTTGGCCCGTCTTGACCTCAACCTCGTCGTGGCTCTCCGAGTCCTGCTCGAAGAACGCAACGTCACCATGGCGGGGCGCCGCGTCGGTCTCAGCCAGCCCGCCATGAGCGCCGCCCTGGCCCGCCTGCGCCGTCACTTCGGCGACGAACTCCTCTCCAGGGTGGGCAGCCAGTACGAACTCACCGCACTGGGCCAGGTGCTCCTGGACCGCACCGCCAACGCCTACGACGTCCTTGAGCGCCTCTTCGCCAGCCAGGCGGCCTTCGATCCGGCCACCGAGACCCGCGAGTTCCGCATCCACGCCTCCGACTACGCTGTCGACGTCTTCGGCGTCGAACTCGCCCGCCTCATCCATGAGGAGGCCCCGGGCATCCGCCTGCGCTTCACCCGGACACCCGTCACCGTCGTCGACGACACCGAGAGTCTCCTGAGCGCCACCGACGGACTCCTCATGCCGCACGGCGTCATCAGCGACTTCCCCGCCACCGACCTCTACGACGACCGCTGGGTCTTCGTCATCGCCGACGACCATCCCAGCGTCGAGGACCGGCTGACCCGTCAGGACCTGGCCAGGCTGCCCTGGGTCACCTATCAGCGCACCTACGACGCTCCAGCCGTCCGGCAGTTGAGCATGCTCGGCATCGAACCGCGCGTCGAGGTGTCCGTCGACAGCTTCCACGCCCTGCCGGCCCTCGTCGCCGGTACCCGCCGTATCGCACTCGTCCAGGCCCGTCTCGCCCGCCTCCTCGCGCCGATCGCCGCCGTACGTGTCCTCGACCCGCCCTACGAGGCCGTCCCGCTGCGTGAGGCCCTGTGGTGGCATCCGGTCCACACCCACGACGCCGCCCACATCTGGCTCAGGGAAACCGCGGCCAGGGCGGGCCGCCGCGTCGCCGACATGCAGACCTGACGCCCGCGGCTCCGCCCGGCGGCGGTCGGCACGGTCGGGGGAGGGCCCGGGGAGCGGATCCACCCGGTGGATCGAGGTCATAGACAAGCCGGATGACGCAGGGGGTGGGCATCACTGCGACCGGCACGCATAGTCGAGGGCATCTCCGCCCCGGCCCCGGCGCTGCCCAGGTCCGCCGTTCCGCCGGGCGCGGTCTCCGCCCCTCTCCCGCCCTGGAGCGCCGTGATGCCCAGACCCCTTGCCCTGCCGCGCCGTGACCATGACGCCGCCCCGGGCGGACGCCTCCCCGCCATGGTGCTCATGGCCGGCAGCTGTCTGCCCGTTCTCGGGGCGGTACTCCTGGCACCTGTACTGCCCCGCATGCAAAGCCACTTCGCCGGCGTGCCGGGAAGTGCGGCACTTGTCCCCGTGGTCCTCACCGTCCCCGCCCTCGCTCTCGCCCTGCTCGCCCCCTTCGCGGGCGTGATCGTCGACCGGCTCGGCCGCAAACGCCTGCTCGTGGCTGCCACCGCCCTCTACGCCCTCTTCGGAATGGCACCGCTGTGGCTCGATTCCCTCCACGCCATCCTGGTGAGCCGCATCCTCGTGGGCGTGACGGAAGCGGCCATCATGACCGCGTGCACCACCCTCATCGGCGACTACTACAGTGGCGAACTGCGCGACCGCTACCTCGCCCTGCAGACCATGTGCGCCTCGGCATCCGCCACTGTCTTCTTCGTTCTCGGAGGCGTGCTCGGAGCCGCTGACTGGCGGGCCCCGTTCTGGCTCTACGCCACGGGTCTGCTGCTCGCACCGGTCATGGCCCGCGTCCTGCCCGCGTCCCTTCCGCCGAAGCGCGACGTCGCGTCCGAAGCGGCGGCAGTCCGGCGTCCGTTCCCCGTGCGCCGCATGGCGGGGATCTGCCTCCTCACCGTTTTCGGCGCCGTCGTCTTCTACGCCGTCCCCGTCGAGATGGCCTACCTGCTCGACGACCTGGGCACCGACTCCACGAGCACCATCGGTGCCGTCACCGCGGTGGCCAGCGCCGCCACCGTCCTCGGCTCCGTCCTCTTCACCCGGCTCTCCCCGGACCGCCGCCACCGTCTCCCGGTCCTGCTGGGGCTCTGTGCCGTCGGTTTCCTGATGATGGGCCTCGCCGACAGTCTCCCCTCCTGATCGCCGGAGCTGTCGTCAACTGTGTAGGAACCGGCCTGTTGTTGCCGTCGCTGGTGACAAAGGCCATGTCCCTCCTGCAGTTCGCCGACCGGGGGCGCGGCATGGGCCTGTGGACCGCGGCCTTCTTCCTCGGCGAGTTCCTCTGCCCTCTGGTGCTGCTCGCGGGCAAGGGGCCGGCGGGCAGCCTCGCCTCCGCCGTGGCGCTGCTGGGCGTGACGACCGCCCTTCTCGCCGCCGGGCTTCTCCTGGCAGCTCGCCGTCCCACTCGGGCCGGCCGGTCCGAGAAGGTGCGGCAGTGACAGGACCGAGCCGCTATACGGGCTTGCTGAGAGTGGACCGGCGGACGACAAGCTCGGGCGTCAGCACGAACGCCACCGTCTCCTACGACGAAGGCGCTGCCATCGGATACCGCTACTACGACGCGAAGGGACTGAGCCCCCAGTTCCCCTTCGGGTACGGCCTCTCCTACACCACCTTCGCCCACGGCTCCCTCGAAGCCACCTACAACGCCTCCACCAGAACGGTGAGCCTCACCGTCACCGTCACCAACAACGGCAGCCGCAGGGGCACCGACGTGGTCCAGATCTACGCCACCCTCCCGGCAGCCGCCGCCACTGTCGAACCACGCCGCCTCGCCGCTTTCCGGAAGCTCACCCTCGCGTCGGGAGCCAAGCAGCGGACCACCTGCACCATCCCTGCCGACGACCTGAGCATCTGGCACGCCGGCAACTGGACCCTCGTACCCGGCCTGTACACCTTCGCCACGGCACGCAACTCCCGCGCCATGACGGTGCAGAGGACGCTCACCATCCGCTGACCGTGGGAGAGGAAGTGCCCGCGCCATGGTCAGACGGCACCCCTGAGTCGACCGGCCGCAGGAGTTCGCAGGAGTAACGCCGACTTCGGGGCCCTGCGGGGCCTCGCACCAGCATGGTCAGGGGCATCGGTGTGGGCGACCGTGCCCGGTGCCCTTTTCACGTCCCCCGTCTCGTTGACCACCAGCACCGGTTCGTCAGGCCCTCGAACGCCGCCTGCCAGCGGGCAGGGTCTACGCTGTGGCCCGCGGCCACGACGTGGTCTTCAGGCTCTACCCACCGATGATCAACGGTGGCCGCACCCGTCTCCACAGCCCGTCAGGGTCGCGCGGTGTCCGCCTGCCGTCCCGTGTCAGGAGGACATGTGCAACGTGGCGAAGTCTGGTGGGTGGAGTTCGACGAGCGGCGGCCGGTCGTACTGCTGTCGGGAGACGAGGTGTCCGGGATCCGGGTGATGCAGGTGGTCGCTCCGGCGGGCGTCGACCTCAGCGGTCTGGCCGTCGAAGTGGCAGTGGGCGCCATGGAAGGACTGCCCTGTGATGGTGTGCTGCGGTTCGCGTTGCCGCGTCCAGGCTTTACTCCTTGCACGTGGCTGACCACCGTGTCCAGGGACGATCTGATCGAGCGGGCAGGCGCCCTGTCCTCGGCGAAGCTCAGCGAGATCGAGGAGGCTCTGCGTCTCGCAGAACAGGCGGAGGAGCAGACCTGGACGACGACCGCGAAGCTCAGCGGGATGCGGGACGCTCTCCGTCGCGGTGGACTCGGGTAGTCCGAGAAGGAACGGCCCCCGAAGGCGTGGTCGATCCCGCGGGCCGCCGCGCCCCGCACCCGGGCGGCAGTGCCCGCTTTCCCGGCCCCGCGTACTGTCCCGGCACGGCACGGCCCGCGCGTCGGCGACGGCGTGCTCGCCCACCCTCTCGGCCCCGCCGTCCTCGGCGGTGGCGCCGCGCATGCGCTGCCCGTGTGCGTTGGTCGCCCTGTGGTGAACGACTGCGGGACCGCCCGGATCTGCGGGCCCTGCCGGGTGGCGCCCGCAGGCGTGAATCCTGGCTCTTGCGCCTGTTTCCGGAGACGTCCAGGTCCCGCCCCACGGCGCGACCGTGCGCACCGCACTGCGGAGCACGCTCGTACCGCCGCGGCTATCCGGCAGAGGCGCGGGGCTCCTTCTCTCCGCCGGTCGAGGCCCGTACGCGGAGTGTCCACCGGTGCCGGCGAACCGTGTCGGGAGCGCTGGTCCCGGTCAGAACCTCGCTGAGGAGTCCGGTGCAGGCGCGTCCGTAGTCGTGGGGGTGCAGGTCCACCGCGGTGATCGCGGGACGGCTGGTACGTGCGGCGGTGCCGTCGACGCAGGCCGCCACGAGTAGATCGCGTCCGGCCGTGCGGCCGAGGGATTGCGCCGTCTGCAGGATTCCGGGGGCGGAGCCGTCCGGTCCGCTGATGACGGCGTCCACCGATGGATCCGCGGTGAGGAGAGACCGCGTCGCCGCCGCGACCTCGTAGGGGGTCGCGGCGAAGGGAACCGGGAGAACGATGACGGGAATTCCGCGGTCGGCACTCCACGCGGTGGCACCCGCCCGCAGGGCCTGGGCCCATGCGGATTCCCCACCGGGCGCGAGCAGTGCGGGCCGGCGCGCGCCCCGGTCGGCCACGTGGTCGAGGAGGGCGGTGATGAGCGCCGCGTTGTCGCAGACCACCGAGGCGTACGGCATGGGGCTGGCGCCGGGGTAGAGCTCCCCGGTGACGACGGGAATGCCGGCCTCCAGCAGAGTCGGCACGAGGGTGTCGCCGGGTTCGGGGTCGATGACCAGCAGGCCGTCCATGCGCGAGGCCAGCGGCCCGTGCGCGCTTGCCCGGCTGCCGAGCAGCACCACGTCGAGCCCGTCCTCCTGGGCGCGTGCGACGGCCCCGAAGGCGAGGGTCATGTAGTAGTCCAGACGCGTCGCCGTGGGCGGGAGGTACAGGCCGATGGTGGACGTCTTCGCCCGGCGCAGTCTCCGGGCGGCGCTGTTGGGGCGGTAGTCGAGGGCGTCGGCGACCTCGCGGACGCGCGCCCGGGTGGCCTCGGCCACCCGCCCGGAGCCCTGGAGGGCGTCCGACGCGGTGCTGCGGGACACGCCGGCGGCATGGGCCACGTCCAGCAGGGTCACATTGCGTCCGGTCACGGGCAAGGATTCTAGAGGGCGCTGGGGAAGCTACTTGCCGGATCGATCCGGCACTCACTAGATTCGGGGTGCCGGATCGATCCGGCACAGGCATGGGCGCGGTCCTCCCGCCGTCACCCCCGACAGGGACGCAAGCGGACACCGAGCCTCGAACCTCGCTGGAGGCACCCCGCATGACACGCGCTTTCGATGTAGTGGAGACGAGCGTCGCCGACCTGCGCGCGGCACTGGAGAAGGGCGAGACCACCGCGGCTGCGCTGCTCGACGCCTACCTCGCCCGGATCGAGGCCTACGACCTCCCCGGCACCGCCACCGCGCTCAACGCGATGGTCGTCATGAACCCGGACGCCCGGGCGGACGCGGAGGCGTCGGACGCCCGCCGCGCGCGCGGCGCGACGTTCGGTCCCCTGGACGGCATCCCGTACACCGCCAAGGACAGCTATCTCGCCAAGGGCCTCACCGCCGCGGCCGGTTCACCCGCCTTCGCGCACCTCATCGCCCAGCGCGACGCCTTCGCCATCGAGCGTTTGAGAGCTGCGGGCGCCGTCCTCATCGGCCTGACGAACATGCCGCCGATGGCCAACGGGGGAATGCAGCGAGGCGTCTACGGACGCGCCGAGAGTCCGTACCACTCCAACTGGCTGACCAGCGCCTACGGTTCCGGTTCCTCCAACGGGTCCGGCACAGCCACCGCCGCGTCCTTCGGCGCGTTCGGCCTGGGCGAGGAAACCTGGTCCTCGGGGCGCGCGCCCGCCTCCAACAACGCTCTGTGCGCCTACACCCCCAGCCGCGGCGTGATCTCCGTGCGCGGCAACTGGCCGCTGGTGCCGACGATGGATGTCGTCGTCCCGCACACCCGCACCATGGCCGACCTGCTCGAACTCCTCGACGTTCTCGTCGCCGACGACGAGCACGTACGCGGCGACCTGTGGCGGTCCCAGCCCTGGATCGCCCTGCCCGCCGCGTCGCGGGTGCGTCCGGGCTCCTACCCCGCTCTCGCCCCGGAGGGGGCGGACCAGGCGCGGAACGTGCTCGCCGGACGCAGGATCGGCGTGCCCCGCATGTACATCAACGCCGACCCCGCAGCGGGGACCAACCCCGACGGAGGCATCGGCGGTCAGACCGGGCAGCGGATCGACACACGGCCCTCGGTGATCGACCTGTGGCAGGCCGCCCGCCGCGATCTGGAGGAGTCGGGCGCCCAGGTGGTCGAGGTCGACTTCCCCGCCGTCACGAACTACGAGTCGGACCGCCCCGGAGCCCCCTCGCTGCTGACGCGCGGACTGGTTCCCCGGGAGTACCTCGTGGTCGAGATCGAGGACTTGTCGGCCTGGGCCTGGGACGACTTCCTGCGAGCCAACGACGATCCCGCCCTGGCGTCGCTGGCCGACGTCGACGGAGACCGCATCTGGCCCAAGCATCAGGGGGAACTCCCCGACCGCTACGCCGGTTTCGACGACACGATCGCCGACTACCCCCGGTTCGTACGCGAACGCCCCTACGCGTCGCTCGCCGAGATTCCGCACCTGGAGGCGGGGCTGCGCGGGCTTGAGGAGACCCGCAGGACGGACCTGGAAGAGTGGATGGACGACCTGGGGCTGGACGCACTGGTCTTCCCGACGTCCGCGGACGTGGGCCCCGCGGACATGGACGTCGACGAAGCTCACGCCGACCTCGGCTGGCGCAACGGAGTCTGGGTGGCGAACGGCAACCTCGTTCCCCGGCACCTCGGCATTCCGACGGTGACCGTGCCCATGGGCACCATGGCGGACATCGGGATGCCGGTGGGGCTCACTTTCGCCGGGCGAGCGTACGACGACACCGCGCTGCTGGTTCTGGCAGCGGCCTTCGAGGCGATGGGAAACCGCAGGACCGAGCCCCCGCGCACCCCCAGGCTCCAACTGTCCGACGGCTGAACGCGGCCGTCCGCGACGAGGACGGCCCGGCGGGCGGGGCGACTCCGCGACCCCACCCGCCGGGCCGCAGACCCCCAGAACCGCCGGGCCGCAGACCCGCAGACCCGCTCCTTAGGATTCCACCAGTTCCGTCAGGTACTCATCCACGTGCTCCAGCACGGTCGCCCGGTCCGGGGTGGGAAGCCCCACGGCCAGCTGCACGCTGAAGCCGTCCAGCAGGGCCCGGGTGCGGGTTGCCACCCGGTCGGCGTCCAGCGGGCGGAACTCGCCGCGCGAGACCCCCTCGGCGAACAGGGCGACCAGGTCGCGGTGCCAGGCCCGCTCGATGGCGGACTGACGTTCGCGCTCAGGGGGCCCGGCGTTCTGGGACCTGTTCCAGACCTCCAGCCACAGGGTCCAGTGCGGGTCACGGGGAGCCACCGGCACGTACAGGTCCACGTACGCCCGCAGACGCTCGCGCACCGGACCGTCGCGGCCCAGCAGGGCCCTGCGCCGGTCGCCGAGAGATGCCTCGCTCCACTCCAGGGTCTGCAGGAGCAGTTCGTCCTTGCTGCGGAAGTAGTACAGAAGGTGGCCGCTGCTCATGCCGACGGTGCGGCCCAGACCTGCCATCGTCAACCCGGCGAGGCCCCGCTCCGCGATGGTCGACATCGCGGCCGCGAGCACGGCCTCGCGCGGGGGCGCGTTCCTGCGGGGAGCGCGTGCCGGCTGCGCGCTGTCCGGCTTCATCCTCGCTCCTCGGTTCCTGGGGTTCCTGCCGATGGATCAGGCCTTCGGCTGCTGCTGGGTGATGCAGTGGATACCGCCACCGCCCGCGAAGATCGTACGCGCGTCGACGAGGGTCACCGTCCGCTCGGGGAACAGGTTTTGGAAGATCTCCGCCGCCTGCTCGTCGCGCGGGTCGTCGAAAGCGCACAGGACGACGCCGTCGTTGCAGAGATAGTGGTTGATGTAGGAGTAGTCCACCCACTCGCCGTCCGCCCGGAGCACCGTCGGAGCGGGCACCTCCACGACTTCCAGCCGGCGCCCCTGGGCGTCGGTGGAGGCCCTCAGGAGGGCCGCGACGGTCTTGCAGCGCTCATGGTCGGGATGGGCCGGGTCCGGCTGGCTGTGGACCATCACCACGCCGGGGCGGGCGAAGGCGGCGACGATGTCCACGTGCCCCTGGGTTCCGAAGGTCCCGTAGTCCCCGGCGAGACCGTACGGCAGCCAGATCGCCTTGGTGGTCCCGAGATGGGAGTGGATCTCGGCCTCCACCTGCTGACGGGTCCAGTCGGGGTTGCGGCCCTCGCCGAGCTGGACGGTGTCGGTCAGCAGAACCGTGCCTTCGCCGTCCACGTGGATGGCTCCGCCCTCGTTGACGAGAGGGGTGCTGAAGACGCGGGTGCCCGCCAGCCGGGAGACCTCCCGGGCGATGCGCGCATCGTTCTCCCAGCGGGCCCACTCCTGTGCGCCCCAGCCGTTGAAGGTCCAGTCCACGGCGGCCAGTTCACCGGCGTCGTTCACCACGAACGTGGGCCCGATGTCCCGCATCCAGGCGTCGTCGAGCTCCCGCTCGACCACGGTGACCTGTTCGCCCACGACGGCCCGTGCGCTCTCGGTGTCGCCCGGTGCGACGAGGAGGGTCACCGGCTCGTGGGCGCTGACCGCGCGGACCACCGCGCCCCAGGCGGCCCGGGCGTCCGCCAGCTCCTGGGCGTTGGTGAAGGTGGGGTTGGGGCTGGGCCAGGCCATCCAGGTCCGCTCGTGGGGAGTCCACTCGGCGGGCATACGGAAACCCTCGGCGGCGGGCGTCTGCGTCATGGTGATGTCCTTCGATGCTGTGGCCGGAGCCCACTGGGGCGGCTGGGGCGGTGCCGGCGGAGCGTTCCCAGGTGCCTGCCGGTCCGCTGCCGTGTCGTCGGCTGTCGGTTCCGTTCGGCACTCCAATTCATTTGAGCGTGACTCTAACTTACGAGGCATTCCCAGTGGACCATTGACCGACGGCCAGGGCGTAGTTCACATTGAGTGTCGCTCAAACAATGCATGCCCTCTTCGTTCCGCACGCCAAGGGAGCACCACATGCCCATCGAACAGCGTGGAGTCGACACCATCCCCGAGGAGGAGAGAACCAGCGGACCGCGCGATCTGATGTCGATCCTGCTGGGTTCCAACCTCTGCCTCGGTGTGATCGTCTTCGGCTGGCTGCCGCCGTCCTTCGGGCTCGGGCTGTGGCCCTCGGTCACCGCCATCGTGACCGGAACCGTCGTCGGTATCGCCTTCACCGCGCCACTGGCGCTGGTGTCCCTGCGCACCGCCACCAACCTCTCGACGTCCAGCGGCGCCCAGTTCGGCGTGCGGGGACGGCTCATCGGCTCGATCGTCGGCCTGCTCCTCGCCCTTGGCTACACGGCACTCACCCTGTGGATCGGCGGCGACGTGATGGCGGGTGCGCTGGCCCGTCTGACGGGTCTGCCGGACGGCACCGCCACCCGTACCGCGATGTACGGTCTGCTGGCCGCCGGCACCGTGGTCGCGGCCGTGTTCGGCTACCGCGTCCTGCTCAGGATGAGCAAGGTGCTCTCCATGGTGATGGTGCTGCTGCTGGCCGTGGGCGTCGCCGCGTACGCCCCCGACATCACGACGGCCGCCCCGCCCGACGTCCCGTACCTGCTGGGATCGTTCTGGCCGACCTGGCTGCTGGCCGCCGTCGCCGCCGGGCTCAGCGGCCCCGTCGCCTTCATCACCCTGCTCGGCGACTACACCCGGTACGTGTCCCCGCGCCGCCACCGCCCCCGGACAGTGCTGTGGGCCACGGCCGCCGGGCTGCTCGTCGGACTGCTGGTGCCCCAGCTCTTCGGCACCTGGACCGCGCTGGCCGCGCGCGCCGGGACCGACTACGCCGGCCCGCTGGTGGCCGCCGCTCCCTTCTGGTACCTGCTGCCCCTGCTCGTCGTGGCGGCGGCGGGGTCGGTGGGCAACGCCGGGCTCATGCTGTACTCCATGGGCCTGGACCTCGACGCCATCGTGCCCCGGGCCACCCGGACCCGGGCCACCGTGATCGCCGCCGCGGTGGCAACGGCCTTCGTCCTCGTCGGCTCGTTCGCCTGGGACGTGCAGTCGGCGATGACCTCGTTCGTCCTGCTGCTGACCGCCATCGGCACGCCGTGGGCCGTGATCACGCTCATCGGTTACGTGCGCTGCCGGGGCAGTTACGACGCCGACGCGCTCCAGGTCTTCAATCGCCGCTCCCACGGCGGCGCCTACTGGTACAGCGGCGGCTGGAACCTGAGCGCCGTTGTCTCCTGGGCCGTAGGAACGGCGGTGGGCCTCGCCGCTGTGACAACGCCTGTGTACGAGGGCCCGTTGCTCACGCTCACCGGTGGCGTGGACTGCAGCTTCGTCCTGTCGGGTCTGGCCGGCGGCTTGACGTACGCCATACTTCCGGGCCGGCGGCGGCCGGATTCCGAAGTCGGTCAGGGACGGGAGCCGGCACTGATGTCCAACTGAGCAGCACGAGCACGCACTGCCGTGCAGCCGGTGCGGGTCGGTGACCGCGCCCTGGGCGTGCGGCCCGACCCATGTGGCGCACTTCCGGTCGGCTGTGTCGGGGCCCTCCCAGGCCCCCTTCGTGATGCGAGGTCGGGTGTAGCCGCACCAACTCGGCGGGTAGGGAAAGATCTTGGAAGTCGGACGATCCATCGGGAAGGCGCATCTCTCATGAGCGAGACCCAGATACAGCTCCGCATCCGCGACACCGAAGGAAACGAGGACCTGATCCGCGTCACTACCAGCGACCCGTTCCAGGGAATGATGACTCGCTATGCCGAGCAAACTGGACAACCCCACGAGAACATCACGTTCACCTACGGCGGCACTCGGCTGATGTCCACGTCCACAGCCCACGAGCTGAACATGACGGACAACGACCTCATCGTGGCCGAGACAGCCCCCTCGGAGCCACAGCATCCGTAGACCGTAGACGCACGAACCGCACCACGGAACGCGCTCCGCACGCGGGCCGTCGTGCTGCGACACACGGGCCGTCGTGCCGCGATGCCCCCAGGCGGTCCGAGGCCGTCGGCTCTCGGCGTGCAGATCTCCGGCGGTAATTCGCCCTCGCACTGAGACGAGCTGCACCCGCGTGGAGAGCGGAAGGCGGCATCCAGGCTGTCCTCCGACGCGGGTGGTGGGCAACGAGGCCGTGAGGGAAGGTCAACCGGGGAGCGGGTGACCGTGGTGGTTCCGCCTTCTCACCCGCCCCCGCTGAGGGGGCAAGCGGGCGAATGTCCGCGATGGTTGGCAGGCTGTCCGCTGCGGTGGGACGCGTGCGCCGTCCACACCCGTTACGTCCTTCCCCCGCACCGACGCCGCTGACCCGGGCCTGCACCGGGCACCCTTCAGGGACGGCTCCAGGGCCGGACCGGCTCGGTGGGGCGGATCACGCCTCGTGGAGGAAGCCGCTCACCACCTTGGTGAACTCGTCCGCCCTTTCGAAGAACATGACGTGCCCGGTGTCGATCTCGGTGTAGGTGCTGCCCGGGATCGCCGCGCTGAGGGTGCGGCTGTGCTCGATGGGGACGGTGGCGTCCTGCGTGGCGCCCAGCACCAGGGTGGGGGCCTGGACGCGGGGGAGCAGGTGGCGGATGTCGATGCGGCTGTCGAGGTCGACGTGACGCAGGGTGCCTGGCGTGGGCGGCATGTTGGGGATCAGGGCTTCCACCTGGTCGCGGCCGATGGAGTTGAGGAAGGCGCGGCTGAAGCCGGTCATGGTGACGCTGCGGCCGAAGGCCGCCGGGTCGCTGTGGCCGAGCTGCTTCCACAGGGTGAACAGGTTGCGCACGTATTCGTCGCCCTCGGTGTGTGCCCAGCCGGCGGCCAGGATGAGACGCCGTACGAGGTCGGGGCGCAGCGCGGCCACGGCTGCGGAGACCGGGGCGCCCATGGAGAAGCCGAGCAGGTCCACGGGGCCCGCGACGGCATCCTCGATGACGGCGATCACTTGAGCGGCCAGGTACTCGACGGTCAGCGGTGCCCCGGCGTCGGTGGTGAGGTCGGTGCCGGACAGGTCAGGGGTGATCACGGTGCGGGTCGAGGCGAACCGGGGGACGATGTCGCCCCAGGTCAGGTCGGCACCTGCGGAACCGGTGCCGTGCACGAGGACGAGAGCGGGCCCCGAGCCGGTGGCCTCGTAGTGGACCTGGGCATCGGCGACAGTGACGGTGGTCATGGAGCATTCTCCTCAGCCAGGAAACGACGGTGGGTGGTTCACCGCGAGGCCGGATGTTCCTGCCCTGCGGTGACCACCACCCTGCCGCCGTACGACCAGCGTTGGCAGAGACCTGCTGACCCTGGGATCGCCGGTCCCTGGTTCGGCCGCGGCCGGATCGTGCAGGATGACTGTCATGTTGATCAACCGCCCTGACCTCGCCGACTTCCTGCGTCGCCAAAGAGACCGGGTCCGCCCGCACGACGTGGGGCTGGTGTCCGGCCCCCGGCGCCGGACACCAGGGTTGCGGCGTGAGGAAGTTGCCCAACTGGCCGGGATGTCGGCCGACTACTACATCCGCCTGGAGCAGGCACGTGGGCCACAGCCCTCCACGTCCATGCTGGCCGCGCTCGCCCGCGCGCTGCGTCTGACCACGGACGAGCGGGACCACCTCCATCTGCTGGCGGGCCACGCGCCGCCCGCCGCGCACACCGACACCGGCCACGTAGCCCCCGGGCTGCTGCACCTGCTCGACCAGTTGCCCACCACACCGGCACAGGTGGTGAGCGATCTCGGTGACGTCCTTGCCCAGAACGCCATCGCCGAGGCCCTGTTCAGCGGAGTGTGCACCGTCTCCGAACACGGCCGCAACGTCGTCTGGCGCTGGTTCACCCAACCCTCCGTCCGGGCCGCCTACCCACCCGAGGAGCACGATCACTACAGCCGCCTGCACGTCGCCGATCTGCGGGCCGCGGTGGCCCGGCGCGGCACCGACATCGCGGCGGCCCGGCTCCTGGAGCGCCTGCGCGCGGCCAGCGAGGAGTTCCGCACGCTGTGGGAACTCCACGAGGTCGCGGTGCGCAGGCACACCCGGATGCGCGTCCTCCACGACGTACTGGGCTTCATCGATCTCGACTGCCAGGTGCTGCTGGCTCCCGAGGGCGACCACCGCCTCGTCCTCTACACCCCGCCCCCCGGCAGCGACAGCAGTGACCACCTCGCCCTTCTCCGGGTCATCGGCACCCAGCAGTTCGCCACTGCGGCCGACTTCGACGAGAGCTGAGGAAATGCCACCAGAGCTTCTTGGCAGGGTGCCCGGCCCCTGCGGAGCCACGAAGAGCGCCACCCACGCCCGCGCCGTCGCCTCCGGGCGCCTCATCGGCCGCCCCGTCGCCCACCCGGAAGACAAAATCGAGAACGCGCAGCGCCATCCGGCAGCCACCACTGGGGAAACCGAAAGCGACATGCCGGCATGAGGGCCCGGGAGCAGGATGACCCGAGCCGCGTTCCCGAACTTGCCTGGTGGCTGGACGACCCTGATCTCTGGGAGCTCCTGGAGTTCGAAGGGCGGCATGACGCCGATGGCTTGCCCATCGATCTGAGGTGGAAGGACCGTCAGCAGCTCCTCGACGACCTGATCCGCCTTCCTGGACTCGTCGATGTCGGCTTCGCACGGTTCTTGCTCTCTCAAGAGACGCGATGGCACGGGCATGCCTGGGGTTTCAGCCACAGCATCGAGATCGCTGCCCTACTGGTCGCAGGGCACCGCCGAGTTCAGGACATCTGGTTCCTCTGGGAGGCAGTCGCCAGAAGCTTCGACACCTGGTGCGGTTTCCAGCCGCACACCCTGCTGTTCGCCGCCGGGACCTCCCGCACGATCGAGTACGTCAACGCCTGCGACCACCCGCAGCGGAGCAATCTCCTGGAGCGCCTCCAGGAGATCTCCCAGCCCTCTGAGGGAGCAGTCACCGCATACCTGGCCGAGCGGCGCCACTACTACGTCGAGATCCTCAACGAACTCGATGCCCCGTAGCCGTAGGAGAAACATCGCCCGAGCTGGTGCTCGGCCAAACGCGTTGCCGAAGGAATGGCCTGCCTTCAAGATTGTTTTGTGACCATGCAGCAGAGCCAGAACGTCCCTTCCGTACGTCCCCTCACCGACGCCGACGTCCCCACCGCGTCCGACACCCTTGCCCGGGCCTTCGCCGACTACCCCTTCACCCGGCACGTGATCGCCGCGGATGGTCACGAGGACCGGATCCGGCGTTACCAGGAGTTGTGCCTGACTCGCATCGGCATGGTGTACGGCCGGGTCTGGGTCGCCGACGGAGGTCGCGCTGTGGCTGTCTGGGCCGTTCCCGGCCAAGATCCCTCGGCCGCCCTCGCCGAGCTCGGACCGATCCTCGGCGAACTCAGCGGCGACCGGGCCAACGCTTTCGCGGCTGCGGAGGCAGCCGTCACTCCGTACCGGCCCAAGGAGCCCGGATGGTTCCTCGAAACTGTGGGAACCGCTCCCGAGGCCCAAGGGAAGGGTCTCGGCAGTGCGGTGCTGATCCCCGGTGTCCAGGAGGCCGAGCGCGCGGGGTATCCGGCGTTCCTGGAGACCTCCAGTGAGCTGAATGTGCGGTTCTACGAGCGTCTCGGCTTCGAGGTCACTGCCGACGTCCAGCTCCCCGGCGAAGGTCCCCGCACATGGTGCATGCGTAGGAACGTGCGCTGAGAGCCTGGAGAGCCTGACGGGTTCACCCTCGGTGAGGGCCGCTTTCGGGCCACCTCGTCGCCCTCGTCCTTTCCGGCGCACTCCGCCGCCACCATCCTTCCTGCGGTGGGCCGGGAACCTCAGCGCGCCCGACCGCGTTCATGCCACTGACGGCCCGCACGAGCGGAGCCGTCGCTTCGCGGTGTCAACTGCTGATTCCGTACGACGACTTGGCCGGGGGGACGTAGGAGTGCAGCAGCATCGCGCACACCTGACGCGCCCGGCCGCCGTCGTGCTCTCCGCGCTACTCGCCGTACTGGCCCTTTTCCTGCCGGTGCAGGCCAAGTCGGCGTCGGCACACCGCTCCAATTCGACGGGCATGGCCGCGGCGGCGACCGTGCAGGCGGCCGTGTCAGCGGACGCGCAGCGGCCTGTCACCGTGGCGCGCTCCGTACTCGTCCACGCCGACGCCGTGCCGTACCCGTTCCACCCTTTTCTGGGCCCTGGTGCTGAGGACGCGGTCACGCATCGCGCTGTCGGCGGTCCCGCCGTGGCGGTCGCGGCTGCAGTGGCGAGCCGGGGCGTCCACGCGTATCGCCCACGCGGCCCGCCGTCCCGACGGAGTACCGAAGTCCCCATCGACGCCTGACCGTTCGCCTCCGCGCCCGGGGCAGACGTCGACTCCGTCTGCCTGCCCTTCGTGGAGAACTCATGTCCCGCGCGCCCATGTGGCGGGCGATCATCGCCCTAGGTGTGATCGCCGCCTCGCTCTTCTTCGCTCTCACTCAGTCCGCCCGCCTCGGCCTAGACCTGCGCGGCGGCACCCAGATCGTCCTGGAGTCCAAGGACTCACCCATGGTCAGGGCCAATGCCGAATCGACCCAGCGGGCCCTGGAGGTGCTCCGCCAGCGGGTCGACGCGCTCGGCGTGTCCGAGCCGAGCCTGTACCGGTCCGGAGAGCGGCGGATCTTCGTCGAGCTGCCCGGCGTACAGGACCCGCGCGAGGCCGCCGAAGTCATCGGCCGCACCGCGCAGTTGACCGTCCACCCGGTGCAGGGCGCGACGGACAAGCAGGACGAGAACAAGGGGAAGCCGGCCAGGGACGGCTCGCGCACCCTGGCCGACCCCGACCAGAAGGGGGCGTTTCTCGAACTCGGGCCCACCGCCCTCACCGGTGACGGCATCAAGGACGCCGACGCAGTGCTCGACCAGCAGAACATGTCGGGCTGGATGGTCAACCTCGCCTTCCGCGAGCCGGCGGGCAAGGACTGGGCACGGGTCACCGGGGCGGCGGCCTGCGCCCCGCAGGGCGCCCCGGAGCGTCGCGTCGCCATCGTCCTGGACGGCAAGGTCCTCTCGGCGCCCGGCGTCAACGCGGATGTGGCGTGCAAGGTCGGCATTTCCGGCGGCTCCACGCAGATCACCGGCGGCTTCGGCCGGGAGGAGGCCCGCGATCTGGCCGCGCTCGTCAAGGGCGGTGCGCTGCCGGTGCCCGTGGAGGTCCTGGAGCAGCGTACCGTCGGCCCCACGCTCGGCGCCGACGCCATCGCCGCCAGTGCCCAGGCCGCGATCATCGGGCTCGCCCTGACGGGGCTGTTCATCATCGTCGTCTACCGGCTGCTCGGTGCCCTGGCCACCCTCGCGCTCGCGTTGTACGGGCTGATCTCCTACGCCGCTCTGGTCGCCCTGGGCGCGACCCTGACACTGCCCGGACTCGCCGGTTTTGTCCTGGCGATCGGCATGGCGGTGGACGCGAACGTGCTGGTCTTCGAGCGTGCCCGCGAGGAACATCTGGGGCTCCGCGCCCTGAAGTCGGCCCCAGCACACCTCGACAAGCCGCTGAGCGTCGGCTTCGGCAAGGCCTGGAGCGCGGTCGTCGACTCGAACGTGACCACGCTGCTCGCGTCCGGGCTGCTCTTCTTCTTCGCCACCGGACCCGTCAAGGGCTTCGGCGTCACGCTCTCCATCGGTGTCCTCGTCTCCATGATCTCGGCCCTGGTGATCACCCGGGTCCTCGCCGACTTCGCGATCCGGCGCCGCTACGTGCGGGCCCGGCCCGGCCTGACCGGGATCACCTCCGACGGCCGGGTACGTGTCTGGCTCGCGCGCCGCAAACCCCGCCTGGTGCACCACCGGCGCCGCTGGCTCGGCGTCAGCGCGCTGTTGATCGTGGTCGCCGCCACCGGAATCGGCCTGCGCGGGCTGGAGTTCGGGGTGGAGTTCACCGGCGGACGCCTGGTGGAGTACAGCACCAGCAGGCCCGTGGACGTGGACGCGGCACGCACGGCGGTCACGGACGCCGGGTTCCCGCGCGCGGTGGTGCAGGAGTCGGGGGACGGGGACATCTCCGTACGCACCGGTGAGCTGAGCAACGACCAGCAGGACACGATCAGAGAGGCGCTGGCGAGGGAGGGCGGCGAGGTCACCGTCGAGCGGGACGAGCTGATCGGCCCGAGCCTCGGCGCCGAGCTGCGCCGGCACGCGCTGATCGCGCTCGGTATCGCCGTCGCGACCCAGCTGATCTACCTCAGCGTGCGGTTCCGGTGGACGTTCGCCGTCGCGGCGGTGTCGGCCATGGTGCACGACGTGTTGCTTGTGGTGGGCCTGTTCGCCTGGCTCGGCAGGCCCGTCGACAGCGTCTTCCTGGCCGCCCTGCTCACGGTCATTGGGTACTCCGTCAATGACACCGTCGTCGTCTTCGACCGGGTGCGCGAGGAGCGCCGCCGCAATCCGGCGGCGGACCTGGAAACCACCGCGAACAAGGCCGTCATCCAGACGCTGCCGCGCACCGTCAACACCGGTATGGGCGCGCTGTTCATCCTGGCAGCCCTGGCCGTGCTCGGCGGTGACTCGCTCGCGGACTTCTCCGTGGCGCTGATCGGCGGCGTGGTGATCGGTATGGCATCCACGGTGTTCACCGCCGTGCCGATCGCCGTACAGCTGGAGGGCAGCCGTCCGGCGCCACCGACACGTCCCAAGCGCAGCGAGAACAGCGCGGCGGGCAGTCCGCTGGAGCGGCGCGAGCGGGCGCGCGGTTCGGGCGCCGTGGTGTGAGGGCACGCGGATGGCGGATGTCCGCAGGGAGGACGCGCGCATCCCCAGTGCGACTCACGGCGTCAGCAACTCCGGATGTGAGGCCAACCAACGACAATCCGCGGTCGTACGGACGATCAGGAGGCGCATGTCGATCCCGGCGATGCTGATCCGAGCCGGGCGGTGGGACACACGGGCTGCCTACCCCTACCCTGCCTGCGGGCCGGCCCGCCCCCGGTCGCGCTGACCGGGCGCCCGCGCCGCCGAACTCCTGGAGCCTGCCGGGAGTTCGGCGGCGCGAACAGAACGCGCCTCATCGAAGTCCGCCCCTCGTTCGCGCTACAGCCGGTTGTGGGGCTGCCGATGCGCGGCAGGTCGGGTTCCCGCGCAGGCTGCGTTCCTCGCGGCCGTGGTCGAGGATCTCCAGGGCGCGCCGGCACCGTCCGAGTGCCGGCGCGGGACTCGTCGACGCGCAGCACGACGGACCTGTCGGCGAGCGCGATGAGGTGCTCGACGATCTCCGACGCGGCCAACTCGCCGCCCGCGCGAACTCGTTCGGCGGCCTTCAGGCCGAAGGTCCTGGCGAACACCGACCGCCGGGCCCACAGCAGCCGCTCCTCGGCGTCCCAGCTCCTGGCAGTGGCGTGCTGATCAATCGGAGAGTGAGAGCGGCTCGCTGTACGCCGCAGTGGTCAGCTCCGGCGATGCGATGCGTACGCGGTACATTCCGCGGGGGACCTCCGGGACGGCGACGGCGACCTGCCGGGCGCGAGGGTCGACCGCGTTGGCCAGCACTGCCACTGCTGCCCATCCGTGGTCGGTCGGCCTCTCCAGCACCACCCGGCACGGGTAGGCCAACGGCCCTGAGACCTGCCACTGCACCAGGCACCTGTCGGCGCACTGCCAGTGCGCGCCCGGAGCCGGGTACTCGATGCGGATGGCTTCGTCCACCGGTTCCCGGTCCCAGCGGCTCACACACTCGACGAAAGCCCGCAGCCGGTCCTTGACCGTTGCGACCCAGTTCATGACTCTCCGTAGATCTGTCGTAGGGGCACGGACACCACCTTCCTTGCGGTTCCCGGGAGTTGCGGGGGAATTCGGGACCAAGGTCCTCACACCTGTGGGACCAACGCCCGCGCCGCGGCGGCGGTCCTGCTTGTCGTCTCGCGGAGTACCGCTGACCATGGCCTCACAGAGGGTTCACATGTGTCATGTGGTCTCCGAACAAAGGGACGTTTAGCGGGGATTATGAAATCAATTGTGGGGCAATCAGTCAGCACCGACGGACTCCGATCCTCACTCACACGACAAGGAATCGATCGTGCTGATGCCCGACCCCAAGACCCTCCGCACCCTTCTCGCCCGGTTCGCCGACGCTCGCATCGCGCACACCCAGCAGTCCCGCCCCGGTACTGAGGAGGAGCTGCGCGACCTTGCCTACACCCTGTGTGTGATGACGGGAACCAGGGAGGTCCGGGAGGCCCTCGCGACGGCGGACCACATGCTCGCCCGCGCAGAGCTCCCGGCCGCCCCGGCCGCGGCGGAGCCGTCCCGCGAGGACCTCCCGATGGCGGCGTGAACCGTACGGTCGGGCGTTGTGTGCGGAGAGGGCAGCCGTGACACCTGTCAGGGACCTGTGTCGACGCCTTGCGGTCTTGGCGTGGCCCTGGCCGGCGCTTCGGAGGCGAGGTACCACGCGGTGGTGGCCCACAGGATGGTGGCGGAGCCCAGGCCGGCCAGGGTTTGGACGGTGGACTGTGGGGCTCCTGAGAGTGCCATGACGCAGCCGGCCGCGCCGACGGTGATGAGCAGGGCACCGGTCCAGCGGTACTCGGGGCGGCGGAAGGGCCGGGCCAGGGGGAAGAAGTGTGCGCCGACCACGATCGCGATGAGCGCCGGTATCCAGCTGTGCCGTCCGGTGGTGTTCGCGACCACGACGACGAGGGCGATCCCCGTTCCCTGGCCGACGTTGCTCCACATGTAGGTGCGCGCGCTGCGTTCGTACGCCTCGCGCCCGCCTGTTCCGTCGAGGCGGGCGGCTGCGAGGACGAGCAGGGTCACGGCGAGGACGGCTCCGGCGGTCAGGGCGACGGTCCGGGCGGAGCCGTCCAGGACGGCGGAACCGACAAGCCACCACAGGCCGCCGAAGAGCGACAGGATTATCCCCGAACTGCGGGTGCCGTACTCGGTGTTGGGACGAGGAAAAGGACGCATGGCGGCCATCCAAGCCGACCGGATGCTGGCGCACAACGCCAGTGGAGAAGCCAGGGAGGCGGCGAAGAAGCAGTGGGATGTCAGCTACGGGACTTGGACCGCGGGAGTACAGGCGGGGCGATACTGACCGTGTCCGTTGTCCCGCCGCAGGGCCGTGCATGGGCCGGTCCGGCCGGGACGCACACTGGTCGACGTCTTCGAGGGGAGCCGTTCATGACCACGGCGAAAGACCTGTTCATCACCGTCATGGACCCGGGGGCGGTGTATTCCGTCGGGCAGGGCGACCTGTCGCTCGCCCTCGCGGGGGCCGAGCTGATCGATCTCATCGGTGCGGGGGCGGTGGCCGTGGACGGTGACCGCATCGTGCCGGACGGAGCGTCGGCGCCGGACGATCGCGTCCTGGCCGAAGCTGCGGCAGCACTGGCACGACAGGCGCCCTTCGAGCGGATCGAGGACTGGTTGTGGCGTCGTGGGCAAGACCTCGCTGCCACCTATCAGGCGGTCCTGGAGGAAAACGGCGACCTGACGCAGGAGCGAAAAGGCCGGTTGTTCTTCGGCTCGCCGCGCGTGGCACCGGTCGACACACCCGCGAGCCGCCGTGCTGCCGAGCGCTGGAGCGAGCAGGAACCCGTCCTGGTGGCTCTCGCCTCGTCCGTGGGCGTGGACGTGGACGTTGAGGGGGCCGACGGTGAAGCGGACCTCGGGGACGAGGCCTTGACGACTGTGGTGGCCGTTGTCCGCGACGCGGTGATGGAGTTGGAGGCGGTGCGACAGAGGAGGTCCATCGAGAGCGCGGCCTTCGCCAACATCTGGCGCGGACCGTGATCGCAGACCGGCCCCCGGCCCGCCCGCGTACCTCTGCCAGGAGCACGGGCCGTGGCGGGGCCGGCGGTCCTGCCGGTCGGGTGGGTCCTGAGCCGGGGGCGAACGAGGTTTCTCATCCACGGCCACCACGTCAGCCAGGACGGTAGCTTCGGCGCGGCCGGCTGCGGCGTCACTGGGTGGGCCGGGTCACGCGGATCAGGGTCTGCTGCCCGTTGGCGACCAGCTTGTGTTCCCCGTCGGCAGGTCCAGGCCGTGGCCGACCTGTCCGGCAGCCATTGGCGTACCTCGGACAGGAACGGCGGTTCCAGCCCGGCGCGTTCGGCGTGGTCCGTCCTGCTGAAACCGACCGTGATCCAGGAGACCGTGTTGCCGCAGGTGTGCGTGTTCGCGCCGGTGGAGTTCAACTCGGCTGCACCGTCCCGTGCTTGTGCCGTGCAGCGGTTCGGGAATGCGGCCGATCATCCGGAGCGTGCTGGGCGGTATCCCTCGGGCATGCTGGACGGGGAGTGGCCCGTGATTCTGCCGCTGCCGCCGGGCCGGATGCGGGGCCGGGGTGCGCAACCGGGGGCGTACTACCACCTGGCGCGCGCGCCCCGTGACCGCCCTTTCCGACAGGCGAGCAGGCCCAGAAGGCGCCGGTCGTCCTCCCCGCGACGGAGGGCATCCTGTAGTCCGCGCAGAAGCAGCAGGAAGCGTTACTGCCGACCAGGGCGGCCGCGGGGACAGCGTCGTTGTCAGTGGCGGATGGAACCCTGGACGCATGGATGGAGACGAACAACTGCTGCGCGGCCGCGTCTACGGCCAGGACCACGACCACCCGCGACCGGGGCCCGTGCACGGGCATACCTATGCCCACCTGGTGGGCGGGCCGCTTGACGGCCTACTGCTCGACATCACCGGCTGGAGACCCGAGGAGATCAAGGACGGTGCGGCACTGAGGACCGAGCTCGGCCAGTTCGGTCCCGGGGGCCACGCCCTCTACGATCCACGTCCTGGTGGGTCGGCGTGCTGGGACTGGTCCGGCGACACCCCCTGAGCGACTGGTCCGGCGACACCCCCTGAGCACCCTGCCGGTTCCGCGCCCGGAATGCATGACTTCCGGGACCGCCCAGCCAGCGGGTCTGAGAGCTCGATGCCGTGACTGCCGAACCTGGCGAAGAGCCGTGTCCTGCCGGCTTGGGGCGCGGCCGACCATCCCCGCTACGTCCTACTTCTCCTCCGGCTCCCAGGCGCGGAGCAGGTCGAGCAGCCCTGCGTCTCCGTCAATGTGCAAGGAGTCTGTCTGGATGCGGTCGTACAAGTAGAGGACCAACTCACTGGCCGTGCCGTGTACGGAGGCGCCGGCTGCGTCCGAGTCCTCGCCGGTCGCGGCAGCGGGTGCGGGGATGCGGGTGACGCGTGCGCCGTCGCCATCGACCGTGAGGCGCCAGGAGCGGCCCTCGGCGGCGTGGAAGTCGAAGGCCGTGGGCTTGTGCGGCCAGGCACTCGGCGTCGCGCAGACGGTGAACAGGAACTCCTCCGCACCGTCGAGTGCCAGCTCGACCGGCAGCGGCTGCGGGGCGCGCCCGGCGAGCTGGGCGTCGTACGCGTGCACCGCCGTCTCCTGGACCCGGTGCCGGGCGACACCGCCGGAGGTCTGTGGTGACTGCGACGCAGGCCACCACGTCCAGCAACCGCTCTCCGGCCCTGCCTCGCGCAGGGCGCTCAGCAGAAGCTGCGTCGACGCGTCCAGCCAGGCCGTCAGCGCCTCACGTTCCCGCGGCACTTCCAGCGCGGCGCGCGCGGCAACGGCCTCGGCCGGGGGAGCGTCGGCCGGCCCCGCGCCGACGATGGCGGCCCAGAAACGGTCTCCCCCACCCAGGTGCTGCACCAGGTCGAACAGCGTCCACCCGGGGCAGGTCGGCACCTGCACATCAAGGCTGGGGGCGGCGGCGACCGCGGCACGGAAAGCGACCGACCGTTCGTCGATGAGTCGCAGCAGGTCAGGGAAGTCCAGAGTGTTTTGCACGCCGGATGTCTATCACTGCGCCCCGGGCGACCGCATGCGGATTTTCACAGCCGACGCGGCGGGCGCGCGGTGCGGTGGTCACGAGCAGGACCGAGGTTCGCGGTTGTCGCCCTCAGGGTGGGAGACTCGCAGGAATCGCTGTCCTGGATGGCCCCGCTGAGGGGCCAGGGTGCGCGCCGGTGTTGTTTCTTGGGGCGTGAGCCCTGTGGTTCCCGGTGGCGCACGGGCGTGTCGAATGTCGCAGGCCTGCTGGGCCTGCGCTGGTGGGGATGGATCATGACGGAAGAGGGACATGTCTGCGACGGGCGGGGGCCCGGGTTGCGGAGTCGGGTGTGACGGCGCCCGGTCTGGCACGGGCGCTGACCGGCCTGCTGGAGGCCAGCCACAGGGCACCGTTCGAGCAGTTGCCCCGCCTGCTCGACACCGCCGCGAAGGAGGCCGGTGCGGGCGGGGCGCGGCTGTTCGTGGCGGATCTCCAGGAGGAGGTGCTGCGCGAGGTCACCGGCCTCGGACTGAGCGCCGGCAAGGGCGGCGAGGAGTATCCGATCGAGGGCACGCTGGCGGGCCGTACCTACCAGACAGCCGAGGTCACGGCGCCGGCCCGCGGCGGGGCGTGCTGGGTGCCGGTGCGCGACGGCTCCGAACGCCTGGGGGTGCTGCACGTCGAGCCCGGCGAGGAGGACGGGGGCAGTCCTGATGAGGAAATGGTGCGGGCGCTGGCGTCGATGGCCGGGCTCCTGCTGGCCTCCAAGCGGGCCAACAGCGACTCCCACGCCCGGCTGACCCGCATCCGGCCGATGGGGATACCGGCGGAACTGCAGTGGAGCATGATGCCACCGCGGACGTTCTCCGACCGGCGGGTCACGGTCAGCGCCTTCATGGAACCGGCCTACGAGGTGGCAGGGGACGCCTTCGAGTACGCGGTGGCCGAGGACGTCCTGCATTTGGCCGTCTTCGACGCCATGGGCCACGACACCTCCGCCGGTCTGACCGCGGCCCTGGCGATGGCGACCTGCCGCAGCCACCGCCGCGTCGGCGCCACCATCCCCGGCGCCAGTGCGGCCATCGAGGACACCCTGATAGGGCAGTTCGGGCACAGCCGATACGCCACCGGCATTCTCGCCGACCTGGAGCTCGACACCGGCAAGTTCAGCTGGGTCAACCGTGGCCACCTGCTGCCGGTACTGATCCGTGGTGGCCGCTGGGCCAGTACGCTGCACTGCCCGCCGGCCGGGCCGATGGGCAGCGGTCTCAACCTGCCGATCACGCAGAGCACCGAGCAGCTGGAGCCCGGCGACCGGCTGCTGCTGTTCACCGACGGGATCACCGAAGCCCGTGACACCGACGGCCGTGAGTTCGGCGTGGAACGCTTCACCGACTTCATCATTCGCCACCACGCCGACAACCTGCCCGTCGACGAGACGCTGCGCCGTCTCATGCACGCGGTCATGGACTACCACCAGGGGCGCCTGGAAGACGACGCCACCGTTCTGTTCTGCGAATGGCACGGCCCGCGCGCCTCGGCAGGGTGACAAGGCGACAGGGCTCTCTCCCCGCCGGGCCGCCGCCAGTACCAGCCCCGCCCAGCAGTGCCACAACGCGTGGGTGTGGGGTCGTCGTGCTGTCGGCTCCGTTGGCCATGGCGGTGGAGCGAACTCTTTGAGGGGCGAGGTCTTCGACGTTTCACCGGCCTACGTCGAGACCGGTGACGCCGTGGCCCGCCAAGTCTCCAAGTAGGTGAAGGGCTGCGGCTGTTGAGCGTGGCACGCGAAGCTGGAGCGGAGTCCCCCCGACTCCGAGGGTGTTCAGCGGTCGGAGTAGCTGAAGTCGCCGACCGTCCAGGCGCTGATGTCCTCGATGGCGACCCGGTACATCCCGCCGGTTTCCGGGATCCCCACTGTGCCCTGAAGGATCCGGGCGACATGGAAGTGCAGATGCGTCGGAAGGCCGTCGACCTTTACGGGGTCGTTGAAGACGGTGGAGAACTCGCCCAGCTGGTCAGAGTCGGTGAGTACGTCCGACACCCGCCGCCTCCACACTGCTTCGGGGGCCAGCCGCCCGGTAATGACCGCACCACCGGTGACCACGGTCAGGGACATCTGGTTGCTCTGCCCGGATTCCACCAGGGCGGCGACGTTCACGAGCAGCTCGTCAGGCTTCGACATGGGGCTGATTATATTCGCCGGTCAGTCGACTGCTTCTGCTGTCGACTGCTTCTGCTTCGGCAGTGGTGCGCGAGTGACTCCGTTCGGTCCACCTCTGAGGGCTCGCCGCCCCCCCGTGACGGGGTCGGTCGTACGCCGGTGGCGCTTCGTCAGGTTCGATGCGGCTTCCAGGGGTGGTCGCCGGGCAGGCCTCAAAGGACGACCGCCCCCCGTGCGCAGCTCTCCGATCTGGGCGGCAGGTTGCCTCCGCCCCGGGCAGTCGAAAATCTATCGTGGCTGGAGTAGACATTGGGTTGTGGCGTGGTTATGGTTTCTCTCGTAACCCAGAGAGACAGTAGGGCCTGGCAGAGACGAACTGCCGGGCAGCAGTACCGCAGTTGCAGTACGCATGACGGTGCGGCGGTGGAGTTTCGAAGCCAGGTTTTTGCAGGTCGGCGACGGGACTGACGGCCGGACCGGGTGGCCCGCAGTGATCAGGGGCCGCCGTGAGCCGTACCGCGGTTCAAGTGCAGTGCGCAGTACCCAGCAGCGAAGTCAGTGCATCACCTCGGTGAAGGCGTCGGCTGCGGACGCACGCACCGGGAAGTTCGGCAGTGGGGTTCCAAGCCGGCGCAGGTGCAGGACGGGTGACGGGGCTGGCTGCCGAAGAGCGACGCTCGTACAGGTCGCCGGTAGTACGTATCACCAGCAGTACGCATTCCCCCGCAGGTAGGCAGTTGATCACGAGGAAAGAACGGAGGAGTTGAGCGCCATCAGGATCGCCCGGACAGCAGTCCGAGTCCGGGTACCGCAGGACATCGACAGCGAGGTGGTCTCCGGTCAAGCAACCGCGATCCCCGCACCCACTCCGGTTCACCCCGAGTGAGTGTGGAACAAGAAGGCCGGCGCAGTATCAGGGTCGGCAGATGGTGTAGCAGTTCCTTCGGGGCCCGGGTGCCACATGGCACCCGGGCCCCTCCAGCGCGTTTCGGAGCGTTTCCACGGAGAGGTGCAAGCGACAGCAGATGACTCGTGCAACAGGCTTGAGGGCGAGGACTACCCCGCCTGCACCGTGGGCCGGGCCGCCGACCTGAGCGGCGCCACTCAGAACTTCCTGCGCACCCTCGGTGAAGGGCTTGCGGGCTCAGCCTGGTGGCGGGGCCGTCCAGGACGGCTCGGGCGTCGTGAGCACACCAGCCACAGCAAGTTCGTTTCACCCGTTACCAGGGTGAGGGGCGCGAACAACTCAAGCCCTTGGCAGGTTGCTTGCGCAATGAAAGCATCGCCGTCGTGAAGATCCTTTTTATCGGTGGGAGCGTCTTCCTGGGCCGGGCGCTCGTCGACGAGGCGCTGCGGCGCAAGCACGAGGTGACGTTGTTCAACCGCGGGCGGTCGGGGCCGAGGCCCGCCGGGGTGGAGGCGGTCGTCGGTGACTGTGAGGACGAGGACGCGCTGCGGGCACTCGTGGAAGGGCGCAGCTGGGACTGGGTGATCGACACCTGCGGATTCGAGCCGCGGACCGTACGGCGCTCGGTCCAGGCGCTCATCGGACATGCCGACGCCTATGCGTTCGTTTCGTCGTTCCACGCCTATGCCGACTGGCCCGCCAAGGGAGTCGACGAGTCCTTCCCCCTGCACGCGTGTGCCGTGGACGCCTCGCCCGATGACGTGCCGTACAACGCGCTCAAGGCGGGCTGCGAGCGGGCCGTTGAGGAGGGCTTCCCCGGGCAGGCGCTGATCGTCAACCCCGGGATCATCGTCGGGCCCGGTGAGAACGTCGGCCGACTGCCGTGGTGGCTGGAGACCGTCGCGCGCGGAGGGCGGGTGCTGGCACCTGGATCCCCCGACCGGGCGATGCAGCTGGTCGACGCCCGTGACATCGCCGCCTTCCTGCTCGACCGGCTCGCCCTGGGCGGCGGCGGACGCTATCTGACCACCGGGGCGCCCGGGAACACCACCATGGGCGAGCTGCTGCACGCTTGCGTCCGGGCCACCGGGGCTCGGACCGAACTGGTGTGGGCGGACGAGCAGTTCTTGCAGGAGCAGGGGGTGCAGCCCTGGACCGAGGTGCCGCTGTGGGCCCCGGACATTCCGGAGGTTGCCGGTACCTGGACGGCTTCCTCGGCAAAGGCCCTGGCCGCCGGGATGCGCTGCCGCCCGGTCGCCGAGACCGTCGCCGATACATGGCGGGCGCTCAATGACGAGGGCTACCCGCAGCCGAAGTACCTCCAGGGCCAAGTGCCCGTCGGCCTGGAGAAGGACAAGCACGACGCGGTGCTGGCCGCATGGGACGCCCGGATCTGACCTGGGGTGAGGGGCCCCGCCGGCTTACGAGTGGCGGGGCCGTCAGCAGCCGCTTGCGCTCCGTCTTCGGGCTCGCCGCAGGGGTGTGGCGTGGGCAGTGCCGCGCTCATGCCGCCCGGCGGGTGCCGCGGCGCCAGATGGCGCGGGTGTTGAGGGTGTCGCTGATGTCGCTGAGCGGGTCGCCGTCGACGAGCAGGAGGTCGGCGCGGAGGCCCTCGGCGATGCGGCCCCGGTCGCTGAGGCGGAAGCGGCGGGCTGTGGTCGCGGTGGCGGCGCGCAGGGCCCGTGCGGGCGTGAGGCCGGCCGCCACGAGGTACTGCAGTTCGTGGTGCAGGCTCGCTCCGTGTGCCAGGCCGCCGAAGAACGTCTCGGGCATGGACACGTCGGTGCCGGCCAGTACGTCGACGCCGGCGGCGTCCAGAGCCCGTACGGTCTCGTACACGTCGTCGAGCTTGCCCTGCGGGTAGCGGTTGTAGCTGGAGCGCAGGGTCTGGTCCCACTTGCTGTCGAGGCGTGCGGCGACCCGGGGGTCGTCGGCGAGGTTGCTGCCGGTGATGCCCATCATCGAGGCGTTGAGCGTGATGCAGGGGATGACGAACATGCCCGCGTCCTTGATGACGCTGATGATTTCGGCGGTGTGCGGCTGGTCCATGAATACGTGCGTGAGGCCGTCGATGCCGGCTTCGGCGGCCATCCTGGTGGCGTCCACGGTCAGCGCGTGGGCCACGGTGAGGGCACCGTACTTCTTGGCTTCGGCCACACCGGCGTTCACGGTGGCCTGGTCGAGCGCGGGCAGCCCGGGGTGCCCCTCCACGCTGCCGTCGTCGATCATGAACTTGATGAAGTCGGAGCCACGGCCGAGCAGTTGGGGCACGAAGGCGGCCGCTTCCTCGGGCGTGGTGGAGAACGGCATCAGGGGCATCACCGGGGGAAGCTCCCACTTCGGCCGGAACCCCTCCGGCATCAGCTCGCTCGGGTGCCCACCCGGCGGGGTGATGGCGAAGCCGGAGGAGCGCACGTCAGCCACGGTGTCGTCGTCGGTGATGAGGCCCCGGTTCTCCCGGGTGTTCATGCCCTGCATCTCCAGTTCGGTCGTCACCCCGAACCGCAGGGCGAGCGCCAGGGAGCCGGGAGCGGAGTGAACGTGGGCGTCGATGAGTCCTGGCAGCAGGGTGGCGCCGCTGCCGTCGACGATCTCGCTGCCCTGAGGAGCGTCGCCCCCGACACGGGCGATCCTCCCGCCGTCGATGACGACGGTCTGCGTGCCTACCGCCTTCTCTCCGTCGAAGATCTGCGCGTTGGTGATCGCGGTGAGTGCCATATCGGTCCGCCTCGGATTGTCGCTCGTCCAGCATTTACATACCTAAAGCTATGCACTTATGTGTTGGTATGCAAATGGGCGGGCTGGGCCTAGACTCAGTCGCATGAGCAGCGCGTCTTACTCCGAGCAGCCGTCCGACGACCTGGCGCTGGACCAGATCGGCCCGGCACTGTCACGTCTGCGACGGCGCGCACCGGCCTCCGGCAAGGATCTCTCCCGCAACCTCGTGCTCAATGTGATCGCCGATGCGCCGGGTGAGATGACCGTCGGGGGCCTCGCCTCCGAGATGGGCGTCGCCCAGCCGGTCGCCAGCCGGACCGTAGCCGCCTGCATAGAGGAAGGGCTGCTGCGCCGGGCGGCGTCCCAGGCCGACGGACGTCGCACCGTGCTCGAACTCACCGAGCACGGCGAAGCCGAACGCAACCGCTTCGCCGCTGAACAGCGAAAGGCGTTCCAGGAGATCACGGTTGCCTGGTCGACGGCGGAGCAGATCCAGTTCGCACGTCTCCTGGCTCGTTACGGAGCTGACGCCACCGCCTGGTCCAGGAGACAGCCCGCAAGCCGCGACTGACCCAGCAGCGTCCCGACGCCGAATCATGATCAGGGGCCGGGTGAAGTCGGCTGGCACGGCCAGTCCCAGCCGGGTCATCTCCACCTGTGGATCCTTCTTCTTCATCAAGGCTGGTAGCGGGGCTCGCCCCGGCGCAGAGGCCGGGCGGGCCTTGTGTCGTTTCTGCTCGCATCTCTTCGCCTCTTGGCCTCTTGGCGTGAGGAGGGGCCCGGTCGGCACTGGTGCGTACGGTCGAGAAGGGCGAGGGTCGTCACCAGAGGCGGCATGTGGTCCGTAGGCACCAGTGAATGAGGGGTCGTCATGGCCGGGGCGCGCGTTTTCACGGAGCAGGATCCGATCCGAGTGTTCCTGCTGGATGACCATGAGGTCGTGCGGCTCGGTCTCACGGACCTGCTGGACTCCGAGCCGGACATATCCGTGGTGGGAGATGCGGGCAGCGCCGAGCAGGCGCTGGTGCGCGGGCCGGCGTTACGCCCGGACGTCGCCGTTCTCGACGTACGTCTGCCGGACGGCGACGGGATAAGTGTGTGCCGGGAGCTGCGCAGTCGGATGCCGGAGCTGGCCTGTCTGATGCTCACGTCGTTCGACGACGAGGAGGCCCTGCTCGACGCGATCATGGCCGGGGCGGCGGGCTATGTTCTCAAGCAACTGAGGGGCTCCGATCTGATCGCGGCGGTCCGCACGGTCGCTTCCGGCCAGTCGCTGCTCGATCCGGCGACGACGGCCAGGCTGATGCGCTCCCTGCGCGCGGGCCCCGCCTCGGGACCTGCTCTCGCACCCGAACTTGAGGGTCTGTCACCGCGTGAGCGGGACATTCTCGCGCTGATCGGGGAGGGGCTCACCAACCGTGAGATCGGCAAGAAGCTCTTTCTGTCGGAAAAGACGGTGAAGAATCACATCTCCCGGCTGCTGGCCAAGCTCGGCGTCCAGCGCCGCGTCCAGGCGGCGGTCCTGGCCACCCACCTCGAACAGCGCCGTCCCGCCGACCCCTCGGCACGATGAGTCCCTTCCGGCTCCTCTCATTACCCCGGCCCGCCGCGGGGCCGGGCGCATGCGCGCTCAGCCGCCGGGCGCAGCGCCGTCCGCACCCACGGGAACCCGCCACACCAACCGCGTGCCGCCGCCCGCCGGCCGCTCGCCGAGCGCCAGCGTTCCACCGAGGGTGACGGCCCGCTCTTCGATGTTCCTCAGGCCGCTGCGCGCGACGTCGTCCGGCACTCCGCAGCCGTCGTCCGTCACCGTGAGCGTCAGGTCACCCCCGGCGCACTGAAGCCGGACGTCCACCGCCTGTGCTCCGGAGTGGCGGACCACGTTACTGAGTGCCTCGCCGAGCACCGCGACCACATGATCGGCCATGTCCCCGGGGACGTCGGTCTCGACGAGCCCCTCGATGCGCAGCGCGGGCTGGAATCCGAGCGACGCGGCGGGTGCCCCCGTCACTGCGGACACCCGGGCGCGCAAGCCCTCGCTCTCCCGCCCGCCGCCGCCGTGGGTGCGCAGCCCGAAGATCGTGGACCGAATGATCCTGATGGTGTCGTCGAGGTCGTCGACGGTCCTCGTCAGTCGTTTCGAGCCCTCGGGGTGCTCCATGAAGCGCTGGGTGCTCTGCAGGGTCATACCGGCCGCGAAGAGGCGCTGGATGGCCAGGTCGTGGAGGTCACGGGCGATGCGATCCCGGTCCTGGAGCAGGGTGATCTGATCCGTGTCCCGCCTGCGCTCCGCCAGTTCCAGTGCCAGTGCCGCCTGGTCGGCGAAACCGAGCAGCGGCCTGGTGTCCACGTCACCGAAGGGTTTACCGCCCGCCACACGCCCCAGCAGCAGAACCCCGCGGGGCTTGCCGCCGGCACTGAGCGGCACCGCGACCACGGGCCCGAGTCCCGTCCAGTGGGCCTCGCCTTCGCCCGGGCGGGAATCGTGCTCGATGTCAGCGCTGACCACCGGCTCCGCGGCGCCGAGTGCCGCTCCGACAAATCCGTCTCCGGTGGGCAGCACCAGGCCGTTGCGTTGCTCTCTGCCCAGGCCGACCGCCAGGGCCGGCCGCAAGGTTTCCTCGCCCGGCACACCTTCCGCGATCAGCCCCATGTCGGCGGAGACGATCTTCCGGGCCTCGTCGACGATCAGTTCCATCACGTCCGCGCTCGGCGCACCGGTCAGAAGCATGCTGGTGACCGTTCCGCTGGCCCGCTGCCAGCGCTCGCGCAGCCTGGTCTCCTCGTACAGCCGCGCGTTCTCGATGGCCACTCCGGCGGCCACCGCCAGCGTCGACAGAACGGACTCGTCCTCGGCGTCGAAGGTCCTGCCGCTGCGCTTCTCGGTGAGGTAGAGGTTTCCGAACACCTCGTCGCGTACCCGGATGGGGACGCCGAGGAAGGAGTTCATCGGCGGGTGGTGCGCCGGGAAGCCGGACGACGCCGGATGCACCGACAGGTCTGCCAGCCGCAGTGGCTCCGGGTGCCGGATCAGCTCCCCGAGGAGTCCGTGCCCGCTGGGCGAGGACCCGATCTCCGACTGCTCCGCTTCGTCGACGCCGACGGTCAGGAACTCGGACAGGGTCTGGTCGTCACTGATGATGCCCAGCGCCCCGTACTCGGCGTCCACCAGCACCACCGCGGCCTCGACGATGCTGCGCAGCACCTGTGGCAGGTCGAGTTCCCGTCCTACCGACAGGACGGCCTCCAGCAGTCCGTGCAGTCGGTCCCTGGTGCCCCGGACCGCGTCGATGCGCACCTGAAGCTCGCCCAGCAGTTCATCGAGCCGCAGCTTGGGCACGTGCTCCTCCGAACCGCCGCGTGCGTCCCCGCCCATGTATTCCTCCGGCCGACTCGACAAGCACAACGACTCTGCCCGGTTCCCCCTTGTTCCGTCTTCACCGTACTGCCGTACTGCTCGGGCGCGTTCGGCAGCGCCGTCGGACGGTCCGGGGCCGGGTGGGCACCCCGTCGGAGCGGATCATGTCCCGTACCGGTTCAAGGCTGGCGCGGCCGGCGCGGAGAAAACTCGGTGCGCACGTACGGCACTTCTGCCGGAGCCCGCCTGGCAAGGGGCCATGGCCGTCCGAGGGACCTTCGGCCCATGGCGTGTACCTGTTGGCCCCTCCTTGCCGAGGTTCGGTGCCAGCAGGCTGGGTGGGCCCGGCACGCAACCGCTGTCCACTGAAGGCGAGTTCCGCAATGAGCACCGTTCACGCAACCAGCGCATCTGAGCGAAAGCCCGTTGTCGTCGGGGTGAGCCGCTCCGAGGCAAGCAAGGCCGGTGTTGCCTGGGCCGCGGAGGAAGCGGTGTTGCGCGCTCTGCCGTTGCGTCTGGTGCACGCCCTTGAGTGGCCTCCCGGAGCGGAACCGCGTCCGCACGGGGAGCATCCTCAGTACACCTGGAGCGGGCATTTCCGTGCGGCGGGGGAGATGTTGCTGCGTGAGGCGGCGGACCTCGTGCACAAGAATCATCCGCAGTTGGAGATCGTGGCGCGCACTGCCGACGGGCCGCGCGCCCGTGTGCTGGTCCAACAGGGGCCGGAGGCAAGCCTGTTGGTGGTGGGGGTGAAGCCGTTGAACATGGTGGAGCAGATGTTCTCGGTCTCTCCGCTGGGTGTCACCCTGACCGCGCACGCGGGGTGCCCGGTCGCGGTGGTGCGCCGACCGCGGCCGACGGCCGCCGGCTCGCACCTGGTCGTGGTGGGCGTCGACGGTTCGGCCAATGCCCAGGAAGCGATGATGTTCGCTTTCGAGGAGGCAGCTCTGGCCGGAGCGCGATTGAAGGTGGTAATGGTGCGTCACCACCACTCCGGCAGGCTGGCGGGCGTCGAGGACGACGAGGTCGAGAACCGGACCCGGGCGGAGCTGGTGGAGGCGACAGCGGGCTGCGCCGAGAAGTACCCCCAGGTGGAGATCGAGTACCAGGTGGAGTACGGGCATCCGGCGCGGGCCCTCGCGCGTGCGGCGGCCCACGCCCGGTGCCTGGTCGTCGGCTCACGGGGACTCGGAGGGTTCCGGGGCATGGTCGTGGGGTCGGTCAGCCACGTGCTCCTTCACCAGGCCGTTTGCCCTCTGTTCGTGGTTCCCCCGCTGGGCGGCCCGGTCGCGTACTGGCCCGCCGCCTCCGCTGCGCGCCATGTACCGCAGGGTGAGCAGACCGAGGTTCCCACCCCCTGACGTAGCGGCGTGGACAAGGCCGCACCATCTGAGTACGGCGATTCGCACCGCAGCTCCACGCGGGTGCTCCGAAGACACGGGGGACGCCCGTCGAGGACGGGCTTCGGAGCGAACGCGGCCTGCGGAACGGACATGATCGTTCACTCTGAGGAGACATGCAGTGAATCCGCCGCGGACGTCCGCCACCACAGCGCCGGAAGCAGCCCGCGTGGTGGGGCTGAGCCACGAGGAGGCCGTACGTCTCCTCGAACGACACGGCCCCAACGAGCTGGGAGAGCAGCAGAAGACGGTGCTCCACTCCCGTGTCCTCGCCCAGTTGCGGGACCCGCTGATCCTCGTCCTGCTGGTCGCCGTGGCCCTGACCGTGGCCACGGGGGACTACGCCGATTCCGTCGTCATCGGCGTGGTCATCCTCTTCAACACCACGGTCGGTGTGGCACAGGAGGTACGGGCGGACAACGCGGTTGCCGCGCTCTCCGCCATGACCGCCCCCACCACACGCGTCACCCGCGACGGCACGGAGCAGCAGATCCCGTCGTCCACGGTGGTCCCGGGCGACGCGCTCGTCCTGAGCGAGGGAGACATCATCCCCGCTGACGCGACCCTCACCTACGCCGCGGCCCTGCTCGTGGACGAATCCGCCCTGACCGGCGAATCGGTGCCCGTGGACAAGGACGCCCACGGCGCCGACCCGCAGTCCGCCCGGTTGCAGGCCGGAACGGTCGTACTGAGGGGCAGGGCGGTCGCCACCGTCACCGCCACCGGTGCACACAGCGCACTGGGCAAGATCGCCGCCTCCCTGCACCCCCGACAGCAACTCACGCCGCTGCAAAAGCGGTTGGCCGGGCTCGGACGCGTGCTGGCCCTCGTCACGGTGGGGTTGTGCCTGCTCGTCCTGGCCCTGGGACTCTTCCGCGGACAGTCACTGGAAACCATGGCGGTCACCGCCATCAGCCTCGTCGTCGCCGCGGTGCCCGAATCGCTGCCGGCCGTCGTCACCCTCGGGCTGGCGCTCGGCGCCCGGCGGATGGCGGCGCGCAACGCGGTGGTCCGCCGTCTGTCCGCCGTGGAGACGCTCGGCTCGGTGACCGTACTGGCCACTGACAAGACCGGCACCCTCACGGAGGGGCGCATGGTCCTGGAGCGCGTGTGGACCCCGCGCGGCACCGTCACCGTGGGCGGCAGTGGATACGAACCGGTCGGCACCTTCGAAGCCCTCGGCCAGGGCGGGGGCAACGCCCCCGGCAGCGCTGCGGCGGCGCGGGAACTGCTCGTCGCGGCGATGCTCTGCAACGACGCCTCGCTGGTCCCGCCGACCTCCCGGAAGACGCAGTGGTCGTCGCTCGGTGACCCCACCGAAGCGGCCCTGCTGGCCGCCGCCGCGAAAGCGGGTTGCGTGCACGACGAGCTCATTCGTACGTACCCGCGTATCGGGGAGATCCCCTTCGACAGTCTCCGCAAGCGCATGCTGACCGCACACAACACCCCGTCAGGGACGGTCACGGTCTTCGTCAAGGGGGCACCCGAGACGGTGCTCGACTGTGCGCTGCTCGACGACAGCCCGGCGCTTCTGGAACAGGCGCGCGAGGAAGCCGCCGAGCTGTCCGCACTGGGCTACCGCGTCCTGGCCGTGGCCTCCGGCGGATTCGAGGAAGCTCCCGATCCCCTTGAGAACGCTGAGGCAGGGCTGCGGCTCCTGGGCCTGACCGCGATCAGTGACCCGCCCAAGCCGGCCGCCGTCACCACGGTGGAAGCCTGCCGCCGCGCGGGGATCACCCCCGTACTCATCACCGGCGACCACCCGGCCACCGCCAAGGCGATCGCGATCCGCGTCGGCATCCTCACCGAAGCGGAAGCGGCAGCGGACCACTGCGTCGCCACCGGAGCGGAGCTGGCCGCCGGAAGCGTCGCCGATCCGACCGAGGTCAAGGTATTCGCCCGGACGACCCCGCAGCAGAAACTGGAGATCATCCAGGCGTGGCGGGACCGGGGCGAAGTCACCGCCATGACCGGCGACGGAGTCAACGACGGCCCTGCCCTGAGGCAGTCGGACATCGGTGTGGCGATGGGCAGCAGGGGTACCGAGGTGGCCCGGCAGGCCGCCGACCTCGTCCTCGCCGACGACGCACTGCCCTCGGTGATCTCTGCGGTCGAGGAGGGGCGCCGCGTCTACGCCAACATCCGCCGCTTCCTCCTCTACGCCCTGGCCGGCGGGGCGGCGGAGATCCTGGTCATGCTCACCGGACCGCTGTTCGGTCTCGCCCTTCCGCTGCGTGCGGGGCAGATCCTGTGGATCAACCTGCTCACCCACGGCCTGACCGGCGTCGCGATGGGCGCCGAACCCGTTTCGGCGGACGCCATGCGGCGGCCGCCCAGGGCCCCTCAGCAGCACATCCTCGGCGACGGACTCTGGCAACGGGTCCTGCGCCTGTCGCTGCTGGTGACCGCGGCAAGCCTCGCCGCGAGCCTGTGGATACGGCACCAGGGCGGGCCTTGGCAGACCGTTCTCTTCCTCGCCCTGCTGGCCGCACAGCTCGGTGTGTCCCTCGGGCTCAGGGAGCGGCTGTTCACCAGCCGCAACCTGTACCTGCCGGGAGCGGTCGCGGTCGCTGCGGGGCTGGGAGCGGCAGCGCTCTACGTACCGTTCCTGTCCGGCATCCTGGAGACAACGCAGCCCTCCGCGACCGGCCTGGGACTGGCGGCAACCGCCGGCCTCGTCGGATTCGGAGCCGCACGGGCCGAGACCCTGTGGGCGCGCAGCCACGGGAAGGACCGACGCCCGTCCAAGTAGGGCCGGATAGGGCCATTCGGCCCGAGGTTCGGCCCTTCGGCCCAGGGCACGGGATCGACGAAGTTGTTTGCCGGCACGCACGAAGCCGCTCGGCCCACGACGTTCGACACGGCCCTCGCCGGGGCGCGGATCCTCACCGGGTTCGTGCTCCTCCGGGCCTTCCTCGACAGTTGGAACGCCGGACGCGTCCGGGGCCTGGGCCGTATGGGGAAGCGGAAGCCCCTCGTGCGCGGCAACCCCTGGCTGCGCTGAAACAGAAGGCATCACGGATACCCGAATGCACATGTCGCAAGACGGAGGCCGGTCATGACACAGCGAGTGCTGGTGGCGTACGGAACCAGGAACGGCTCGACGGCGGGTATTGCCGAGGCCATCGGCGATGCGTTACGCGCTCAGGGAATGGAGGCGCAGGTGCGGCCCGCCGCCGAGGTCGAGGACGTCACGTCGTACGACCTGGTGGTTGTCGGCGGTGCCTTGTACATGGGGCGCTGGCACGTGGACGCGGTGCGGTTCGCCCGGCGGCATCGCAGCGAGTTGCTGAACCGCGCGGTGTGGCTGTTCAGCAGCGGACCGCTCGACCCGTCGGCCGGCGAGAGGGACATTCCGCCGGTCCGGGGTGTCCGTCGCGCCATGATCCGTCTCGACGCGAGGGAGCACAGGACGTTCGGCGGTCGGCTGGAGAAGGGAGCCCGGGGCCGCATGGCGCGCACGATCGTGGAGTCCGGCCGTGGCGGGGACTTCCGGGACTTCGACGCGATTTCTGCCTGGGCCACTGCCCTCGCCGCGAAACCCGTTGCCGCGGTTCCGCTGCGATGAAAGCCGGTCAGCGGGAACGGAATTACCGATACGGAAAGGGCGAACGGACCTGTCCGTCACGACCAACAGCCTGAGTGGACTTCCCCCGGAGCACCGCCCCCGACTGGCGGTACAGGCGCAGGAGGTCGCCTTCCCTGCCGGCACCCGGCTGTTCAACGAGGGGCAGCGCGCCGACCGGTTCCGGGTCGTACGGCAGGGCTCGGTCGCACTCGACATGCACGTCCCGGGCCGCCGCCCGGTGGTCATCGAAACGCTCGGACCGGGGCAACTCGTCGGGTGGTCATGGCTGTTCGAGCCACACACCTGGCAGCTCGGGGCAACAGCCGTGCGGCCGGTGGCCGCTGCGGAGTTCGACGCCGTGGCCGTACGGGAGCTGTGCGCCAGTGATCCAGAACTGGGCGCGGCCGTGGGGCTGTGGGTCGCGCAGGTGCTGGCCCATCGCCTCCACGCGGCGAGGATTCGCCTGCTGGATCTCTACGGTCCTGCGGGCAGCGGGCTGCCTCACTGATGTACTTCCGGGCACACGGCGCGGGGCAGGACCCGTCGGTCCGAGGGTGCGCGACCTCCGCGGTCCTTTCGGTATGCCGCCTCCCACCGGAGGCGGACCCACTCACCGCCCAGCAAGGGCCGATCGGCCCCTCGCTCCGTACGGGAGGCGGTCCTAGGCTGAGGAACGAGGCACCGGCCCCGTCAGCCGCGCCGTTGTCCCGGGCGTCTGCCGGCGGTTTCGTCCTGCCCCACCGCCAATGAAGGGACTACGCGATGCCGAAGCCCGATCAGGAATTGGCCGCTTACCTCGGCCCGCAGGAGCTGGCAGCGCTCGACGCGCACTGGCGGGCGGCGAACTACCTCGCGGTCGGCCAGATCTATCTGATGTCCAACCCCCTGCTCGCCGAACCCCTGCGCCCCGAGCACATCAAGCCCCGACTGCTCGGCCACTGGGGCACCTCGCCCGGCCTCAACCTCGTCCACACCCACCTCAACCGGATGATCAAGGCCGCCGGCAAGGACGCCCTCTGCGTATGGGGCCCCGGACACGGGGGGCCCGCCGTCCTCGCCAACTCCTGGCTGGAGGGCACCTATTCGGAGACGTACCCCGATGTGGGCCGGGACGCGGAGGGCATGGCGCGGCTGTTCCGCCAGTTCTCCTTCCCGGGCGGCGTGCCCAGCCACGTGGCACCCGAGACCCCCGGCTCGATCCACGAGGGCGGCGAACTCGGCTACGCGCTCTCGCACGCCTACGGCGCCGCCTTCGACAACCCGGACCTCCTCGTCGCCTGCGTGATCGGCGACGGCGAGGCCGAGACGGGGCCACTGGCCGCGTCCTGGCACTCCAACAAGTTCCTCGACCCCGTACAGGACGGAGCGGTCCTGCCGATCCTCCACCTCAACGGCTACAAGATCGCCAACCCGACCCTGCTCGCCCGGCTCCCCTCGTACGAACTCGACGACCTGCTCAGGGGATTGGGGCACGACCCCCTGCACGTCGAGGGAGACGACCCGCTCCAGGTGCACAGCGCCATGGCGCACGCCATGGACACCGCACTGGCCATGATCAACAACATCCAGCGCGCCGCCCGCGACGAAGGAGCCACCGAACGCCGCCGCTGGCCCATGATCGTCCTGCGCACCCCCAAGGGCTGGACCGGCCCCGCCGAGGTCGACGGCCTGCCGGTCGAGGGGACCTGGCGCGCGCACCAGGTGCCGTTGTCGGGCGTACGTGACAACCCCGACCACCTGCACCAGCTGGAACAGTGGATGCGCTCCTACCGGCCCGAGGAACTCTTCGACGACCGGGGCCGCCCCCGCACGCAGGTCCTGGAAGGCGTGCCGCACGGCGCACTTCGGCTCGGCGCGAGCGCCCACGCGAACGGCGGGCTCCTCCTGCGCGCACTCCCCGTGCCGCCCCTGGAACACTTCGCGGTGCAGGTCGACAAACCCGGCGCGACGATGCACGAACCCACCCGAGTCCTGGGCGACCTGCTCGAAGAGCTCATGGAGAACACCGCCGAGCGTCGCGACTTCCGCCTCGTCGGCCCCGACGAGACCGCCTCCAACCGGCTCGACTCCGTCTACCAGGCCACCGGCAAGGCATGGCAGGAACAGACCCTCCCGGTCGACGAACACCTCGACAGGCACGGCCGCGTCATGGAAATCCTCTCCGAACACACCTGCCAGGGCTGGCTGGAGGGCTACCTCCTCACCGGCCGGCACGGCCTCTTCTCCTGCTACGAAGCCTTCGCCCACATCGTCGACTCCATGGTCAACCAGCACATCAAATGGCTCCGCACCACCCGTCGACTGCCCTGGCGCCGCCCCATCGCCTCCCTCAACTACCTGCTCACCTCCCACGTCTGGCGCCAGGACAGCAACGGCTTCTCCCACCAGGACCCCGGCTTCGTCGACCACGTCCTCAACAAGTCGCCCGAGGTCGTACGGGTCTACCTCCCCCCGGACACCAACACCCTGCTCTCCGTCGCCGACCACGTGCTGCGCTCGCGGGACTACGTCAACGTCGTCGTCGCGGGCAAACAGCCCTGCTTCGACTGGCTCACCCTTCAGGAGGCCCGCGGTCACTGCGCGCGCGGCGCCGGTATCTGGGAGTGGGCCGGTACGGAGAACCAGGGCCGTGCACCGGAGGTCGTACTGGCCTGCGCGGGCGACGTGCCCACACTGGAGGTGCTGGCAGCGGCACAGTTGCTGCGCCGGAACCTGCCCGAGCTGGGCGTACGCGTGGTGAACGTCGTCGACCTGGCCCGCCTCCTGCCCGCCGCGGAGCATCCGCACGGCATGCCGGACGCCGAGTACGACGCCCTGTTCACCACCGACAAACCGGTCGTCTTCGCCTACCACGGCTACCCCTGGCTCATCCACCGCCTCGCCTACCGCCGCACCGGCCACGACCACCTGCACGTACGCGGCTACAAGGAGGAGGGCACCACGACCACGCCCTTCGACATGGTCGTCCGCAACGACATGGACCGCTACCGGCTCGCGATGGACGTCATCGACCGGGTCCCCGGGCTTGCCGTGCGCGCGGCCGCGTTCCGGCAGGAGCTGGAGGACACCCGTATGCGGCATCACAGCTGGATACGGGAACACGGCATGGACCTCCCGGAGGTCGCCGACTGGTCCTGGACCGGCTGATCCGGTACGACGCCGGTGGGTGCCGCAGCGGGCAGGGCCGCTGCCCGGGGGAGTGGGTGTCCGGGGGTCCCGGTGGGGGTGCGTGGTCGGCTGTGGGGCGCGGCCCGGACGGGCAACACGCAGCGATTTGCCGTGAGTCGTGCGGTACGTCCGGGATGTTGGGAAGGGGGCCCGTGCCGTTCAGGCGCGTGTGGTGGGCTGTCTGCGTAGCCGCACGAGCCCGTGGTTCCCACACCCCGCACTCGACATCGCCCAGCCGAGGACTTCGGTCAGCCAGGCCAGTGCCTCGATCGACCACTCGCGGACCGTGCAGTCGACCTGGCCGAGGAACTCCAGCGATACGTAGGGAGATCCTCGGAATGCGACCGGCCCCGGTGCGGGCCGGTCGCTTACTGCCAGTACGGCTGCGTCACCGAGCCATGTTTGAGCCGTCGCGGCCACGTCGGCCACGTCCGCACTCTCGCCACCCTCGCCGGCCGAGGCGTACAGCTCGATGCCGGTCACTTCCGACCGGTCCGGGTCGGAGAACTCGAACCAGTCGCGGTCGTAGGCGAACTCCATCGAGTCATGGGGGAACCGACCCAGCGGGATGAGGAAGGCACCCTCATCGATCCGCGGTGTGCCGACCTTCCTGAGAACCCGGTCGAGCACGGCAGCGATCGGCTGCAGCGGAAGTCTGCCCGGTGCCGATTCGGCAGTGTCGACCTGCAACCAGATCAGTTCGGGTGCATCGGAGCTTCCGGTCCACGAGTCGCCCGCGTCGTGATGGCTCCAGCTGACCCGGGGCGATTCCTTCGACCCGTGGAACTCCGTCAGGCCCTGCATGACGCCCTGTCTGACGATCAGGCTGAACGCGTCGTCGTCCCGGCCGTCCGCGTACAGCCGGTCGGCCCACTCGTGAAGTTCGATCGAGCCCGTGAGGCCGACGATCAGTGTCGAATCCATACCGGTCAAAGGAATCACCTACCGACTAGGCCCGGGGCATGCAGGGGTACGACTGCGGCGCCGTCACGGCCTGCTCGTCGCTGTCGGCATGCCCGATGACGTCAACGTCGATCCGCGTGCGGTACGTCCACTTCGTACCCGGAGCGACTGGGCCCTGGGCGCACACCATGCGTGCCGTCGCCTGTCCCTTGCTGCCACAGACAGGAAACGTACACGCTGGTCGTTCGGACACGGCGCTGACGCTAACACGCCTGCGCAGAGCGTGTTACGAGCTCGTAGGGACGTCCGTCTTCGGCCGCGGCAGCGAAGGCGAACTCCAGGACCGGGGCACCGACGTGTCCGAGTTCCTGGATGCCGACCACCGCCTCGGGCGCCTGCGCAGTGGGCCCGGCGGCCGGCCCCAGGCCAACAGGCTCATCGAGCGGTCGATGGAGGAGTGGGATTGAGTCAACCGGGTTGCGACGCCCGGAGAGTGAGGCGGAATTCTGGTCCGTGGCTGGTCCGTGGCTGGTCCGGAAGGGCTGGTCTTTGCGTGTCGGCCAGGACGAGCACACCGGCGGTCATGGCGAGGAACGGCCAAGCGGGCCAGCCGTGTTCGCCGGCCACCGTCAGCGGGAGTGTGGTCAGTAGCAGGCCGAGCGTGGAGAGGAGCATATCTGCGGCACCATCACCGCCGTCCCCGCTCCTTGGAGGGCGCGCGCTCTCGGGGCCTTGCCTTCGCTCCGGCCGTCTGGCAGATGCGCGTCGAGGGCGTCGAGGGCGTCGAGGGCGACTCGATCCGCTCGTGCCGCCTCACCCACAGTTCGCCGTGTAGTGCCCCGGATCGGGGGTGGCACGGATCTCGGCGAACGCGACGTCCGAAATCCGCCAGCATGCTCTCGTCTGTCGGTCGATGATCCGCTCATGATCGCTAACACGCAGGGAATCCGCATGCAGCATCGCGGCCATGAACCACAGGTCCACCCCACCGCCTACGTCGCCCCGACGGCCACGCTCGTCGGCGATGTCCGTGTGGGGCCAAGGGCACGGGTGATGTACGGCGCCGTACTCAATGCCGCGGGGTCTCGGATCGAGGTCGGGGAGGCGGCGGTCATCTGTGAGAACGCGGTGTTGCGCGGGTCTGCGGTCGCCGGCGATCAGCCGGTGCTTGTCCACGACCACGTCTTCGTGGGACCGCATGCCACGCTGCTGGGCTGCGAGGTCGACAGGTGCGTCTATGTGGCGACCTCGGCGACGGTCCTGCAGCACGCACGGTTGGGGGCCGGCGCGGTTGTCGCTGTCGGCGCGCTCGTCCATGCGCGCACCGTTTTGCCGGACGAGTACTTCGTGCCGCCGCACACCGTGGCGCTGGACACTCCGGTGCGGCTGCTGGCCCCTGGTGATCCAGGCCTGGCAGAGGCCGTCCGTCGGGTGGGCTTCGCGCAGGCGGCGTTCGGCGTCGACGCGGAGTGGACCGACCGGATCAGCCGGTACGAGACCATCGCGGAGGTCCGCGTCGCCGAGTTCGGCACCCACGCGGACGATGAGGTCGCGAATCCCGACTAGCGCCGCGTCAGCGACCCTTGAGTGCGTTGGATCGTGGTTCCGTGGGCGTGGGCTTGCCCGTTTGAGCGTACTGACGTGCTTGCAGGCAGGCGCTTCAGTCGGCGTCGGCGCGTCGGCGCCACTGGACGGCGGTGATGACATGGAGGCCGAGCATGAGGGGCGAGGACAGCGGGCGGGTGGTCCTGGGCGGCGCTGGACTGCCGGTAAAGCCACTCGGTTGCCCCGCCCTTGGCAGTGATCCTGCCCCTCTTGTCCTGTCCCTCGGCACAGGTCTTCCTCAGGCACAGCACCTCATCGGCCCGCGCGGCCGACTCGCAGGGCATCTTCCCTTGCGTCTTCTCCCGGTATCCGCTGCTCGGCACGTCGACCACAGAAGGCAACTTGTCATTTGGGTCGCTGCTCACGGGAACGCAGCGTTGGCGCCACACATCCTTACCACTGCACCAAGAGGTGTGAGCCAGGCAGTCCTCGACAGAAGAGTGAGCACCACCGTGAGCGCGTCCCCCGTCACCGTTTCAGTGCCTGATACGAGCGGAAGAGCCTGGGCCAACGCAACGGCGTCGGCATTCGCCGGAGGACTCCTTCTCGGCGTCCTGACCAATCTGGTCCAGGGCTGGCTTCCGGGTACGTGGAATCAGATCGCCAACTCCGGTGCGGTCTGGTCCGTCGCCGCGTTCGTCGCAGGCGCGCTGCTGGCCCGGAAGGCCGGCTTGCGCGCGGCCGCCGTCGCGGGCCTGTTCGCCGAGTCCGGTCTCGTCGTCGGCTACTACGCCTACGCGGAGGTCGCGCGCGAGGGCATGGGCTCTCTGTTCGCTCCCCTTGTCTGGCTCGGCATGGCATGCGTCGCCGGCCCTCTCTTCGGGGTGGCGGGCTTTGGGTGGCGAGGCGTCAGCTCGCGCCACCGCGTCATCGGTCTTGCCGCCCTGGCGGGCGTTTTCGGCACGGAAGCCATCCACTACGCCTGGGTTCTGCACTACGCCCCCGAGGCATGGGCCTGCCTCGCCGTTCTGGTTCTCGTGCCGCTGCTCATGGGCCGCACCCACAGAGAACGCGCCCTGACCCTCCTGACCGCCATTCCCTTTTCACTGCTGGCCTACCTCGTCTTCTACAGGCTGATCCTGACGACACTCCTCGGCTGAGCGTGCATGGGCGAGGGGAGTGGCGGCAGCGCGGGCGCCCGAAGCCGGAAGAGGTGACTTCGGGCGCCGTTTCGTCTGTACGGCCGCGGGGGTGGTCACGTGAACAGCTGGAGAAGCCGGGCGAAGTTGCGGCACCAGCCACCGTCGCAGAAGAGGATGCCGGGCCCTCAACTCCTGACAACCGGCGCCGGTTTGCGCCGGTACGTCACGTGTGCAGCCGGGCCACTGCCGTGCGCGAGTGTCCTGCCGTGCGCGAGCGTCAGAGGCGGCCCCCGTAGGAGGGGCCGAAGAACTCGATCTCGGCGAGAGCGACCTGCTTCGTCGCGGAGGCCGCATGTGCCGATTCGACCGTGAAGCGGACCTTGGTGGCCTCGCCGACGCGGAACGGTCGGCGCTGGGCGCCCGCACCCTGGTCGAGGACGAGGTCACGGGTGGTCGTCGCGCCGTCCTTGCCGGTGATCGTCACCTTGACGCGGTGGGGCAGCGCGGACTCGTTGATCTTCTCGGGGCGGCTGGAGACTCCCGGCGTGATGATCACGTCCAGCAAGCGGGTGGGCTCGCGGAACCCGACCTCGATCCACTCGCCCTGGCCGGACTCGGCACGGCCCGGCCCCCACCAGGTGTTGCTCCGCTTGTCGAAGACCAGTTCCGGCTTGTGTCCGGGGAAGGTGTGGGACGCGCTGACGGTGTCCGGCGAGACCGGGGCCCGCTTGGCGAAGTGGTCGCTGGTGGCCAGGATGCCGTCGGGGAGGTAGAGGACGGCGAGGACCGTGAGAGCCAGGGCGACGGCGATGCCGATCCAGGTGCCGATACGGTCGAGCGCGCGGCGCAGCCGCGGCCGGTCACCGGCCCAGGGAGCTTCCTGCCGGCCGCGTCCCCGCAGCCGCCGCCACCAGGAGAGCTGAAGCTGCGCCTGCTCGGCCTCCTCGGCCAGCGGCATCGCACAACGGCAGCAGAAGTGACGGCCGGGGCGGTTGGGGGTGGCGCACCAGCGGCAGGGCGGGCCGTCGCCGGTGTCCCGCCGGGGTTCCGGCGTACGGACGTGCGGCCGCTCGGCGTCCGGCCGGCCGGGCAGGACCGGGGCGACCGGCGGCGCGTCCGCGGAACCTTCGGGATCGGCCACGGGGACGAGCAGCGAGCGGGCACGATCGGCGTCGACATGACCGGCGGCGTCACGACGTCCGGCGTCACGGTGTCCGGCGTCGCGGTGTCCGCGCTCACCGCCGGGCGTGTGGCGGTGGCCGGGACGGTCACCGGTCGCGGGCCAGGGGTCCACCGGGCGCGTGTCGGCGGCCGGGGCCCGCGTGGACACCGGGTCTTGGGGAAGCGTGTCGTCGTCCTCCCCGGTGTGACGGAGGCCGTGCGGGGCCGCCGGCGAGTGCCACTGCTGCCCCGGCGCGTCCGAGGGGCGGGAGTGCCCCGGGCCGGGGTCGGCGGCGTAACCCTGGGCACCGCCCGTGGGTATCGGCCCGCCGTGCCGGGCGGGGGCCGGTCCCGTACCACCGGAACCCGGCCGGGCGAAGGCGTCCCACGACGGGCCGCCCTCGCCGGTCGTGGTGGAAGGGGCGGCAGAGGAGGCCCGGGCCGCCGAGGTCTCTGTGCCGTACGAGGCACCCGAGGCACCCGAGGCACCCGAGGCACCCGAGGCACCCGAGGTGCCAGGGGGAGTGGCCGGGGACGCGTCGGCCGCGATGGCGGACCGGTTCCAGCCGAGTACGGCGCCACAGGCGTCGCAGAAGGACTGGCCCGGTTCCGCGCGGGTCCCGCACTCGGGGCAGTTCTGGACGGTCATCGCTCCAGGGTCCTTTCGGAGGCGGTCACTTCGACCGTGTAGGGCATGTGGGCGGGACGGACCGCTGCGACCAGGGAGTCCAGCCGGTGGACGTCCGTCGTGGTCGGGGCGGTCAGTCGCAGGGTGACGTGCAGGTGGGGGCGCGGGGCACCGGGGAAGGGGCCGAGCGGGCGGGCGTACCACTCGGCTCCGCCGCTTTCCCTGATCTCGGGCACGACGCCGAAGGCGAGCCGTACGGCCTCGGAGAGACCCTGCCGGGTCCCGCGCACCCGGTGCAGGGCGGCCGCCGAGGCGACCGCGTCCCGCAACCGGGACTCGGGCTCCGTGCCGTCCGTCTCCGCGCCCACCCAGGTGCCGAGCCACTCGGCGAAGTCGACCGGTGTCAGGGCGGGGTCGAAGTAGGTGTCGAGGCAGTCGAGCACGTTGAGGATCGGTGCGAGGACCTCGTCGAGTCCGGCGACGAAGCGCTGGGCCAGGTCGTCGTCGGCGAACACGGCCGGGAGCATCGGGCCGAGCGGCGCGGACGACCCGAGGCCGTCCACCCCGGCCCGTCGCCCGCCCGGGTGTCGCGCGTCGTCGGCGGGTGAGGGCGTGCCTGCCGCGTCCGTCGGCCGGCGGGCATCGCCGGGGCCGCCGCTCACGAGACTCCTCCGCCGCGTGCGGGGTGCGGGGGCCGCGAGCCGCGCCCGGCGTCCGGGTCCGGGCCGCCGGGGTCCGTTCGGTACCTCATGAGGTACCTCCCACGACTCGCACACGGTGGTCGAAGGAGAAGACCAGGGCCGGAGCACTGAGGCCGATGCGGTCGGTGGGGTCACCGCGTTTGCCGGTGAGCGGGTCGGCGGGGTGCAGGATCACCTCGTCGACGAGCTCGACGCCGGGGACGCGTTGCAGGACGGCGAAGATCTCGCCTGCCTGCACGGGACGGCCGAACGGCCAGCCCCGGCCGTCCGCTCCGCCGGTCAGGGGGTCGATGTGACGGAACAGGGCGTCGTGGGCCTGCCGGCGCACCCGGTCGGTGTCGACGCCGCGGAAGGCGTGGACGGTGGCGACCACGGTGACGCCCTGGTAGTAGGGCGGGCCGACCGCGAGACGGGTGCCGATGAGACGGCGTTCGTCCAGGTGACGGGTGATCCGGCCGAGGAGGTCGTCGCCGGGGACGAGCTGCTCGAAACGGAGCCTGCCGCCGGGGTCGGGGACGGCCTGCGGGACGACCAGGACGCGTACCGCGTACGCGCCGTGCTCACCCTCCTCGCCCGCCAGACAGGTGATCCGGGCACACTCGGGGGCGGCCCGGCGGGCCAGTTCCTCGTAGTCGCGCAGGGTGACGGCGCGCTCCTGGGCGCGCAGCGTGATGGGCGCGCGAAGTTTCGCCTCCTCGACGGTCTCCCCGTCGACCCCGCCGCGCGCCGCCTCGCGGTTGACGACCTCGGAGACGTACGGGATCGAGGTGCGCAGCACCTGGACGGTGCCGCGCGCCGCGTTGCCCGCGCGGCCGCCGCCGGTGCGGTAGCGGCGGGCCCGGACCACCGAGCCCTTGGGGGCGATCGCGCCGTACTGCCGCAGGGTGCCGTCGGGTTCGCGGACGGAGGGGCCGAAGGCGATTTCGCCGGTCGCGGCGTCGAGGGTGATGTGCGGATCGCCGGGGCCCGAGGCGCCGAAGTGCGGGACCACCTGCCAGTCCACCCAGCCCTCGTACGCGGCGGTCTGGAGCAGCAGTGGCGGGTCGTCGCCGACGACCGGGGCGTGCTCCAGGCGCAGCCGCTGTCCCGGCAGGCCGGTGGACTCGCCGAGCGCCTCGTCGTACACGGTCTCCGCGTGCACGGCGCGGGTGGTGCCGCCGACGGTGAAGGCGTCGGCGGCCCGCAGTGTGGGTGAAGTGGTGTAGAAGGGCTGGCCTGAGAGGGGGTCGGTGACGCGGCAGCGCAGCCAGCCGGCCTCGTGGCCGCCGGTGCGCGAGAGCACGTGCCCGCCGGGGACGTGCAGCACGATGTCGCCGGGGCGGTTGAGCCCGCCGGTGCCGTCCCGGTCCACCTCGCAGGCCTGCCAGCCGTCCTCGGTCCACGCCTCCCACACCAGCGGCGGCTGGCGCGGGTCGACGCCGACGCCGTCGACGCGGCTGTCGAGTTCGAGCGCGACGGCGCAGTGCGGGGTGGCGGCGGTCAGGCCGATCAGCATGCAGTCGCCGGGGACGGGCGCCTCGGAGAAGCACAGCAGGTCCTTGCCCTCGGCGAGGTCGTCCGTACGGTCGACGACCGGCGAGCCCTGGCGCTGCACCACGAGCCGGCCGAGCCCGCACGGCACGACCGTCAGGTCGTGTTCGGTGGCGAACACGACGGCCTCCTCGCGGTCGGTGCGCTGGGTGGCGACCTCGGTGCCCGTCGCGATGTCCACGGGCTCGTCCTGCGGGGCGGAGAGCCAGAACGTGACGTCGGTGCGGGCCGCCGTCGGAGGGAACAACGTGATCCCGACCAGGTCCAGGAAGGCCAGGTGGTTCTTCTCCGGGACCCGGTTGAGCCGGTAGACGATCTGGTCGGCCATGTGGGCGACCGTCTCCACCAGGGTGATGCCGGGGTCGGAGACGTTGTGGTCGGTCCACTCGGGTGCGCGCTGCTGGATGTAGCGCTTGGCCTCGTCGACGAACTGCTGGAAGCGCCGGTCGTCGAGGTTGGGGGAGGGCAGGGGCATCAGCGTTCGCTTTCGGGGAGGTTACCGGGGCCGTTCGAGGCGTGCGGGCCGTTCGAACTGTGGGTGGCGCCCGGACCGTTGGAGGAGTCCGGCAGGCCGGGTTCGTCGTGGGAGGGAATGACGTAGAAGGGGAAGACGAGGCTGCGCGGGTTGTTGGTGCCGCGGATGGAGTACTGGACGTCGATGTAGAGCACGCTCTGCTCGCTGCCTGCGGAGACCTCCACGCTGTGCACCTCGATCCGCGGCTCCCAGCGGTCCAGGCTGATCAGTACCTCGTGCTGGATGCGTCCCGCGGTCTGCTCGTTGACCGGTGCGAACACCAACTCGTGTACTCCACAGCCGAATTCGGGCCGCATCGGCCGCTCGCCCGGCGCGGTCGCCAGCACCAGCCGGATGGCCTCCTCGATCTCCCGCTCGCCGCTGACCAGGGCGATGCCGCCGGTGGGACCGATGCGCAGTGGGAAGGACCAGCCGGAGCCGACGAACTGTTCGGCCATCAGTGAATCTCCCGTTCTTTCCTGTACGTCGCGCCTGTGCGCCGAATCGAGTGGGGCCGGACCGTCCGGGTCACGGGATGGGGTACGGCTTCCTGTTGACCAGCAGCGGAGCCACGGTGTCGATCGTCGTCATGCCGCCCTTGAGCATCAGCGTCACGGCCTGGACGCTGACGTTCGCCGCCGAGTTGATCTGCACGGAGCCGGTTCCGGTGAGGGTCGCGGCGGCGGCCGCGGTGAGGCTGAGGGCCGCCCCTGCACTGACGTTGAGCGCGGCAGCCGAGCGCACGCTGACCATCCCGCCGCCCTGGACGGTGACCATGCCACCGGCCCTCAGTTCCATGTTGCGTGCGGCTCTCAGCGACAGGTCGGCACCCGCCGACACCGTCACCGACGAACCGCCCCTGATCCTGACCTCGCCCGCGCTGTTGACGGTGATCTCCGTCTTCGTACGGTCCAGATTGACGATCAGTTTGTCGTTGCCCGTCGCGATCCGCACGCCCTGTTTGCGCCTGCCGGTCTGCTCGCTGAGCAGGTCGACCCGGTTGCCCTTGCGGTCGGACAGGGTGTGCCGGATGGCCTGCTTGCGCAGCTTGTCGTGCAGATCGACGTCCTTGACCTGCGTCGGCTTGTCCCGGCCGTTGTAGAGCCCGCCGATCACGAACGGGTGGTCGAGGGCACCCCGGTCGAACCCGACCAGCACCTCGTCGCCGACGTCCATCGGGAAGACCCCGCCGCCGCCCTTGCCGCCCAGCTGCACGCTGCGCGCCCAGTCGCTGACATACGCGTCGTCCAGCCACGGGAAGGTCAGCTTGACCCGGCCCTGCTCCAACGGGTCCTTCACGTCCACGACTTGGGCGTTCGCCACGCTGGGAAGCTTCGCTCCGCCGCCGTCCGAGCTGCCGCCCGAGGCGAGCCCGTACAGCGAACGCCACTGCCGGCCACTGACCGTCACCCACGACTCGTAGCGGTCCCCGTCACCGAAGCTGTGGCGCACGGACGTCACCGTGTACTTGCCCTCGAAGGGCTTGCCCACCTTGGCGAGCGCCACCGGGATGCCGGGCCGCAGTGCGGGATTGCCGCGCGCGGCCACCTCCAGCTCCGCGAACGACGAGGTGACGTCGGAGGCGAGCGCCTTCGCCGCGTACCGGACGTCGGACTGCTGGTCGTAGGGCACGCCCGTCTCGACGAGCGTGGCCGGCTTGAACTTCCCCGCGACCTTGCCGGGGGTCTCTCCGATGCTGATGCCCGGGTCGGTGGAGATGGTCTGCCGCTCGACGAGCTTCTTCTTGGTGGTCACGTTCCAGCCGCGCGACTCCACCTTGCTGACCTGGTCGGACGCGGTGACGGCGGCGCGCAGCCGCAGGATGTCGTGGCCCCCCGTGAGGATGAAGGGACTGCTGTCGGGGTTCGCGCCGGGCGAGGGCGCCCCGGAGGACGACTTCGGCTTCACGAACTGGAAACGCCCCTCGGCGTCCAGGGACATGACCCGGTCGTTCTCGTCCGCGAGGCGGGCCAGGAAGTCCCAGTCGGAGACGTTGGACTGACTGATGAACTCGTACAGCGCGGTCGTCGCGTCGATCCGCCCGATCGGCACGCCGTCCTGCCTGGCCAGCTTCCGCGCGATGTCGGACGCCGTCTGGTTGGTGTACGCGACCACCCTGCGCTGACGCACCAGCCGGTGCCCGAAGTCGTAACCGCGGATCACGGTGAAGGTGCCGGTGCCGTCGTAATCGGCCTCAAGTCCGGTGATCTCACCGGTCAGCAGCGGCTTCCCGACGCCCTGGCCGTCGGCGATCGGTGTGAGGACCACCTTGGTGCCGAACGTCGCGTTCAGCTTCTCCAGCACGAAGCGGCCCGGGTCGCGGAAGGTCAGCCGGAACGCGGCGGGCACCCCCGCACCCTGGTCGACCCAGCCGTCCACGAAGTGCGTGGCCATCTCGGCGGTCAGCTTCTTCGCCCCGCCGATACCGACGTGGATGATGCTGGAGAACGCGGGCTTCACCATCAGCGACGCACCTCCCCGGCGGCCGGCATCAGCAGTTGTGAACCGTTCGGCAGCCGGGACGGGTCGTCGATCCCGTTGGCCTCCGCGATCGCCCGCCACACCGTCGCGTCGCCGTACTCCCGCCAGGCCAGCGACTGAAGGGTGTCTCCCGCGACGACCCGGTGCACCCGCTGTGCGGTCAGCGCGCCCGAGGTCGGATTCTGGTTCTTCTTGTCGCCGGGGACCTCGTTCAACTGCATCCGGCAGGTCGCCCGGATGGGCACGCCCGTCGTACTGAACAGCGTGTACGAAGCCTCCACGGACGACACGTACGCCACGAACCTGGCGGTCGAGAACGACCCCCACTCCAGCACCACCCACGGCGGCGACGGCTGATCGGCATCGATCGACTTCTGGGTGGTCTCGCAGCAACTCAGCAGCGTCTCCACCTGCTTGAGCACCGAGTTGGACGTCGGCTTCATCGAGGTGTCGAGGAAGATCTCCACGTTCATCTCGCGCGCGTCGGGCCCCAGGAACTCGGGCTTGGCGCCCTCCCGCACCGCCGGCGTGGTGGTCACCCGCCACTGCGCCCGGCGGCTGATGGTCAGCTCCGCCGGGTTGAAGGAGAACGGGAACGTCTTGATGATTCCGCCGGGCGTGGTGCTGGTGCCCAGCGGCGGCTCGTGGATGGCGAGGGAGGCGCGTACCAGGCTCTTGCCCGCGCCCTTGCTGCTCTTGGCCATGTGGTCTCGGTGGTCTTCCTCTGAGGTCGTACGGCGTCGCCGCGAACGGGGGTCAGTCGGTGAAGCCGTGGTGCGCGATCTCCAGGACCTCCGTGGCGACGGCCGGACTGTCCGGGCTGAGCGACGGCCCCTGCCAGCTCACCGGCAGCACGTCGATCAGCCCCCAGCGCGCGACCTCCGACCCGTCCGCGCGCAGCGCCGCTATCTGGGCGGTCGGCCGCTTGATGCCGGTCTGCACCGACGAGATCCACTTGGCGACCTTCGCGGTGTCCGGGGTGAGCGGACGGGTCAGCCGGATGGTGGAGAAGGTGATCCGGGTCGGCAGCGTCCAGACGAAGCCGTTGTTGCCGCCCTCCTGCCGGTGCTCGACCTCCACCTGGGTGGCCAGTCCGTCGCACCCGTTGAAGTAGCCGAGGCTCTCGCCGTCGATGGTCAGCGTGAACCAGATGGTGGAGCCCGGGTCCTGACGGGGCATCGGGGGCCTTTCTGTTCTCTCCGGGGTGGTGGTACGGGGTGGCGGTACGGTCAGCGCCGGGGGTCCCGGAGCCGGCCGATGCGTTCGCGGTCCATCCGCAGTTCGGTGCGGACGTGCCGGGTGATGCGGCCGATGATCCGGTGCACCAGCGCGTCGAGCTGGAGGTCGGTGAGCTTGTCCGGGTCGAACCCGCCGGGCGGCACCGGGGTGTACCCGGGCAGCGGCTCCCCGGCGGTGGAGCCGGTGGCTTCCGCGAAGGAGGGCGGCGGCGGGCCCTGCACCGCGCTCTCGCTGTAGGCGGGCGGCGGATCGGCGGGCGGGGCGTGCTGCGGGGACGACCGCGGCCGGAACCGCTCCAGGGTCTGCGAGACGGTGGTCGCAGCCGCCGATGCGAGCGCTCCGGTGACCCCGCCGCCACGCATGCCGAAGGCACGCTGGACGGTGTGCGTGTCGGCGCCGCCGGGTGGCGGGGGCGGCGCGAGAGAGGCAACGGGCAGTGGAGAAACGGCGGTTGAGGTGCTCGGGTGACGGAGCGGGACGGGGGCCGTGGGCCGGGTCGCCGCAGAGCGAGTCGCTGCGGAAGGTGCCGTCATGGGCGCGGTCGCACCGGCCCCGGGGGCCATGGACCCGGACGGACCCGGGGTGGACGGCGGAGCCTGCGCCGCCGGCGGGGCTGCGGGCAGGGCGATGGGGGCCGCCGGCGCGGTACGGGTGACGGCGCGCTGCACCGGGACGGGGGCTTCGGTCCGTGCGACGCCCACCGCCAGCGGGGGCGCGGCGCCCGGACCGCCGAGGGGTGCGCTGTCGGCCGGAGGCGCCTGGAGCGGGGCTCCCAGGGCGGAACGCCGCCGGGCGGGTGTTTGCGTCGAAGTCGTCGACGGCGTAGGGGGGTTGGCCGGTGACACGGGTGCGGCAGGGGTGACGGCTCGCTGTACCGGGGCGGTTCGGGCCGGGCTCGACACCGGGGGCGTGGCTGCCGGAACGGACGTGGCTGCCGAAACGGAAGCGGCGGCGGTCCGGGCGGCCGGACCCGTGGCGACGGCGTCCTCCGGCTTCCTCGACATGGGCGCGCCGAGCCCCGCACGCGGCGCGGAGACGCTGCGCTGCACCGGTGCGCCGTGGCCTGCCGACTGGGTGGGCAGTGCCGGAGGGGTACGGTCCGCGCCGGGCTCCGTGCGCCGGACCGGGGCGGGGGAGCTTCCTGCGGCGGGTGCGGGCTCCGTGCGGAGCTGCTCGGGGGAGGGGCCGGACGCGACGGAGGAGTTCCGGGAGACGTCTGCCGTACGGCTGTCGTTGCGAGGGGTGACGGGTCCGACCGGCGCTCCTGGTGCCGTGCGCGCCCCGGCGTCCGGCCGCGAGCCCGACGCCTGGACGCGCTGCACGGGGGCGGAAGGCGTGGCGGTGCGGGGCCGCGGGGTCGCGGCTCCCGAACTGGTGTGAGTCGGGCGGGAGTTGCGAGGTGCCGCACCTCCCGAGGGCTGCTGCTGACGCACCGGCGTGGTGGTGGACGTGCTGTCGGGCGTACCGGACTGCCGCGCCGATGCGGTCCGCTGTACGGGGGCGCTTTCGGACGCCTGCTCCGGACGCGGCCCGATGAGGGGGAGGCCGGGGACGGGGTCGAGGGCGGCCGTAGCCGGGCCGGACGTCGGCGCGCTGGTCTGCGCCCGGCTCTGTGCCGTGCCCTGTGTCGTGCGCTGCGTCTGGCCCGGCGTCCGGCTCTGTGCCTGGCCGGGCCGGGCGGCGTCCTGTGGCGCGGGCCACGGGACGCCGGGCGCGGAAGAAGAGGGTGCGGGGGTGGTGCTGTGCGCTGCGGACGCGGACCGCTGGACCGGGGGCGAGGCGGCCGGGCGCACGGGCGTGGCTGATTCGGCCGGGGCCGGGGTCTGCCGTACGGGCCCAGCACTGGACGTACCGCTGGCGGACGTACTGCTGAGGGGCGTCCCGCTGCCGGACTGAGCCGACGGCCGGGCACCCGAGGCCCGGGGGGCCGCAGGGGCAGGCGCGGGGGCAGACGAGGCGGCCGGGCGCGATGACGTGGCCGGGCGCGAGGACGCGGCCGAGGAGTCCCGCTTCGCGATGCGCTGCACGGGGACGTTCGCGGTGCTGGAGTTCTGCTGGGTGCCGGGGGTGGCGGCGGTGCCGGGGCTGTCCGAGCCACCGGTGCTCGGCCCGTCGGTCGGTGCCGGAGCCGATGCTGGAGCCGGGGCCGGGGCGGACGATCCGGGACGGGCGCTTCCCGCGCTGCCGGTTCCGGCACGGGTGCCGGGACGCGGCGCACTGCTCGGGCCCGCAGGGCTGTTCGCGCTTGCCCGGGTGCCGGTGCCGGTGCCGGGTGCACTGTCCGGGCGGGCCGTGCCGCTGGTGCCCGTCGTCTTGCTCGTGCTCGCGGGGGAACCGCTGCTGGGCGTGCCCCTGGAACTTGCCGTGCTGCCGCCCGAACCGAGCACGCTGCCCGTCGAGCCGCCGTCCGATCCCTGAGCCGAGGGAGAAGGTGAGGACGCACCACCCGCAGGCCGCGCCGAGTTCTTCGTCGGACGGACGTCCGGACCCGCCGCCGCGCTGCCCGAAGGCCGAGCGGAAGAGGTCCCCGAGCCGTCACGGACCGCGCGCTGCACCGGGGCAGCCGCCCGCCGTGCCGAAGGAACACCCGCCCCGGACGCCTCGGTGCGGCGTACGGGAGAGCCGCCCGCCGTACGTTGCGACGCCTCCCGACCAGCAGCCGCGCCGTTCGCCCCGCGTGGCGAGGCGTCAGGCACCGGGCCGCCGGCCGCACTGGCCCCGTCCCGCACCGCGCGCTGGACCGGAGCCCCGGCGCCGGGTGCCGCCGCGTCCACCCCTCCTCGTACCGGAGTCGTGGACGAACCGTCCACAGCCGGCCGTACGGAACGAGGGGCAGGAGCCGGTGCCCCGCCCGCAGGCTCCGATTCGGGCGCGCCCGAGCCGCCCCGCTCGCCCTCACCGGACCGCGAGGCCGACGGGGCCGGGCCCGGCCGGGGCTCGGAGGTCCGGGGGGAAGCGGGCAGGGTGCGGCGCTGCACGGCCGTTCTGCCGATCGGCGCCTGAGTCAGCGCATGACGGGACCGGGCCGCGGCGGCCGGTACCGGAGCCACCCGTACTCCCCGCCCGGAAGCGGACGCGGGCTGCGCAGCCCCGCCCTCGGGCGGCACAGGGCGCGCCCATCGCACCCGCTCGGCGCGCGGAGCGGGCACGGCCGGCGTACCGTCCGACACCGGAAGCGCGCGCAACGGCGCGACCGGCATCCGCTGCACCGGCGGCGCGGACGGGGGAACCGGAGCCGTGCGCGGCAAGGGCCGCGACGTCCGCTCCAGGCCCGTGGCCGGACGCGGCCGGGGCGACGGCGCGGTGAACGCGTCCGAGAGCAGCCCGGCGCTCGCCACCGGGTCGAGCACGGCGGGCGACGACGGGCCGGTGAACGACGGGTTCTGCCAGGTGGGCAGCCGCCCGCCGAAGCCGGTGTCGGCAACTCCCGTACGCGTCACACCCGTTGAAGGTGACATCGGCGACATGCCGGGCCAGGCCGCGAGGCGGGCGGGCCTGGAGCCCATGTCCGTAGCGCGGCCGTCCGCAGTGGAAGTCGCCCCCGCGTCAGGAGAGTTGACGGGCTCGCTCGGGCCGTCGCTGCCCCGGCCGCCCCGCAACCGGTCCAGGAATCCCACCGGTTCAGCCCTCCGCGCCGCGCGTCACCAGGGACGCGATCTGTTCCGTGTACTGGCGGCGGTCGTGGTGTTCGAGGTCGAGGATCGACTCCAGGTCCCAGTGGAAGTGGTAGGCGACGTACGCGATCTCCTCGTGCAGCCGGTCGGTCGCGTACGTCACGATTCCCCCAGGCGGCTCCCGCCGAGCTCCACCTCGAAGGGCTCCGAGCAGTGCGGGCAGTGCACGGCCGCGCGGGTGTGGCCCTCCGCGTTGATCTGCCGGTAGAAGTCCTGGAGGAACGCCAGGTCCGAGGCGAACATGTTCTCCACGATCCCGTCGTGCACCATCGGAAGCGTGCCGAGCTGGGTGATGACGCGGCCCAGCAGCACCACCGACAGGTACGCCGGGTTCTCCTGGACGCGCACGTCGCGCAGCGGAACGAGCTCGTCCCTGGCCGTCGACAGGCGCATCACGCCGTGCTTGTGCACCACGTCGGAGTCGTCGACGTACCCGCGCGGCAGCTCGAAGGGGAACTCGGTGCGCAGCTTCTCCTGCCGTACCGGCGGTGCCGGTTCCGGCACGGGAGCCGGTGCGGCGGCGGTCTCCCTCTCGGCCGGGATCCCGCTGGGCGTCACCGCGCCCCGCGTCCCGGCGGACGAACGCCGCACTATTCGATGACCAGTTCTTCGAAGACGATCGTGACGGTCTCGGTGAGCGCGGAGGCCTCGCCCGCCTTCACGGTGCTGGTGTCGATCTTGCTGCACCAGGCGTTGCGCAGGTTGTAGCGCTTGACCGGGTTGTCCTCGAAGTCCATCACGATGATGGACGCGTTCTTGCGGGCCGTGCCCATCCGGCCGTTGATCGAGTCGTTGATCCACTGGGTGAACGAGGACGACTGGGTCATGCCGCGCACGACGGTGCACTGACCGTCCTTCTGCGTACCGGGCAGCAGCGACACCTCGCTCTTGCCGGTGGAACCGTTGTTCTGCTGGTACTTGATGACGTCCATTTCCAGGGTGAGGCCGCTGACCTCGGCGAGGTACTCGACCATCACGCCGTCGATCTGCAGCCCGAAATTGTGTGAAGTGAGGGCGTCGCCCGGCTGGAGGCTCATCTGTTCGCTGTCCTAGGAGTTCGGGGAGGTTCGAGCAGGGAAAAGAGGGGAGGGGTGGGCCCGCGCGCGGGCCCACCCCGGTACGGAGCGAAGGGGCCTACTCCTCCAACTCGCCGCTCCCGCTGGAGAACTGGGCCAGCCGGAAGATCACGAACTCGGCAGGCTTGACCGGCGCGATGCCGATCTCGCACACGACCCGGCCGACGTCCACCGACTCCGGCGGGTTCGTCTCCTCGTCGCACTTCACGTAGTACGCCTCGGTCGGGCTCTGCCCGAAGAGGGCGCCGCTGCGCCACTCGTTGACCAGGAACGCCGAGATGTTGCGGCGGATGCGGGCCCACAGGTTGTGGTCGTTCGGCTCGAACACCACCCACTGGGTGCCGATCAGGATCGACTCCTCCAGGTAGTTGAAGTACCGGCGGACGTTCAGGTAGCGCCAGGCCGGGTCGGAGGAGAGGGTGCGGGCTCCCCAGACGCGGATGCCGCGGCCGGGGAAGGCCCGGATGCAGTTCACGCCGATCGGGTTGAGCAGGTCCTGCTCGCCGCGGGTGATCTGGAGCTCCAGGTCGACCGCGCCGCGTACGACCTCGTTGGCGGGGGCCTTGTGCACGCCGCGCTCGGCGTCGTTGCGCGCCCAGATGCCCGCGACGTGCCCGCTCGGCGGGATCAGCCGGGACTGGCCCGACGCCGGGTCGAAGGTCTTGATCCAGGGGTAGTACAGGGCCGCGAACTTGGAGTCGTAACCGGCCGTCTCCTGTCGCCACACCCGGATCTGGCGGGCGTTCTGGCGCGGTGGCGGGTCGATGATCGCGACCCGGTCGCCCATCAGCTCACAGTGCGCGATCAGCCCGAGCTGGACCGCCTTCACGGCCTCCAGGTCGATCGCGCCGCGCTCGTAGGCGGACATCAGGTCGGGCACCGCGACCATGGAGATCTCGTCGATGGCCTCCAGGCCGCCGAATCCCGTACGGTCCGCGGAGTCGCCGAGGTACTGGGCGGGGCCGGGGTGGGCGGAACGTTCCGGCGCGGGCGCGACGGGTGCCGGAGCGGGCGGCGCGGGCAGTGCCACCGTCTGGTTCTCCGGACGGGCCAGCTCCGCGGCGGGTGCGGCCTCGGTCACCGTGATGAGCTGCGAGCGCTCCTTGACCTGGGTGACCACGTAGCTGCGCCCGCTCTTCTTGCTGGCGCTCACCTCGAAGGTCTCGACCGGCTTGCCGCCGTCGTTGACGACCAGCTTGAACCGCTCGGCCGGGCCCTCGCCCTCGGCGTCGGCGACCTCGACGGTCAGTGTGCCGTTCGTGCCGGGGGAGTTGGCCGTCACGGCGAAGGTGCCGAGGCGTACGGGCTCGGCGGCGGGCAGCGCGGCCGGCGTGCGCGAGCCGCGCACCGCGGCCGGGGCCCTTCCGTTACGCGCGCTGTCCGCTTCGGTGGCGGATGCGTCCGTACCGCCGCCGACGCGGACCACGTACGCGGCGGAGCCACCGTTGTTGAAGAAGCCGTAGACCGAGTGCGCGAGGTAGTAGTCCTCGGTGAACGCGCCGAAGGAGGCGACGTACTGCGTCCAGTTGGTCACCAGCGTCGGTTCGTTCAACGGTCCGGTGGGGGCGAGCCCCACGAAGGCCGCCACCGAGGTGCCCACACCTTCGATGGGGCGCGAGCCGCTGGCCACCTCCTCGACGTAGACGCCGGGCGACAAGTAGGACGGCATGCTCTGCGCTCCTCCGGATAGACAGGACACCGGTCAGCCTGTCGGGTGTGTGACCTCGCGGTAAACGTCCGCAGGGGCCGGTGCGGGGGCAGTCGGGCCGCCGTCGGTGTGCCCGCAGGGGCACCGCGGTCCGGCCGCGCGTACCGGCCGGCCCGCCCGGCGGGTCCGGGCGGGCCGACGTCGGGCCCGCCGGGGCCGGGCGTCCGCCCGCCGCCCCCGCCGTGCACGCGGTCGGGAACCCGGCGTGGGTCCCCATCCGCCCCTGTCGCGCGACTTGCCCCGCACCTGTCGTCACACTCGCCCCGCACCCGCCGTACCTCGCGCCCCGCACCCGCCGCGCCACGCGCCCCGCACCCGTAGTGCCCGCCGGTCCGGCCCTTGCGGGCAGGACGATCTGCCCCGGCTGCCGGTGACCGTGCCGAGGCCGTCCGCCTAGCGTGCGGGGGTGAGCCTTTGGACTTCCCTTGAACCCCTTTCCGCCACCGTCGATCCCGGCAGCACCGCCCGGGCCCAACTACGGGTGCGCAACACCGGTGACGTGGTCGACGAGTACCGGTTCGAGCCGGTCGGCCAGCTCGCACCCTGGATCCGGGTGGAGCCGCAGACACTGCGCCTGTATCCGGGCACGACCGGAACGGTCGACCTGACCTTCGAACCGCCCCGCACCCCGGACGCCACGGCGGGCCCCAACCCGTACGCCGTGCGCGTCACCCCCACCGAACACCCGGAGTCGGTGACCGTCCAGGAGGGCAACCTCACTCTCACCCCCTTCTCCGAAATCCGGGCGGAGATCGTCCCGCCGACGGTCAAGGGGCGCTTCCGGGGACGCCCCCGGCTCGCGGTGGACAACCTCGGCAACGTCAAGCTGACCGCGTCGATCGGCGGCAGCGACAACGGCGACCACCTGTCGTACGAGATCCGGCCCGGCAACGTACAGATCGAACCCGGCCGGGCGGCCTTCGTGGACGCGGACCTCAAACCGCGGCAGATCATCTGGTTCGGCTCCAAGCAGGAACGCCCCTACTCCCTGTCGCTGCGCCGCTCCGGAGCCGATCCGGTGGAGACGGAGGGCCTGTACGTGCAGCGGGGCTTCCTGCCGCGCTGGCTGGCGACCTTCCTCGGCCTCCTCCTCGCGTGCGCGATCGCCTTCGTGGTCATCTGGATCGCGTACAAACCGCAGCTCAGGACGAGTGCCTCGGAACAGGCGGCGGTCGGCAACGTCCTGCCCGTGCCCCCCAGCCCCGCGCCCAAGGAGCCGGAGAAGCAGCCGGACCCGCCGAAGGAGGAGAAGCCTCCCGTCCAGGAGAAGCCCGCCGGTGGAGGGGGCGGAGCGCCCAAACCGCCCAAGAAGCCCGAGGTCGTTCCCGCCAAGAACATCCTGCTCAAGAACGTCGCGACCCAGCGCTGCGCCGACCTTCCCGGTGAGGGCAAGGGAAAGATCAACGGCCCTGTCCTCCAGGGCGAGTGCCGCGAGCGCGACGCCAACCAGATCTGGGACCTGGACGTCACCCTGCCCAAGGGCGGCCCCGGCGGCAAGCCGCTCTTCCTGATCAAGAACAGGGCCGACGACTTCTGCATGGACCTGGGCGAATACGACGGCAGGCCGATCCGCACCCCGATCGGCGAGTTCCACTGCGACGGCACGCTCAAGGACAACCAGCTCTGGTACCTCGACGAGACGGACCCCGGGGTCTACTGGATCCGCAACTTCGCCAGCAACGGCAAGTGCCTGGACGTGGGCGGGAACGCCGACACCCGTCCCGGCATGCCGCTGATGATCTTCGACTGCAGTCGTACGGACGACCACGAATGGCGCATCATCCGGCTCAAGGACTGACCGTCCTGCGGACAGCGTGCGGTGCCGGGCCGGGTCTTGTGGCCCGGCACCGCACCCGTATGCCCCGTCGGGCACTTCACCAGTTGCCCTCGCCCGGCACCAGCCGCCCCGCCTTGCGGTACTCGCGCCGGGCCCCCTCCAGCAGGTCCTCGGTGCGGACCGGGCTGCCGCGCTCCGCCGCGAGGTAGGCGGCGGTGACCACCGCACTGCGGATCGTCCCGCCCGCCAGTTCGAAGTCCTTCGCCAGGGCTTCCAGTTCGATCCCGTCGTCGGACGGCACGTGCTTCGTCGCGTGCCGCCACAGCGCGAGCCGCTGCTCCATGTCGGGGAACGGGAAGTCGACCACCAGGTCGAGCCTGCGGGTGAACGCCTCGTCGATGTTGGCCCGCAGATTGGTGGTGAGCAGCGCGATGCCGTCGAAGGACTCCAGCCGCTGGAGGAGATAGGCGCTCTCCATGTTGGCGTACCGGTCGTGGGAGTCCTTCACCTCGGAGCGCTTGCCGAAGACGGCGTCCGCCTCGTCGAACAGGAGCACCGCGTCCGTGCGGTCGGCCTCGGTGAAGATCCGTTCGAGGTTCTTCTCCGTCTCGCCCACGTACTTGTCGGCGATCGACGACAGCTGTACGACGTAGAGGTCGAGCCCCAGATCGGCCGCGACGACCTCCGCCGCCAGTGTCTTGCCGGTACCGGAAGCACCCGCGAACAGCCCGAGCACCCCTCGCCCGCGCCCGCCGCCCGCGCTCAACCTCCAGTCGCCCAGCACCTGTTCGCGATGACGGGCGCGCAGGGCGAGTTCGCGCAGCTGGGTCAGCGGTCCGTCCGGCAGGACCAGGTCCGTCCAGTCGACGTCCGGCCGGATCCGTCGGGCGTGCCGTTCGAGCCCCGACACCGACTGGCGGCGTGCGGCGAGGCGGACGTGGTCCGCGGTGACGGGCGAACCGTCGAAGGCGGCCAGCGCCCGGGCCGCGTGCGCCGTCTGCAGGATGCGGTCGCCGTCCAGTCGGTACGGGGCGACGGCGGCCGCCAGGTCGAAGGACTCGGCGTCGGGGCCGAGCGCCGCCCGCCAGGCGTCCGACCCGCCGGCGCGGCGGCCCGGCGCCTCCAGGACCAGTGGTACCGCGGAGGACCAGTGCGGATCGTACGGGCGCGCGTCCGTCAGCAGTACGGTCACGTCCGGGGCGCCGGTGAGGGCCCGTACCAGTGGCCCGGGATGTTCGGGCAGGCCCCGTACGACGATCGCCAGGCCACCGAGTCGCGCCTCGCGCAGCAGCGGAGGGACGAGGTGTTCGGCGTCCGCGCAGAGCAGAGCGTCGAGACCCGCGGCGCGCAGTGCCGCGGTGAGCGCGGTCAGGCCGTCTCCCTCGCGCGGTTCCCGCAGGTAGACGGTGAGCGGGCCGCTGCGCAGCCGGGCCGCGAGGCGGCGGACGAAGTCGGCGGACGCGGGGTCGGGGGGCAGCGGCCCGGGCAGCGGCAGCAGTTTGCCGAGGAGGTCCGCGTCGCGGGTGTCATCGCCGAGGAGATGGCCGACGATGCGGTCCGGGACGCGCAACGACCTGGTCAGGAAGGGGCGTTCGGGCTCCTCTACCTCCAGCAGGCCGGACGTGAGCAGCGGTGCGGAGGGGTGCAGCCGGGCCCGGGCGGCCGCCATGTGCGCGGGCACCCCGCACAGGTCCAGGGCCAGTCCCGCGGTGGCGCGCCGGCGGCTCACGTCGTCGTTGAGGTAGCCGTAGAACTGCTCGACGGTGCGGTCGACGTCGGGGGCGAGAGCCGTCAGGAGGAGCTGGGTGTCGAGGGCGGTGAGCCCGGTGCGCGCGGCGAGGAGGGCGAGACGGTCGCCGGAGACGGCTCCGGACCCCGTGCCCGGCGCGGCGGCATCTGGCGTGAACCCGTCGGTAACCTGACCTCCGTCGTCACCCGAGGTGACCGGCCGGGTGCGCAGCAGATGGCGTACCGCGTCCTCGGACAGGTAGAGGCCGCGCAACGGGTCGTCCGCGGTGGGGTCGTTCGCGGAGCGTCGCTCGACCAGCGCGGCCACCCGCTCGCGCAGACCGGCGAGGCGTGCCAGCAGTGCCCGGGCCTGTGCGGTGTCCGGCGTGGGCGCCTGCGCGGCGCTCACCGCAGTCCCCTGCGGCGGCTCGCCGAGGCGGCCTTCCTGGCGGCGCGGACGGCCGCCACCTGTCGTGGCCGGTGGGAGCGTTCCGAAGCGTCTGCGGGAGTGCCGTCCAGCGCACGCACCCGTACCGTCGCCCCTTCGGTGACCGGCGGCCCGGCGTCGTACTCCGGGAACGCGGGGAAGGGGGCGGTCACCACCAGGTCCAGGGAGGGCTTCAACTCCCCGCCCAGCGCGGACCAGATGTCGGCGAGGGACCGGGACTCCGTCTGCACTCCCGCCACGGACAGCGGTATCGAAAGCCCCAAAGACCCCAGGGAGCCGGGCAGTTCACTGGGTGGCAGTACCTCGCGGGGCAGCAGGGTCGCCAACACCGCCGACAGCAGCCTGTGTTCGTCCTGCGGGATCTTCGTCCACGCGGTCAGCAGGTAGGACAGCCGGAACCAGCGGGGCGGCTGCCGGCGGCGCACGACGACATCGTTCTCGTCGCGCACCGGGAGCTGGCCGCGCTGCCGCCGCGCCACGTCCTCGCGTATGTCGTACAGGTAGGCGTTGACCGTGGGGGCGTTGCGCCGTGCCGCCCAGTCCCGGGTAGGGGCCTCGAACGACACCTCGACCCGGGATTCCTTCAACGCCCCGCCCCTCAGCAGGTTCCCCAGGACCTCGTCCACCTCGTGGATCACGCGCCGCTCCGTCCGCACTCGTGCCGGGTGGCCCGAACTCCGCACCGCCCTCCCCGATCGTGCCCGGGCGGCCCCGCCGTCCCCAGGTGCGGCGGGGTCGGCGGGTCCGGCACCGGGGCAGGGCTCGCTGCCCGAGCAGCCACCGGAAGGCGTCCCGGGGTGCGCGTCCGGCCGGTCGTGACCTTCGCCAGGGGCATGCGACCAGGCGCGCGGGCAAACGTCAGATGTAGCCCTCACGCAGGGCGTAGGCCACGGCGTGTGCCCGATTGCGCAGGTGCAGTCGGGTGGTGAGTCCGTGGATGACGTTCTTGACGGTCCGCTCGGAGTACGACAACTTGGCCGCGATCTCCCCGGTGTCGAGTCCCTCGGACACCAGGCGCAGTACGTCCACTTCACGGGCGGCGAGACCGAGCGTGGGGGTGCCCGGCCGGCCGGCCGCTCCTCGTTGCAGCGATCCGACCTGGCTGATCAGTCTGCCGAGGAGGTCGGCCGGGAGGTCGCCGTCGCCTCGGGAGGCCGCGAGCACGGCCTGCACCAGCCGGGTCGCGGTGGCCTGGTGCTGCCAGACGATCGCGCCGACGCCGCACTCGACTACTTCGAGCAGCTCGCTCTCCCGGATCGAGCCGACCACCAGCACGGCACGGGCGCCCTGACTTCGCGAGACTCGGCGGATCCGGGTGAGGGAGGCGTCGTCCAGGCTGTTCTCGATCAGCAGCGCGACGGTGCCTGGCCCCGCCTCCTCGCTCAGTTCGATCTCCGGGTGACGGCGCAGGTGACTGACGGCGCCCTCGCGGCTGAGCGGGTCGGGTGCGGTCACCGCGACGGGGACGCGTCGCGTGTGGGGGCCGGCGGTGCTGACGCCCGGGAGCCCTCTGCCGGCGACGTAGGGCCCGTCGGCACGGTCACTCACGGCTTCGTTCCTCTCATGGGCCCCGGAGCATGGTTCGGGGGCTGCGGGATCCTGCGGCAGGGTTTGGTGACAGGGCGTCACCTCGGCGGACGGGAGGTCATGTTTGAGCTTTTTTGATCTCTCTTGAGCACCATGGCACCCCTTGTGACCATCAGTATCACGGCGATTTGGCCAGCTCCGTGGGGACGAACGGGAACTGGCCAACAGGCGCACCCTGTCGGCACGTCGAGGAAGCCACCCTGGCGGCCGGTGTCCCCGCAAGGGCCGAACCGGCACGTGTGCAGGGAAGTTGGGCGGTGCTGTGCGTACCTCAGGTGCGGGTGTGGAGGTGCACCGGCCGCTGTGCGTGGAGGCCCGCCGACGGCTTGTTCCGGGGAACGGGGCCTGCGAGGGGAAGGGTGCGTTCCGGTCACCGGTGGTAGCGGAAGTGCCCTCGTTGCCCCCGTGGTCTGCCCGAAGGGGCACGCTCTGGTGCACTCGGGAGTCTGCCCCCGAAGGTGCACTCGCGGCCCTGTTCGCCGCGTGCCCGCCACGGTAAATGTGGCGGATCGGGTGACCTTCGGCGGAGGAGAGGACAACGCATGCGGACCCTGCATCCGGCGCACGTCCAGGCACAGGACAGGGCGGCGGGCAAGCCTGCCGCGAGGGCGGCGCCGTCGCCCCTGAGCAGTGCCTGGATCCAGCGCATCCAGCGCGCGGCGACGCCGTCGGCCGGTGCGTCCGCCGCCGGGCCCGAGGCCGACCACGCCCAGGTGCAGCGGGCCGCCCTCGACCTGGGGATCAACTCCCCGGCCGAGCAGCTGGAAACCGGGCTGCGGACCGAACTGGAGCAGCGTTTCGGCGGTGCCGACTTCAGCGGTGCCCTCATCCACAAGGGCTCGCAGGCGCGGGAGTCCGCGTCCCTCCTGGACGCCAAGGCCTACACCAGCGGCCCCCACATCGTCGTCGGCGGCGACATGACCATGAAGGACTGGGCGCACGAGTTCGCCCACTTCCAGGACCAGCAGCAGGGTCCGGTCGCCGGTACGGACAACGGCGCGGGCGTCAGCATGTCCACCCCCGGCGACTCGGGTGAACTGCACGCCGAGCAGAAGGCGGACGAGGTCATGCGCGGGCCGATGCCCGTGCAGCGCACGGCCTCCGGCCGCGAGACCGCGCAGGACAGGGGCCCCGCCGCGCATCCGGCCGGCGGTGGCTGCGCGGGCGGCGACGGCTGCGGCGGCCCGGGCCCGTCCGTTCAGCGGATGCACGTCATCAGGGCGGGCTCGGCGGAGTACCCCGCGAAGAATCCCGACTCCGACGACTTCTTCGTGGGCCAGGAGCCGAACGACCGGGGCAGCTGGTTCGACGAACAGTCCTCCCACGCACCGCCCAAGCCCCACCTCGTCTACAAGGGTGAGGTCGACCTCGCCGTCTCCGACGGCTTCGACCTGGCCGTGGAACACGCGGGCGGCGGGCAGGAGCCGAAGAACTTCTTCGCCACCGACAAGCAGTTCAACGACTCGGTCAAGCGGCTTCCCGGAGCCAAGCAGAACAAGGGGATCTCCCTCTCCAAGACCGGCAGGACCCTGACCATCGAGGGCCGGGGCAAGACGGTCACGCTGTACGAGATCGAGCCCAAGCTCCGCAAGGAGAAGGGCGGTCCGAAGACCAAGGGCCTTGAGGTGACGGGCCCGCAGCGCTGCAACGAGATGATCGGCGTCGTCACGGGCAAGCGCAGCATGGCGCGCGCGGCCGACGCCCAGTACTGGGAGGTCCTGGAGAAGTTCCTCGTGCGCCTGGACCCGCAGGGCGGCTGGAAGGGCAGGTACCAGGAGGCCATGGATCTCGGCAGCGACGGCGACACCGAGCCGTACATGAGGACCACGGAGGCGATGAGCGGCCGGTTCCAGGAACTGGTCAAGGAGGACGAGGAGAAGGCCGAGGCGGCCCTCAAGGCACTGGGCATCAATCAGCACGCCCCCACGCCCAAGGTGGGCGAGGGAATGACGACCATGACGCAGCCCAACGCCGAGCAGGTCGACGGCATGAGGGGAGCCGTGCCGTTCCACTTCGGAGGAGTCGTCGCCCGCAGCGGCGACGACTACGTCACCCTGGAGAACTACTTCCGCGAACAGAAGGAAGGCACCCTGGACACCGCCAGCTCCAACGATCCTCTGTGGTACTTCCGCATGTACGGCCAGGAGGCGGGCCGCACCTGGCACGAGGGCTGGACGAGCGCGGAGCTGTTCGTGGGCGCGACGATCACCATGACCCTGCGAGGCTGACGCCTTGAGCACGCCGGGAAGCGCCCACGAGCCGGCGCCCCTCGCCCGGCAAGCGCCGGACCCGCAGATCGTCGTACGCCTGCACCATCTCCAGGACAGAGCCGGAAACGCAGCCGTCGTACGCATGCTGGCAGGGCCGGGAGCGACGGATGGTGCAGCGGGCCGCGGTGGGGACGAGGGCCCGGAGGTCCACGCTTGACGCCCCCTCCCGCGCCCCCTGCACACCCCCGCGCCCTCTGATGAGAACAACCAGTTTGGCTGTCGGAAGGACCTGCATGCACCACCGAGGACACGGACAGGCGCACGGCCATGAATACGCCACGAGGAGCGGGACTCGCTCCGCCACGCCGCGCGACGCCGCACCCCGCCCGGGAATGTCGAACGCCTGGCTGTCCCAGCTTCAGCGCATCGCGGCCCACGGCGGCAGAGCCGCCGCCGGTCCCGCCGCGGTCCAGCGCACCAACCGTTCGACCCGGGAGGAGGTGGAGGCGTCCCGCTCCGGCTCGGCACTGAAGCGCAGCGCCGAATTCCTCCAGGCCCAGGGCAAGACGGACATGGCCGCGAAGCTGTGGCAGCAGTTGGACAAGAACCTGCCCGTTCCGATGGCGGGGACGGTCGCGTTCGCCAACGAAATGCTCGTCCAGCAACGCAACGGCGCACGCTACAAGCTCTCCCTGGACCTGGAGACGATGCTCTACTCCGCGACACCCCACGAGGGCCGCAAGCAGTACGGAGCCCCCGAACCGGCCAACGGCAAATACAACTTCGTGGTCCCCGTCCGGAAGCCCGACAAGATCATGGCCTCCCAGGTCGGCACCGAGCAGGAAGAGGGTCATTCCGCGCTCGCCAAGGCCAAGAGGGCCGGTGAAGGACTCGTGTACTGGGCGGGCACCGCCGTGTTCTCCAACGGCGTCCTGGAGAAGTGGACGAACGACAGCGGTCACTACCGGCCCACGGGCGCCGACGCTCATCAACTCGCCGGAATCACGGGCGGCTTCCCGCTGGACAAGTACAAGAACTTCGACGACCCGGGCGGGGCAGACTGAGTACGGGGCGGACTGAGTACTGGGCGGACTGAGTACTGGGCGGACGAGCACGGCAGACTGCACTGCCTCGGCGGCGTAGGCCCCGGCGGCGTCCGGGCCTTGCCCCGGCGACACCTGGACGTGTGGCTCTCCTGCGTTCAGGAGCTGTGCCATAGCTCCGTGCGGGTGTCTTCTGCCCAGCTTCGCAAGATGCCTGCATTCGTGGACACGGACGGGTCAGGGCCGGGCGGGCCATGGCTGGTTCGGGTTCTGATGGGTGTTCGTTCCGGCTTCCTGTTCCTGCTGAAGATCACTCACCAGGGAATCGTCGCCGCTGGCCGTCCACCGGTGCCGGTGCGTATCCGCATGCGGTGACAGTCCGTCCGCCTTGCCTACAGCGCTCTGATGTGCGCGGAGCGCCCGGTGGTCCGGCACGGGTGTGCCGGACCACCGGGCGCTCAGGGTGGTGTCTCTCCCGGATGCGGGTGGGCGGCGAAGTCGCGCAGGTCGCCCCCGCAAAGGGAAAGGGCGCAGCTCCTTAGCTGGCTGTGGGGGTGCAGATCGTCAGGACCTGGATCGTGGAGTCGCTGGACCCGTTGTTCCTGACGCGGATGCGCCAGGAGTTCGCGCTCTCCCTGGAATAGCTGTCCCAGACAACGACGGAGCTGCCCACGTCGCTGCGGTAATAGCCGCCGCTGCTGACCGCGTGCCCGGCGGGGCACACGGGGCCGTCGAGCGTGATGAGCGCCCCGCCCACCGGGACTGTCTGGTTGGCGCTGTAGAGGTGCTTGAGCGGCCCGGCAGGTCCCCGTTCGCCCTGGGGCCCGGTCGCGCCCTGAGGGCCTGTGGCTCCTGTGGGCCCGGCAGCACCCGTGTCACCCTTGGGACCCGCAACACCCGTGGCACCCTTGTCGCCCTTGGGGCCGGTAGCACCAGCGGCTCCCGTGTCACCCTTCGCCCCCGGGTCACCCTTGACACCGGCAGCACCCGCAGCTCCGGCCGGGCCGGTGGCTCCGGCTGCTCCGGTGTCGCCCTTTGCCCCGGCGGGGCCTGTGGGGCCTGCTGCTCCGGTGTCGCCCTTCGTCCCGGCGGGGCCTGTGGGGCCTGCTGCTCCGGTGTCGCCCTTGTCGCCCTTGGCTCCCGTGTCGCCCTTGGGGCCTGCGGCACCGGTATCGCCCTTGGGGCCGGCCGGGCCGTCGGCACCGGGATCGCCCTTGTCGCCCTTGTTGCCCTTCATCTCCGCCTTCTCCGCGTCCGTCCAGTCGTCCGGGGACGTGCGCGGGCCCTCGGGACCCTGAGGCCCCGCAGGACCGGCTGGGCCGGTGTCGCCCTTCGGGCCCTTCATCTCGGCCTTCTCCGCGTCGGTCCAGATGTCCGGGCTCACCCGGGAGCCTTCCGGTCCCCGGGGTCCTGCCGGGCCTGCCGGACCCTCCGGGCCCGCGTCTCCCTTCGGGCCCTGGGCGCCGTCGGTGCCGGGGGCACCCTGGGGACCGGCCGGGCCTGCGGGGCCGGTATCGCCCTTGTCGCCCTTCGGGCCGCCGGGGTCACCCTTCTCCCCCTTCGGTCCCTTCATCTCGGCTTTCTCCGCGTCCGTCCAGTCGTCCGGGCTCACCCGCGGTCCGGCCGGGCCCTGGGGACCCGCAGGACCAGCCGCACCCGCCGGGCCCGGGGCCCCGTCGGTTCCCGCATCACCCTTCGGTCCCGCCGGCCCGGCGGGACCTGACGGGCCCGGATCGCCCTTCTCGCCCTTGGTTCCCTTGGTGACCGAGGTGGGGCACCAGGCGACGGGCGCGGAGTTGGAGACGTAGCGGGCGCTCATCCACCCGGTACGGTCGTAGAGCTTGTACCAGATGCTGTTGCCCGCAACGTTCTGACTTCTGACTTTGCACTTCAGCGAGACGCGGGCACCGGGCCGGTACGCGCCCAGCTTCCTCGCCTTGGTGGTAGGTGTCGCGCGGACGAACTGTCCGATCCGGGATGTCACCTTCCCCGCCACGGGACGGGAAGCAAACGTGGTCGCAGCGTCGGGGACTGCGGCTTGCGCCACGGCGGGAACCATCAGCGCGGCGGACACACCCAGGGTGAGAGCCCCCTGAACCACCCGCACGGGAACACCCGCACGGCGAAGCGAAGACGACAGCACAGCAGTATCTCCTCAGCAACAGACGCGGAGATGCCGCCAGCGCAGCACCCGAGCGCCACCCTCAAACGCAAACCACCCTGGATCGGGCCGCCGCGCGGCACGGGTAAGCCGATCGGACCAACACCTGTTGCGACAATCCCACCAACACCCCCTCAGAGGGGTGGGGTGCATCTGGCGAAGCCGCGCGGAAGAAAGGACTCGGGTGAGGTGCCCGCCCGCCCGGTGGGCGGACCCGCCCGCGTCGCCGGTGGTGACGAAGCGAACCCAGGCCTCCTGGAGTTCGCGGGAACGAAGCGCCTGGCCTACAGGAAGGCGGCCGGGACGGAGCCGGTACTGCCCAGATGGCTGCGCGAAGGCTCGACTCGGGACGGTGCCGGCTTGGACCTGCGCCCGAGCCCCGACCGCCATACCCGCACTCGGGGGTGCCCAGCTCGGACACGAGGTGCAGCAGCCGCCCGTCGGCGCCCCGTGTTCACGGCAGGGTCCTGCTTCAGGCACCGATTTTGTCGCCGCTTCCCGCCTCGGCTGCGTCCTGGCTTGCGTCGGGTCTCGGTAGGGGGAGGGAGAACCACACGGCTTTGCCTTCCTGGGTGGGCAAGGTTCCCCAGGTGGCCGCCAGTTGGTCCAGCAGGGCCAGACCGCGGCCCGACTCCTCGTGAGCATCAGCGGTCCTGGCCTGCGGTAGTACGGGGCTGCCGTCACAGACCTCGATGTGGAGCTCGTAACTGGTGCGGCGCAGCCGCAGCCGCAGGGGGTCGCAGGCATGGCGTACCGAATTGGTCAGCAGTTCGGAGGCCAGGAGGCAGGCGGTGTCGGTGAGGTCCTCGCAGCCCCAGTCCCTGAGGGTGCCCCGCAGGAACCGGCGCCCGGTGCCCACGCTGACCGGCTGCGCGGGGAGCAGTGCGGAGACGGCGGTCACGGGTGCCGGGGGGACGCGGGCGAGGAGCAGTGTCACATCGTCGGCGTAATCCTGGGGATCGGGGAGCAGGGCCGCGAGTACGGAGTCGGCGGCCATTTCCAGGCAGGGGGTGTCGGCGGTGGCCTTCTCCAGAGCTATGGCGAGCGCGTCGATCTGTTCCTCGATGTCGCTGGTGGGGGTCTCCACCAGGCCGTCGGTGTACAGGGCCAGCACTGAGGAGGGCGGTACGGTCAGCCGGGTTTCCTGATGGGGGACCTCTCCGACGCCCAGTGGCACGCTGACCGGTACGGGGAGCCTGCGGACCTGTCCTGTGGGGTCCACCAGCAGGACGGGCAGGTGGCCGGCGGAGCACACGGTGAGGGCGCTTTCGTCGGGGTCCAGGATGAGGTAGCAGCAGGTGACGAGTTGGTCGGGGAGTTCGCTGACGACCGCGTCCAGGGCCCGCATCAGCTGCCAGGGCGGCATGCCGGTCTTGGCCAGGGCGTGCGAGGCCGAGCGCAGCTGGCCCATCACGGCGGCGGCCTCCAGCCCGCGGCCCATGACGTCGCCCATCAGTACGCCGACCCGGCCGCCGCCGAGCGCGATCAGGTCGAACCAGTCTCCGCCGACCCCCGGGCCCTGTCGGGCGGGGAAGTAGCGGTGGGAGGTGTCCATGCCGGGCAGTGGGGCGGGCGAGCCCATCAGGCTGCGTTGCAGGGTCAGGGCGACGTGGCGTTGCTGTTCGTAGAGTTCGGCGAGCTGGGCCTCGGCGGCCTTGCGTTCGCTGACGTCGCGGATGGCGGCGGAGACGAGGGTCCCGTCCGGCGTTTCCAGGGGGCTGAGGCTGATCTCGACGGGGAATTCGACACCGTCCTTGCGCAGGCCGTAGAGGTCGAGTCCGGCGCCCATGGGGCGTACGCGGCGGTTGTCGACGTAGCCGTGCCGGTGGGAGGGATGGTGATGGTGGAACCGTTGTGGGACCAGGACTTCCACCTGTTGGCCCAGGAGCTCTTCGCGACGGTAGCCGAAGAGGGCTTCGGTCTGTGCGTTCACCAGTTGGACGACGCCGGCGTCGTCCACGATCACGATGGCGTCCGGAGCGGCCTCCAGCAGAGCGCGGAAGCGAGCCTCGGCGGCCTTGCGTTCGCTGACGTCGCGGACGGCGGCCGAGATCAGGAGGCCGCCGGGGGTCTGGAGAGGGCTGAGGCTGATTTCGACGGGGAACTCCGCTCCGTCGCGGCGCAGTCCGTACAGTTCGAGGTTGGCACCCATGGGCCGGACCTGCTGGTTGGCGGAGTAGCCCAGGCGGTGGCCGGGGTGCTGGTCCCGGAACCGCTGGGGTACCAGAATTTCCACGGGCCGGCCGAGGAGTTCCTTTCGGGGGTATCCGAACAGCGTCTCTGTCTGTGCGTTGACCAGCCGGATGATCCCGCCGTCGTCCACGATCACCATCGCGTCGGGGGCTGCTTCGAGGAGCGCGCGAAACGGTTCCTCCGCGAAGGGGATCGTTCCGGGGTGAGTTCTGTCCTTGGCCGGTTCCATGGAGCATCTCAGCATGCGCGTCTTCCCGGAGGGGCAGTTTGTCGCCAAGCGCTCGCTTGTGACGAATCCTGAACCTTTATACGCCGCACCGCCACCACCGGGAGGGGTGGCTGTTCGGTCCTGCGGCAAGCGGACGGTCACCTCATGATCTTCTGGGTGTGACGATCAAGGATCAGGACGTGACCGCAAGGACCGCCCCCGGCGCACCCTGGGCGTGCGGACTAAGGCCGGACACGTCGAACCAGCCGACGACTCCTCTTCGATTCGATGCTTCCCGAGCTTGAGCCGCGGCCCCCGCCACGGGAGACGACACGCCGGGTCCGTACGAACGGCCGGCGCCCCCACGAGGTCTTCGCGCCCACCCCGTCGTGACCGCCTCCTCCTGACCGCCTCGTCGCCCCTCCTGAGCACCCCGTGCCGTGCGTGCGTTCAGGCGGCGGACCCGTCGGCGTCCATGGTCATGCGGGCCACGTGCAGCGCCAGATAGGAGACTTCGTCCTCGCTCAGCCGCTCTCCCAGACGCATCTCGACGATCGTCGCCAGGCGCTGGGCGGTATGGGTCGCCTCCGGATAGTGGCGGCGGATGCCCGTACCGATCGTGGACTCGTGGCCCGTCAGCTGCCGGTGCTGCTGGATCCGTACGAAGAGGTAGCGCACGTGGGTGATGAACCGCGCCGCGCTCATGGACTCCTGGGAGACCTCCAGTCCGTACTGCTTCTGCACGACGGTGAGCATCTGCTGGATGACCCCGGTCATCGTGTACGTGAAGGACAGGTCGCCCGAGGCGAAGCCCGCGTTGACCAGGTGCAGCGTGAGCGCGGTCGCCTCGGAGTCGTCCAGCTTGGGGTCCAGACGCTTGTTGATGGCCTGGAGCAGGCGCTGCGCCTGGGCGTACTCGGTGGCGTACAGGGCCTGGGCCTCGGCGCGCAGCGGGTACTCGACGACGATGCCGCGCCCGGCCCGGTCCAGTGCGCCCGCTACGTGATCGGCGACCGCGATGGCGAGGGTGGGCCGGGTGGACTCGCGTCCCTCGATGCCGACTTCGGTGAGAGCGATCACGACGGCCCGCAGGACCTCCTCGCCGACGAGGGCGAGGGCTTCGGCCAGGTGGTCGGGGTCGCGGCCGTCGGCCGGCACGAAGACGCGCACGATCAGGGAGGGGTCGACGGGCTTGCCCTGGCGGGCGCCGAAGCCGATGCCACGACCGGTGAGGATGACTTCCTGGCCGTTCTCGTCGCGCGCGAGAACCACGTTGTTGTTGAGGACACGCAGCGCCTTCAACGCCGGTCCGCCTTTCCGTCCGTGGTCCGATTTCCGACCAATGATCTCGCATTGCCCACCGTGTCGCGTCACCCCTCCCCAACCGACGCGGTGCTCGCAGGCGTCCCGCCGGGGACGCCTGCGAGCACCGGATCGTGGTGCGGGGGTGGTCACCGCCGCACGGTCACCACAGGAGCGCCGACAGTGACGTCCTGCCCGAGGTGCGGTTCGACCGAGGTGAGGTCGGCGGTGTTGGTGACCGTCATGAGTGTGACGGCCGGGTGCTGTGCGGCCCGGACGGCGTCGAGGTCGACCTCGGCGAGGAGGTCACCGACGGACACGCGCCGACCCGCCTCGACGCGTACGTCGAAGCCCTCGCCCTTCATCTGCACCGTGTCGATGCCGATGTGGATGAGCACTTCGACGCCGTCGTCGGTCCGGATTCCGAAGGAGTGGCCGGTGGCGGCGGTCGTCACCAGTTCACCGTCGACCGGGGATACGACGCGGCCGTCGGACGGCTCGATTCCCACGCCTTCGCCGAGGGCACGGGAGGCGAAGACCGGGTCCGGGACCTCGTCGAGGCCGACCACGCGGCCGGCGACCGGCGCCGCGAGGACGAGGCTTGGTCCGGGAGCGGCGGGAGCGGCGGCCGTGGCGGTGGAACCTGCGGACGCGCGGACGGCACCGGCACCGGCACCGGCACCGACGGCCACGAGCGCGCGGTCGTCGGCCGGAGTGGTCTCGGCCGGGGTGGTGTTCTCGGTCCCGGTGGTGTTCTCGGCGTCCGTGGCCCGTTCGGCCGCGTCCCGTTCGGCGTTGGCCAGGGCGCGCTCCGCCGGGGTGCGGAAGTCGGAGAAGTACACGAGCGCCATCGAGGTGAAGAAGGCCGCCGTGATCGCGATGCCGTACGTGGCCATCGGCGAGAAGACCGGGATGGTAAGCAGCGAGGTGAAGGCGAACGCGTTGGTGTCGACGCCGCCCAGGACGCCCACGAGCACACCGCCCACGAGGCAGCCCACGAGCATGCGCGGGTAGATCCGCTTGAAGCGCAGGTGGATGCCGTACAGCGACGGCTCGGAGATACCGCCGAACAGACCTGCCGCGAGGGCTCCCGTCGCGGTCTGGCGCATCTCCTTCTCGCGGTGGCGTACGGAGAGCAGCAGCACGCCGGCGGTGGCGCCGAAGCAGGCGAAGTTCCAGGCGCCCATGGGGCCCTGGATGAAGTCGTAACCGAGGGTGTTGATGTTCACCAGCATGAGCGCGTTCAGCGGCCAGTGCAGGCCGAGCGGCACCAGGAACGGGTAGATCAGCGGGATGATGATCGCGAAGACGATCGGGGCGTTGCCGTTCAGCCAGGACAGCCCCTCACCGAGTCCGTTGCCGGCCCAGATGCCCATGGGACCGATGAGGAAGGCGGTCACCGGGATCATGATCAGCATGCTGAAGAACGGCACGAACACCATGTGCACATTCTCCGGGAAGACGCGCTGCAGACCCTTGTAGACCAGGGCGAGCAGGGCGACCATCAGCAGCGGCACGAAGACCTGGCCGCCGTAGTCGTTCAGCTGCATCGGCAGCCCGAAGACGTGCGCCACGCACTCCTGGGTGCCCAGCGTGGCGTTGGTGGTGCAGGTGATGCCGGGGATGCCGGAGTCCTTGTTGAGCATGCCCGTGAAGTTCGGGGTCATCACCGCGGCCATCACGGCGGCGCCCACCCACGGGTCGATCCTCAGCTTCTTGGCCGCGTTGTACGCGACGAAGATCGGCAGGAAATACAGCACCGAACGCCACATCGCGTCGACGAACACCCAGGTGGCGGACTTGTCCGCGGCTCGGAAATCGACCAGGCCGAAGGCGTCGAGTACGGAGGCGATCGCGATGATCAGCGAGGAACCGAGGAGTACGCCCATGAGCGGCCGGAACGAGTCGGAGAGGTACTCGAAGAAGTTGTCGACCCAGCCGTAGCGCCCGCGGCCCTTGGCGCGGACCGCCGCCTTGACCTCGGCGTCGGACTTGGGGCGGGGCGCGGTGCCACCGCTCATCGACGGCAGATTCATGATCTCGGCGTGGACGCGCGCGACGGCTCCGCCGATCACGATCTGGAAGCGGTCGCCGGACTGCGCCACGGTGCCCATGACGCCGCCGAGGGCGTCGAGGCCGGGCTTGTCCACCTTCTCGCCGTCGTGGAGCTGGAATCGCAGCCGTGTCGCGCAGTGCGTGAGGCTCTCGATGTTCTCGGCTCCGCCGACACCGCGGAGAATCTCCTCCGCCAGTGCCCCGGGCCCCTGTGCGTGTGTGTTCATGATGCGTCCTTGCATCTACGGGCGCTTGCCGTCCTGGATCGGTCCGCGACCTCGCACGCCGGATTGTGGGCAACAAAAAAGGCCCGGGTCGCGCACGCGGCGCGTCCCAGGCCTTGCCTCCCCTCAAGCGGTACGCCGCCGTCGCATCGCGAGTGGCGATGGCGGTGACGTCCTCGGGGAGTAACAATCCTGCGATCGAGATCGATCGGACACGACTGTAGCACCGCGTGCCGAGCGACCGGACGGGCTGCCGGTGACCCCGGGTGACACCCTGCTTCAGGCCCTCTCGCGAGCCGATTCTGCTCGCCCCCGATCTCGCCGGCCGTTTCCTGGATGCCGGGAGCAGAAACGGAAACGAGCGAGCCACGCACCGGCACCAGCACCAGCACGGTAACTACGGAGCCGGGAAGGTGCCTTGGGACATTTCCGGGACCGTACGGGCCCCGCGCACCCGTTAAGCTGCAGGAACTCCACGGGGGAAGCCGGTCGAAATCCGGCGCTGACCCGCAACGGTGGGCGGGACCGGGCACTTCCGGTCCCGCGAGCCCGATCACCCGCGGACGTGAAACGCACCTGTCGATTCGCCGTGGACTGCGAGAGGCGCTGCACCGGGCGTCCCGCGCCCCGGGCCGCTGCTTCGGTCGTCGTAGCCGCACGGCCCGAGGCGAAAGCGATCGTGCCCGTGGCCACTGCCCTCGACCGCCCCTGCGCACCACCGGACACCACGCGTACCGGTGCGCCACCGCCCCGGCGCGCCCCGCTGTCCCTCCTGATACCGGCTCTGGTCGTCGCCCTGGCGCTCTCCCTGGTCTGCGGGGCGGGTTTCGGCGCCTCCGGTCTGACCTGGGGCGAGGTGCTGCACTACCTGTGGGCGGGGCTGAGCGGCGGGGCGATTTCGGCCGACGAGGTCGCCGCCTACACGATCGTGTGGGAACTCCGTTTCCCGCGTGCCGTGCTGGCCGCGGTGGTCGGTGCCGGTCTTTCGGCGATCGGCGTCGCGGTGCAGGCGATGGTCCGCAACGCGCTCGCCGACCCCTTCGTCCTGGGCATCTCCTCGGGGGCTGCGGTCGGCGCGAACGCGGTGCTGCTCTTCGGGGCCCTCGGCGCGCTCGGCGTGTGGGCGCTCTCCGCGGCCGCCTTCACCTCCGCGCTCGCCTCCATGGCCCTGGTCTACGCGGTGGCCCGCACGCCGCGCGGGCTGACACCGCTGCGCCTGGTCCTGACGGGCACCGCCATGTACTACGGCTTCTCGGCCGTCACCACCTTCATGGTGTTCGCCGCCGAACGCGGCGAGGCGGCCCGCTCCGCCATGATGTGGCTGCTGGGCAGCCTGGGCGGGGCGAGCTGGGCCTCCGTCCCCATCGCGGCGGGCGCGGTCTGCGCGGGACTCGCCCATCTCGCCTGGTCCGCACGCCGGTTGAACGCCCTCGCCATGGGCGACGAGACCGCCGCCGCGCTGGGCGTGGACGCCGCTCGCCTGCGCAAGGAGCTGTTCGTGGTGTGCGCGGCCGTGACCGGGGCGGTGGTCGCGGTGAGCGGGGCGATCGGCTTCGTCGGACTGATGGTGCCGCACGCGGTGCGGATGCTCGTGGGTGCGGACCACCGCCGGCTCCTCGCGGTGGCCCCTCTGCTGGGAGCACTTCTCCTCATCTGGGTCGACGTGCTGTCCCGCGTGGTGCTCGCACCGGTGGAACTCCCGGTGGGGGTGGTGACGGCGGCGGTCGGCGTACCGTGCTTCGTACTGCTGATGCGGCGCAACTCCTACTCCTTCGGGGGTGTGTGATGCGTGTCGACATCACGGATCTGACCGTGGAGATCGCCGGGACCCGGCTGGTGTCCGACCTGGCGCTGCACGCCGGCAGCGGCCAGTTCGTCGGCCTGGTCGGCCCGAACGGCAGCGGCAAGTCCACCCTGCTGCGCACCGTCTACCGCGCGCTGCGCCCGACCACCGGCACCATCCTGCTCGACGGTGACGACCTGTACGCGATGAGCGCGCGCGAGGGCGCACGCCGGCTTGCCGCGCTCCCTCAGGAAGCGTCCACGGAATTCGACTTCACGGTCGCCGAGGTCGTCGCGATGGGACGGGTTCCGCACCAGCGTGCGACGGCTCGCGCCACCGACGACGACCGCGACGTCTGCACGACCTCCCTCGCCCGGGTCGGCGCGGCGCACCTGGCCGGCCGGGGCTTCCTCACCCTCTCCGGCGGCGAGAAGCAGCGCGTCCTGATCGCCCGCGCACTCGCCCAGCAGCCACGGGTCCTCGTCCTCGACGAGCCCACCAACCACCTGGACATCGCCCAGCAGTTGGAGGTCCTCGCCCTGGTGCGCGCCAGCGGCCTGACTGTCCTCACGGCGCTGCACGACCTCAACCTCGCCGCCCTGCACTGCGATCTCCTGTACGTCATCCACTCCGGCCGCATCGTGGCCTCCGGCGCCCCGCACGACGTCCTTTCGCCGGATCTCCTGGCCGAGGTATTCGGCGTACGGGCACACCGCGTCCGGCACCCGGAGACCGGTGCCACACAGCTCCTCTTCGACCGCGTCCTGCCCACCGTCCCACCTGCCAAGGAACTCTGATGCGCACCCCGGCCCGCCCCACCGCCCTCGCTCTCACCCTCTGCGCGCTGCTCCTCGTAGGCTGCGGCGCCCACGTCACCGACGCGAAGGACCAGCCCCCCGCGAGGGCGGACGACGCCCACTACCCCGTCAGCGTCGAGAACTGCGGCACCCGGCAGACGTACGCCAAGGCCCCGCAGCGGGTGGTCACCAACGACGTCGGCATCACCGAGATCATGTTCGCGCTCGGCCTGGAAAGCCACATGGCGGGTTTCGTGATGCCCGACGACAAGGGCGACCTGGCATCCGTCCCCTGGAAGGACGCCTACGCGAAGACGAAGTGGCTCTCCAAGAAGCAGATCACCAAGGAAATGGCCCTGGCCGCCCGTGCGGACCTGGTCTTCGCGGGCTGGAACTACGGCTTCAACGAGGGCGAGGGGTTCACGCCCGCCGACCTGAAGAAGGCCGGCATCGGTTCGTACCTGCTGAGCGAGTCCTGCCGCAACGGGCGCGGCGCGACCTCCCGCGGGGTCATGCCGCCCTTGGACGCCCTGTACACCGACCTGCGGAACCTGGGCCGCATCTTCGCGGTCGAGGACCGGGCGCAGGCACTGATCGCGACCTTCCGCAAGCAGGTCGCGGACGCGGAGTCGCACGCGCTGAAGGGGGTCGACCGGCCGCGCGTCTTCCTCTACGACGACGGCCGCGACAAGCCCTTCACCTCGGGTCTCTACGCGGCGCCGCACGACATCATCACCCGCGCGGGCGGCGACCACGTGATGAAGGACCTGAAGGACAGCTGGGCGACGGTGGGTTGGGAGACGGTCGTCGAGCGCGACCCCGAAGTCATCGTGATCAACGACTACGGCGACACGACGGCCGCACAGAAGCGCGCGTTCCTCAAGTCGTACGCGCCCCTGGCGAACGTCTCGGCGATCAAGAACGACCGGATCGTGGTGCTCGACTACGCGGAACTGGTGGAGAGCCCGCGCAACCCCGCGGCCATCGCGTCCCTGTCCAAGAGCCTGCGGCAACTCATGCGGAAGTGACGGCCGGGGTTTAGACACAGGCTCTGAGGCGCAGCGGCTGGACCGCCACCGGACCACGACTCTGGGCCCACCCCGTGATCGACTACGACGCTCGTCGTGTGGACGGTCCGGCGACAGGCGCTCGGAGTCGGAGGGTGCGTGCTGACCTGCTGGCCCGCGATGAGGCGTCGTCAGGCAGCCGTGGTGCGGCGGGCGTAGGCGCGGGCGGCGCGGGCGCGGTCGCCGCAGCGGGTGGAACACCACTGGCGGCGGCCGTGCTTGAGCAGGAAGCGATTGCAGGGCGGGGAGGCGCAGGCGGCCAGGCGGGCGGCGTCGGGCGAGGTGAGCAGGTCGGCGGCGTCGGCGGCGAGGGCCGCGAGGGCGTGTTCGACGATCGCGGTGGTGGGGTGGGGTGTGGCGCGGTACGGGCCGCTCTTCGCGTCCCACGCCAGCAGGGGTGCGGTGGGGACGCGGGTCATCGCGTCGTTGACCGCCGTTACGGCGGCGGGCAGGGCGCTGTGCCCGGCGACGCGGGAGGCGAGCAGCGACCTGATCTGTTCGCGCAACGCGCGCAGCTGCGTCGCGCACACCTCCGCCAGTCCGGCGCCGTCCGGGGCGAGATCGCGCTGTGTCAGCCACTGCTCGGCCCGCGCCGGGGTGCCCAGCAGGTCGGTCATGTGCCCGCCGGGCAGTGCGACGGCGCTGTTGACCAAGGCCAGGGAGGGGCGCTCCGCCTCGCCCGGCGCCAGCGGCACGGCGGCGTCTTCCGTCACGAGCTCTTCCATGCTTCTCATGGTACGGGTTGCATTCATCCGTGAGGTGCACCTACTGTCATCTCACGGTTAATACGCAATCCATCCGTGAGGAAGTGTCTCCGTGTCTTCCCCGACCCCGCACACCGGCCCCTTCCCCGTCCGCGTCTTCGGCGGTCCGACCGCCCTCTTCGAATACGGCGGGCTCCGCTTCCTCACCGACCCGACCTTCGACGGCCCCGGCGACCACCCGTCGCCGGGCGTCATGCTGACCAAGACGGCGGCGGCCGACGGCAGCCCGGCCGCACTCGGCCGCGTCGACGTGGTCCTGCTCTCGCACGACGAGCACGCCGACAACCTCGACACCTCCGGCCGCGCCCTGCTCGCCGACGTCCCGCTGACGCTCACCACCCCCGGCGGCGGGGAGCGTCTCGGTGAGACGGCCACCGGGCTCACCGACTGGCAGTCGGTCGAGCTGGAGCGCCGGGACGGCGGGCCCGGCACGGTTACCGTCACCGGCGTGCCCGCCATCCACGGCCCCGGCCCGCGCGAGGAGGTCGAACCGATCACCGGCCAGGTCGTCGGGTTCGTCCTGACCGGCGAAGGACTGCCCACCGTCTACGTCAGCGGCGACAACGCCTCACTCGACGCGGTCAAGGACATCGCCCAGCGCTTCGCCCCGGTCCATACCGCTCTCCTCTTCGCCGGAGCGCCCCGCTTCACCGAGGTCTTCGACGGCGCGGTGATCGTCCTGGACAGCGCCCAGGCCGCCCGGGCCGCGAAGATCCTCGACGCCGGCCGCATCGTGCCCGTCCACTACGACAGCTGGGCCCACTTCACCGAGGGCAGCGAGGAACTCGTCGCCGCCTTCGCCGCCGCCGGCCTCAGCGACCGCCTCGACCTCGGCGTCCGCGGCTGACCCACCCACCCGCGCCGCACACGCACACCGGACACGGCCAGGCGCCGGCGAAGAGGACCGCCGCCCGGAAGTCGACTGCCTGAGCAGCTTCAGTCCCGGACGCGGGTCACCGTGACCTGTGCGTGCCGGGTGGTGTCCGCCAATACTTCGGCAGTGAGGCCCGGCCGGCACGGAATGTAGCGGCCGGTGCGGCAGGTGCGGTGCCCGCGAGGTGGGCGGCGATGTCGACGCGGACCGGTGCGGTGCTCCGGAGCGTGTCCCACCAGACGCGTGCGACCTCGACGTCTTCGGTCATGGGCACGGCTTGCAAGGGCGGCTGGCCCACGTCGGCTCGGAAGCGGACTCGGGCCATCCGCGCGCGGGCTTTCGTGCAGGCGCCTCCGGTCCCTTGTGGCTGTGCCGCGGCGGGACCGCACCGCCCCTTGTGGCAGCCGCCTACCGCAGGGTCGCCAGGAGCGCTTCGACGTCGTCGAAGTCCAGCGGGACAATGGGGAGTTTGGCGAGCTGACTGAGCCTCATGTCGGCGATCATCCGGTAGCGGGGTGTGCCGTCCTTCGGGTACGCGTCGCCCATGGTCTTCCGTACCCGCTCAAGCAGGGTCTGCATGGCGGGGCCGCCGACCGGGTGGGCGAGCCAGCGACCGAGCGTCGAGTCGGCGTCCGGGAGGTCCACGTACGGGTCGCCCTCGACCGTGACGGTCGTGGTCAGGCGGATGTCGCGGCTGGAGGCGCCGACGTCGATGCGGTGGTCGAGGCTCTCGACGAGCCAGGTCCCGGCACCGATGTCGAAGTGGGCGAGGTCCTGGCGGTCGATGCGAAGGGTGATGTCGCGGCGCTCGGCCGCTTCGAGCCAGGCGGCCTTGAATGCCCGCAGCTCCCGGACAGGCCGCCGTACCCGCGAGCCGGGTGCGCCCACGTACACCTGCACCACCTCGTGTCCGGCCCGCGGGCCGGTGTTGGTGACCGTCACGGTGACGTCGATTCCGGACCCGTCCTGGGTCACCCGTAGGTCCGTGTAATCGAAGGTGGTGTACGAGAGGCCGTGGCCGAAGGGGAAGGAGACGTTCAATTCGCGGGCGTCGTAGTACCGGTAGCCGACGAACAGGCCCTCGCCGTAGCGGGCGTGGCCCTGCTCGCCCGGCCAGTCGAGGTGGGCCGGGGTGTCGGCCAGGCGCAGTGGGACGGTCTCGGTGAGCCGGCCCGACGGGTTGGCGTGGCCGAGCAGCAGGTCGGCGGTGGCGGAACCGCCCGCCTGGCCGAGCAGCCAGCCTTCCAGGACTGCGGGGACGTTGTCGATCCAGCCGGACAGCCGGACGACGCTGCCGTTGGCGAGGACCACGACCGTGCGAGAGTTGACGGCCGTCACGGCGGCGAGCAACTCGGTCTGTTCCAGCGGGAGTTCGATGTGTTCGCGGTCGTATCCCTCGGACTCGAAGCTTGGCGGGAGACCGAGGAAGAGGACGGCCACGTCGGCCTCGCGGGCGACGCGCACGGCCTCCTCGCGCAGCGCGGCCACGTCGCCGTCCGGGTCGTCCACGGGGAAGCCGGGTGCGAAGTCGACCGTCGCGTCGGGTGCGGCGGCGGTAAGGGCGCTGAGCGCGTCGTCCAGCCGGGTCGGCGTGACGCGCGAGCTGCCCGCGCCCTGGTAGCGGGGCGTACGGGCGAACTCGCCGAGCACCGCGATGCGGCTGCCAGGGGCGGGGTTCAGCGGCAGCAGCTCGCCCTCGTTCTTGAGCAGTACGGCTCCGCGCGTGGCGGCCTCGCGCGCCAGGGCATGGTGTGCGTCGACGTCGAAGGAGGCGTCGGCACGCGCCTGCGCGCCGGCCTTGCGGGCGAGTTCCACCACGCGCGCGGCGCTGCGGTCCAGCACCTGCCCGTCCAACTCACCCGAGCTGATCGCTTCCACCAGCCGGGCGGGGCCCTGCCCCGACGAGGACGGCATTTCCAGGTCGAGTCCGGCGGCGAGGGCGCGGACCCGGTCGATGACGGCGCCCCAGTCGGAGACGACCACGCCCTCGTACCCCCACTCGTCACGCAGCACGTCGGTGAGCAGCCAGGGGTTTTCCGAGGAGTGCACCCCGTTGAGGCGGTTGTAGGCGCACATGACGGTCCAGGGCTTCGCCTCCGTCACGACCCGGCGGAAGGCGGGGAGGTAGATCTCGCGCAGGGTGCGGGCGTCGATGTCGGCGCTGATCGACATGCGGCCGCCCTCCTGGTTGTTCGCGGCGAAGTGCTTCAGGGAGGTGCCGACGCCCTGCGACTGGACGCCGTTCACCCAGGCGGTGCCCAGGACGCCGCTGAGCAGCGGGTCCTCGGAGAAGTACTCGAAGTTGCGCCCGCACAGGGGGCTGCGCTTGATGTTGACGCCGGGGCCCAGCAGCACGTGCACGCCGTGCGTGAGCGACTCGCGGCCCAGCGCGCGGCCTACGCGTTCGGCGAGTTCGGTGTCCCAGCTGCTGGCCAGAGTGACGGCGGGCGGGAAGCAGGTTGCGGGGGTGCTGCCGTTGATGCCGAGGTGGTCGGCCCGGTCCTCGTTCTGGAGGCGCAGCCCGTGCGGTCCGTCCGAGAGCCGGAAGGCGGGGATGCCGGCGTGCGGGAAGGCCTCGGTGGTCCACCAGGTCGCGCCGGTGGTCAGGGCGGCCTTCTCTTCGAGGCTCAGCCCGGCCACCGTCTCCTCGGGGGTTTCGGTGGCTGTCGTCGGATCGGTCACGGTGTACTCCTTGTGGGTGCTGTACGGAGAGGGAGAGGGAGGGTATTCAGCGGACGCTTCGGACCCGCAGGACCGCGACCGCGCCGAGCACCCCGAAAGCCGCCGCCGCGGGGAACAGGGCCTGATAGCCGCCCAGTCCGAGGACCAGGGCCGCGGCGACGGTCGGTGCGAGCGCCTGCGGCAGGGCGGCGGCGATGTTGACGACGCCGAGGTCGCGGGCGAAGGACTTCCCCGAGGGCAGTACCTGGGAGATGAGGGCGGTGTCCACGCCCACGAAGCAGCCGAAGCCGAGGCCCACCAGGAAGGCCATCACCAGCATCCCGGTCATGGTGGGCACGGCCAGCGGGACGAGCATGGCGCAGCCGATGAGGGCGGCCGAGGCGACGACGAAGGGCTTGCGTCTGCCGAGCCGGTCCGACAGCGGCCCGCAGATCAGCGTGGACGGCAGGATTCCGGCGACTCCGGCGACGGCGAGCGCGGGCACGTGGCCGATCGCCTCGTCCCCGAGCCCGATGTAGTCCTGGAGGATGTAGAGCTTGTAGCCGAGGACCAGGAAGTACGACTGGTAGGTGCAGAGCCGGCCGATGAAGACCCAGAAGAAGTCGGGGTGTCTCCGGGGATCGGGCAGCAGGTCCCGCAGGAACTCGCCCACCCGGAAGGGCTCTTGGGGCATGTCCCGGCTGGAGCGGTCCGGGTTGACGAGGACGAAGACGGTCACCGCGACGACCGAGAAGCACGCGATCAGGAGGTACGCCAGGGTGATGCGGGCTTCCAGCACGGCTCCCAGAGTCTGTCCGACGAGCGAGCCGCACATCGAAGCCAGCCCCAGCACTGCCGCGTACCGGCCCCGCTTCGCGAGCGGCACCCGGTCGGGCATCACCGCGGCCAGCGGACTCATCGCGAAGTTGTAGCCGATGTGTACGAAGCACCAGGCGAGCAGGATCGCGGGCACGGAGGTCATGAACGCCATGGCCACCAGGGCCGTTCCGCCGGTCAGTGCTCCGGCCACGATCCACGGCGTACGCCTGCCGAACCGCGAACGGGTCCGGTCCGAGACCGCACCGGCGACGGGCTGCGCCGCCATCGCGACGATCGCGCCGACGGTAGTGACCAGCCCGAGCGTGCCGACCTTGGTGTCCTCGCCGACCGTGCGCTGGATCTGGAGGGCCAGCAGGATGCTGGGCACCGCGCCCCAGACGAGGGCGATGCTCAGGCTCGCGGGCCCGGCGCAGGCCGTCATGCGGCGCAGCGGACGGCCGTCGACGGTGGGGCTGATGGCCAGGGCGGCGGGTGATGCGGGCGGGACGGTGGGTCCCTCAACGGGTCCAACGGGTCCTTGCACGGACGGGGCCTTCTCTCGGCCGGGCACGGCGGTGTGCACCGACGGTGAATCGTGCGGAGCGAGCGGATGTCGCAAAACAGTACGGCGTACTGTTTTGGTGGGCAAGGGTCGGCAGGGTCCGAAATCGCGCGGCGCATAGGCTGATCCCGTGACAACGAAGAACTCGTACGCCAAGGGCGCGGCCAAGCGGGAGGAGGTTCTCCGGACCACCCTGGAGATCTTCGGACGCGAGGGCGCACGCGGCACCACGCTGCGTGCGGTGGCCAAGGAGAGCGGCATCAGTCTCACCGGCCTGATGCACTACTTCGACTCCAAGGACCACCTCCTCGTCGAGGTGCTGAGCGCGAGCGACCGGCGGGCAGAGGTCCGCTTCTACGCTCCGGACGCCGACCGCGACCCGGGCGAACTGCTCGCCGCGGCACTGGCGGCGAACACCGAGAACGCGGCCCGCGCCCGGCTGTACGTCACCCTCGTCGCCGAGGCGACCGACCCGGCCCACCCGGCGCACGCCTACTTCAAGGAACGCTTCGCCCGCCTGCGCGCCGCCATCGCCGACCACCTGGCGGCCGACGAACGCGCGGGCCGCATCCGCCCCGGAGTCGACCCGGACTTCACCGCGTCGGCGATCGTTGCCGCGTCCGACGGGATCATGCACCAGTGGCTGAGCGACCCCTCCGTCGACATGGCCGGGCACGTGCGCCGCGTGTGGCGGATGCTCACTGCCTGACCCTCACTGCTCGACCGTCCTGAATCCGCAGTTCCCACTGCTGGAAGCAGGCGTGTTGGCCGAGCGGGCGGCCACCCGGTAGCGGTGGCAGTAGGAGTGGTGGCACAGGTAGGACCCGCCGCGCATCACCCGCCGCTCGCCCTTCTCCGGCCCCCGGGGATCGTCCGTGGGGGAGTGGGCGTAGTAGTCCGGCGCGAACCGGTCGGCGCACCATTCCCACACGTTCCCGGCGACTTCGTACAGGCCGAAGCCGTTGGGCGGGTACGTGCGCACGGGTGCGGTCGCGAGGTGCCCGTCGGCGCCGGTGTTCTCGTACGGGAAGCGGCCCTGCCAGATGTTGCACACCCACCGGCCGCCGGGATTCAGCTCGTCGCCCCAGGCGAAGCGCCGCCCCTCCAGGCCGCCCCGCGCCGCGTACTCCCACTCGGCCTCGGTCGGCAGCCGGCGGCCCGCCCACGCGCAGTACGCCACCGCGTCGTCCCAGGCCATGTGCACCACGGGGTGGTCGGGCTCGGCGTCGGACAGCGGGCCGTGCGGGTGGCGCCAGTCGGCTCCCCGTACGTCGAGCCACCACGGTACGGCGGGGTCGGCGGCGGCGACGTCGGCCCGTTCGGCGGCGACCGCGAGATGGAAGACCGCCGAGCTCCCCTCCCGCTCGGCCACGGTGACGTACCCGCTCTCCTCGGCGAAGGCCCGGAACATCGCGACGGTCACGGTCGTGACGTCGATGGCGAACGGAGCGAGCCGCACCGGGTGCACGGGCAGTTCACCGTCCGGCGGATAACCCTCACCGAAGGCGTCCCCCATCGCGAACTCGCCGCCGGGCAAAGGGACTTGGTCGTGTGCGGGCGGGTGGGCGGCCGGTCCGGGCAGCGGGCGCGGGGCAGCGGCCGGGGGAGCGATCCCGGAAGAGGGCCGGGAAGTCGATGCGCAGCAATCCATTGACGTCTCCATGCATCCGAGTATATGAATTCGCACATAGGTGAGGATGCACATAGGGAGTCGACCGCGTGAAGTTCGAGCACGTCCTGCTGGGCCTGCTGGCCCGCCGCCCTTACAGCGGCTACGACCTGCGCAAGTGGCTGGAGACAGACGGCCAGTTCGTGTGGGCGAAGGCCCACCACAGCCAGATCTACCGGAAGCTCGCGCAGATGGAGAGCGACGGCTGGGTACGGCACGAGGTCGACTCCCGCGAGGGCCGCCCCGACGCCAAGGTGTACAGGCTCACCGGGCGCGGACGCGACGTCCTGCTGGAGTGGGTGCATACGCCGTACGAGCCGCTGACCCGCTTCCAGGACACCGACTTCACCGCTCGCCTCAGTGTGGCGGCGCCCCTCGACAGGGACGCGGCAATCTCGCTCGTACGCACCGAACTCGCCTACCGCCGGGCCCAGATCGCCAAGAACCGTAACCGGGACCGGACCCTGCACTACGAGGACCCCTTGCCGGGCCTCGATCAGGAGATCGACGCCTATCTCCACGATGCGCTCCATCTGCTCGGAGCGGGAGCGATGGACCAATGGGTGGCCTGGCTGGAGCGGACCCTGCTCCGGCTGACGGCCGGGAACGACAGAAACGACTGACGCGCAGCAGCGCCTGGCGCGCAGAAACACCTGACGCACAGAATCGAGACGGCACTCACATGTCCGAGCTCAGCAAAACCCCTCCTGCGCACCCCGCCACGGGTGCCCCCGCAAACGGCGTACAGGTCAAGGGCCGCAACAAGCAGCTCGCCCTGCTCGGCGGCACCATGCTGGTCGACAGCACCGAGGCCAGCCTCGTCAGCAGCCTGTTCCCCCTGATCAAGCAGTCCCTCGGCGTTTCACTCGGAGCCCTGGGCATCCTCACCGCGGCCAGCAAGCTCGTGGGCGTGCTCGCCGGACCGTTCTGGGTGTGGGCGGCCGAACGCACCTCACGCAAGAGCGTCCTCGTGGTGGCCACCGGCCTGTGGGGGGCCTGGGGCGTGGCCGCGGGCTTCTCCCAGAACTTCACCCAACTCCTCGTCCTCTACACGATATTGGCGGCGGGCTACGCCGCCGCGGGTCCCCTCATCACCGAAGTCATCGGTGACCTCTTCGGCGGCTCGTCCCGCGGCCGTGCCGTCGGCATCGTGTACGGGACGGTATCGCTGGCCAGCGCCGTGATCGGGCCCATCAAGGGACAGCTCGCGGGGCTGGACGAGGGATGGCGCTGGGGCCTGTGGGGCATCGGCGCGTTCAACATCCTGCTCGGTATCGCCCTGCTGATCTGGTTCCGCGACCCGGGCCGGGGCGCTGCCGAGGAGCAACTCGCCAACCTCGACAGAGCCACCCGTGAAGCCCATGCGAAGCTCACCTGGGCCAGGGCGTTCTCCCTCCTCCAAATCCGCAGCCTGGTCATCCTGCTCGTCTCGCGCCTGCTGTCCGGGCACCTGCTGGTCGCCACCTTCGGTGTGGTGTTCCTGGTGGACGTGCGAGGCTTCAGCACCCAGGAAGCCGCGCTCGTCACCCTGCCCTTCGGTGTCGGCTACTTCCTCGGAACCCTCCTGGGCGGCGCCGCGAACGACTGGGCGACGCGCCGCAGCCCCCGCTACGGGCCGGTCGCGATCCTCCAGGCGGCACAGTTCGCCTTCGCCGTCTTCGCCTTCTTCGGCAGCCAGTTCTCCTACGACAGCATCCTTGTGTACGGCGCCTTCTTCGCCCTGCTCGGCGCTTCGCAGGGGATCAACCCGAGCGTCAACCGGCCGATGGTCATGGCCATCACCCCGCCCGAACTCCGGGGCGCCGCCTTCGCGTTGTACGTCTCCATCGCCGAGGCGATCGCCTGGGCGGGCTACAGCCTCGGCGCCGGCTTCCTCGCCGATACCCTCGGCCTGCAGGCCGTCTTCCTGTGGGTCCTGGTGGTTCTGATGCTGGTGAACGGCCTCTTCCTCAGCCTGCTCTACCGCCCTTACGCCGCCGACACGGCCCGCGTACAGCGGGACCTGGACTCCCGCCGCAAGGACGCCCTGGACTCTCCCGGGGCCTGAGTCCTGCACCTGATAGCCACCACCCGAAAAGAGACCCAGCTCATGGCACACGCACGCCACCTGCCCGACGGCTTCCTCTGGGGCGCCTCCACCGCCGCGCACCAGATCGAGGGCAACAACACCAACAGCGACTGGTGGGAGTTCGAGCACCGCGGAGTCCCCTACATCAAGGAACCCAGCGGGGATGCCTGCGACAGCTACCACCGCTGGCGCGAGGACATGGACCTGCTGGCCGAACTCGGCTTCACCGACTACCGGTTCAGCATCGAGTGGGCCCGCATCGAGCCGGCCCCCGGCGAGTTCTCCCAGGCCGCCATCGCCCACTACCGGCGCATGGTCGAAGGCGCCAGGGAACGCGGGCTGAGGCCCATGGTGACCCTGCACCACTTCACCGCCCCCCGGTGGTTCACCGAGCGCGGCGGCTGGGCCGCCGCCGGATCGGACGACCTGTTCGCCCGCTTCCTCACCGCGGCCGCCCCCGTCTACGCCACCGACGTGACACACGCCTGCACCATCAACGAACCCAACATCCTCGCCGTCATGGCCACCGCGTACGCCGCCCTCGCCTCCGGCCGGACCGCGAACTTCGCCGACAACCCGCCGTCCCCGGACGGACCCACCACCGACGCCCTGATCCGGGCGCACGCCCGCGCCGTCGAGACCGTCAAGTCCCTCGCCCCGCACGTGCGGACCGGCTGGTCCATCGCCAACCTGGTGTGCCAGGCCCTGCCCGGAGCCGAGGACGTCGCCGACGCCTACCGCCGCCCGCGGGTGGACGTCTTCCTCGAAGCCGCCCGGGGCAACGACTGGCTCGGCGTCCAGGCGTACACCCGTACGCTCATCGGCCCGCAGGGCAGGCTGCCCGTGCCCGAGGACGTGGAACGCACCCTCATGGGCTGGGAGTACTACCCCGAGGCCGTGGGCCACGCCGTGCGGCACAGCGCCTCCGTCGCCCCCGGCACCCCGCTGATCGTCACCGAGAACGGCCTCGCGACCGCCGACGACACCCGCCGCATCGACTACACCGCCGGTGCACTGAGCTCCCTCGCCGATGCCATGGACGACGGCATCGACATCCGCGGCTACTACCACTGGAGCGCCCTGGACAACTACGAATGGGGCCGCTACGCACCCACCTTCGGCCTGATCGCCGTCGACCGCGAGACCTTCGTCCGTACCCCCAAGCCCTCCGCCGCATGGCTCGGCGCCGCAGGACGCACCCGCGTCCTGCCCACCGCACGCTGAGCCCCGGAAACCTGCCCCCCAGCACGAAAGGAGCATCCCCCGTCATGAAGGCGATCATGGTGATGTTCGACAGCCTCAACCGGCACATGCTGCCCCCGTACGGAGGCGATTGGACGCACGCCCCCAACTTCGCCCGGCTCGCGGAGCGCGCCGTCACCTTCGACAACGCGTACGCGGGCTCGATGCCCTGCATGCCTGCCCGCCGCGAACTCCACACCGGGCGGCACAACTTCCTGCACCGCAGCTGGGGCCCGCTGGAGCCGTTCGACGACTCCATGCCCGAGCTGCTCAAGCAGAACGGCGTGTACACCCACCTCGTCAGCGACCACCCGCACTACTGGGAGGACGGCGGCGCCACCTACCACGGCCGCTACCACACCTGGGAGTTCTTCCGGGGGCAGGAGGGCGACCCCTGGAAGGGGCAGGTCGCCGACCCGCCGATGCCCGAGGACCTCAAGAAGATGCGCTTCGGCGGGTACCGGCAGGACTGGGTCAACCGGCAGCACATGGCGACGGAGGACCGGCACCCGCAGACCCTCACCTTCGACGCCGGCCTCGACTTCGTCGCGGCGAACAAGGACGCCGACCGGTGGTTCGTCCAGATCGAGACCTTCGACCCGCACGAGCCCTTCTTCAGCCACCAGCGGTACAAGGACCTCTACCCGCACGACTACGAGGGCCCGCACTTCGACTGGCCCGACTACAAACGCGTCGTGGAGAGTGACGAACAGGTCCATCACGGGCGGATGGAGTACGGGGCCCTGCTGTCCATGTGCGACCACTCCCTCGGCCGTGTCCTGGACACCATGGACGAACTGGACCTGTGGGACGACACCCTGCTGATCGTCAACACCGACCACGGGCTGCTGCTCGGCGAGAAGGGCTGGTGGGGCAAGAGCGTCCAGCCCTGGTTCAACGAACTGGTCCACCTGCCGCTCTTCGCCTGGGACCCGCGCACGGCCGACGGGGGCACGCGCCGCGGCGCACTGGTGCAGACGATCGACCTGGCCCCCACCCTCCTGGAGTTCTTCGGCGTCGAGCGCCCCGGCGACATGCAGGGCTCGCCACTGCCGATGGCCGAGGACACGTCCCCGCGCGAGGCCGGGCTCTTCGGCATCCACGGCGGACACGTCAACATCACCGACGGGCGGTACGTGTACATGCGGGCCCCCGCGTCCGCCGCCAACTCGCCCCTGTACGAGCACACTCTGATGCCCACCCACATGCGCGGACGCTTCACCCCCGCCGAACTCGTCGACCTGGAACTGGCCGAACCCTTCACCTTCACCAAGAACGTGCGCACCCTGCGCGTACCGGGCCGCACCCTCCTCAACGCGTACCACCACGGAACCCTCCTCTTCGACCTGGAGAGCGACCCCGAACAGAGCACACCGCTCGTCGACGACGCCGCGGAACTGCGCATGGCGACCCTCATGGTCGAGCTGATGCGGGCCAACGACGCACCACCCAGCCAGTACCAACGCCTCGGACTTCCCGAGCACGGCGCGGTGACGGACGACCACCTGCTGGTCCGCGCCCAGCGGAACCAGGCGGAACTTGCGGCCCAACCGCTGCCGTGCACGGCGGACTTCCCGGCGGGCCGGCTGTCGCTGCGCACACCGCTCCAGGCCCTGATCGCCGACCCGTTCGCCGTCGAGGTGCTGCGCACCCACCTGCCAGGCGTCGTCGACTCGGAACTGCTCCAGATGCTCGGCTCGACCCCCCTGATCGACCTCGCAGCCATGGCGGGCGCGCACTTCCCCGCTGCCGCACTGCACCGCGTCGCCGAGGACCTCGCGGAACTCTGACCACGCGTCGGGCGCAGAGGGCGTGGATCCTGGCTTCATGTTCGCGCGGCCAGTGTTCCGCCCTTGTGAGGCTGCCGCTTGCCCAGGCTGCGCCGCACGACTCGCCGGCGACGGCCGGCGCTGCATCGGTCGGCGCTGCACCCGACTCCGCCTACGCTCTGTCAGACCCCTCTGCTGACGGGAGCTTCTTGGCACAGGCCGTGCTGGTGCCTGGCCCGCGGGGTTCGGTGTGCAGCACCACTTCTACGGCTCCCGCCCAGGGGTGAGGCTCTGGCCTGGTCAGTCTGCGGCTCGGCGACGGTTACTGATCGTTTCAAAGTGCGGTGCGTAGTCGCCGCAGGCAGATGATGCTGCGGGCGAGTTGGACAAGCCCTTGGTGGAGGTTCGCGCATCTGGCGTAGGGGATGCGCAGGCGCTTGAACTGGTGCAGCCACGCGAAGGTGCACGCTCCTGCCCAGCAGGTATTGCCCAGGCCGGAGCCGTGCGGGACGCCTCGGCGGGCGCTTCTGTGGGGTGATGCCGCGCTTGCGGATCAGCCGGCGGTACGTGGCGACGTCGTGGCCACGGGCCGCTTGCCGACCTCCAGGTGTAGGCGACCGACCCCGTGGTGATGGGGAGCCGCCGCTCAAGTGGCCGATCCTCTCCGGAGGCTCTCTGCGAGCGGTCAGGCGCCCGGAGGGAAATCGCCGAGCGCCCGCCTCGGTACGACGCATGGTTCCGGGGCTCTACGTCCAGCGCTGAAGCGCGGGGGACGCGTGTTCGTCGACCCGCGCCGGGTTCGCCGACTGGACGTACGACGTGCAACGAGATACGCGCGGAGCTCGACCAAGGACTTCTCCAACTCGCCTGCAGTAGCATCTGCTTGGCGGTGCGCCTCCGGGGAAAGGTTGTGCCCGATCGCCTCGCGCGCGTCGCGGACACGGACCAGCGCCGCGGTCAGTCGCGGGTGGGCATGGCGAGCGTGACCAGCAGGGCGATCAGCGTCACCGCCGCGCAGATTCCCCAGATCGCCAGGTAGGCGCCCAAGGCAGGGGTGTTGGTGCCGCTGAGCACCCACGAGCCGAGCAGCGCCGTGAAAACGGTGCTCGCCACGCTGCCGCCGACCGTCTTGAGGTTGTTGTAGACGGCGGTGGCCGCCGCCACCCGCTCAGGTGTGCTGGCCTCCACCACGGCAATGGGCAGACCGCCCAGGGCCAGGCCCATTCCGGCCGCGGCGATCGCGTAGGCCACGAGGAACAGCGCCAGCGAATCGTAGACGGCGAGCAGTGCGAGGTGACCGCCGACGGTCAGGAGGAACGCGAGCTTCAGCATCCGGCGCAGTCCCAGGCGGGCTGCGACGGATGCGGCCAGGGCGGCTCCGGCGAAGGACAGGAGCTGGGGGAGCGCGATGCACACGCCGATCTGCCAGACAGCGAGACCGAATCCGTACCCCTCATGCTCCGGTGAGGCATCGAGATAGCTGACACACACGACCGGTGCGGCGAGCATCACCACACCGAAGGCCATCGCGGACAGCAGCTGCGGGGCCATCGCCCGTGAGGCCGACGCCCGCACGTCCACCAGCGGGTGCGCGACACGGCGTTCCCACCACACCCAGAGCGTGAAGAGGAGCAGTCCGGCGACGATGGCCGCAGCAGAAGGCAGGGGCGAGCTGTTCACCTGGGAGATGCCGGCGAGGAAAAGGACCAGGGCGATGCTCAGCAGCAGTGCCCCCGCCCAGTCCATCGTGCCGGGTGCCCGTGTGGTGGATTCGGGGATGCGGGTGAAGGACAGGGCCAGGCATGCCGCGCCGAGGAGGGCGAAGACCCACAGCATGGGACGGAGACCGCCGACCAGGTTGCTGATCGGCCCGGTGGCCAGCGCACCGAGCAGTGAGCCCAGCGCGAGGGTGGAGACCAGGATGCTGACCGCCTGGCGGCTTTCCTTGGGCGAGAGCCGGGTCCGGCACAGCCCGATTTCCAGGGCCAGCAGGACGGCGAGCGGGCCGAGAAGCACCCGGCCGGCCAGCAGCAGGGGCAGGCCGGGAGCCAGCGCGACGAGCACGCTGCCGACGGTGATGAACCCCAGGGACCAGCGCAGCAGGCGGCGGTGCCCGACGCGGTCACCGAGCCGGCCGAACACGGGAGCGCAGATGGCGGCGCCGAGCAACTGGACCGCCGCGATGAGCTGGGCCTGTCCCGTGCTGAGGTCGAGGGAGTCGCGGATCTGCGGGATCAGCTGAGTGGTGCCGCCCTGGATGAAGCCGCTGAGCAGTTCGAACAGGGCGAGCAGTCCGACGGCGGCACGGGCGCCCGACGGGGAGACGGTTGTGGATTCGCCGGGCGTCGCAGTGGAGTCGGTGATGTTCATGGGCGTTCACCGCGGTGTGCGAGGCGGGAGGCCGCCAGCTCGGCCAGCAGGGCGGCTTGCGGTCCCAGCACGCTGTCGTCGAACACCGCGATGGGGGAGTGAAGGGGAGGAGCGGTCGCCGGGTCCAGTCCTGCGGGGGTCGCACCGAGCAGGAGCATCGCTCCGGGCACCTGCTGCAGGACGTAGGAGAAGTCCTCCGACCCGGCGCTGGGCTGCGGAGAGAGCCACACCTGGTCGTCGCCGAACAGTTCGCGTGCGGTGTCCATGGCGAAGTCGGTCTCGTGGGGCGCGTTGACCGTCACCGGGTACTGGCGCTCGTAGTCCACCTCCGCCTCCAGACCGTGTGCGGCGGCGATGGAGCGCACCAGTAGGGGCAGGCCTGCGGCCAGCCTTTCCCGGCTTGCTTCGGAGAAGCTGCGCACGGTGGCGTGGAACGTGGCGGTCTCCGGGATGACGTTCTGCTGAGATCCGGCGTGGAAACTGCCGACCGAGACTACGACGGGGTCGAAGATGTCGAAGGTGCGCGAGGTCCACGTGCTGATCGCGGTCACCATCTCGCAGGCTGCGGGAACCGGATCGAGGGCCTGGTGGGGCGCCGAGCCGTGGCCGCCGCGGCCGCGCACGGTCACATGCAGGGCGTCGGAGGCCGTCGTGATCGGGCCGGGACGGCTCGCGAGCATCCCCGCGGGAAGCGTGTTGGACGCCACGTGGACGGCGTACGCCGCGTCAAGCGGCTTGCCGGCAGCTTCCAGTACTCCTTCGTCGATCATGCGACCGGCGCCGTTGAAACCCTCCTCACCGGGCTGGAACATGAACACGACGTCGCCGCACAGAGTGTCGCGCTGGGCACTCAGCAGCGTTGCCGCACCCACCAGCGCGGCGGTGTGCAGATCGTGCCCGCAGGCGTGCATCCGGTCGGCGATCTCGGAGGCGTAGTCCAGCCCTGTCTTCTCCTGCAACGGCAGGGCGTCCATGTCGCCCCGGAGCAACACCGCCCCGCCGGGGCGGCCGCCGCGCAGCACAGCGGTCACCGAGGAGAGGCCCTTGCCCAGGGTGATGTCCAGGGGGAGCCCGTTCAGGGCATCGAGGACCTTCTCCTGGGTGCGGGGCAGCATCAGGCCGAGTTCCGGTTCACGGTGCAGCGCCCGGCGCAGAGCGACCAGTTCGCCCTGGATTTCTTCGGCATTGCTCAGCATCGACATCGACAAGGCGGGTGCCGTCCTTCCTGACGAGGCAACCCTCGGCGAGGGAGGGCGGAGGCGGATGTCGGCTACGCTGCGGGACCGGTGCCACCGGTGGCGAGAAACCGCCGGAAAAACGCAAGGAGCTCTCAGGGATGCAGGATCTTCGCCTCGTGCTGGATGAGGTGGACCGGGCGCTGGTGCACGCGCTGCAGATCGACGCCCGGGCCAGTTGGTCCCGCCTGGCAGCCGTGCTCGGCCTGGACGAGGTGACCGTGGCGCGCCGCTGGGGGCGGCTCAGCGAGCAGGGAGCCGCATGGATCAACGGCCACCCGGGCGTGGGTCTGAGCACGCAGGGCTGCCTGTCCTTCATCGAGGTCGTCTGTGTCAACGGCCGGGTACTTGAGGTCGCCGAGCGGCTGCAGGAGCACCCGATGGTCGTCACCGTCGAACACCTCACCGGCAACCGGGACCTCCTGCTCACCCTCATGGCACCGGACGTGGCGAGCCTGTCCCACTGGCTCACCCATGTCGTCGGCCTCACGCCGGGCATCACCGCTGTGCGCACTCATCTCGCCGACTCGGTCTACACCGAGGGCAGCCGCTGGAGAACCCACGCCCTGAGTGCCGCCCAGGTCGCCCAGCTGCAACGGGGCCACCCCACGGGCGAGCGCCCCGCGGTACCGGTGCTGGATGACGTGGACCGCACGATCACCACCCTGCTTTCGACGGACGGCCGCATGTCCTACCGTGACCTCTCCGAGCGGTCTGGCGTCAGCGCGGACACAGTCCGCCGCCGTACCAAGCGCCTGCTGGAATCCGGCGCCGTCCACCTGCGCTGCGAAGTCTCCCGGCCCCTTTCGGATCGCCCTACGACAGTGATCCTGTGGGCCCAAACCCCGGTGGAGCGACTGGAGTCCACCGCCCGGCACATCGCAGGCATGGGCGACATCCGCCTGTGTGCCGGCGTGACGGGACGTCACAACCTTCTTGTCGCAGGCTGGATCCGCTCCGTCAACGACCTCCAACGCCTGGAGACCCGCATCCTGGAGCGTGCCCCGCACGTGGTGATCAACGAACGCGCGGTCACGCTGCGCACGATGAAACTGAGCGGGCAGGTCCTGGCCGCCAACGGGCTGCGGCGATACGCGGTTCCCATCAACCCGTGGCTGGTCCTGGACGCAGCCGATGGCGACGAAGGGCCGCACCAGTAGGTCGCCACCTGTCGTGACCTTCGTAGTGGGAGCCAGGCCTCAAGTGCACTGCAAAGACAGCCTCAAGTGCACTGCAAAGACAGGGGGACTCCACCCGACAGGGGTGTAACGATGATGATCGGCCCAGCGAGAGCTGCAGCGGAGAAGAGGTTTCGGCCGGAGGCCTACTGGGGTTGCCGCCTTCGTTTCCGCCAGTGGTGCCCGCCGCAGCCGCAGCTCGGCCTCGCGTTTGCGGCAACGTCAGCCATCCCCAGGAAGGACTCGGCCAACTCGGTTGATCTCCGAGGACCACGAGGCCCCCGCGCCGCACACTGGTGCGTCCGTTGACCATGGGGGGAATCATGGCTTACCAGGATTTCGATGTGTCCGGCCTGCCACCGGAGTTTCGGGTCGAGTGCTTGTGTGAGGTGGTGGGCCGGGGCGCCGTGCCCAGCCGGCTCACCAGCGGCTGCGCGGCGGACTTCACGGGCCGGGTGGGAGTCGCGGACCTGGGACCGGTGAGGTTGACCACCATGGATTTTCCCGCGCCGTGTTCGCACCGTTGCGCCAAACTCGTCCGCAGCGAGGACCCGGAGACCTTCGAGCTGACGCTGATAGTCGATGAGGACCTCCAAGCCGGGCAGGAGGCCGGCGATGTGCGCGCGCTCATCCTGCATCTGCCCCAGGAACTGGTCCCGCTGCCGCGTGCCAGGATCCGCGAGCTGTTCGCCCGTGGGCGGCTGCCGCTGGACTGCTCCGCCACGAGCAGGGTCCTGGCGCGGTACCTGCGCTCCCTGGAGGAGGAGGCGCAGACCCTGGACGAGGGAGCGAGTGCCCGGCTCGGCGCGACTGCTCTCCACCTGGCCAGCGGATTCTTCGCCGAACAGATAGGTGTCCAGGAGCGGCTGCCGTCCGAGACGCGCCGACAGGTCCTGCTTGCCGCCATCGACACCTTCATCGAGGACCACCTCGCCGAACCGCACCTCACTCCCGCGACCGTCGCAGCCCGCCACCACATCTCCGTGCGGCATCTGCACCACCTCTTCCGCCACCGGCCGGAGACCGTCGCCGCCCTGATTCGGCGCAGGCGGCTGGAACAGTGCTACCAGGACCTCGCGTCGCCGCACCTCAGGGCCCTGCCCGTGTACGCCATCGCCGCGCGCTGGGGCCTGACCAATGCCGAAGGGTTCAGCCGGTCCTTCCGGGCCCTGTACCACATGGCTCCCGGCCATCATCGGAGCCTCGCGCTGAACGCCCGTGACCTCGTCGCTCGGTAGCCCTGTCCGCACGTGCACGTGCGGACAAGAAACGTAGCGCTCTGGGCCAACGACACGGCCCCTTCGATGCCCGAGCCTGATGCGTGGCACGACGCAGTACCTCGCAAGGGGCCAAGAAGGCCCCCTGGTGTTCGCTGCGGAACGGGATCTCCATCAGAGAGGCAACTCAATGACAGAGCACGGAACTTTCAGATCCACCACGTGGGGGAGGGGCGTCGTCGCACTTGCGATGACGGTCGTCGCGCTGGCGGTCACGACGAGTGTCGCTGGTGCCTCGACCGCCGCAGGGGGCGGCCATCCCGACTTCGGGTCCCAGGCGAGAACCCTGGGTCTGTCCAGCTCCCAGGCCAAGAGCCTCCAGATCAAGGTCGACGGCTACCTGGCCAAGGAGGGCGGTACTCAGGTGGCCGCCAACAGGATTCAGCTGCCCGGGGCGGACCTGACCGTTGCCCTGCCCGGGGAGAAGTACGCACGCGACAGCAACGGAAACAAGGTCAACGACCAACGCGCCGCGGCTGCCAGCTGCACGTACACCAATGTGTGTGCGTACAGCAAGACGTACTTCGGGGGCGACAAGAAGACCCTCTACACCTGCAATCAGCTGAACTCCATCCCGTGGGTCGGAGACGGGTCGTGGATCAACAACCAGAACTCCTCCCTGCGGGCGAGGTTCTACGACATCAACCAGAACGTCGGCTGGATTTCTCCCGGCGGATACAGCGAGGACCTGGTTGCCCCCTGGGGATGGGTGCACTGGCTCAGCCCCTGCTAATACCGCCAGTGGCGTTCCGCTACTTGGCCTGGTCGCAGGCGTCACCGAGAGAGTAGCGAGCGGGTCCGGAGCCAGGGCCGACTCGGGACAGGACCCCATCCACGAAACCCTCCGCTCCATGCCCTGCCCCGAAAGTGGGCAGGGCATGGAGCGTGAGCGACGACTTGGCGTACGTGAACTGGAACCGGGAAGTGGAAGGACGCCCCCATGCAACGGATTCCAGAGGGTCGCGCAGACAGCCGATGCTGATCATCAAGCCGCCGGCCCGGAGATGTGCTGCCCCGCCCGATCGGCCGCGGCGAGCTCCCTCCTGTCACGCAGGGAGTCCAGCGCACTGTCCGCGGCCTCGCGCGGCATACCGATCCGCAGACAGCCCATGCCTATCGGCGGGACCAACTCGAAGTTCATGCGCGCATGCTGTCACGGCGAGCAGCCGGCTCAATGACCGCCTGGAGGGTCCGCCCGCTGAGAGAGCAACTGCTGAATCCCGCTGCCCGGCCGTGTCCGCCATCCGGCGCATCATGCGCGCCCGGTGAACGACGGTCGGCCGCCAGGGCCGGACCCGGCCCTAGCGTGTGCCGGATGTGGCACGACATGTTCGACGCAGGCATCTCGTACGGCGAGAAGGCCCTTCGCACGGTCCTCGTCTATCTGGCCCTGGTGATCCTGCTGCGGCTGATGGGCAAGCGCGGTATGGCCCAGCTCAACACCCTCGACCTGGTGGTGATGCTCCTGCTGTCGAACGTCGTGCAGAACGCGATCATCGGCGACGACAACTCCCTGTCCGGGGGTCTGTTCGGCGCGGCCGTCCTCATGGTGGCGAACTGGATCATGGCTGGCTGCGCGGCCCGCTGGAACTGGTTCTTCCGTCTCTTCGAGGGGACCGAGACCGTACTCGCGAAGGACGGCTCCTACCTCGAACCCGAGATCCGCAGACAGGGATTCCGCAAGGGCGACCTCGACGTGGCCGTACACCACCAGGGTGGCGACGGTGTCGACGAGACCACCCTCATCGTCCTGGAGCCGGGCGGCACTCTGCTGGTCAGGCTCAGGGACGACGACCAGGCCGCCGACAAGGGCGACATCCGGGCGCTGTCCGCAGCCGTGGCACGCCTCGAAGAACGCCTCGACCGCCGCCTCGACGGGTAGCCCTCCTGCGAAGCCCCTCCTGCGCCCTTTCCACGAGGCTCGGCATCAGCCCTGCCGGACGAGCAGGCTGCCGGCAGCGCCTCCGCCGTGGCACATCGGCGCTTCGGCGGAAGCGCTCGCGGACACCGTGCTGGACTGGGATTCGACTCGGTGTGCCGGAACGAGACGTACGAACGCTTCGTCGCCCGGATGCACGTAGTGCCCGGCAGTGGCGGGGACCAGCGTTGAGCGGGACGCCACGGGCTGCCTTGCGGAGGCCGGTGCCGACTGGGTTGGCGTCGCGATACGCCTCCCGCAAGGCGACCGTGTCCGCGTCGTGATACGCCTCCAGCAAGGCCACCTCCGCCTTGTCCTCGTGTCCCGGAACGCGCGTCATTCAGCCTCTGGTCTGCGACTGATTTCCGGTAACTCAGGTCCGCGCCAGGGGTGGTTGATCTATTTTGGATTTCCTCATCCTTACGACGGGGGATTGACGCATGGCCAAGGACGAGATGCGCATCCGTACCGGGCGGTTGCCGTCCCTACTCGTATCTGCTCCCGCCGCCCGACGAGGCCCGGACGATCGAACGGTCGCGTACGACCGGGGGTCCGCGCGGGACATGCGGTACGGCAGCTTCGTCAACGGCACCACCTGTGGCGCCAGCTCGACGCTGGTCGACCCGACGGGGAACGTCCTGAGCAAGGGGTTCGGCCACGGGGCGAGCCCCTATGTGAAGGACTGATCCCTCCACCGTGGAACAGCTGACGGAGCAGGACCCCACACACATCGGCCCCTACCGCCTGATAGCCCGCCTCGGCGAGGGCGGAATGGGCCTGGTCTACCTGGGCCGGTCCGACCTCGGCCGTACGGTCGCGGTGAAGGTCGTGCAGGCCGACCATGCCCAACACCACGAATTCCGCAGGCGGTTCACTCGGGAGGTCGCCGCGGCCAGGCGGGTGGGCGGTAACTGGACGGCCGCTGTCCTCGACGCGGACACCGAGGCGGCGGTGCCCTGGGTGGCGACCCAGTACATACCCGGGCCCGACCTGACCACCGTGGTCGGCAAGGAATTCGGTCCGCTGCCCGAACACTCGGTACGCACCCTCGCCCACCGTCTCGCCCTCGCCCTGCAGACGGTGCACGAGGCAGGCCTGATTCACCGCGACCTGAAACCGTCGAACGTGCTGGTGACCGTCGACGGTCCACGGGTCATCGACTTCGGGATCGCCCGGGCTCTCGACAGTCTCGGCGGGGACAGTCTGCTCACCCGCACCGGCATGCTGATCGGCTCCCCGGGCTTCATGTCTCCGGAACAGGTCCGGGGCCACGCACTCACCCCGGCCAACGACATCTTCTGTCTGGGGGCGGTCCTCGTCTACGCCGCCACCGGACGCCTCCTCTTCGGCGCCACGGAGACCGGACTGAACGCGCATCTGTTCCGGATCGCCGAAGAGGAGGCAGACCTCACCGGCGTTCCGGATTCTCTCGTGGCCCTCGTACGCGCGTGCCTGGACAAGGACCCGGCGAAGCGGCCCACGCCCGCACAGGTGGTGGAGCGTACGGCGTCGGAGCGGGTGGAGGAGTGGCTGCCCGGGGCAGTACTGGCGCAACTGGGGCGGCGGGCAGCGGAGTTGCTGGACTTCACCCCGCAAGTGCGAGCCCCGCAGCCGGACCCGGGAGTACAGACCGCCCTCTCGGCCGCTCCGCCCCAGCCGACCTCTTACCCCCTTCAGCCGGCCGCGTCACCGGCCCCGTACGCCCCGGCCCCGCACCCACCGGCGGCCGCCGTGAACTCCGCCCCCACGGCGGGATCCGCACCATCGGTGACTCCACTGCCCGGCGCCCCGACCGCACCCGCGCCCTCGGGTCCGGCAGGGGGTGCCGGGAATCCTCATGCCAGGAGGGGATGGGGCCTCGCGGTGGCCATGATCGCGCAGCTGGCCGTGCTGATCGACATGTCGACAACCACGCCGCAGCTACTGCGCGAATTCGGTGCCGACCTGGACCCGGACCAGACCTCCGCGCAGTGGCTGTACGCCGGCCAGGCCCTGGCCTTCGGTGCGCTGCTGCTCGTCGGCGGTCACCTCGCGGACCTCATCGGCCGCAAGCCGGTGCTGCTCATCGGCCTGTCCGGTTTCGCGATGACCACCGGGGCCGGCGCGGCCTCCCACGAGTTCGCCGCACAGGTCGCGAGCCAGGCCCTCAAGGGCGCTTTCGCCGCCCTGATCATCGTTGCCTCCCTCGGTCTGATCACCTCCCAGTTCACGGAGCCGAGGCTACGCAGGAGGGCCGTCGGGCTCTACGCCATGATCGGGCTCGGCGGTTCCGTGCTTGCGGTGCCGCTCGCCGTTGTGCCGCTCTCGTGGCTCGGCTTCCTGTACGTCACCGCCCTGCTGGCGCTCGTGGCCCTCATCGGCACTGCCGCCCTGGTCCGCGACCGGACTGGCCGCCGCACTCCCGCCGTCTTCGACGCGTCCGGCGCGTTGTTGAGCGCGTTCGGTGTCGCTGCGCTCGTCTTCGGCCTCGCGGAGTCCGCGGCCGTCGGTTGGGGAGCTCCCCTCCCGTCCCTGTCCCTCGCGTGCGGCATCCTCCTGGTCGCGGCCTTCGCCCGGCGGCAGTCGAAGGCCCGGAACGCGATCCTGCCCGCCTACCCCGCCAGGAGCCGTGACAGTATCGGCGCGTCGCTCGCCCTGTTCATGACCGGGCTCGCCCTGTCGACGGCGATCTCGCCGCTCCGCGAATTCGTGGGTGACAACGTCGGAAAGGTGCCCACGGCGGCGGCCTTCGTGCTGCTGACCGCCTCATTCCTCGTCGGCTCCCTGCTGATTTCCGTCAGCCTGCTGCCTCGCGTCGGGCCGCGCGCCCTGCTGGTAACAGGCCTGCTCGTCGCGGCGGCCGGGCCATTGGTTCAGCTGGCCGCGGGCGGCTCCGCCCCCAGCATCTACCCCACCGTGATCTGTCTCGGTCTCGGCGTCGGTACGGCCGGCACGGTGCTCTACTCGACCCTGCTGGACGGCATCGCCGCCCATGACTCCGGCGGACGGGCCGGGTTCGTCACGGTGAGCCAGCACCTGGGCGCCGAGCTCGGATTCGCGCTGCTCGCCGGAGCGGCCGGGCACGGAATCGCGCTCTCCTTCCTGGAGAACGATGCGCTGAACCTCCCTCTGGGGGCCGCGTCCCTGCTGGTTGCCGCGCTGTTCGGAGGGCTGATGATCAGGGCGAGGCCAACGGAGGGCGTCGCAGCCAACGCGCGGGCGCCGTACCCGGCGGGCCCGTCCGCCGCATCGGATCGCAGGGGAGCGGCCAGACTGCTCCTCCTGAAGAACGGCCGCGTCACCCGCATCCCGATGGCGCTGCACGGGCTCGAACTGGTGGAGGAGATCAGCCGGCTGCTCCGGTCCGAGAACGTCACGATGACAAGGCTCGGCCCGGACCTGACGCTCTGGCATTCCGTGGGCGTGGGCACGTCCAATCCGGTCGCAAGCCGTCTCATGGCCGAGCACGGATTCGAGCCGGTTACCGGGGACGCGATCGTGGCCGGTCCCATGATCGGCAATTCCCCGTTCCCGCTGGGTAACGATGCGGCCGAGGGCCTCGTACGCCGTCTGGAGGAGTAACCAGCTCGAATCCGTGCTCGTACAGGAGTTGGAGCATGCTCCGGTGCAGCCGGCTAGCTAACCGCCGCGAAGACCGCCTCATCATCGATGTTCGCCGCCCCGCCGCCCTGCGGACGCACTCGCGCCGCGGGTAGTAGAGGCTCGGCGAGTTCCCAGAACCCGATCGGCACGATCCAGTCCCACCGCCCACTGCTCGTGAAGGTCGGCTACCTCAACTCACCATGCAGGACACGGTCCATGGCCCGGCCTGCGCGGGAGTGCCTGGCCCGAATCCCGCTCAGAAGGCTGACCTGGTCCACGTCTTTGACCGGGCGAGCGGAACGGCGCTATTTCGTACTCGCCCTGTGCCTGGGAGAACATTGAGCCGTTTCCACCTCACTGCCTCACTGCGCCCCTCATGACTCACTCTGTTCCCCACGACCTGGAAGGCCTGCTCGCGTGCGCCGTCGTTCTCTCCTCTCCACTCTGTCCGCTGCCGCCCTGGCGGTCCCGCTCCTCTCCGGCTGCTCCGGCGCCGAAGCGCCGACCGCCGACAAGCCCACGTCCGCGAAGCCCGCCGCCCCGGGCAAGGCCCCGGGCAAGAACGTCTACTTCGACGTCGCCATCGACGGCAAGTCCGCAGGGCGCATCGAATTCGCCCTGCGTGACGACGTCGCACCCCGCACCGCTGCGAACTTCCGCGCCTTGGCCACGGGCGAGAAGGGCTACGGCTACAAGGGTTCCACCTTCCACCGGATCATCCCGGCCTTCATGCTCCAGGGCGGAGACTTCACCGCGGGCAACGGCACCGGCGGCCGCAGCATCTACGGCGACACCTTCAAGGACGAGGACTTCTCCCTGAAGCACACGGACGCGGGCACGCTCTCGATGGCCAACAGCGGTCCGAACACCAACGGTTCGCAGTTCTTCGTCACCACTGCCGCGACCCCGTGGCTCGACGGCAAGCACGTCGTCTTCGGCAAGGTCGTCAAGGGCATGGACGTCGTCCGCAAGGCCGAGGCCCAGGGCTCGCAGGAGGGCACCACGAAGGCCCCGGTCACGATCACGGCCTCCGGAGTGCTCTGACCCGGGCCCCGCAGACGGGTCCGTAGGGTGCGCGGTGCGCGAGTCCGCGAGTCCGCGAGTCCGCGAGTCCGCGAGGGAGCCTTCGGTTCCGTACGCGGCCGTCGCGCTGCCCTGGCACCTCCACTGCTCGGGGGCGAGGACCGGTCCTCGCCGTCTTCCGCATCCCGCTCGGGGCCGTCATGCTGGCCCGGTGACCGACGAGGCGGGAACCGGCGCGTGCCACTGGGAGATGTTCGACAGCGAGCACGTACCCCAACGTGACGTCAGCAGTGGTGTCTTCGTGACACTGTTGCACCTGCTCACGGTGGGCGGGGCCTGGGTCGGGGAGCCGCTCGCGGGCATTGCCCTGGGCACCGTCTTCGCGGTGTTCTGGGGAGCGGTTCTGCTGCCTCCGTACTGGCGGGACAGGCGCTCGGTGGTGGCGGTCGACATCCGGCCGGGCCCGCCCGCAACCCTGGTACTACGACGGTACGGCGGCGCGGAGACCACTCGGCCTCTCGCCTCGTTGACCCGGTTGCGGACGCTCACGGTCGGCTACCGGTCGGCGGACAGCAAGCCGGACGAGATCCTGGAACTGCGCGTGGGACGCTCGGTGTACCGCACCCGGGCGGCTTTCAACACGCCCGAGAACGACGTGCAGTTGCTGGCGGACGCGCTGCGCCTGGCCTGCCCGCAGGTGGTGATCGCCCCGCATGTGAACAGGTCGACCTGGGCGTCTGACGGCGGGTGAGTGCGGTATGGACGCCGCACCCGCTCGTACGGGCGCCCTTCGTCAGGTCGCCGGCCCCGGCCCCGTCCCCGATGAGGCCTGCGCCCTCACTGTGCAACTGCTGCACGACACAGTCGCCCACGTCGTCCTACGCCCCCCAGCTCTCGGCTTCGCTCGAACAGGGAGGGACCTCCGGCGGCGTTGCGACAAGGCCCCGGTAGCTCCTTCCCCAAGCTCTCGACGATCCGCATCCGGTCCGAGTCGCCCGCACCCAGGTTCTAGCCGAGTTCCAGGGGGAGCACCTTGAAGTCGCCCGTCTTCGCGTCGACCTTCTCGATCGGCGCAGAACCCAGGCACTTGCCCAGTCCGCGCGGCTGGTTCGCGAGGTGGCCGTTCAGCAGCCAGCTGTACCCCAGCCGGTCGCCCTTGGGCCGGTCGTCCACGGTGATGCCCACCCGCTTGCCGTGCTGCCCCGCGATGTTGCTCTTCGCCACGGTGCCGGTAACGACCGCCACCTTGCCGCCCGTGACCAGGCAGTCCACCTTCACGTCCGCCCACTGGACGGTGCCGTCGGGCCACTGGTGCCGGACGCCGACCTTGCCCGTCGCCTTGTCCGGGAACGCCCCCGCAGGCAGATGTGCGTCGAAGGCGAAAGTGATCACGTGCTCGGGCCGGTCGAGCCGGGCCTTCCCGGTCAGCGCCGCGGCCTCGCGCGGTGGGTCCTGCCGAGTGGTGGCGGTCGTCGGCCGCTCCGTCGATACGGTGCTTCCGGTGCCTGTCTCTACGGCGGAAGCGGCCGCGGTGCCCGCCACGCCGGCCGTGACCAGGAGGGCCACGGACAGCGCCACCAGGCGGGTTCGGCGGGAGGTGGCGATGTGGCGGGTCTTGCGCGTCATGGCGAGGCCTTTCGGAGAACTTCGGTGAGCCGGGAGGGGTTCTCCCGACACCCGCAACTCTTCCGCCCGGCCTGGCCGGGGACGTCGCACCCAAGGAGGGTCGTGATCGGCCGTGCGGGGGAGCCCCGGGTCCTCCTCCCGGCCCATACACGCGAATCGCCGCCCCCTCCCCGTCCGCCGCCGGGGCTGCCGACGTCCCCCGGACTACGGGCGCACGTCCGGACTATGGGCGCACGTCGTCCGGTGAGCTCAACGCGATGACGACCTTGCCCCGGACTTTCCCTTCCTGCAATCGGCGCAGAGCCGTTGCGGTTTCCGCCAGCGGGTACGTCCGGTCGATGGCCGGCATGACTTTCCCCGCCTCGCAGAGATCCCTGAGAACGAGCAGGTCCGCGCGGTTCTCCCGGCAGATGTACGTCCTCAGCCGCTGCGGCACAAAGGGGCTCAGGGCGCTCGCACGGAGCTGCCGGTCGAAGCCGCCGAGCCAGCGCCCGGAGGTCTCGCCACCCCCGATGACAACCGTGCCTCTGGGGGTGAGGGCGTGGCGGAGGCGGGCGAGGGACGGGTTTCCTGCGAGGTCCAGAATGACGTCGTAGCGACGCTCTCCGGCTTGCCTGCCGTGCGTCCTGCTGTCCAGCGTGCCGTCCTGCTCGCTGTCGGCGCCGAGCAGGTCCTCCTGCGTGTGGTCGATGACGTGGTCCGCTCCCAGGGAGCGGACCAGATCTGCCTTTGACGTACGGCAGACGGCGGTGACCTCCGCGCCGAAGGCGGCGGCGAGCTGTACGGCGAAGGTGCCGACTCCGCCCGACGCGCCGGTGATCAGGACCTGCGTGCCCGGTCCGACGCGGCCGTGATCGCGGAGTCCCTGGAGCGCGGTCAGGCCGGACACGCCGAGGGCGGCGGCCTGCGGGAAGGTGAGTCCGGCAGGCTTCGGGGCGAGTTTGGTGGTCTTGGCGCAGGCGTATTCGGCGAAGGTGCCCTCACCGACGCCGAACACTTCGTCGCCGACCCGCAATTCCGCCCCGGTGCCCCCGTCGCCCTCGGCACCACCGGCCCCCGCCTCCCTGCTGCCGACCTCCACGACTACCCCGGCCAACTCCCGCCCCAGGAATGGGTACTTGGGGGTTCGTAAGCCGTTTCCCGCAAGCCGTAGCGGATAGGGCAGTCCGGTCATGAAGTGCAGCGCGCCCCGTTCGACCCCGGCGCCATGGACCCGTACCAGTACTTCCCCCTCGGCCGGACGGGGCCGCTCCGTCTCCCGCAGTTCCAGGACCTCCGTCGAACCATACGCACGCCGAACGATCGCCTTCATGTCCCGCTCACCTTCGCCCCGGATTGCCCTGCCCTGCCCCGTCCAGCCGTGCCCGGCCTTCCGGCAAGTATGCGGGCGGCGAAGCGAGTTGGTGCTGGTGGGAGGGGCTCGACGTGAGGGGCGGGTCAGCCCGCGAGACCGGTGAGGACGACGGCGCCGGGGAGACGGCGCCGGGGAGCTGGGCGAGCGACCGCAACGACGTCACCCAGCTCATCCCGCTCCTCGAAGCCGTTCCACCGGTGAGCGGCAAGCGCGGTCGGCCCCGGCGCCGCCCAGGCCTCGTGCTCGGTGGCCTCGGCTACGACCACGACAAGTACCGCCGCGTCGTCCGGGCACTCGGTGTGAAGCCGGTGACAGCCCGCCGCGGCACCAAGCACGGCTCCGGCCCGGGCACCCAACGCTGGTTCGTGGCGCGCGCCTTCGCCCACTTGCACTGGTTCCGCCGCCTGCGCATCCGCTGGGAGATCCGCGACGACATCCACGAAGTCTTCCTGACCCTCGGATGTGCGCTCATCTGCTGGCGGCGACTTGCCGCCCTACCCTGACAGCATCGGAACCCAGTGATCCATCACCTGGCGCAGACGCCGACGGTGGTCAGCGATCCAGTCGTCCGGCGGGACGATCGGAACCCGCACGGTGACCATGGACCCGGACTCGTCCTCCACGACCACCTCCGGGCAGTCACGCTCGCCCGTGAGCTGGATGAAGAGGGACGGCCCTCTGCTCATCTCCATCCAGGCCACATCTTCCCCGGCGTCGAGCTGGTCCAGCGCGTTGGCCCAGCTCTCCAGCCTCGCAACGTACAACGCCAGATCGATACGACCGGACACGAAAGGTGTCTGGACGACGATCTCCGCGTCGAGCCCAGCGGCCCACCCGGGACTACGCCGCAGAACGTTGACCGAGACATTGTTGCCCTCGTCATCAGCGAGCGAGATGAGCTCTCTCGGGGGCCTGCCGCCCATAGCTGCCCTTTCGTCAGCGAGTACTGAGCGATCCTCGCCCAACCCGAGGGCATCCTTCATCTCATTTTGCTAGGAGTTCTCAGTGCGTTACACGCGGCAGCGGGCCGCATGCATCCGCTTCCCGTCGCCCCTGACGGGGCGCTCCCGGGGATAACCCCGACCCGGCGTGCGGTGCCGCTCAGGGGGCACCGAGGGATCGTCTCCTCCTCGACGACGACCTCGATCGAACCATCGGAGTTCAGGATGGATCACGTCAACTCCGGCGTAACTCAATGCACTTGGAGCCTCCGTGACCCGTCGCACCCGCACCGCCCTTGCCGCCGCTCTCCTGCTCGGCCTCACGGCCGGCCCTCTCGCGGCACCCGCTCTCGCCCAGGGGAGGCCCGCCGTGGCCGAGCAGAGAGGCCCGGACCGTACCGCCCTGAAGGAAGCGCTCAAGGGGCTCCCCGACGCCCAGGCCACTTCCGCGATCGTCCGCGTCGGCGGCCACGGCACTTGGCGGGGCAGCGCCGGCGTCCGGGACATCCGTACCGGAGCGAAGGTCATCGGCAACGCCCGCTTCCGGGCCGGTTCCACCACCAAAGTGGTCACCGCCGCCCTCGTCCTGAAGCTCGCGGCCCAGGGCAGGATCGACCTCGACGGCACCGTGCAGCACTACCTTCCCGGGCTGCTCACCGGGGATTTCGCGCCCATCACCGTACGGCAGCTGCTCAACTACACCAGCGGCCTCCAGCCGGGGAAGTCCCTCGGAGACACCGTCGACGAGGCGTACCGGCACCGCTTCGAAACCCTCACCCCCGAGGAGGTCGTCGCCGCCTCGGTGGCGAAGGGGCCCCGCCATGCACCCGGTGCGGAGCAGCACTACGGCAACCACCACTACCTCGTGCTCGCCATGCTCGTGGAGGAAGTCACCGGCGACACCTACGCCCACCAGGCGCAGGTGCGGGTCCTGCGGCCGCTCGGCATGCGCGACACCTCCTTTCCGGTCGGGGGCGACCCTCGCATCCATGGCCCCCACAACCGCGGGTACGAGGACATGGAAGGCCGCCTCGTCGACGTCACCGAGTGGAACGTCTCCGACCGCTGGGCCGCGGGCGACATGATCTCGACGCTGCCGGACCTGGAGAGGCTGATGGTGGGACTGTTCGACGGCAGGTTCCTGCCGAAGGCCCAACTCGACGAGATGTTCGCGGTCCCCGATCTGCCGGGCGCACGGTACGGGGCCGGACTGGAGAGGATCGTGGTGAACGGCCGTGAGGTCTGGGGCAAGACCGGTGCCCGCCCCGGTTACCACACAGTCGTCGCCGCGACGCGCGACCTGTCCCGGACCCTCGTCTACTCCGTTACCGCCACCGACGCCCACACCGACGGCCTCGCCCTCGCCCAGCGCTTCGCATTCCCGGCCTTCAACAGCTGAGGGGCGTGCGAGGCGAAGAGGAAGGGCGCTGAGCGGTCTGGGTCCAGGGCCTCACGGATGCACGGATGTGGTCGCGTTGGCAGGTCAGGGCCTCGTCGGCGGCCTGGCCGATGGCGTCGGTGCTGGTCTGGGAGCGCTGCGGGTAGTTCGTGTACTTCGCCTGACGCCAGATGAGTTCGATGTCGTTCAACTCCGGGCTGTAGGGCGGCAGGTGGAACAGCTGGATCCCGATCTTCGCCAGTTGCCGGCGGCGGCCCTTGAACGCCTTGGCCGTGTGGATGGAGGCGTTGTCGAGCACGACCGTGCATGGCCGGTGCCGTTCCCAGGTTCTCTCGCCCATTGCGAGTTGTTGCTTCCAGTCGATCGTTCACGGTTCGCCTGCCGTTCCCGCGCATCAGGCGACGTTGGTGGGAGGCTCCGGACGGGGCTGCGCTGGGTGTTGTTGTCGGTGCGCCGGTCCAGCTCGGTGCGGAGTTCGTGGATGACCCGGGCATAGACGGCGACGCGCTCGCGAAGCCGGTCGTTCTGCTCCCGCTGGGCCCGGGCGGCGGCTTCGGCTTCCACTGCGCGAGCGCGCAGATGCTGGAACGCGGGTGGGATGCCGTTCGCTTCGGACTTTCGGCGGACGAATTCTTCCTTGAGGTCCACGTGCTTGTGCGTGAGGACCCAGCGCTTGACGCCCGCCTCGGCGGCAAGTTGCAGCGTGGTGAGCGCTCCAGTGGACCGGGTTGGACGACCGTCGAGGAGCCGTTGGATCGCTGCGGTGATGGCGTCGCGCTCGGCGTCGTGGTCAGTGGCCATCGTGGGGTTCTCCCGTCGATTCGTGGGCCGTGACGATGCGTTCCAGGCGGTCGAGCTCGTGCTGTTCGCGGGCATGGCGGAAGGCGGGAGCCAGCGGGTCGTCGATGAGCGGCCGTAGCTGCTCGATCTGGACGAGGACGTGTTCGATGTCGCGATCGGTCCGCGCGATGTTGACGCAGTTCGGGCGGCAGGAAGTTCGAGCGGCCGAACAACGCGTACACCAGCAGAGCCACGGGGGCCGTGCAGAACGCGTTCTGCGGAGGGAGACCGGCGATCTGCGCGTAGGCGACACTCTCGGGGACGATCAGCGCCCACGCGGTGAGTGCCCCCAGCACGTCCCCCCGCAGCAGGCCCGGACGGTAGCGCCCCAGCCAGCCTGCCACCTGCCTGTTCCGGTGTTCCTGTCCGGCCCTCACCCGGACGGCCCCGGAGAGTACGTCGTGAGCCCCATGGCCGGCTCCTTCACTGCGTCCGGGTCGGTGCCCGAAGGGCAGGGCTGCGGATGCGGCCCACGAAGTGGCGTGACATTTTGAAGCGATATGTGCGCTCTGTGCGAGGAGGTCGGTGTGTCGGAGCTGACGGTCGAGGAGGCGCGGCGGACTGCGGCCGAGGGGTGGATCTGGGGGTACGCGCTCCTGGAGAACTACCGGACGATGTACCCGCAGGCGGTCGACTCCGACGACCCCCGGTACGTGGGGGGCTTCGGGCGTTTCCGGCACTACTCGCAGCCCTTCACCGCGGCCAACACCGACGTGGTGACACCGAACAACGACACCCCCTACTCGTGGGCCTGGCTGGACCTGCGCACCGAGCCCTACGTGATCTCGGTGCCGGCCGTGGACCGGTACTACGTCCTGCCGCTGCACGACCTGGACACCTCCTACATCGGCTACATCGGCGCCCGGACGACCGGCTCGCAGGCGGGTGACTACCTGGTCGCCGGGCCCGGCTGGGACGGTGTCGTTCCCGAGGGCATCGCGGGCGTGCTGCGCGCCGACACGTTCCTGGTCGGCATCCTGGGCCGCACCTATCTGGCCGGCCCCGAGGACGTACCGGCCCTGCGGGCGATCCAGGAGCAGTACGTGCTGCGCCCGCTGTCGGAGTTCACCGACACCGCCGCACCCCACCCGGCCGACGAACCCGTGTGGCCGGCATGGTGGGAGGAGGACCTCGCGACCGTCGAGTTCTTCACCCTTCTCGACTTCCTGCTCCAGTTCTTCCCCGTCCTGGCCGGCGAGCGGGAGCTGCGGGACCGGCTCGCCGCGCTCGGTGTCACCGGCAGCGGCGAGTTCGAGCCCGCCGCCCTGACACCCGAGATCCGCGCCGCGGCCGAGCAGGGCATCGCGGACGCCCGCGCACACCTGGAGGAAGCGAAGAAGGACGCCGTCGACTCCACTCACTGGTTCGGCATCCGCGCCGAGCACGGCGACGACTACCTGACCCGGGCGGTGGGCGTCGACAAGGGCCTGTACGGCCTGCCGGCGGCGGAGGCGTGGTACGCGGGGTGGGCCCAGGACGACCAGGGCAACCGGCCGCCGAACGCCTCCACGCACGACCACGTGATCCACTTCGCCCCCGGCGCGCTGCCGCCGGCCCGCTACTTCTGGTCGGCCACCATCTACCGGCTGCCCGAACGGCTTCTTGTCGCCAACGAGATCGACCGCTACTCGATCGGCGACCGCACCCCCGGACTGGTCCACGACGACGACGGCGGCCTCACCCTCCACGTGAGCAAACACCGCCCGGCCGACCCGGAGCAGGAGGCGAACTGGCTGCCGGCCCCCGACGGGCCCTTCACCATCGCCATCCGCGTGTACGGCCCGGAGACCTCAGTCCTAGACGGATCCTGGACCCTGCCCGCCCTGAGCGTCGACGCCTGACAGGAGCCAACCATGACCAGCAAAACCCCCCCGAGCAGTCCGGCCGACACCGACAGTCTCGCCGATCTGGCCGCCGACGCGTACGTCTACGGCTACCCCCTCGTCTTCGACGTCTCCATGATCTCCGCGTTCATGCACCAGGGCTTCGGCTCGCTGGCGCCCACCCCCTTCAACCAGTTCGGGCACTCCACCAAACTGGCCACCCCCGACGCCCACTTCGTGTCCGTGAACAACGACACCGTCTACTCCATCGCCCAGGTCGACCTCTCCGGCGGCCCCATCCTGCTCCACGTCCCCGACACCGCCGGCGCCTACTACGTCCTGCAGTTCGTGGACGTCTGGAGCAACAACTTCGCCTACCTGGGAAAACGCGCCACCGGCACGGAAGAAGGCGACTGGCTCATCGTCCCGCCCGGCTGGTCCGGCACCGCACCCGACACGGTGCGCGGGGTGATCGAAGCACCGACCGCAGTGATCTCCATCGTGGGCCGCAACGCCTGCGACGGCCCCGACGACATGCCCCGCGTCCACGCCCTGCAGCAGCGGCTCACCCTCACCCCGCTGGACACAGCCACCCACCGCACGGGCCTGCCCGCACCGGATCCCGCCGTGCCCGAGGAACTGCGCTTCTACGAGCAGCTACGCCTCTGGATGGCGAGCTTCCCGCCCGCCGGCCCCGACCAGGACTACCAGGAACGCTTCCAACCCCTGGGGCTGCTCGAAGAGGGCCCCACGCCGTACGTGAACGCCGGCCCCGCCCTTGTCAAGGCCCTCACCGAGGGGCTGGCGGCCGGTAAGGCGCGGGTCGAAGCCGCGTCGAATCCCCCGGACGACGACGGACGTCCGCCGGGCGCCTGGGAGGCCAACCCGCACCTGTTCGACTACAACCTCGACCACCTCGGCACCGGGACGATCGACGCGCTGCAGTGGAAGATCGCCGACCGCGAAGCGTCCTACCTCCTACGGGCCGCCGCGGCGCGGGCCGCGCTGTGGGGCAACCACGGGTACGAGGCGGTGTATGCGCACACCTTCACCGACTCCGACGGCGAACAGCTGAACGGCTCCCGCTCCTACACCCTGCGCTTCGAGCAGCCGCCGCCCGTGGAGTCGTTCTGGTCGGTGACCATGTATGACACCCCCGACTACTACCTCGTCGCCAACCCCGCCGGCCGTTACTCACTCGGCGACCGCACCCCCGGCTTGGTGTACGACGAGGACGGCTCGCTGACCGTCGTCATCCAACGGGAACGGCCCGACAGCCCGGCCGAGGCAGCGAACTGGCTGCCCGCCCCGGAAGGCGACTTCCGGCCCATGATCCGCCTCTACACCCCCGGGCAGTCCGTCCTCGACGGCACCTACCAGCTGCCGCCCATCGTGGCGAAGGGCTAAGGCCACCGTGGGAGACGCCATCGGGCAGATGCTCGCCTCGGCGGTCGGCATCGCCATCAGCCCCCTGCCGCTGATCGCCGTGATCCTCATGCTGGCCACCCCAAAGGGCCGGGGGAACGGCATCGCCTTCACGGCGGGCTGGCTGGTCTCGCTCGCCGTGCTCGTCACGGTCGTCGTCCTCGCCGGCTCGGGAGGAGACGCCTCCGGTGACCATGACGGTCCTGCCTCCTGGACGCTGTGGCTGAAGCTGGGCCTGGGCATGCTCTTCCTGCTCATGGGCGTCAAACAGTGGAAGGGCCGGCCGAAAGAAGGCCACGCGGCCGAGCAGCCGGGCTGGATGAAAGCGATCGACACCTTCACCCCCGGCAAATCGGCCGGACTCGCCGCCGCGCTCGCCGTCGCCAACCCGAAAAACCTAGTCCTGGCCGTCGGTGGCGCCGTCTCCATCGCCGCGAGCACGGCCTCGACGGGCGGGAAGACAGCCGCCGCCGTCCTCATGGTGCTGCTCGCGTCCCTGTGCACCCTGCTACCGCTCGGCCTTTACCTCCTCGGCGGCCGGAAGTCGGCGAAAATGCTCGGCGAGTGGAAGGCATGGATGGCCGCCCACAACACGGCCATCATGACCACCGTGCTGATCATCCTCGGCGCGAAGTACATCGGCGACGCAATCAGCGGGCTGACAGGCTGAACGCCCTGACAGCAGCGCGCGGCAGGCGATCGTGCAGGGCGCGGACAATGCCAGCGCCACGCGCCAGACCGCCCCACTCGTCAGAAGGTGGTAGTCACCAACGCTCGCCCCTCTCCCGTCGGCTGTGGCCCTGACCCTGCCGTGCCGGTCGCAGGCCACGGCACGGCCGCACTTGCGGGACAGCCCTTCCAGCAACAGTTGCTTGTGGCTAGAGACTTCGACCGGGACGTCAGCTACCTACTGAGGCTGACCCGCTAACCGGCCTCGCCGGCAGCTCCTCCCAATCTCGGCGAGTCCCGGTGAAGATCCTCCCGGAGAGTCCCTTCGATTGTCTGTGTGTCACGCCCGCCAGATCGACGTGTCCGCTACCGACCGCCGGCGGCTTAAGCAGATCGCCTACTCCCACACCGCCCCTCACCAGCTCGTGATCCGAGTCCGGATCGTGCTGGATGCCGCGCACGGCTACTCCAACGCGCGCATAGCCCAGCGTCGAGGCGTGCACATCGACACGGTCCGGCTGTGGCGGGGCCGCTACGACAGCGAGCAGGGCGTCAAGAGCCTGGCCGACCGGCCCCGCCCAGGTCGCCCGCCGACGTTCGGCCCGCTGCAGCGGGCCGAAATCAAAGCGCTGGCCTGCCAGTTACCGGCCGAGAGTGGTGTGCCGCTGTCGCGCTGGAGCTGCGGCGACCTGGCACGAGAGGTCGTCGCTCGTGGCCTGGCGACGGCGATCCCGACCTCCACCGTGCGCCGCATTCTGGCCACCGACGCGCTCAAGCCCTGGCAGTACCAGTCGTGGATCTTCATCCGGGACCCGGCCTTCGCGTCCAGGGCCGCCCGCGTGCTGGACCTGTACGCCCGTGTCTGGGACGGCCTCCCGCTCGGCGCGGACGAGTACGTGATCAGCGCTGATGAGAAGACCTCCATCCAGGCCCGCTGTCGCTGTCACCCCACCCTGCCACCCGGCACCTCCCGGATGATGCGCGTCAACCACGACTACGACCGCGGTGGCGCGCTGGCCTACCTGGCCGCCTACGACGTCCACACCGCTCGCGTGATGGGCCGCTGCTCGGCCAAGACCGGGATCGTCCCGTTCATGGGTCCGGTAGAAAAGATCATGACGAGCGAGCCATACGCCTCGGCCAAGCGGGTGTTCTGGGGCGTCGACAACGGCTCCTCCCACCGCGACAAGGCCGCCGCCGACCGGTTGGCCGAGCGCTTGCCCAACGCGGTCATGGTGCACACGCCCGTGCACGCCTCCTGGCTCAACCAGGTGGAGATCTTCATTTCCATCGTGCAGCGCAAGGTCATCACGCCCAACGACTTCACCAACCTTGACCAGGTCGAAGACCGGCTGATCGCCTCGAGCGTCGTTACAACGAGACCGCCCGGCCCTTCCGATGGAAGTTCACCCTGCCCGACCTCAAGGACCTGCTGGTCCGGATCGAGCGGCACGAACAGAAAGAGTTGAACTCCCAACAGCCCCTTGGCTGCGATCAACAGCCTGCCCTGCTCGACCAGGCCGCGTAACCCCCGAAGGACTTACGCGCTCAACCGCTTAGCCAATCGCCCACGGCTGCGCACGCCGCCCGCGACGCCGGCGCGTACCCCCTCCGTCAGGGAGCACAATTGCCAGCCCCTCCTTGCTCATTCGACGCCTCCCTCCCGGGGCCTCCCCTGGTGTTCTTCGGTCGCGCAGACAGCGTGGAAAGAGGGCAGTGTGGCGGTGTCGGCCGTACCTCGTGAGGGAGTACTCATGACGACAGACCAGAACCACCCCTCCACCGCCATCCCCGAGAGCGACGATGAGTCGCTGCCGGTTCTGGACGTCCCCGCTCCCGCGCCCCAGCGGCGCTGGACCGTGTTGCTGCGCTGGCTTTTGCTGATCCCCCAGTTCCTTGTGGTCTGGGCGCTCGGCATCGTGGCGTTCTTCGTTACGATCGCGGGCTGGCTCGCCGCCCTGTTCACGGGGCGGCTGCCCGACAGGATCTTCCAGTTCCTGAGTTCCGTGCTCGCCTACACGACGCGCGTTCACGCCAGTGCCGCGGTCCTCGTCGACCGCTATCCGCCCTTCTCGTTGACCGCCCCGGACTATCCGGTGCGGATCGAGGTGCGGCCCACCCCGCTCAACCGTCTCGCGGTGCTCTTCCGGCTGTTCCTGGTGATCCCCGCAGCGATCGTCGCCAGCCTCCTGCAGAGTGGCTGGGCCGCGGTCAGCTGGGTGTTCTGGCTCGTCACCCTCGTTCTGGGTCGGCTGCCCGCACCGCTGTACGGTGCGACAGCGGCCGTCGTCCGGTACAACATGCGGCTGAGCGCCTACGCGTACCTGCTCACCCCGGCCTACCCCAAGCACCTGTTCGGGGAGGCCCGTCCAGCCGCCTCCGCCCCTGTCCACTCCTCCGTCCACGCCTCCGCTCCTGCCGAGGAAGCGACCCGGTCCGGCACTCGGCCACTGGTGCTCGACACCACCGCCAAGGTCCTCCTCGTGCTGATCCTGCTGCTCGGCGTGGCCGGCCACATCGTCAATGCCACCACCGACTACGGACCTAACCACCGCAACGGCTACTCCTTCACCCCCTGAACTCCCGGGCGCAGGGGCCCGGACCGAGCACACCTTCGCCCGGACGAAGAACTCCTCGATGCTTTCCGCGGTCACCCCCTGCCTGTACACCGAGATGTCCAGGTAGGGGTCGAGCTCGTACATGCGCCGCGCGCAGATGTCGGTCTTCGACTGCGATCGCGTGGCCGGCACCACCGAGCGCGGGCAACGACCTGTGGTACTCGGTGAAGGGCCACTGATTGGCGGAGCGTAGCCCGTTGGCTCACGGATGGGTGGACCAGTGGTGGACGCTGGCGCGGGTCAAGACGCTGATCGGCCGGCTGTTCCGTGTCTCGTACACGGTCGAGGGCACCTGGCGGCTGCTGAAGCGGCACGGCTGGAGCTGGCAGCAGCCCGCTCGACGGGCGATCGAGCGCGAGGCGACGCGGTCGAGGTGTGAAGGAAGGAGACCTGGCCGCGGGTAAGAGCATCGCGGCGGAGCGCAACGCCTCGATCGTTTTCGAGGATGAGGCTGGGCAGTCGATGACTCCGCCGCGTGCCAGGACCTGGGGCCGGATCGGCCGGACCCCGGTGGTGAGGGTGGCGGGCAGGGGCTCGGGGCGGGTGTCGATGGCGGGCGTGGCCTGCTGCAAGCCGGGCGAGCGGTCCAGGTTGATCTACGCGATCCGCGAGTACCGGGGCCGTAAGGACGAGCCGAAGGGCTTCGGCTGGCGCGACTTCCGTTACCTGATCGTCCGCGCCCGCATCCAGCTCGGCGGACCGATCGTGCTCGTCCGGGACAACGTCCGCCTCCACCTGACGGCCGGCATGCGCGAATTCATCAACGCGAACGCCCAGTGGCTCACGGTGTTCCGGCTGCCCGCCTATGCTCCGGACCGCAACCCGACCGAGGGCGTGTGGTCGCTGGTCAAGCGTGACGTCGGCAATCTCGCCGCGGCCGACCTCAGCCAGATCACCCGCGCTGTGAAGCGCAAACTGAAGATGCTGCAGTACCGACCGGAGGTCATCGACGGCTGCCTCGCCGGTACCGACCTGCCCCTGGACCTGTGAGCGCCGGGCCGGCGAACCCGAAATTGATCGAAGCCCAGAGCCGCTGGTCAACTGCGTTGGCGGCATGACTGACAGCCTGCCCGAGACGTAGCAGACGTGCTTGACCTCGTCCTGAACCCGGACGAGCCCGCTCACGTCGCCCCCCGGCAAGTGCGGGTGCGGCACTGCCTACTTTGAGCTCGATACCGATGTGGTGGAGAGCGCGCCAACAGGCCCCGGCACCGCCGTGGCTGCCGACGTACAACTGTTCACCGAAACCGGCGAGTGCCCGGGCGAGGTCCTGGTCTGCGCGCAAGGCCGGTACCTCTCATGGCTGGAAGTCTCCTCCTGGAGCGATGACGTCGAGGTGAACCTCGCCTCGGCACGGCGAGCCGGCGTCCTGAACCCAAGCCGGCAGCATCCGGCGCTCTCGGATCCCGACGGCGTCACCACGAGCCGACCGACATCACAAGTTCAAGTTCAGCAGCTCGTAGGACTGGTCGTGGACAACAGTGTCCGTCGACTCGTTGGGGTCGCCGGCTCGGTGGTGGACGTTCTGATGGCACAGGGAGGCACTACTCCGGCCCGGTGTTGCTTGACCCGGCTGCAGGATTGTCCGACAGCGGAGGGGCCGGTGGGCGGCGGAGGGTAGCCATGAGCACGGCGACGGCCCCGAGCAGCGCGCCCAGGCCGGCGCCCAACGCACCGAGTGTTCTGACGATCTCCCACGCTGTACTCTCCGCCGGGCGGCAGCCCGGGTCGCACACCCACGGCCGGGCGCCGTCCGTCCGCGCGGTCGCGAGAGCGGCCAAGCCCAGCAGCAACAGGGCGACGCCGGACCAGAACATTCTTCGGGCGGCTGCCTCGTACCGTCGCGAGCGAGTGTCGACCATGCCAGCCACGGTCCCACCCCGGAGAACGGGTCAGCAATGGTGCGGATCCAAGAAGACTGCCCGACGCAGGACATGGCCGCGCTCCTGCAACACAAGCATGACCATCGGCGTGAGAAAGGCCAGAGATCCGCAGGCCACGGTGTCGTCATGTGGCGAGCGTTCTGAGATCCCACACTTGGCCCGGTGCCGCGCGGCGGCGCGCGGAAGACAGGCGACAGCCTGCACCGACGTAATAGTGCAGCCCGGCGGCACCATGCGGCTTCAGGAAATGGCCACTGCCGGGCACCTTCAGGGTTGCCGCCCCGCCCCTGTCACGCTCCGTTGCCGAGGTGGGAAAAGGCCGACAGCCGGCCTCGACCAGACCCCGTTGTCGTAGATCTCCCCGGGACATGGCCGTGTCGAGTCCGCGCAGTCGGGTGCACGGGGTGGATTGAGACGCCCGGCGTATGACTTTGTGCCATTTCTCAGCAACCCACCGTCACGGCCTGACTCGCCTCGCTAAACAGAGGGGTCAAGGTGGGCGGTTTCGGGGGAGGGCCTGGTGATTCTGACCATCAACCTTGCGGTGCTGCTGGCTGTCGTCGTGTACTTCCGGCTCAAACGGCGCACCCAGGCACGCAGTCGGGTCGAGGAACGGACGACCGCGCTGATCGTCCTGGTCCTCGGGATCCTGATCGCGCCGACACCCGTCGGGCAGGGCATCGGGGACTTCCTGAAGCAGCTCGCGCAAAGTGTCACCCAGAGCAGCCAGTGAGTGCCCCCGCCCGCCGAAGGCGGCCGGCAAGGAAACGGCGGGCCGGTGCGCGGCCGCGGCCGCGCACCTCCGGCAAACGGCGCCAGCGCGAGAACGAGCAGCTGATCGGCATCGTCGTGGCCGGGCTCGTGGGCGCGGGCCTGGTGGTGTCGGCGGTGAACTGGCTGCTGGCGAACTGGTGGCTGCTCGTCATCCTGGGAGTGACGGCCGCGGGGGCCGGCAGTGTCTGGCTGCACCAGCGACAGCAGCGGGCCCGCTGGGACGCCGTGCAGGCACAGGCGCTGCGGTACGCGATGCCCCACCTTGACGCACTGCACCACTCCCGGTTCGAGGACGCAGTCCGGGACCTGATGTTCCGCGACGGGTGCCGGGACGCGGTCCGCGTGGGCGGCGGCGGGGACCAGGGCGCCGACGTGAAGGCCACCGACCCCTACGGCAGGCTGTGGGTCATCCAGTGCAAACACCGCCGCCAGGGCCTCGCCGGATCCGCCGTCGGCACCCCCGACCTCCAGGTCCTCAACGGGACCGCCCGCCCGGTGCACCACGCCGACATCGCGGTCATCGTGACCAACGGGCGGGTCACCGCACCCGCGGTGACCTTCGCCCAGCAGCAACGACTCCACGTCGCCGACCGCCACACCCTCGCCGCCTGGGCCTCCGGGTCCCGACCCCTGTGGGAACTGCTCCCCGCCGTACCCCGGCCCCGCAAACCCGGTGCTCTGTCCTGAGCCCCGCGCATCCCGATCGGCACGCATCGGCCCCCGGTACGACGTGGGAACACCCTCAAACGCCCTGCGACCGAGACCGAACGCGATCGAAAGGGACCGCAGCGATCACAACCCCGCAGCACAGAGAGTGACCGATCGATGTCAGGGAACAAGCCGAGGTATCGGTACCTCTACGGGTTCCCGCTCGATCCCTTCCCCCCCCCCGGGCTCCTTTCGCTGGGCTGTCCGGCGTCAGCTGTCCTCGGTGCCCATGGCCTCGAAGGTCTCGCGCATCAACTGGTCGATGGTTCCCGGCTTCTCGGCCAGGGAGTCGAAGAGATCGGCGAGCAGCCACAGCACGAAGCTGTGGACCATCGCCTCCTTCGACTCGATCTTCCCGAACTGGTCGCGCCAGGCCACGGTGTCCATGCCCATCGCCGCGGCCATGAGGACACCGGTGGCCATCGGCACCTGCTCCGGGTCGGCCATCTCGAAGGAGGGCAGCTTGCGGATCACGGCGGGGATGAGGTCGTTGAGCGGATCGAGCCGCTTCCCGCCGCCGGGCGGCTCCGCGATCAGGTACCCCGTCAGGACCCCCACCAGGAACACCGTGCCCCGGGAGACCTCCTCGCGCCCGACGGAGTCCATCACGGCCGTCACCCGCTGCTGCGCCCGCTGCCGCTCCTCAGCGGGCGTCCGCTTCTCCAGGATCCGATAGGCGTCCCACGCCGCACGAACCGCCTCATCAACCACCACGCCGTCGCTGCTCATGAAGGCGACCGTAGGCGAGACGACGCGATACGCGAAGTCGGGATCAACCACCTTCTCCGGATTGGACGAGTCCGTTTCCCTCGAAGCCCTGACTACCGAACAGCCGCAGGGAACCAAGGAGCGTCGCGACCGCGCCGGATCGGGGTCTGATGCAGGTCTGGGCGGCAGGTTGGCCTTCCCCATGGGCTCCCACGCGTTGCCGACTTCCTCGAAGGTCTGTCCGGTGAAGGTGTTCACGGTGAAGACGGTCCGGTCGACGTGGATGGGCACCCGGTAGAGGTCCACGAGCACCGACGCGTCGTCGCCCCCCTGTCCGGCGCCGTCCACGCGGTTGTCTCTCGTGCGGGTGGCGGAGCCGTCGTCACTGATGAGGTGTTGGAAGAAGATGACGTCCACGGGCTGGCCCGCGGTGTCCGGCCGCAGCGGGCCCGACGGGCTTTCCTCACCCAGGTCGCCATGGCGGGCCGTCACCCGTACCTCGCCTCCGCCCTGATCGGGCAGCCGCCCGAGCTGAAGGGTTCATCGGAAACGCTCTTTGCCCGCATCCTCACCAAGATCCTTCAGCCCGACGACATCGGAGCGGGCCTTCTTCCGGCCCGGACCGCTGTTGGCCCGGGCTGGTTCGCGCCCGCCTGGTCCGGAGCCTGGCGTGGAGAAGCGCGCATTGAGCCGCTCCGGTCAACGGTCGGTGCCGGGGGAGTCCGTGGGGCGGCAGCCGCGCCTTGTCGGGTGGTGTTCAGGGCCCGTTGGGTGAGTCCTGGAGGGTGCGGAAGTCGTCGTAGAAGGCTGGATTGTGGGCCATCCTGCCGTCGGGGGAGGGGCGGGCAGTACGGTTGGCGTAGAGGCTGTTGAGCAACCACGGCGTCTTCTTCGGCCCGATGTCGCGGGTCATGGCCGGCCCTTGGACGCTGCCGTAGGTGGGCACGGTCAGGCGCCCGGTGGCACGGAACTGCTGTACCTGGGTGGTCAGGTAGTCCTGGTGCGAGGTGAACCAGGGGCTGTTCATCAACAGGTCGTGCCACTGCTGCCGCGGTACAGGATGCGCGGCGGCGTCCCGTACCTCCTGCCACGTAGGGGTGGTGGCGGGCACGTGGTAGCGGTCGGCGTAGCCGGCGGGGACGGGGTCGCACCAGTGTTGCTTCCACCAGTGCACCAAGGAGAACTCGGTGGCCAGGAAGCGCTGGTCGGGGCGGATGCGGGGCAGTACGTAGTCCGTGAAGGTCTTGGCCTGCTCGATGGAGGCGACGTGCGGGTGGATGTCGACGCCGTCGATCTCGGGGCTGTTCCTGACGTGGTCCAGCCATCCGTCGACGGCGGGCGTGCGCCAGGCGGGGTCGTGGAGGCGGTTGAGTGCGCCCAAGTAGAGGTGGGTGCGGCAGTCGGATCCGTAGCGCTTGGTGCGCTCGGCGATCACGTGCGCGGTGACGGCCTGGTAGAAGGGGTTCAGGAGAGCGGCACGGTCCAGGTCGCGGGTTTCAAGGAACGGCTCGTTGTCGATGACCAGGATGCCGACCTTGTCCAGGACGGCATCAAGGACTCTGTCGATACGGGCGAGTTCGGCGACCATCGGGCCGGTGCCAGGCTGCGGGAGCGGCCTCTTCTGATACGGGAACTTCAGCGACAGCACGGTGTGGTAGCCGGATCCTGCGAACGCCAGCAGGGTTCGGACCGCAGGGTGCAGGGATGCCTGCACGGAATCCAGGTCGCTCATGGGGGACGAAGCCGCGCACCCACTTCGCGCGCAGGCCGTCGAGGACCTGGACGATTCTCTTCTCGGGGCCGAAGCCAGGTGCCGTTCAGTCACATGTCGCGTGTCAGCGCGGCCGGCGCGCTCTCTGCCGCCGTGACCGTCGCGTCCACTGAGGGGATTGGGCAGTGGGGCACGGGGGCAATCTCCGTTCTGCGGACCCTCGGCCGAGGTGGAGCCTTTGTGGCGTAAGCAACCACTGTCCGAGAGCAGGGAAGACTTCAGGGGCGGAGTTGGTGCAGAGTGGAACGGCGCTTGTCGGTTGCGACGCACTGGGGCAGCTTCATAGCCGTGGTCGATTCCGGTCGGTTGGTGCGTATCGAG